>CAZMPN010000011.1:0-62189 GCA_964568395.1 uncultured Helicobacter sp. | reverse complement strand
TATTGTCCATCAAAAATCGCTCTCCTTTAGTTTTGCGCAAATCGTCTCAGCATCTGTTTTTGGAATTTTTAAAAACGAAGATAATCTTTTTGTTAGCTGTTTTGAATCCAAACACTCCGTACACAAATAAAAACTTCTACCCGACTTCGTGAACTTCGTTAACTTCCCGTCTATATACTGCAATCTCTTCAGTTCGGTCTGCAAAAAGCGCTTTCTGCAAACGATACACATTCTGACGGGCCGATGTTTGTCAGTTTTATTTTGAGCGAATTCTACCAAAGTTTTTCTTTTTAGGCTATTTTAGCTTTTTTGACAGATAAGCCCGTCGTTGTCAAAACTCATTATTTCGACCCTGAAAAATCCAAAAGCGTTTTCTAACACTCTTTTTACTCTTTCGGCATCGTCGGCATACACCATATTAAAAAACGAGGAGCCGCTGCCGGATAGCGTACTCATAAGCGCGCCGTTCTCGAGCGCCAACCGCTGAACCTCGAATAGCTCAGGTAGATTCTTCATCCTAATCTCCTGATGGAACTTATCTTTTGAAGCGACGCGGAGCATATCGTAGTTGCCGGCAAAAAGCAGCGCCGACATCAAGGATGATCTGGAGAGGTTGAATATCGCCTCTTCTTTGCTATATCTTTTTGGAAGCGTGCCTCTTGAGTGGTTTGTCGACATATGTACGTTCGGGATTACGATAACCGCTTTTAGGGTGCTCGGCATATCTTTTTTTATACTAAAAACCCTGGAGTTTTCCACCACCGCTACGTTAAATCCGCCGAATACGGCAGGCGTTATGTTGTCGGGGTGCGGCTCGTACGTCAGGGCTATGTTTAGCACCTTCTCCTTCGAAATCTCAACGCCGGCCATCTCATACGCGGCCTTAACAGCCGATATTATCGTGGCGGAAGAGCTGCCGAGGCCTCTTGAGATTGGGATATTGTTCGCAAATTCAAACCTAAAGCTCTCTTTTTTACCGGTAATGTTTTTGTACTGTTCATTGAAAATGCTGACGAAAATATTTCCGCTTTTCATTCTGGCGCTGTTTTTTCCTTCGCCCCTGATGGAGACGCTGAAAAACTTTGAACGCTTGACGTCCACTTCGTTTCTTAAAGAGAGGGCTACGCCGAGAGTGTCAAACCCCGGACCCATATTTGCGCTTGTTGCGGGAACCGAAAAAAACAAATCTATATCCTTTTTTAAACTGCCGGAAGCAAAAACAGAGGCTCGCTCGAACCTTTCATTTCGCCAAACTCGAAACTCTTCTCCAAAACCGGAAGAAGCACGGCCGGAGCCTCTTCAAAAACTTTTACCGTTATTTTACCAGCTTCAGACACAAAGTAACTGTTTCCAAAAGCCCTTATCGGAGACGAGCCGTTGAACACAAACGGGGAGACGCCGTAAAAAGGTATTTTTTTTATGATCGACAGAGCCTTTAGGCAGACGTAGGCGATTTTTAACGACATATGGTTGCCGGGCCCGTTAGTGTAGTATATCTCATCTGGCGCGAACTCTTTTAGAGCCTCGTCTATGATTATCGGCAAAACGTCGCTGGCCTTCCCATCTTTTTCAATCTTTTTTATTAGGACATCACCCTCATAAACCCCCAAAACAAATGGGGAGGATACTGTCAAAAACAAAAATCTAATCAAGAGCGGACACTCTCCAGGGCGGCCTCTTTCTCGCCCTCTTTTTCTATATGCAGCTCTACTATCTCATAGTTCTCGGCGCTTTCCAAAAGCTTTTTTGTAAGCAGATGGTTTAACTTGTGGCTTCCAGCGCTAGCCTCGTAATGCCCTATAAACGGCATGCCCAAAAGCGTCATATCTCCGATCGCGTCCAATACCTTATGGCGCACGAACTCGTCGTCAAACCTCAGCCCTTCCGGATTTAGTATCTTCAGATCATCCAACACTATCGCGTTTTCAAGGCTTCCGCCTTTTGCCAGGCCTATCGAACGTAGATACTGCACCTCTTTTAAGAACCCGAAAGTCCTAGCTCTTCCTATCTCGTTTTTGAAGTTTTCCCTTGTAAACACAAAATCATATCTTTGCACTTGTATCATCGGATGGTCGAACTTTATCTCATAGCTGTATCTGCATTCGTCCGCCGGCGATAGCCTTACAAACTTATCGCCCTCCCTTACCTCTACGGCTTTTTTTACGACCAGTACTTTTTTTGCGGCGTCAAGCTCCTTTGTCCCGGCCTCCTCCAAAAGCATGCAAAATGCGGCGGATGAGCCTTCCATTATCGGCACTTCGTCGTTATCTATCACTATTCTTAGGTTGTCTATGCCGCTTGCCGATATCGCAGACATAAGATGTTCTATCGTAGAGATTACCACTCCGTCCTTGCCTATTACCGTGGCCATCTTTGTATCGACTACGTTTTGCGGCTTTAGCTCTATCGTTTTTGCCTGATCCTCTCGGTAAAAGACTATCCCGCTTCCGGCGTCAAGCGGCTCCAATCTTAGTCTTACCACTACGGCCTTATGCAGCCCTATTCCGGAAAGCTCGACTTGTTTCGCAATCGTAGTTTGTTTCACTAAATATCCTTCATAGAGAGCTTACCGTCGAAGGTGACAAGCTTCATTTTTCCGTTCAGGGACTCTTTTTTTATCTGTTCTCCGCGGAAAGTCACGGTGCCCTTATTTATCGTCCTTATCATCAGATAATCGCCCCAGACCTCTACGTCGCCGTCCACAGCCTCTAGTATCGTCGCGTTTGCGCTTGTTTTTACCTTCGCCCCGCTATTGATTCTGCCTACGACCGTAACATCGGAATCGGTCTCTATCGCCTCTCCGCTCCTGAGGTTTTTTGTAACGACCACCGTTTTAGGAGGCTGCGCTTTTTGCTCGGCAGGCTTCGGCGGTTCCGATTTGATTTCCGTTTTAGGCTCCGTTTTTGGTTCTATCGGCAAGGACGCCTGTTGTTTGGAAGCTGTTTTCTTGGCAGGTTCGACCTGCTCCGCAGGCTTAACCTCCGCCTGCGCCTCCTGGGCTTTTACGGGCTGCTCCTCTTTCACGCCGTCGTATGCGGCCAAAGATTGCGGAACCTCTTTTTTTACGAGCAGCGCACCCTCGTCGCACTCTCCAAGCTGAGCGTAGCAAAGACCTCTCTTTTTGCACTCCTTGGCGAACGCGCCTTTGGCGTCGCCTTTCAAAAGCAGCAAAAATCCGTTCAGAAGTACGCAGTTTTTGTTCAGGTACGCCTCGAATTCGGAAATATCCTCGCACTCTATTTCAAAAATCCTGATGCTTTTTTGCTTTGCTTTCATTTTATTTTCTACTCGCAATCACTGTTTTGGCCTCGTCTATGACCTTCGTTATGTTGAGTTTTATCCAGTTGGCGTCAAACCACTCGAGAGGACGCACCTCAACCCCCTGTATTAAAACGCCGTAATGCAGATGATCCCCAAAAGCGAGACCGCTCATGCCCGTTTTAGCTATAGGCTGGTTTTTGTTTACAAGGTCGCCCTCTTTTGCAAGGAAAGAGCTGCAGTGGGCATACAACGTAAACAGCCCGAGTCCGTGATATAGTATCGACATGTTCCCGTATATTCCGTTTGGACCGTTAAATATCACGACGCCGTTGTTTGGCGCGTATATCGTAGCCTCTTTGACGCTCGCAAAATCCACTCCCTTATGATAGGATTCGCTGATGACGTCATTGCCCATATAGTAGCTTCTATGATCGCCGAAGCTTCCTACGACGGACGCATTTGTAATAGGCAAAAACGGCTGTGTAAAAAACCCGTCCACCATATTATCCCCTACTCTCGTCGTTACCTTTGCGATAAGCTTCTCATTTTCCGCCCTTAGCGTGTTGTTGACGAATAGGAATCTATCGAGCGGAGTCGTTTTTTGCGTGGCCTGCATAGGCGAAGAGAGCTCGACTATTTTCTGGTTTAGAAAATCGTCTTTTAGCACAAGTTTCGTCTCTTTATAAACTACGCTTTTTTGGAAAAACCCTACCGGCACGACGGTTTCGTTCCCGGCCAGGTCGGTAGCCACGACGGAAGCAGAAAAGTTATCGTCTTTTAACTCCCACGCTATGAGGGCTATATAAAATCCTTTTTTTACAAACGGTTGCGCCTTAAAAACCCTGCCGGCGGCGGTTCTTATAACCGCGCTTTTAAGATTTTCGTCTCTCGCCTCGAATACTACAGCGGCGCTTCCGCCCTTTGCTATGCCGTAAGAGCTCGAGATGACCGACGCCGTAGGAGGAGTGATGTCGCACACCACCTGCACTTTAGCCTCCAGCCTGTTCGGACCAAAAAACTTCCACAGGCTCCTATCGCTCGCTTCTACCGTTATTCTGGCATCGGAGCTCGTCGGCAAAAAAGCGTTTTTCGGGTAGGTGACCGTAAGGTTTAGCTCCTTTTGCCCGTCGGCGGCGACGCCCTCCGCCAAAATAGTCTTCTTGCCTTTCTCTTCGACCTCGACCTTATACTTCCCAAGCGCACGGTTATCTGATATTTTTAATTTTAAAGGAGTCTTGAAGTTCCAATATATCGGCCCTTTAAGATCGGTAGTCGGAGCCTCTCTCTCAAAATACGGCGAAAATAGCACGAATAAAATAATGCCGACTATCGCCGCAAAAATAGAGCCTATCCAAACAAGCTCGCTCTGTCGTCTTCTCATCCACTTATCCCTTTAAAATATGAGTCTCTATAGTATCCGCGATCTTCTTTGCGGCGTCAGCGAACAAAAGTTCGTTTTTTATCGTAAATCCGGCCGCGCGAATATGTCCGCCGCCGCCAAATAGCGCCGCTAATTTGTTTACGTCGATATAGCTCTTGCTTCTGAGCGAGCCTCTTATATATCCATCGTCAAGCTCCCTCAAAAATAGGCTTGCCTCGACGCCCTCTATGCTTCTGGCCATCTCTACGGCGCCATCCGCCTCGTCTTGTCTCGCGCCGCTCTCCTCTATCATTCGTCTCGTAAGCAAAACATAGGCCATTTTCCCGTCGGCCATAAGCTCAAGCGTAGCGAGGATTTTTGATAGCAGCTTTATTTTTGAAAGGGGCTCCCTCTGGGTCATCGATCTAGCGACCTCGTCCGCCTTCGCTCCGCATTCGCACAGATAAGCGGCGTCCAAAAAAGCTTTTTCGTTGGTGGATTCGTATTTGAAAAAACCGGTATCGCTTGCCAGGGCCGCGTAAAGACAGGTAGCGGACTCTGGATTTGGCTTTATTTTGCAATATCTCAAAAAATCGAGCGCTACGCTGGCCGCACTTGCAGCCTCCGGCATAACTATGTTTTCGTCGCCGTAAAGCGGATTTGAGGCGTGGTGGTCTATATTGACCACCTTATACTCTCCCGCACCGAGTCCGAGTCTTTTGATGTCGCCGCAGTCAAGAGCCACAACGAGGTCCGCGTCTTTTGGAAAAATATCCGTTATAAGTTCGAAACCCGGCATAAAATCGAGAGTTTTTGGAAGCTCGCCTTGATTGTAGACCGTCAGCCTTTTCTCCATTCCGCCCATGGCATGCATCAAGCCAAGCGCGGAACCTAGCGTATCCGCATCCGGATTGATATGGGAGGCAAAAACTATATGCGAAGAGTTTTTTATTAGATTAAAGGCTTTCTGCAACTACCCGAACCTCGTAATTTTAACGACGATTTTACCAGAGAGCTACTTACGGGAGGCCTTTTTTGGAGTTTAGTTTCATAACGTACACGAGCACTTCCGCGACGGCTTGATACAGCGTATCGGGTATAGGCTCTTCAGGCTTTACTTTTGCATAAAGCTCCCTGGCCAGCGGCGGGTTTTCCACTATCGGGATGTTGTGCTCGAGTGCTATCTCTTTTATTTTAAGCGCCAGATTGTCTACGCCGCTCGCAACAACTTTTGGCGCCCTATCCTCTTCGGGCTTGTATTTTAGCGCGACCGCATAGTGGGTAGGGTTTGTGACGACGACGCTGGCGCTAGGGACGGCGGACATCATACGTTTTTTAAACATCTGAAATTGAAGCTGGCGAATCTTACCCTTGATCTCCGGGTTCCCCTCCATATTCTTAAACTCGTCTTTTACCTCTTGCTTCGTCATCTTAAGGTTCTTGAAATACTGGTACCTTGTCCAGAAAAGGTCTATCGCGGCAAAGACAAAAAACACGCCGAGCATAATAAGGGATATCTGTATCGCTTTTTGCACGAGCCACGCTATCTGGTCGCCGAGACTAAACAGTGAGACGGTTGGAAGCTCTTTGATGTAGCCCAAAAAATAGTAGTACCCTATGCCAAACGCCGTCAAACTCTTCAGGGTCATCTTAAGCCCTTCGACTATCTTTCGTATCGATATCAGATTCTTTAGCCCGGCTATCGGGTTGATTTTGCTTATATCCGGGATTAGCGGTTTTGTGGTTATATTGAATCCAAACTGGGCTACATTGCCTATAATTCCGGCCAGCATAATCGGCAAAATGATAGGCAAAATAGCCAAAGCGATGTATTTCATGGTCACTATGGCTATTTCAAGCACCATCTCCCTACTCAGCGCCCTTCCAAAAAGGGACATGTAGTAGACATACAGCTTTTGGACGTTTTCCGCCGCAAAACCGAAGAGAAAAACAATGGTCGGGATAGCAACGAGCATGCCTACCCATGCGGCAACATCCATACTTTTCGGGACATTACCGTCTTTTCTGGCGTCTTCTATACGCTTACCGGTGGGTTCTTCCGTCTTTTCAGCTTCTTCTGCCAACGACCACTTCTTTAGCTAAACAGTTTAGGAGGGATTACGGCTTTTAAAACACCCCTGAACTCTTCGTCCATTTCGACTTCGACGACGCCAGACTTTTTGAACTCAAGCGAAAACTGCCCGCCAGGAGCCACTATGGCGCCGATAATCTGCGACAAATCAGGCTCGTGCCCAACTATTGCGGCCGATTCGTATTGCTGCTCCTCGAACAGCTTTTTGAAATCATCAAACGACGCTCCCGGATTTAAAAGCGAAGTTTGCAGCAGCCTACTCCCCTTGAAGCTTTTTGCGAAAATATGTGCGGTCTCTTTGGCCCTAACTGCGTCAGAGCAGAATATAACATCAGGCGTGTCGTATATCTTAGATAGCTCTTTAAAGAATTTTTTGGCATTTATGATGCCTTTGTCGCTCAACGGCCTCTCCATATCGTCCCTGAGCCAACTTACCCTGCTAAGAGCTAGGGCGTGTCTAACAAATAAGAGTTTCATCAGCTTTCTCCTTTCATAGAAAAATCCAGCCAAGTAGCCTGGTGTATCGAGGCGCCTATGCTTATCGCGTCCACTCCGGCTTTGGCAAAATCGGCGAAACTATTTTCGTCTATATTTCCGCTGCACTCCAGCAGGACGCTTTTGCCGCTTTTGTTTCTAAACTCGCAAACCTCGGCCACTTCGGCTGGCGACATATTATCGCACATAACTATGTCCGCTCCGAGACAAATCGCCACCTTCGCGGCTTCGACGTCTTCGCACTCGATCTCTATTTTGGCCGTAAAGGGTATTTTCCTTCTAGCCTCTTTTATATAAGACGCCAGATCGCCTATCGCTTTTAGGTGCGTATCTTTTATCATCAGGGCGTCGTCGAGTCCGAACCGATGGTTTGTAACGCCGCCGGCCCTCGTAGCGTCTTTTTCAAAGACCCTGAGACCGGGCCTCGTCTTTCTGGTGTCAAGCACCGCCACCCCGTACTTCTCTCCAAGCGCGGCAAAGCCGCTTGCCTTCGTCGCTATTCCGCTTGCGTGCTGCAACATATTCAAAAGCGTGCGCTCTATTTTCAGCACATCGGTATTCGCGCCTTTGAGCCTCAAAAGCTTTTGCCCTCCGGCTATACCATCTCCGTCGGCGGCCAAAAAAATATATTCCACCTCAAACATGGAGAGCAGAGCCTGGGCATACTCCGCGCCGGCGAATATGCCGTTCTCCTTTGATACGATATATGCGCTATAAGGCGCCTTTTTTATCGTCCGCTCAAACAAATCGCCCCTGCCGACGTCTTCAAAAAGCGCGTTTTTTACGAACTCCTCTTTTGTCACTGCGTTATTTCCAGCATCTTATCAAGGCTCGCTTTCGCCTTTAGCCTGATATCTTCGTCAAGCGTTATTTCATTGTACGCCTCGCCGTTTTTTATGGCCCTCAGAAGCTCCAAAACGTCGTCGAGGGTCGTCTCGTTCATCGTAGGGCACTCCGGCTTCGTGGATGAGAGCACGTACGTATTTTTGTCCCGAAGCCTATTTACAAGGTTAAACTCGGTTCCTACGGCTACTTTTTGTTCAGGATCCAGCTCCTTTACATATTTAAGTATCTGCGAAGTGGAACCGACAAAATCAGCTTTTGCGACCACGGAAGGGTCGCATTCCGGATGCACTGCTATCAGAATTCCCGGATATTTCGCCCTATAAAACTCTATATCGTCGACGGAAAATAGCTGGTGAATCGAGCAAAAACCGTCATAGCAGATAACGTCGCACTCTTTCATATCGGAGCCGTCGCCTATAACGCACGATTTTAGACCCATCTGGTTTGCCGTATTGACCCCAAGGCATCTGTCCGGCACAAAAAGTATTTTCTTACCGCTCTTCATCGCATGGCCGATAATAGTCTGGGCGCTCGAACTGGTGCATACTACGCCGCCCATCTCCGCGACTTTCGCCTTCACGTCGGCGTTTGAATTGATGTACGTAAGTGGAAAAATATCTTCTTTTTTAATGCCGGCGGCCTCCATTTTTGCCACCGCATCGTCGAAATACTGGCTATCTATCATCCTGGCCATAGAACAACACGCAATGCGCGGCATATACACTTTTTTTTCAGGAGCCAATATTTTTACGCTTTGCCCCATAAAGCCGACGCCGCAGAATACGACTATCTTTTTGTCCGAATCCCTGCACTTTCTGGCCAGCTCCAGACTATCGCCGGTTATATCGGCGATTTCGAACACCTCGTCTCTTTGATAATAGTGCGCGGCCAGAAGCACGCCTAACTCTTCTTTTAATTTTAAAATTTCTGCTTTCTTATCCATTGTTTCCACGATTTTAAAAAACTTTTAAGTGGATTGTATTTACCCCTTGCTTAAAGATGTTGTAACAAAAATGGTGCTAATCTTGCCTCTTTAAAATAAGTTACAAAAAGAGATGAAATGGGCGGACTACTAGAAGCACTTACCAATATAAACGTTATTTTTTACCTTGCGGCCTACCTGATCGGCGGCATTCCGTTCGGATATGTTTTTGCAAAGACCATGGCCGGAGTGAATATCAGAGATGCCGGCAGCAAAAGCATAGGCGCCACAAACGTGCTTAGAGTAGTAAAAGAAAAGGATCCAGCCCTAGCAAAAAAACTCGGAGCGATGACGCTGGCGGCTGATGCGCTAAAAGCTCTCGTGCCTCTTGCGGTAGCCGCTTTTATATTCAAACTTGACGTATCCGTACTTTGGACTATGGGCGTGCTCGCGGTACTCGGACACTGCTTTAGCCCGTATCTAGGCTTCGAGGGCGGCAAAGGGGTCGCCACCGCCATAGGCGCCGTCGCTTTTTTGTTGCCGCTTCATGCGATCATTGCGGTAATATGCTGGTTCGTATCGGCCAAAACGCTTAAAATCTCGTCGGTTTCGTCGCTGATTGGGCTTGTCGGCCTAATAGCGGCTTACTTCTCTCCGCTTCCAAAGGCTTTCGACGCCGGCAGCATCTCCCCTCTTGCCATCATAGCTATAATAGTGGTATACAAACATATACCTAATATTTTAAGACTTATTAGCGGCGAGGAGTCAAAAGTAATATGATGCAGCTTCTAATCGAGGATCTCTCTTTTAAGACGATTATAGGAATCATGAAGGAGGAGCGCACAAACGAGCAGACGGTAATAGTATCCGCAAAGGTAGCTTACGAGCATACAAAGGGCGGTTTTCTGGATTATATGAAAATCTGCCGAGAGATAAAAAAAGAGATGCAGCTGAAAAAATTTAGGCTTTTGGAAGAGGCCGCCGTATGCGTCTGCGAAACATTAAAAGCAAAAAATCCACAAATCGAAAGCATAGAGCTAAAAATAGTAAAGCCTGAAATTAGAAGCGACGCGAAAGTCGGAATAATTTTTGAAAAAAATTTCAGCTAACCTTAAAAAAGTTTAAAATTTCTGCTATAATCCACCAAAAATTTTTAAGGGCTAACGTAAATGAGAATTTTGGTGGTTGAAAACGAAACCGCGTTAAACAAAACGGTAACTGAAGGTCTTAGCGAACTAGGTTATCAGACAGACGATGCCGAGAGCATCAAAGATGCGATGTATTTCATCAGCATCAGAAACTACGATCTTATAATAGTAAATTGGCTAATGCCGGACGGCGACGTAAAAGAACTAATAGAGAGCATAAAGAAAAAATCAAATAGAACCGCGGTGATACTCCTATCATCGAAAATGGAAAAAGAAGACGAAATAGAAGGGCTTAGAGCCGGCGCCGACGACTATATCAGAAAACCGTTTGACTTTGATGTGTTGGTAGCCAGGATAGAGGCAAGGCTAAGATTTGGCGGAACAAGCATAATAGAAATCGAAGATCTCGTAATAGACCCGGATGAAGAGAAGATTACATTCAAAGGCGTGGAGATAGAGCTAAAAGGCAAACCTTTCGAAGTCCTGACGCATCTTGCCAGACACAGGGATCAGATAGTCTCCAAAGAGCAGCTTCTGGATGCGATTTGGGAAGAGCCGGAACTCGTTACCCCAAACGTAATCGAAGTCGCAATCAACCAAATCAGACAAAAAATGGATAAACCTCTTGAAATCTCGACTATCGAGACGGTCAGAAGGAGAGGTTACAGGTTTTGCTATCCAAAACCTGCATGCGATCAATAAAATCAAAAAAGATTAAGTTTTGATTTTGTATAACTTCGCCCGGAATACAATATAAGCGAGTTTTAGTATGGCTTTACTGATAACAGACGAGTGCATCGCATGCGATGCGTGCGTAGACGAGTGTCCTAACGGGGCTATTTCCGAAGGTGATCCTATTTATGTAATAGATGCCGACAGATGCACGGAGTGCGTAGGCCACTATGATGAACCGGCTTGCGTCGCCGTATGTCCGGTAGACTGTATCAAACTAGACCCTGATACGCAAGAAACACTTGAAGAATTGAAGTTTAAATTTAAACAGCTCCAAAACAAAAACTAACGGCATGGCTCGAATAACCGCCGTTATCGACATCGGCTCAAACTCTGCCAGAATGGTCGTCTTCGAACGCACCAGCAGGTTTGGGTTTCACCTCCTCAAAGAAATAAAATCAAAAGTCAGAATATCAGAAGGCGCCTATGAAAACGGCGGCAATTTGCAACCGGATGCGGTAGATAGAGCGCTTAACGCCCTAGAAGGGTTTTTGTCTATAGCAAAGAGCTACAAAGCAAGAAAAATACTATGCGTCGCAACTTCCGCCGTCAGGGATGCGCCAAATAGGGCCGATTTTCTAAGAGCCGTAAAAGACAAAATAGGTCTCGCGATCAAAGTCATAGACGGCCCGAAAGAAGCCCACTACGGCGCCGTGGCGGCGGTCAATATGCTAAAAATAGATGATGCGGTTACGGTAGATATAGGCGGCGGATCGACGGAGCTCGCGCTCATAAAAAACGGCAAAGTGGAAGGCCTAATCTCTCTAAATCTCGGCACGGTCAGGCTAAAAGAGTTGGTTTTTGACAAAAATCTCCCGCACGACGAAGCCGTCAGGTTTGTCCAAAACGAGCTCTCGAAAATCCCGCCCGAGTTTAAAACCAAAACGATTATAGGCATAGGCGGCACCAACAGGGCGCTTGCGAATGCGATTATGAGCATGCAAGAATACCCGGTCGACACCCTGCATGGCTTCGAGTTTACGCTGGCCGATAAAGCCGACTTTCTTGATAAGCTCATAGGCTCCAAAATACAAAAACTGAAAAACTTCAAAATAAAGCCGGAAAGATACGACGTCATCAGGGAGGGCGCTTTAATTATCAAATCCGTCATCGATACGGTAGGGGCCGAAAAGATGGTGGCCAGCGGCGTCGGCGTCAGAGAAGGCGTATTCTTGTCCGACATACTGCAAAATCAAAACAACAAATTTCCTAAAAACTTCAGCCCAAGCCTCAGGAGCCTGCTTGACAGGTTCGTAATAAACGACGAGGGGACGAAGCAGATATGCAAACTATCCAAGCAGCTGTTCGCCGCCTTAAAGAGCGCCCATAAAATGGACGACAAAGAACTTTTCTTTTTGGACGCCGGGGCGAAGCTTCTGAACATAGGAACATATCTAAACTTCTATAGCCACAGATATCACAGCCACTATTTGATACTCAACAACCTGGACTACGGCTTCACCCATATGGAGAAGCTTATAGTCGCTTCCATAGTCAAATATCACGGCAAAAGGTTCAGCGGTCTAGACGATGATGAATTCTACGGTATGCTCAAAAACAAAGAGGAGTGCATCAAGTGGCTCTCCACGATACTCTCGATAGCGGAGGCGCTATCCATAGATAAGTGCAATGCGAAGATGGAGTTTTTGTTTGAGAGAGGGGCTATCCATATAAAAACGGATAGAAAGCTATATCTTGCGGAAGAGAAACTAAAGATGCTCCTAAAGGGAAGCGGCCTCAACTTTACGATGGAGCTCGTTTAAGAGCTCCATTTTTTCGTTAGAACCTCGAACCTATCGTAAACTCTATGTTCGAAGTTTTGTCGCCTGTTTTTTCGTTTAGAGGCTTGGCGTATATAATCTGTATCGGCCCTAGCGGAGAGAACCACTCCAGCGCGACGCCTGCGCCGGCCCTTGTTTGGTCATTTAGGCTTGAAGTACCTATCATACCGTAATCATAGAAGAACGAGTAGCGCATTTTTGCGGCTTCAATCAAAGGCATGCTAAGCTCGAAGCTGTGCGAGAACGTCTTAGTGTCGCCCAGTAGATAGTTGTTTGCGTCTTTCGCGCCGATTGAGCTTGACTGGTAACCCCTCACGGAAGAGAGGCCGCCCATATAGAACTTGCTACCCCTTGCGACTCTTTGGTCATTGAATATCCAGCCCAACCTGGCCTTATACCTAAATATCGCATCGTAGTTTATCAAATCGTCAAATCCATAGAAATACCCTACCCTTGAAAAGCTCTTCGCATATTTCTCTTTCCCTCCGAGCCCTGCATACTCGAGGCTTGTACTGGCCGTTATCCCTCTTCTTGGAACATAGTAGTCGTCGGTATTGTCAAAACTTAAAAACGGCGTTACCGATGATTTTGTAGTGCTATCAAAATCTTCAGGTCTCGTAATATTGGACGACAGTTCCGAGTATTTAATCGTCGCATACTGGTACGACGCTCCGGCCGACAGGTATCTTGTCAGCTGCCTGCCGCTCGTTACGCTGACACCAGTACTTTTTTCCGTATAGTCGTAGGCGATATATTTTCTGGAGAATATATTTCCGCCAAGAGAGTATTTGCCGTCTCTAAGCCTCGGATTCGTAAGCGATATGTCAAAGTTGTTTTGTTTTCCGGAAAGCTCGGCGTTAAATCCAAGGCTAAGTCCGCTTCCGAATACGTTTTTATCGTTTATTCCGGCGTTAAAGATTAGTCCGTCGTAAGTGCCGTAGCCGCCGCCTACCATAATATTTCCGGTCGGAGCCTCTTTTACTTTTACGAGCAGATCCATTTTATCGGCGGAGACTCTTTTTTCGTCTATCGTAACATCCTCGAAATAGCCTGTTCTTTTTAGTGCGTTTTTGGAATCCGTCATATCCGTCAAACTATAAAGATCGCCCGGCGCCAAGAAAACTTCGCGTCTGACTACGTTGTCCAGCGTTCTGGCGTTGCCCGATATGTATACGTTGTTGATATAAACTTTTTGGCCCGGTTCGACGACGAACACTACGGAGGTCGTATGCGTCTTTTCGTCTTTTATGAAATCTGGCGTGACCCTCGTAAACGCATATCCCTTGTCCGCAACCTTATTCTTGATTACGTCCATATCTTTTCTGAGCTTCTCTACGTTAAACACTTCGCCTTTTTTTAGCTTTAACCCCTCATACAGCAGCTTGTCGTCTATAACGCTCTCTTTTTGCTCTATCTTGATATCCGATATCGTATAAGGCTCGCCTTCCGTTATCTTATAATCAAGCGTAGCGGTGTAGGTATTGAAGTCCGCCTTCAAAAACGCATCGCTGACGGTCGCGTCTAGATAGCCGTTTTGCATATATACGTCTTTGATTCTGGCGGAATCGTACGGCAATTCTTCCAGCTTCAGCTTGCCGTCGTTTCTGCCCCACATCCAACCCATAAACTCGCGCTCTTGGTTCGCCGCTTGATGCAGTATTTTGCCCTGTTTTAGTTTCTTATTGCCGACCGTAGTCAGCTTGTCTATATATATCTTCTCGCCCTTGTTGATTACGTAAGTAACCTCTACGGCTCCGTCGTTCAGGTCTTTTTTGTCGACCTCTACCACCGTATTGAAGTAGCCGTCTGCCTCGATATGTTTTATAACCGATTTTTTGCTTTTCTCTATCTTTTCGTCGTCGTAGCTATCGCCTTTTTTGAAGCCCAGATCGCTCATGAATTTATCTACTTCCGTCTCCGAATATCCGGCAAACTCTATCTTCGCCACTACCGGTTTTTCTTTGAAGTGATAGATAAGTACGCCGTCTTTTTCTTCCACCCAGATATCTTCGAAATAACCTTGAGAGTAGAAATTTAGTATAGATTTGCCGACCTTGTCGTAGTTGAATGCCTCACCCTTGCGTACTCCGCTTAACTCTTCCGCTATCATCGGGGAAATTCTGGACAAGCCGTCATATTTAATATCTTGTATTGTAAAAGCATAGCTTGCTGCTACGGCTATACTCATAAGGGCGGAGATTTTTTTCAACTTAAAACCTTTTGCGTTGTTGTATAGGGATTTTCATAGATTTTAACTTTTTTTGTTTTAAAAAGCCGACAGAAACAGCGTCCAAAAAGAGCCAAAAATACCCAAAAAGTTTGGGCTTGGTATAATTTTGACCAAATTGTGACAACAAAAGCGTGGTTTAAAAAAATGGAAATATCTATCATAGGGCTCGGACTTATGGGCGGCTCGCTTGGACTGGGTCTGAAAAACAGCTCTGCGCCGTACAGAATAAGCGGCTACGACCTGAATAGCGAACATGCGGACAAGGCGATGCGGCTGGGCCTCATAGACGAGATAGTATCCTTAAGCGGCGCGCTTACAAAAGATGTCGTAATACTTGCGACACCGGTAGATATATGCATCGAGATACTCTCCGAGTTTACGCCGGCAACCCCATCCCAGACCGTAATAGACCTAGGAAGCACCAAAGAGAAGATATCGAACGCCGTCAAAAGCGAGATAAGAGAGAATTTCGTGGCCGCGCATCCGATGACGGGTACGGAATACAGCGGGCCTACGGCCGCAAAAGAAGAGCTATATAAAAACTCCACGGTGGTCTTGTGCGACCTTGAAAAAAGCGGAAAACTGCAAGCCGACACGGCAAAAAAAATATTTGCCGATCTGGGGATGAAGATTATAGAGATGGATTCCGCCACGCATGATTCGCATGCGGCCTACATCAGCCATCTACCCCATATCATAAGCTACTCTTTGGCGGCGACCGTTTTATCTAAAGAAAATCCGCAAGATATACTCTCCATGGCTGCTGGCGGCTTTAGGGATATGAGTAGGCTGGCAAAAAGCAGGCCTGATCTATGGACGCAGATATTCAGGCAAAACAAACAAAACCTGCTCGAATCGGTAAGACTATTTGAGGCAAACCTCTCGGAACTTCGAACCTGCATCGAAAACGAGGAGTGGAAAAGCCTTGAGGAGAAACTCGAAAAAGCAAAAGAGCTACATCTGATTTTTAAGTGAGAGCTAGAACATGAGACATCTTTTAACGACGGAAGACTTTAATAAAAAAGAGATAGAGGAGCTTTTAAAAAGAGCCGAGAAGTTCCTAGGCGACAAAGAGCCGTGCAAAACACACCAGAACAAACTGCTCATCAACATATTTTTCGAAAACTCAACCAGGACTAGGAGCTCGTTTGAGGTCGCCGCAAAAAGGCTAGGCCTTGACGTAGTAAACCTCGATGTCGGCACAAGCTCCACCAGCAAAGGCGAGACGCTCTACGATACCGCCGCAAACCTCGACGTAATGGGCCCTAGCGTAATCGTGGTTAGGCATAAAAGCTCAGGCGTTCCGCAAATACTCTCAAAGTACGTCTCATGCTCGATAGTAAACGGCGGAGACGGTGCGCACGCCCACCCTACGCAAGCCTTGCTCGATCTTTTTACGATAAAAAACCACCTAAAAAAGCTGGACGGCAAAAAAATAGCGATAGTCGGGGACATCAAAAACTCCCGCGTCGCAAACTCCAACATAGAGCTGCTCTCTAGATTCGGAATGGAGGTCATACTGGTGGCCCCTCCACACTTTATGCCAAAAACGTCTCTGGCAAAAACGCACGACATAAGAGAGGTCATAGACGAAGTGGACGTGGTTATGAGCCTTAGGACACAGACGGAAAGGCATGAAACCGTCAGCTATGCGAGCCTAAAGGACTACGCATCCGATTTTTGCATCACCGAAGATCTGATAGGAGATAGGAATCTGATAGTGATGCATCCCGGTCCGATACATAGAAACATAGACATAACCGACGGCGTCCTATCCGATCCTAGATGCAAAGTGCTAGAGCAGGTACGAAACGGCGTCGCCATCAGGATGGCCGTCATAGAAAAACTAATCACAGATGCGGCTCCAAAATAAGATAAACGAACTCGGCCGCCTCGGAGCGCCGTTCGTTTTTTGTATAAACTACGACAAAACCGGTGGTTTCGCTTACCCAAAAAACTCCATGCCGGACTCGATCAAAATAGAGATGGGGCGGCAACCTCGTAACAAACCAAAAACGCCGAAAATCATAGGCAAATATCCAATCGACTACAGTACGTATCTGGAAAAAATAGAGACGTTAAAAGAGCATATCAAAATGGGGGATATCTATCTCGCCAACATGACATGCGAAACAAAAGTGGAACTGAGCGGAACGCTTGAAGATATATTTGACGCCTCTTGCGCCCCGTATAAACTGCTAATAAAAGATAGCGTCGTAATTCATTCGCCAGAAGAGTTCGTAACAATAGAAGATGGTGTCATAAGCACGTATCCGATGAAAGGAACCGCGCCTTACGAAAATGACGAGAGCGTAAAAAAGCTCCTGGATAACGGCAAAGAGCTTGCCGAACACACGATGGTTGTCGATTTGCTGCGAAACGATATATCCATGGTGGCCTCAAACGTAAAAGTCGAAAAATTTAGATCCCCGCTCCTTGTGGAAGCCGACGGCAAGAAGCTTATCCAGACCATCTCAAAGATTACCGGGTCGCTAGAGGATAATTATCTAAACAAGCTAGGGGATATACTCTTTTCTCTTTTGCCGGCCGGCTCCGTTACCGGAACCCCAAAAAAAAAGTGCGTAGAGATTTTAAGCGCCGTCGAAAAGTATGAGCGCGGATACTATTGCGGCATATTCGGCGAATTCGACGGCAAAACGCTACGCAGCGCCGTATCCATACGCTACATAGAACAAACCGAGCGCGGATTCGTATATAAAAGCGGGGGCGGCATAACTATAGACAGCGACCCTATGTCCGAATACGAAGAGATGATAAAAAAGGTGTACCTTGCTTTTTGAGACGATAAGATGCGAACATGGAAAAGCCTGGAATATAGAGCTTCATAAAGAGAGAATGTGGCGCTCGACGGGCGCAAAATTCGATCTGTCGTTTTTGTCTCCGCCATCGAACAGCGCATATAGATGCAAAGTCGTTTACGATGCGGATATCATTTCGGTCGAATATCTGCCGTACGTCAAAAAAGAGATAAAAACATTAAAACTGGTAGAGGCGGATATAGAATACTCCAAAAAGTACCTAGATAGAAGCGAGATAACAAGGCTGCTTATGTCAACCGACGACGCAGACGACATAATCGTAGTAAAAAACGGTCTCTTGACCGACACCTCTATAGCAAACATAGCGCTGTTTAGAGACGGGGTATGGATAACGCCAAAAACGCCTCTTCTCAAAGGGACGATGAGGGAGAAGCTGCTTAGAGACGGATTGCTGGAGGAAGCGGATATTTTAGCGGCGGATATCGCAGGGTTTGAAGCCGTCGCGATAATGAATGCGCTCAGGGGGTTCGAACCCCTAGGCGGCGTTAACGGAGTTGTTAGGTTCTAAACTCTCCAAGCTTAGCGTTTAGCTCCTCCGTCAGCTTGTAGAGATGCTCCGCCGCGGAAGCTATCTCTTCAACGCTTCTTGTATTGGACGACGATATTTCATTGATTTCGTCTACTTTTTTTACTATCTCTTCGGTGTCTTTTGCTATCTTGATAGTATCTTCGGCCATTTTTTCTACGCATCCCGTAGCTCCGGACATAATAGCCACCGTATTGTTTATGTTTTCGCCGACTTCGCTGGAAACCCTGGTAAGTTCGCCTATATCTTCGGAGTTTCTGTTCATCTGCTCCGTCGCCTCGATGATGGATTGCACAATCGTATTAATAGTGGCGTTTATCTCCGTCAGGCTTTTTTGGGTTCTCTCTGCAAGTTTTCTAACTTCGTCCGCAACGACCGCAAATCCCCTGCCGTGCTCGCCGGCCCTAGCCGCCTCTATCGCCGCATTTAGCGCAAGGAGGTTTGTCTGATCCGCTATATCTGCGATAACGGTAAGCACCGATTTCACTTGCTCCGCTTCATGGCTTAGCTGATTTAGCCTATCGGCCAGCTCGGACTCCGCCTGCGCGCTTTTGCCTACCTTGTCGACGAGAGCTACAATCGAGCCTCTCGCATGCTCCAGGTTTTGCCTAGCCCTGCCTATCTCCTCTTTTGTCTGCGACGCTTCCGCAATCGAAGAAGAGAGCATGGCTTTCATCTCTTCGCCTTTTTGGCTTGTAGCGTTGACTATCCTCATCTCGTCTTCGGCTCTTTTGCCTATATTGATAGCCGTAGAGGAAAGCTCGCTCGATACTGCGGCGTTTTCGTTCGCCGATTTTTTCGCGTCGGTTACTATTTTATGGACTTTGTCGATAAAACCGTTAATCGCGTTTCCGGTAACGCCTATTTCGTCGTTCGTATTAACCGGAAGTCTTTTTGTCAGGTCTCCATCGCCGCTTGCAAGGTCGAGAGCCAGCATCTCGAGCTCGGTGATAGGCTTCTTAACCGCCTTGCCTATGATACCCATGATAATAAGCACCATCACGATACCTATAACGCTCATTATCCCGACTTGCGTAAACGCCGTAGTTTGAGCAGCCTTTACGGCGGCGTTCACCTGCGAAAGCTCTTTGCCGCATACTAGATAACCTACGATACTGCCTTTAAAATCTTTTAGAGGTTTTGATATTATGAAATACTTGTCGCCTACGACATAATCCTTCATACCCGCAACGTCTACGGCCGCCAGCTCTGAAACAAGCTCTTTGTCTATCGTGTCGACGTCTTGCGCTATAAGAAAGTTTTTATATTTTGGATTATCCTTGTATGCTTTTGCGGTCGAGCTATACTCGTCTTTTAGCAAAAACAGGGTGGAAGCCTTAATATCTTTTTTGGCGTCCTTGATAACGCTTATAAAAGCTTGTATAAACTCTACGGTACCTACAAAGTCGCCGCTTTTTGAGTATACCGGAGCAAGCCCTCTCATAGAGAGCCCCTTGTCTCCCACCTCTATCGCGGCAAAAGCTTTCTTAGTTGCGTGAACCTCTTTAATCGTATGCCTAAACGAGCTTAGATCCTGTCCGAACTCCTCAGGCTTCCATGAGCGCACGAAAGATTTTATATCTTTATCGTGAAGATGTATCTGTATGTTTTGAAACTTAGTATCCGCCTTAAATTTTTTCGACATATCCTTTGTGGCGTCTATCGCAAGCTCTCTTTTCCCGCTAGCGAGAGACTCTTTTATGGCGTCGTTAAACGAAAGGGTAATCGCGTTGGATACGCCGACAGACGCTTTCTCGGCCAATGCTTGGTCGTAAAAAAGATTTATTCTGTTGTTTACTTGTCCGTAGATGTCGTCCTTTATCTCGGATACGCTTTTTAGACCGAGTCCTATGGTCATAGCTATTATCAGAACGAGAAGGGCGACCAGCGGTATGTATACCTTGGTAGAAATCGATGTAAACTTTTGGTTCATAATGTGCCAACTTCCTTATGAGAGAAATATGATTTTATTGTAGCAAACACGATGTGGCTAAAAAGCGTCACAAATGCAACAAATTTATGCTACGGCTCCAATATATTTTATAATGTAACCATTTTTTGCATAAAGATATCCTTTATCTCTTCCCCGTTTTTTAGGAAGAAGTAGTGATCTCCGCTAAATTTGTAAAAATTAGAATTTTTAATAAGTGACGCTATTTTTTCCCCGCTGGCGAGAGATGTGGCCTTGTCGTCTTCGCCCCAGAATATAAGCGCTTCGTTTTTAAAATTCGCAAAAACCTGCTCGAAATTCTCATCCACGACGTTTTTTAGCGTTTCATACATATTTTTAGGCATTCCATCCGCATCCTTCGTGGCAAAAAACCGATACATCGAGTCGCCGAATATCTTTTTTAAAAACTTGAATATCTTTATTTTCGCCCCTACCTTGAACGGCTTTTTTTCGACTATTCCGGCCGAGCTTAAGAGGCACAGCAGTTTTGGCTCCATCAAAGCGGCTACTTTGCCGCCGAAAGAGTGCCCGAATATTGCGAATACGGATAGATTGGAGGCGCGCAAAAACTCATTCATGATCTTTGCGTAGTCGGATGTCCTTAACACGTACGGGCTGGCCGTTTTTCCAAATCCAGGCATATCCACAAAAACAAGCGAAAACTCTTTGAATTTGTCCGCAAAGGCCGCCTTCATAACCTCTTTATTGCTGCCCCATCCGTGCAAAAATAGGATTTGCCGCTCAAGAGCTGGATTTATGATCTCATACGCTATATCGAAGCTTCTCCCCTCTAGCTCTATATGCTTTACGGCCACTTACAGCTTGCCCTTTGCGCTTTTTATTTCGTTTATATACCTGTAGTCCACCTTCACCCGCCTAGGCGCTGGAAGGGATTGCGATACGCCATCAAGCACAGCGTTGAAATCGCCGAAC
Source organism: uncultured Helicobacter sp. (assembly GCA_964568395.1). Classification (GTDB taxonomy): domain Bacteria; phylum Campylobacterota; class Campylobacteria; order Campylobacterales; family UBA6016; genus UBA6016. The sequence goes on along the minus strand of CAZMPN010000011.1, from coordinate 41,072 downwards.
AGATAGTTGGCGAGGCTTCCCGGTATAGGATTTACCTCGTTTAGATAAACTTCGCCGTCAACCACGAAGAAATCGCATCTAATAATCGCGCCCTCAAATCCAAACGAATATATTTTGGAAAACGACTCTTTTAGTTTTATCGCCAGCTGCTCTTCAACACCAGCGGCCTCAACCTCCTGCGTCCTTGAAAAATCCAGATATTTCTTCTCGAAATCCAGATAACCCTCTTTTTTTGGCTCCTCTATGTTTGAGTAGACCATCTCGCCTTTCACTTTGGCGCCAGCCACATTAAACTCTCTTACGTTTTCGATAAAAGGCTCGATAATAACCGCATCGTCGAACTCGAACGCAACGTCGAGCGCATAGTCAAGCTCTTTTTCGCTTTTTACGACGCTGACACCGATAGAGCTCCCAAGCCTGCAAGGCTTCACGATGACCGGATACGCGTCCGGCTTTGAAGACTCCCTTGTTTTTTTTGAGATAAGGCTATACGCCAAGGCTTTTACGCCGCACATATCGGCGAGGGCTTTTGTGTAGAGCTTGTTAAAACTAAGCACCGAGGCTTCCGTTCTGGGTCCGACAAACGGCACGCCGTAAAAATCAAACATTGAGGCCAACTTGCCGTCCTCGCCGTCGCCACCGTGAACTAGATTTATTACGCATACTTTTCCGATAGGCTCAAAACCGAAAAGCGTTTTTTTGTGGAAACCGCCTTTTGCCAAAAACAGTTTTTTCGCCTTTAGGTACTCTTTTTTCGCAAAGTACGTCGACTTCATATTCGCAGAGTCTATAAGCCAAAATTCGCCGGACTCGTCCAGAAAAATAAAAACAAGTTCTTTTTTTATTACTTTTTTAAGCGCAATAGCGCTGACGATGCTTATTTCGTGTTCATAGCTATTTCCGCCAAAAACCAAAGCTTTTTTCAAAATCGTATCCTTAAATTTTTTGTAGTTTTTTTAGCGCTTCTTTGACTATGCCGCCGGTATCTTCGGCCGCAATGCCCTGCATCGCTTTTAGTATCTCTTCTTTTTTGAATCCGAGGCTCTCCAGCGCCATTATCGCCTCTGACGACGCCTTGCTTTTCGGACTCGCGTCTTCTATGCTAAAGCCGCCAAGCTCCACGAGTATTCTGCCTGCGGTTTTCGGGCCTATCCCTACAACCCTTTTTAGATTCGCCAGATCGCCCCTTGAGACTATATCCGCAAAACTGGAAGGTCCAAAAGTAGAACAGACGGCCATAGCCGCCTTAGGACCGACGCCGCTTATTTTTATAAGGCTGTCGAACATCTTTTTTTCGTTCTTGTCCACAAAGCCGTATAGTAGATTTGCGTCCTCTCTGATGATTTGCGTAATTAAAAGCTCCGCCTCCGGCGCCTTAATTTCGTTATAGCAGTTGAGCGATATATTGACTTCGTAAGTAACCCCGTACACCTTGAGCCAAACGAGCGTCGGCTCCTTCTTGGCGATTTTGCCTTCAAGCATAGCTATCATTGAGCAGTCCAGTTTTAGGCAAATTTTAACAAAAGAGGGCTAAAGAGCGTTTACAGAGCGAATACTTCGTAGTCCACGTCGGATATTTTCTTAAGGACTATCTCTTTCGTATTAGCGCCTTCCATTATTTTATAGTTAAACTCTCTAGGCGGAAACAGCAGCTTGAACGATACCGTATTGTAGCCCTGCCAAACGGAGAGCGCCATGATTTTAGCGTCAAGCACCCTATACTGGAGCAAATCCGCCTCTTCGAGAACGGCCTTTAGGCTCTCTTTGTCCTCTATCAGCTCCTGTTCTGTTTTTTTGACATTCTCGACTTTTGTGGCGAAATGTTTTAATTTGGCTATAAGCACGTTCGCCAAAGGAGAGTTTTTCTTCTTCTCCTCTTCTATCTTTGCTTTTATCTCGGCGACGTTTTTTGTCTGGCTCTCGATCTCCTGCATCTCTTTTTTTACGATGGCATCCTTTTCGTCGATCGATTTTTGAAGCTTTGAGATTCTATTTTCTATCTCGTTTAGCGCCTTTATGTCGCTGGCGTTCGCGGCAGCCTCTACGACAAGCCTGTTTTCGCCGCCTTGTGGTGTCTCTATCTCTATGAGCCTGGTCGTCTCTATTAGGTTATTGGAGCCCATCACTTTTATGTGGCATTCATCCGCCTTGATTTTAGCTCCGATGGCCGTACCTACGACGACTTTCTTGGCGACGACCTCTCCGCCTTCTATCGTCTCTATCTCTATCTCGTCGCCTTCCAAATACCCTTTGTGGTTTTTGATTTTGGCTTTGGCGGCGGTAATCTTGGACGTTTTATGCGTCTGCCCGCCTATGTTTACCTCTTTTGCCACTATGGTGGCGTTTGCGCCTACGCTCCCCTGTACGTTTACGACCGCCGCGCGTACGGACATATTGTCGCCTATCGCTTCGGAGTCCGGATTGTCGTCGGTAATATCGAGCTTTGCGTCTGAATCCATGCCCGCGTCTATGGAGCCTGTTTTGATGTTTACCTCGTGCAGAGCCATCTCTTCTTTTACGTCAAGCTCCGTTCCATCGAATACCACAAAGCCGTTCTTTTTCGCTTTATATATCTTTTCGCTGTCGGTTTCGAATATCTCTATTCCGTCCCCGGTCTTAAACTCGCACTGCTTTGTGGTCTTTGCCTCGGAAGGCTTTAGAAATCTGCCTTTGGCGTCCCTGGAAGCCACGCCCTCCATCGCTTTTCTATAAACAATCAGTTCGCTTCCGGCTTTTGTAGAAAACACGCCCGGCTTATTGGCGCCCTCCAAATTTTTTTGGAATACTAGCTCCAAAGAGTCGTCTTTTGCGGGTACAAAATCAGGCCCGTGGAAAAGCTCTATTTTGAACTCCCTGTCGAGTTTGCCGCCATTTCTTAGGTATTCGCAAAAAGATTTGATGTCTTTTTTCATCCCTTCGTCATATATCCCTATCATGACTCCAAGCTTCAATTTTCTCTTATTCAGCTCGTCCTCGAGTCTTTTTTCAAGGCCATCCAGATTCGCAAACTTGGAAGAGGGTTTTATGAACGCTAAGACGGACGTAAGACTCTTGTTTCCGCCAAACCCTATATTCAAGACAAAGTTCTCATCAGGCTGCGCGAACCTAAGGAATATCTCGTACGTCTGCCTAACGGTCATACCCTCGTCAAGCCACACCGACTCCTCGATAGGTAGCGCGGCCTGCTGCGGCTTCTCATCGTTTACGGAAGAGTAGACCTCCGTCTTTACGCCAAGAAAATCAAAATCCATTTTTTGAATGGGAATATTCTTCTCTTTGCAAAAATGCTCGATTGTTTGGACAACGGAAGAAGTGGTTAGCCTGACACCTTTAGGTTTCGCAGCTTCCAAAGAGGCTCCTTGTTTTGTTATCTAATCTCCCCGGCGCTATATTCCATATCGCCGATTTTAAAGAGTCCTATCTCTTTAACTTTCGAGCCTTCCACGGGGATATACTTATACTCTTTTTTGCCGCCGTGCGCTTTGAATATGACGGTCTGAAAGTTGCGCCATATCCCATGGTTTACCAGTCTTGCATCCAATAGCTTATCCTCAAAAGTGGCTACTTCGTGGCGAATATTCTCGATTTCCGATTTTAGCACATCATACTCTGATTTTAATAATTTTGCGTTTTCAATCATCTTTGTAAATTGTGCGTATTTCAAAACAAAGGCCTCCCTAGGGGTAAAGCCTTTCCGTGAATCCTCGTCTATCTGCTGCTTTATTTTGATTGCGCTCGCCTTGTTATCCTCTACCAGTTTTATCATTTTTTTGAATTCGTCATGTTTCTCGTTGTAGCTTTTTGTGAGTTCCGCCTCTTTTTTGACGGCTTTTTGGAACATCTCCATCTCCCACGGCGTAGCGCCCGGTTCGAAGATGAATTTATTGTCGCTTCCAAGGATTACGGATATGTCTATCAGCGAGGAGGCCGTTATGTGGCAATTTGATCCCAGATTTGTGATGTATATCTTTTTCGCCCTGATTTTGCCGCTGCTCGCATGGCCTATATGCACGACGTCGGCCACTATCTCTCCGCCCTCGAGCCTATCTATCTTGACATCTTTAGCCTCCAGGTACCCTCTGTGGGTCGCTATGGAGGCGCTTTTGGCAAAAACCTTGCTAGTGGCGTGCGTAAGCCCGTATACCTCCGCCTTGTCGGCATATATGGCCGAATTATCCCCCATGCTCCCCCTGACTATTACCTCATGGGCTTTTGCCGTCATATTCGAGCCTATGGCGTCGACGATAGGGTTCGACTCCGTAATATCGAGCGTAATATCCTTTTCTTGGTCGACGACTATGGAGCCGGTATTTCTGAAGCTAATCTCCTGAACGACCAGCTCTTCCTGGACATCCAGCGTCTCGCCGTCGAATACGACATATCCTTGTTTTGCGGCTATATATCTTATCAAGGACGGCGTGTCCTCGACCCTGATGTTTTGGGTAACTTTAAACTCAGGAAAATTACTGCTCTTTGGCTCCTTGACCTTTATGAACTGACCCCTGACGTCGCGCCCGCTTCTGCCCATCTTCGGTTTTCTATACTCGGCAAGTATCTCGCCCTCCGAGACGTCGACTATATAGCCCCTATTATAAAAGTCCGGCTTCTCCTCGTCTATTTTTCTCTTCTCTTCAAAATAGAAAGTTATCTTATCGTCTTCTGAGGGTATAAAATCTGTAGTCTCGGCGACCGTAAACTTATAATCCTCTTCCAGCTTTCCGCCGTCTCTGATATTTTTGGCGAATACGTCTATCTGTTTTTTAAAACCGTCCTCAAAGATACCGATGAGGATTTTGTGTTTTACCAGCCTTTTATTTATCTCGTCGTATATAAACCTATCCAGATTCGGGTAATAAACTATCCTCGACTCTTTTTTCAGCGTCGCTATTATCTTGGTGAAGAGCTTGTCCGCGGAGAGGGAGATATCAAGCTTTACGGGCTGATCTTCGAGCTCTTTGATGCTAATGGAGAGCTTTTGGTATATCTTTATCTTTTCATCCAAAAAAAGCTCGTGGGCTATAGGCTCGCCCCTCATGGTATTGAATATGGCGAGACTCTTGTCCGCGTCGTTAAACGCGACCGTCGCGACGGAGTTGATCTTAAAATCTATGTTTTTGGGATCCAAGTTGTATCGTTTCGCGAATTCATTAAGAGTCTTGGAAACGTCTTCCGTTTCAAACTCTACCGTTTCGAACAACTTGCCCTCTTTTGCCATGCCGACCAAAATCCCCGTCTTCTATATAATTAGATATTCTAATACAAAAATCATAAAGTGTTATTTTTGTGTTATTAATCGCCCACAACCTCTTTAACCCCCGATTTGATAAAATCCCGGAATGTTTAAATCGATTTTTACAAACTCCGCCGGAATTTTAACCTCCAGAGTGCTTGGATTTTTGCGCGATATGCTTACCGCTAGTGTTCTCGGCGCCGGAGTATACAGCGATATATTTTTCATAGCATTTAAACTACCGAATCTGTTTCGCAATATTTTTGCCGAAGGGGCTTTTAGCCAGTCGTTTATCCCGTCGTTCGCCGCATCTTCGCATAAGCCGCTTTTTAGCATGGCGGTTTTTGCGAGGCTGATGCTTTGGATTATAGGCATGTCGCTGCTCATTACGATATTCCAGCGGACTTTTACGGAGCTGACGGCTTTCGGATACTCGGACGAGATCAAAACGATAGCCGCACCGATAGTCGCAATCAACTTCTATTATCTCGACCTGATATTCATCGTTACGTTTTTGGGCGCCCTGCTCCAATATCGCAAACACTTCGCTACGACCGCCTTTTCTACGGCGCTACTTAACGTAGCTATGATAACCGCGCTTTTCATGGCGAAGGATATGGGCAAACTGGAAGCGGTATATGCCCTAAGCTACGGCGTACTTGTCGGCGGGCTTTTACAGGTAGTCGCGCATCTTGCGGCGGCGAAGAAAAAAGGGGTGTTCAGGCTCCTTAAGATTGGAACGGCAAGACTTCTAAGGGGCGATAGAAGCGCGGCCGACGACACGAAGAGATTCAACCGAAGCTTCCTGCCGTCGATAGCAGGCAGCTCTACCGCGCAAATATCGGCATTTGTAGATGTATGGCTGGCTACGTTTCTGGCTACCGGCGCCATCAGCTACCTATATTACGCAAACAGGATATTTCAGCTCCCGTTGGCGGTATTCGCCATCGCCACCTCCATGGCGCTATTTCCATCCGTCGCAAAAGCGTTAAGCAGAGGCGAAGAGGAAGCCGCGCTAGCCCAGCTGAAAAAAGCGTTTTGGTTTTTGTCTTTTTTGCTTCTTGGATTTACGATAGGGGGCATCATCCTCTCAAAAGAGGTAATCTGGCTGATCTACGAACACGGGAGCTTCCATAGGAGCGATACGAATAGCACTTCGGCGGTGCTGGCCATGTATATGATAGGGCTCGTGCCTTTCGGTCTCTCCAGGCTTTTTTCGCTTTGGCTCTACTCTAAGCATCAGCAGCTAAAAGCCGCTAAAATATCGGCTGTTTCGCTTTTGTGCAACGCGCTTTTGAGTATTGTCCTGATGCAGTTTTTGGGGGCGGCCGGACTTGCGCTTTCAGGCTCGCTTACCGGCCTCATACTGTTTTCGCTGACGCTAAAGGCGTTTGGTTTTGAGAGGCTAAAGAGCTTTTTTGACGCAAAGCTTTTTGCGGCGCTTATTTTGTTTTTGGCCGCCGAAGCCGCGGCGCTTTTATTTTTAAGGGAGTTTACCGTTGCATATCTACGATTCTAAGACGAAACAAAAGATGGAGATAACAGAGGAGGACGTCAGGCTCTACGTATGCGGCCCGACCGTATACGACGACGCGCATCTCGGGCACGCCAGAAGCGCCGTCGCTTTCGACCTGCTCGTGCGCACGCTTAGAGCCGTCGGCAAAAAAGTAACATTTGCCAGAAATATTACGGATATAGATGACAAAATTCTCAAAAAGATGGCTCTAAGCGGCAAAAGTCTAGAAGAGATAACCTCTAAATATTATGAAAGCTATAAAAAAGAGATGGCAAAACTAAACTGCCTCTCTCCGGACGTCGAGCCAAAAGCCACGGAGTGTATAGGCGATATGACAAGGCTTATAAGCGTGCTTATAGAAAAAGGATTTGCGTACCAAACGCCGAGCGGCGACGTATACTTCGACGCCGCAAAGGACGATAAGTACCTAAGCCTCTCTGGACACAAGCTGGACGAAACGGTAAGCCGCCTTGAAGCAAGCGAGAAACGAAACGACAAGGATTTCGTACTCTGGAAAAGCGCCAAAGAAGGCGAACCGGTCAGCTTCGATTCGCCTTTTGGCAGAGGGCGCCCGGGATGGCACATAGAGTGCTCCGCGATGATAAAAAAACATATCGCCAAAGAGGGTGAATACCAGATAGACATACACGGTGGCGGAAGCGACCTTTTGTTTCCTCATCACGAGAACGAAGCGGCCCAAACCAGGTGCGGATACGGTCAGGAGCTCTCGCGAGTCTGGATGCATAACGGCTTTGTTACGATAGGCGGGGAGAAGATGAGTAAATCTCTTGGCAACAGCTTTTTCTTGCGTGACGCGCTAGCAAAGTATGACGGCGAAATCATCAGGTTCTATCTGCTGACAACGCACTACCGTGCAAACTTCAACTTCAGCCTAGAGGATCTGGAGGCGTCCAAAAAAAGACTTGACAAGCTCTACCGCCTCAAAAAAAGAGTGGACGGCATAGCGGAAATAGAGGATACAGAGTTTAAAAAAGAGTTTCTGGACGCGCTGGAAGATGACCTGAATATATCGAAAGCCCTTGCGAGCCTGGACGAGAGGATACAGGCGGCGAACGAGGCGATGGATAAAAATCCAAAGGACAAAGAGGCAAAAGGCGAAGCGGCATACGCGCTTTCCCTCGCGGCGAACGTTCTCGGCGTAGGCGTCAAAAATCCAAGCGAATACTTCCAGCTTGGCGTATCGGACGAAGACAAAGCGAAGATAGAGGAGCTAGTAACAAAAAGGGGCGAGGCGAAGAAGGCCAAAGAGTTCGCGACGGCCGACACGATAAGGGACGAACTGAAAAAGATGGGTGTAGAGCTTATGGATACGGCAAGCGGAACCGTATGGGAGAAGTTGTAAGGTGTTCGAGTTTCTAAAATCGTATTCGCATTTTTACAAAGAGTACAAAAAAGAGTTCGTAATCGTGTTAATAGGCGTAGTCATGACCTCTGCGGCTACCGCGGCTATAGCCTACCTGATAAAACCGGTGCTCGATGAGATATTCATCAAAAAGGACGCTTCGATGCTGGCGCTTCTTCCTTTGGCGCTCGTAGCGGTATATACGGCAAAGAGCGTAGGCGCTTTTTTGGAGGCGTACTTCATCTCGTTTATCGGCAAGGACATAGTAAGACGAGTCAGGGACGGACTGCTAGGCAGCCTGATGGGCGCCGACATATCGTTCTTCGTCCGCGCCAGAGGCGGCGAACTGATAAGCCGCCTTACAAACGACATAGGCCGCATCCAATCCGCCGTATCCAGCTATCTAGCCACTATGATAAAAGAGGGGCTGACGGCGATAGCGCTAGTCGCAACGGTAATATACCAAAGCCCAAAGCTCGCCTTCATAGGGCTTGTGGTGCTGCCGATCGCGTTCTATCCGCTAACGCTGCTTGCAAACAGAATGAGGAAGCTGTCCAAAAAATCACAGGAGATAAACTCCGATATTACGGCGCATCTTAGCGAGATCTTTAACAACATAGAGATGATAAAGGCAAACTGCACGGAAGAGTTTGAGTCTAAAAGATTTCAGACGCACACGGCAAATTCGCTACGGATAGACATGAAAAGCGTAAAAACGGCCGAAGCCGTGAATCCGCTGATGGAGATACTAGGAGCCGCGGCCGCGGCGGTGGTCATATATATAGGCGGCTCCGAGGTAATGGAAGGAAAGCTTAGCGTAGGCGAGTTCTTCTCGTTTTTGACCGCGCTTTTTTTGCTATACACTCCTATAAGGCAGCTATCTAGCGTATTCAACAAATTCCAAGACGCGATAGCGGCGAACAGAAGGATCAGGGAGCTTTTCGACGTCAAGCCTACGATATTGGGCGGCGAAAAAGAGCTTTCAGGCGAACCTCGAACGATAGAGGTCAAAGACGTAGTGCTTGCTTACGATGGCAAAGCGGCGCTAAAGGATGTCTCGATAACGTTCAAAAAAGGTGAAATGACGGCGCTCGTGGGACAGAGCGGCGGCGGCAAAAGCTCGCTAGTCTCCCTGCTTCTAAGATTTTATGATCCTACATCCGGAAAAATCATGATAGACGGGGAGAATATCAACTCGTATACGCTTGGCAGCCTAAGAAGCAAGGTGGCGGTCGTCAGCCAAAGAGTATATATCATGAACGACACGGTAGCCGCAAACGTGGCCTACGGCGAAGAGATAGACGAAGACAGGATAAACGAAGCGTTGAAAGCCGCACACGCATACGCTTTCGTCAAACATTTGCCAAACGGCATGCATACGGTTTTGGAGGAGTTTGGCGCAAACCTCTCCGGAGGGCAAAGACAGAGGATAGCCATAGCCAGGGCACTCTATAAGAAGCCTTCGATACTTATCATGGACGAGGCCACGAGCGCGCTTGACAACGAGAGTGAGGCGGAGGTCATGAAGGCAACCGCCGAAATAGCGAAAGAGAGGATAGTGATTCTGATAGCGCACAGACTCTCTACCGTAAAATCCGCCTCAAAAATAGCGCTTTTCAAAGACGGACGGATAGTCTGCCAAGGAAGCGAGGAAGAGCTGCTCTCATCATGCGAAGAGTATGCCAAGCTTTACGCCGCAAAGGAATAGTTTGAAAAAACCGATAAACATAGACAGCTTTTTTGGCCGCATATACGCCCAGTTTTACGCAATGGTAGTGGAACACAACATCACGAACGTATTCAGGCGCAACTTCCACCGAATAGACGAACACGCATTTCGCTCCAGCCAGCCTACGACATACCAGCTAAGGCGTATCATCAAAAAACACGGCATAAAAACAGTGCTAAACCTAAGGGGATACGAGAGAAACTCCCCTTTACGCGCGCTCGAGGAGAAGGTGTGCGAACAGATGGGCGTGAAGCTAGTATACATAGAGGCGTACTCGCGAAAAATCCCGGAAGTAAAAACGCTTGAAAAATTCAGAGAAGTATACCAAGAAATAGAGTACCCGGTGCTGATACACTGCAAATCCGGCGCCGACAGAGCGGGACTGGGAAGCATGCTCTACCTGCACTACAAAAAAGGGGTGCCGCTCGAGCATACCAACCAGCTCAGATTTTGGCCGTTTGGGCATATCAAGCATGCGCGCACCGGGCTTATCGACCTATTCGTAGAGCTCTACTCCAAAAAAAGCAAAGACGCCCCGCACGACCCGGCGGAGTTCGCCAAGACGCTAGACAGGGAGAAGCTGGAGCGCGAATTTAAGCCTATCCCGTTTTTTGAAAAGATAGTCGACAAGGTGTTGCGAAGGGAGTAGCCGACGCAAAAAGAGCCTTTTGACTACTCCTCTAAATTAAAACTTAGTCGGCTTTGGCCAAAGGCTTTGCTTTTTCTACTATTTTATCCTTGGCATATGTTTCAACAAGGTAATTTGTGGCGCTAAATACTACATCGCGGATTACGTTATCAAGCGCAACGTTTTTAGTAACGCTCCAGCCCCCGCCGGCAGGTCCCGCTACCGCGCCAAACCCCCACGAACTCTTTTCGCTGTCGGCCTTAAAGCTTTTAGAGTCGCCCATTTCCAGAGTAGACGGGTTCATGGTGTAAAAATCAACACCTATACTTGCCTTTGATGTATTTTTGGAAATCAGACCCAAAACAGGGATCATGCCTCCGCCCAGCGCGCCGCCTTCTTTGCTTACATCTATCGAAGAAACGGTGCCTCCGATGACTATATCTATTTTAGGCGGTTTCACTTCCTGCCCCGTCGCCGCAAGCATCTTTTTCATCTTTTCGAATTGTTCCAGATCGACAACCTTGAAACATTTTGTCTCTTTTATCGCATTAGAAAGCATACTTTTTACGCCGTTTCCTATCCCTTTAACGTTGCCTTGCCCACCTATGATTCCGGCAAGCGCCGCAAAACCGCCGCTTGGAACGCCGGTATCCTGACAAGATTGGGCTTTGCAATCTATGTCGTTAATGGCTATCGACAAGACCGGAGCCGCACATTTATCAACCGGTACTTCTATTGTCTGAACTTTCGTATCCGCATCGGCGAACAATGAGGAAACGCACAGAATTGAGGCAACAACAGAGGAAGCTGCAAACCTAGATACATTCATTTACAATCACCTTTAAATGTTATTTACTATCGGGCACAAATTATATTTGTTTTGTCTTTATAAAACCTCTTTAACAGCAGATGCGTAGGCAAAAACACCGCAAAAACCAAAAATAGCGTATACAGCCCGAAATATAGATGCGGATGCAGCCACGTCTGCGCCTCTTTGTCGCTCGGCCCGAAAACGTAGTTGATGTTTACCGGCAGCGACGGATTGTCGACTGGGGCCGGAGGGGGCGGCATAAATAGATAGCAGACGATGAGCAAAGCCACCGCGATAACGCTCCAAAACCTAAACGCCCTTTTATCGTATCCGAGCCTATGTACGCACCATAAAGCAAAGAGCGGCAGCCAGAAGTGGTAAAAAGAGAGGAATCTGGTAAACGGCGGAATCCTACCGTCAAACATATAGGCCGTCATTCCAGTAATAGGCAGCCCGAAGAGAGATCCTATGAAATCAGCCATCCATAACGACTGGGGCAACAGTATGCCGACGACGGCCGCCGACACGAAAAGCGGCTTTTCGCTCCACACAGAGAGCAGCGTAAGCGCCAATGCGACGTCGCAAAAGTAGAGAAAATTTGTAGGCCCATACTCTTTTAGATAGTACGGCGCCAGAAGCGCGACAAACATCGTGTATGCCGTTTTTGCCGCAAGCGGAATACGGTTTACAGCTTGAGCCATTTTTTTTCGGCTTCCACGACAAGCATAACAAGAAACCCTATGCCAATCGAGACGGCGACGCTTTCCGGTTCGAGAGGGGCGCTGCCGAATATATCGTTCATAAACGGCGCATACAAAAACAGCCCCTGCAAAAAGAGCATCAAGCCTACTCCGAGCAAAAGCGGCTTATTTGCGAAGAATCCGCTTTTGAACGCACAGCCGTAAAGAGAGCGGCAGCTATAAAGATAGAATATCTCTATGGATATAAAAACCGTAACCGCCACGCTTCTGGCATACTCCTGGGACGCTCCGCCGGAGAGTTCGTATTCGAACATAAAAAAAGCTCCGAAAAGCATCAATATACCGACTATAAGCATCCTAAGAAGCATACGGGCGGAGACCACCGGAGCGGATTGGAGCCTAGGCTTTCTAGACATCACGTCTTTTTCGTTCGGCTCGAATACCAGCATAAGCCCTAACAATACGGCGGTCGTCATATTGATCCAAAGCACCTGGGTCGGCAAGATAGGCAATGCCGCGCCTGAAAGGACGGCAAAAAATATAACCATTCCCTCGCCTATGTTCGTAGGAAGGGTCCAGATGATAAACTTGATAAACTTCTCGTATACGTTGCGCCCCTCTTCTACCGCATATACGATCGAAGCGAAATTGTCGTCCGAGAGCACCATATCGGCGGCCTCTTTTGATACGTCGGTGCCGCCCTTGCCCATAGCTATGCCTATGTCGGCCCTCTTTAGCGCCGGAGCGTCGTTGACGCCGTCTCCGGTCATGGCCACCACTTCGCCGTTCGCCTGCATAGCCTCGACGAGTCTCAACTTTTGCTGCGGGGCGACTCTCGCATAGACGTTTGTCTCCTTTACGCACTCCATGAGCGCTACATCGTCCATTTCGGCAAGCACGCTCCCGGTCACGGCCTCCGCGCTATGGCCGCATATACCCAGCTTTTTTGCGATATTTACGGCGGTAACGGCGTGATCCCCGGTAATCATCTTAACGCCGATTCCGGCTTTTTTGCATATCTCCACCGCGCTCTTGGCTTCGTCCCTAGGCGGATCCATCATCGCCGCAAACCCTACAAAAATGGTCTCTGAAAGCATCCAGCTCTCAATCTTTTCGACATCCTCTCCTACTTCTTTGTATGCGAAAGCCAACACCCTAAGGCCGTCCCTGGCGAACTCCTCGGCTATCCCTTCCGGAATGCCGCCGCAAAGCTCCCCTATTTTCTCTACGGAACCTTTAAAAAATAACAAATTTTTTTTATCCGCCTTATGGAGGGTGGCCATAAATTGCCTATCCGACTCGAAAGCCAGAACATCAAGCCTAGGATAAGCTCCCGCGGACTCCTCTTTCGAGATGGAGGCTTTTTGGGCGGCGACTATCAGGGCCGCCTCGGTAGGATCCCCCACCGCGACAACCTGATTGTTCACCTCCTTTAAATCGGAATCGTTGCAAAGCGCCCCTATCAAAAGCAGTCGATCCAGCTCTTCGCTCGGCTCCCCGTCTATCTTCCCGTCCGCCCCGTATCCAATCCCGCTCACCGTATAATAGTGTCCGCCTACATATAGTTTTTGGACGGTCATCTCGTTTTTCGTTAGAGTTCCGGTTTTATCGGAGCATATCACCGTGGCGCTTCCGAGCGTCTCTACCGATGGAAGGGAGCGGATGATGGCGTTTTTGGCCGCCATGGCCGAAACTCCGATGGCGAGCATGATAGTCATCGCGGCCGGCAAACCTTCCGGTATCGCTCCGACCGCAAGAGCAACGGACGCCATCAGCATATCTTCGAAGCTCTCGCCTCTGGCCATGCCGATAACGAGCGTAACCGCCGATAGCCCTACGACAAAAATGAGTATAAGACGGCCTAGTTCGTCTATTTTTTTCAAAAGCGGAGTCTCAAGCTTTTTGGTGCTCTTCAAAAGCTCGGCTATCTGTCCTATCTCGGTCAAATCGCCTATGCCGATTACCAGGCCATAGCCTTGACCGTATGTCACCAGCGAACCGGCATAGGCCATATTGGTTCTTTCCGATAGGGGGGTGGAGTGGTGGAGTATGCCGTCCTCTTTCTGAACCGGTAACGATTCGCCTGTAAGTATAGACTCGTCGACGCAAAGAGAGTTTGTTTCCAGTAGTCTTATGTCGGCCGGTACTTTGTCGCCGGAAGATAGAAGAACTATATCGCCTACCGTGACAAACCTGGCGTCCATGCGTTTTCTTTTGCCGTCCCTTATAACGACGGCGAAGGTCGGCATCATATCGTCAAGCGCCGCGATAGCCTTTTGCGCTTTGCCTTCCTGGATGCATCCGACTATCGCGTTTATCAGCACTACGCCGAAGATTACCGCGGCGTCTACGCTTTCGCCCATTAGCGCGGCAATGAGCGCGGCAACCAGCAATATATATATGAGCGAACTTTGGAACTGCGCCGCAAAACGCATAAGCAGCGAGCGTTTTTGCTGTTTTTTGACGATATTTTGTCCGTAACGCTCCAGCCTGCGTATCGCTTCGGATTCGCTAAGCCCGTTGATATGGTGGCTTTGCAGCTCTTCTAGCAGATCCTCTTTATTTTTCGAGTGCCAAGACATAATTCACCCTTTTTACGCGTATTGGGATATAGGGTTATTTTAGCACTCGAAACTGACAAAACTATTCGCCGCCGATAGATAGCCTTTTCGCCTCCACTTCGCAAGGAAGCTTTTTTGGGCCGACCGGAATGTGCCATACGTCGCCGTTTGAGATTTTCGTCTCGCCGCCCCATTTCTCGTCGCTATCAAACTCGATAGAGAGTATCGTCTCCTCCATGTCCTTTTTTGCGACATAGAACTTTACCTTGCCGTCTTTTTCCCTTAACATTACTTTTGCCATTTTTTATCCTTTATTTTTTGATGAACTCTTTTATTTTGCCAAACAGCCCGCCCTCTTCAAAGGAGTGGACAAGCTTCATTCCATCCAGTCTTACGGATGAGTGTTTCTTGAAGGCGGCGTCGTCTTTTGCGCCGTAGTCGTCCCGGTAGTGCGCGCCCCTGCTCTCTTCCCTTCTCAGCGCGCAGAGCACGGAGGCTTCCGCTACCAGTACGGCGTTTTGTAGCTCCAAAATTAGCGGCAGCTCGAAGTTGCCCTCTCTTCTTTTCTCCGTAGCGCTCATCATCCCAGCAACGGTTTTGAGATAGCCTATATACTCGAAGGCCGACGAGAGGCCGTGTTCATCCCTGAAAAGTCCCGCTTTGGCATACAGCGCGTCGCCGAGACTCTTTCGTACCGCCCTAGGGTTCGCCCCGGCTTCGCCTTTTAGTACGTTTTCCACTCTTTTCTCATCTTTTGCCACCGTGGTAAGGTCTATCTTCAAAAACTCCGCTTTCGTTTTCGCATATGAGGCGGCCTCTTTGCCGGCTATCCCGCCAAACACGGCGGCCTCCAAAAGACTGTTTCCGCCAAGCCTATTGGCGCCATGCACTCCGTTGCACGCACACTCTCCGGCCGCATAGAGTCCATTTATAGACGTCTCGCACCGCTCGTTTACGGCTATTCCGCCCATCGTATAATGGGCTACTGGTTTTATAGGCACGAGCTCCGTGGTGGCGTCTTTACCCTCCTGCGCCATCGCCGCCTTCAAGAAAGAGGGGACTCTGGACGCAAGCACGTCTGGCGAGATATGCCTAACGTCTATAAACACGCCGCCTTCCTCTTGCTGTCTGGCTATGGCGCGAGCCAACACATCTCTGGTTGCGAGTTCGTTTGTAAAGCGCTCGCCCCTATGGTTTACGATATAGCCGCCTTCGCCTCGCACCGCCTCGCTGACGAGGGAGCCGCTATGCCAAAGTCCGGTGGGATGAAACTGTACGAACTCCATATCCCTAAGCGCCACTCCCGCCCGAAGAGCTAGCGCCAGCGTATCACCGACGGAATCTTGGGGGTTCGAAGTGTGTCCGAAATATATTCCGGCATATCCGCCGCCCGCAAGCACGACGCTTTTTGCGCCGAAAAGCTCTATCTGGCAGCTTTTTTTGTTCATGGCCGAAACGCCCGCTATCTTGTCGCCGTCCTTTAAAAGGCTCATCGCCTGGTAGTCGCTTTGCACCCTTATGCTCTTGTTTTTTAGCCCCGCGAGCAGCGCTTGCACGATGGCCCCGCCGGTCTTATCCGCGACGAAACAGGTGCGCTTCTTTCCAGCTCCGCCGAAGCTCCTTTGCATAATTTTGCCGCTTTCGTCTTTGTCGAAGTTCGCACCGATGGCGTCAAGCCACAAGACAGTAGCCGGGGCGTTCTTGGTCAGAACGGCCGCCGCCCTCTTTTCGCCTAGGCCGTCCGCGCCTTTTAGAGTATCCGCCAGATGCATCTCTACGCTATCGGCTTCCGCGTTGCCGAGCGCGGCGTTGATTCCGCCGGCGGCCATCGAACTATTGGAACGAAGCGGCATATTTTTTGTCAGCACGAGCACGCTGGCTCCCGACTTTGCGGCCTCTATCGCCGCCGTCAGACCGGCTATACCGCTCCCAACCACTATTACGTCATACAGCATCTAACCCAACCTAAAAAATTTCTCATAATCTGCGCCCGCCACACACTCCTCTTTTAAAAGCGCAAAGTCGTGTTCGACGTGCTCTTCGCTCGATGCGCCGACTAGGGCGCATAGGGTCAGGGGGTTTGATCTGGCAAACTGCAAAGCCCTCTGCAAATCGCTAGCAAGGGCAAGGTCGCAGATATCCCTGAATTCGGCGCTAAAAGCCCCTTTGAATATATTCATTTGCAGCAGCGAGGAGCTGGTGATGATTTCTAGCCCCATCTTTTTTGCGGCGTAAAAAGCCGGCATATACCCGTTTTCCATCTTTTGGTTCGCGAATATATAGCCGTGCGGTTTTGCCGGATTGTACGGGCTTTGCAAAAATCTAAATCCGTCGCCGTGCGCCCTTGCGGCCCCAACGAAGTCGGCCAGAGATAGATACTCCATATGCGACGGGTCGTTCAAAAAACCGTTCCAAGAGGCTACGCCGTATGAGCCAAGCTTCCCGTCTTTTCGTTTTGCCTCGAGCATCTTCGATATGGCGCCGAATTTTTCGACCAGCTTTTCATAAGGCACGACGCCAAGCTCAAACTCCGGGTTGTGTATATAAAATATATCTATCGCCTCAACCCCGAGACGTTCTAGCGACTTCTCAAAAGACCACTCGACGAACTCCGAGGTCATACAGTGCTCGTCTGTTACTATCTCGTCCTCTTTGGCGAGAGCGCTTTTGACCACGGTATCGTTTATCCAGTGATACGGATTTTCGGGAAAGGGATATGAGAGCGGCAAGAACCCGCCTTTTGTGGCGATAACCAGCTCCTCCCTTTTTACGCCTTCTTCGCTAAGTTCGCCAAGCGCTTCTCCAATCTCCTGTTCGCTTTTCGTGTATCGATAGTTCGCGGCCGTATCTATGTGGTTGCAGCCGAGTTTTACCGCTTTTTTTACGGCGTCCTTGTAGCTAAACAAGTAGTTCTCTTCCTTGTACGCCTCCGGCTTATAGGTGCCGATACCGAGAGAGGAGATTGAAAAATAGGGAGAGTTTTTTACGGACGTTTTTGAAAACTCCGTTTTTTTTGCAAAAAAATTCTCAGTAGCCTCTTGCGAAGCAAGCCCTTTTAGCATTTTCCGCCCTCTATTTTTGTTTTTATTTCTTGCATATGCCGTTCCGTCCGCCTAGGCCAGCACATACTCCTTCTTGCGCTCCTTTGACGACGGTATTCCAAGCTCGAGGCGATATTTTGTGATGCTTCGCCTGACCATTTTTAAACCAAATCTTTTTTGTACCGCAGCTAGTATCTCCTCGTCGTTTAGCGGCCTCTCTCTGCTCTCCGACTCCACTACGTGCTTTACGAAGCTTTTTAGTTCGTTGGTGCTTACGCTCTGTGTTACCGCAAAGCTAAAGAAGTGCCTAAAAGGGAATATGCCCCTGTCGCATGAGAGATATTTATTGGCCACAGCCCTGGAGATGGTGGACTGGTTGTATCCGAGTATGTCCGCCACGTCTTGTATCTTGAGCGGCACAAGTTCTCCGCCCAAAAAGAATTTAAACTGCTTCTCAATGATGATGTTAACGATGTTTTGCAGCGTCGTCTTGCGCAAATTTATCAGGTTGGAGGCCATCATCGCCTCTTTTACCTTCTCCTTGGCAAACTCTCCCCCCTCGTGGGCGAGCTCCTTGTCTATAACTATGTCCGGATAGTAGATGGAGTTTAGCCTGACTTCGAATTTGTCTTTTTCGAATACTACGGCCACATCCGGAATTACAGGAGCGCTAGCTTCTTGATAGTCGATAGCCGGAACCGTCCTAAAGCGCGAGAGTAGTTTTTTGGCCCTCTTGAGAAGGGCGGGCTGCATGGTTTTTAGGGCGAGCTCTTTTTCGTATATAAGCGTCTTCACCGCCGAGTACATCTCCTCGTCCACGTCCAGCTGGCAAAGCTGGAAATAAAGCGCCTCCTGCACGTCTTTCGCCCCTATGCCGCAAGGCTCCAGGGCGGCGAATCTCTGTCTTATCTTTTCCACGTAGCCCTCGTCCACGCCGCACTCGGCCGCTATATCGATAGGGCTGGCGTCAAAAAAGCCGTCCTCGTCCAGGTTTTGGATAATCGCAACGGCTACCCTCCTCGATACGTCGGTTGGGAAAAGATGCGGCTCTATCTGAGGAAGAAGCTTGTCGTACAAAGACTCCTCGGACGTTATGGAGGCCGCGCTGCTCTCGTCCATTCCCCCGCTTTTGACCGAGGAGAATTTTTTTACGTCTTTGGCGCGCAGCTTGAACTCGTTTTCGAACCCTTTTTTGACCTGCACATACGGGTTTGTTTGAGACATTTCGTCCACGTTTTTGGAAAGCTCCGATAGCGAACTCTCCAGTATCGGAAGCCACAGCTTCATAGAGAGCCTAACGGTTTGTTTTTGAACCTGTCCCTGTTTTAGCATGTGCACCCTCCACGAAATCTATGATGCAATTTTATACAGAAAATCGAGGATTGTTACAAAAATGTTTGATTAAATATTATGCAGTTTTTAGTTTTTTTGGGGAATAAAAAAAGCCCTGCCGTAAAGACAGGGCTTTGGAGCGAGGCCTTATATGGCTCTACGGAGATTATTCTACTTCGGCGTCGATTACGTCGTCGTCTTTTTTGGCTTGTCCGCCTTGCGCACCGCCTGCGGCGCCGGCTTCGCCGCCTTGTTTTGCATACATAGCTTCCGCTAGTTTGTGGCTTACGGATGTTAGATTTCTAGTGGCTACTTCTATCTCGTCTTTTGTGACGTTGTCTTTTGCAAGGACATCTTTTAGTTCTTTGATGGCCGCTTCGATTTTCGCTTTTTCGTCAGCGCTTACAGCGTCGCCGGACTCGGAGAGGGTTTTTTCCGTTTGGTGTATCAGGGCGTCCGCTTGGTTTTTCGCCTCGACCACCTCTTTTCTTTTTCTATCCTCTTCTTTGTGCGCTTCGGCTTCTTGCACCATTTTGTTGATTTCGTCTTCGTTTAGACCAGACGAGCCGGTGATTTTGATGTTTGACTCTTTGCCGCTCGCCTTGTCTTTTGCAGATACATTCAAAATACCGTTGGCGTCGATGTCAAACGTAACTTCGATTTGAGGCACCCCTCTTGGAGCCGCCATGATACCGCCTAGCTCGAACATACCTAGCGATTTGTTGTCTTTCGCAAACTCTCTCTCACCTTGCAGTACGTGGATGGTCACCGCCGGCTGATTGTCTTCCGCAGTCGAGAACGTTTGCGATTTTTTGGCAGGTATCGTCGTACCTCTGTCGATTACTTTTGTCATTACGCCGCCGAGCGTTTCGATACCTAGGCTTAGCGGAGTTACGTCAAGAAGCAGTACGTCTTTTACATCCCCTTTTAGTACGCCGCCTTGGATTGCCGCGCCCACAGCCACGACTTCGTCAGGGTTTACCGTTTTGTTCAGCTCTTTGCCGAAGTACTCTTTTACCATGTCTTGGATTTTCGGCACCCTTGTAGAGCCGCCCACCATTACTACCTCGTCGATTGCGCCTTTGTCAAGTCCCGCTTGTTTTAGCACCTCTACGATTTTTGTTTTTGTTTTATCTACAAGATCGCCAATGATAGACTCGAATTTCGCTCTCGTTAGCTTTTTGACAAGGTGTTTTGGACCTGTCGCGTCGGCCGTGATGAACGGCAGGTTGATTTCCGTCTCCATCGCAGTCGATAGCTCTTTTTTGGCGTTTTCGGCCGCCTCTTTTAGCCTTTGAAGCGCCATTTTGTCGTTTTTGAGGTCTATGCCTTGTTCCGCTTTGAACTCGTCCGCTAGCCAATCGATGATTCTATTGTCGAAGTCGTCACCGCCAAGGAAGGCGTCCCCGTCGGTCGCCAAAACTTCAAATACGCCGTCCCCGACATCAAGCACCGTAACGTCGAACGTGCCGCCGCCTAGGTCGTAGATAAGGATCTTCTCTTGCGCTTTTCTATCAAGTCCGTAAGCTAGCGAAGCCGCCGTCGGCTCGTTGATGATTCTAAGCACGTTTAGACCCGCGATGATACCCGCCTCTTTCGTCGCTTTTCTTTGGGCGTCGTTGAAGTATGCGGGCACGGTGATTACGGCGTCAGTTACCTCTTCGCCAAGGAAGCTCTCTGCGTCTTCTTTTAGCTTCATAAGGATTTTTGCGGAAATCTCTTGCGGCGTATATACTTTGTCGCCTATTTCAACCGCGCAAGCGCCGTTTCTGTCGACTATTTTGTATGAAACTTTGCTTTTCGCTTCGTTCGCTTTGGTTTCAGAAGTCATAAGACCCATGATTCTCTTGATGGAGTAGATGGTCTTTTCAGGGTTTGTGATAGCCTGTCTTTTTGCAGTCATACCTACAAGCACTTCGCCTTTGTCGGTAAACGCTACGACCGAAGGCGTAGTTCTGGCGCCCTCTTTGTTTGCCAGTACTTTCGGCTCAGAGCCTTCCATAAAGGCTACGCAAGAGTTTGTTGTTCCAAGGTCAATTCCAATTACTTTTCCCATTTTCTTATCCTTTTATCTAGTTTTTATTTCTTACAAACATTAACAAGAGCCGGTCTGATAACCCTCTCTTTGAATATATACCCTTTTTGCAGGGTGGCGACGATATGCCCGTCCTCTACGTCGTCGCTCTGCGACTGCATGATAGCCTCATGCATCTCGGGGTCGAAGGCGCCGTCTACAGGAATCTGCTTGATGCCGTTTCTCTCGAACGCCTTAATCAGGTTGTCAAGGGTCAGCGATACGCCCTCCCTCAGCTTGCTAGCTTCGCTCTCTTCGCCGCTATGGGCCAAGGCAAGCTCCAAGGAGTCGATAATAGGCAACATCTCCTTTGCGAACTTTTCGTTCGTATAGTCTATCGCCATTTGCTTCTCTTTTTCAAGACGCTTTTTGGTGTTCTCGAAATCCGCATGCGCTCTTAGATATTTGTCTTCAAGCTCTTTGTATTTCGTCTCGATATCCGGTTCCGCGGCAGCCGCGACCTCTTCGCTATTTTCTATAGTTTCTTCGTTTTTTATCTCTTCGCTCAAACAAATCTCCTTACATCTAATTTAACGCGCACAAGAATCCACCGAAATCACGGGACAGATGGCCGACATACAGCATTTCGGCGCTCCTGCCGTCAACCGTCGCTTCGGTCTTTACCGCCATATAGCCGTCCGGTATCAGGTTTCTAAAGTATATGCCACTTTCAATTTCGGAAGCGACGGTGCCGTCCATGAACCAAGGCATCTTCTCCATGCCCCACTCATAGTCTTGTTTCGCTATCTCCAAAAGCTCTTCTTTATTTACGACGCTGGCCTCTTTTGAGAACATATACTCGCCAAGCTTCGCATACACTTCGGATACTCCGTAATGCAAAGCCACGTCTTTTACCTGCGAGACGTCAAGCCCTATGAATTCGTCCATAAAAGCTTTTAGATTGGAGTCGCCCCTTAGCAGAACCTCTCCTTTTTCAAACTCCACAACGACAAACTTCGAACCCGCAAGATAGGAGCCGACAAGCTTATCGCTCTCGTTTATTTTTAATATGGATGCTATTTTATACTCTTTTGAAGCGGCGGCTACGTTTCTAAGATCGCCGACCTCCACGCTTCGTATCGGCGCCAATCTCTCGGCCCAAAACTCCTTTAACGCGTGAGAACTCGGCACCCTTCCGCCCGAGATATGAAACTGCACCAATACGCCGTCGTCTACCATTCTTTTTAGATAGTTTCTAATCGTCGCCGACGAGACTTCAATATCTATAATAGACTGCAGATGATGCGACCCTATCGGTGCGCTCGTTTTTATGTATTCAGAAATGATGCACTCTAGAATCTTTGCTTTTTTATCAAGCTTGCTCATAGATTTTAGCCATCTTTTTTAGTTATTTAGCACTTAATATTTTCAAGTGCTAATAAAATTATACATCTTTAGCCGTTTATTGTCAAGATTTCTTTTTGTCTATTTCATAAAAGGCGTTCGTAGCCTCTACAAAGCCTTCCACGCTTCCGCAGTCGAACCGTTTGCCTTTAAACCTGTACGCTATTACCATATTGTTTTTGGCTTGCGTTTTAAGGGCGTCCGTTATCTGGAGTTCCCCGTTTTTGCCACTAGGGGTGTGTCTTAGAATTTCAAAAATATCGGGAGTAAGTATATATCTGCCTATTATCGCGAGATTCGACGGGGCGTCTTTTGGGTTTGGTTTTTCCACCATATCCGCAACCATATATACGCCCTCTTCAACCTCTTTGCCGCTGATTATCCCGTATTTCGACGAGTCGTTTATATCTATCTCCTCTATCGCCACGATGGAACATCTATATTTTTTGTAGAGCTCCGCCATCTGGGCAAGCACTCCGCCGTCACCGTTGCCAACGCAAAGGTCGTCCGCAAGTATTACGGCAAAAGGGACATTGCCGATAAGGGTCTCACCCGTAAGTATCGCATGCCCAAGCCCCTTCATCTCTATCTGCCTAGTATAGGAAAAGGAGCAGACGTCTATGATATTCCTGATATCGGCCAGATATTTCTCTTTTTCGGTTCCTTTTATCTGATGCTCGAGCTCATACGATATGTCAAAATGGTCTTCTATCGCCCTTTTCCCTCTTCCTGTCACTATCGCCATTTCGGTGATGCCGGCCTCCATTGCCTCTTCTACCCCGTATTGGATAAGAGGTTTTGTAAGCACCGGCAGCATCTCTTTTGGCATAGCCTTTGTCGCAGGTAAAAATCTAGTGCCGTATCCGGCGGCTGGAAATAAACATTTCGTAATCAAAGAAAACTCCTAAAAACATTCAAACTCTTCTTTATTCTAACAGTGTGGCGCTTAAGGGCGGCATTTGATATAATCGTAGATAAAGGGGCTAAAATGATAGATTTTGACAACCGTACCGACCATGAAATAGACGTTAGTTTATTTGAGAAAATTAGAGAGTTTTTGGCTCCGTCAAAGATGATAGAGCTTATTGTCGTTGGCGATATGGAGATAAAAGAGCTAAACAAAGAGTATAGGAAGCTCGATAAGCCGACAGACGTGCTTAGCTTTCCAATCAAGGATTCAAAGACAAACTTTATAGGCTCCGTCATAATATCTGCGGATACGGCGCAAATGGTGGCCGACGAGATAGGACATCCTTTAGAGGTAGAGCTTCAGATACTTTTCATACACGGGCTTTTGCATCTGCTTGGCTTTGATCACGAAACTGACAACGGGCAGATGAGGCAAAAAGAAAAAGAGGTCACCGATATGCTATCTATCGCCAACCCCCTGCTGGAGAGGTAAATCTCCGCCGGGCTTGATATAGCCTAGCTCTATAAGCTTCTTATATACTTCGGCGATAAGCGGTCCAGCCTCGCTACCACCGTGGCCGCCGTGCTCGACAAGCGCGGTTACCACGTATTTCGGGTTCTCGTATGGCGCATAAGTAGTCAGCCACGCATGCGAACGCTTATAGTAATCCAGCTGCTCCTCTTTCATACGGTTTACCTCTGATTGCGCAATGGTAGACACCTGCGCGGTACCGGTCTTGCCGGCGACCTTTATAGGCAGATACCCGAGAGATCCGAAAGCCGTACCGCCCGGCGTGCTGCACACCTGATACATACCCTCTTGCACCGGCAGAAGCATTTTCATATCGGCGGGGGATATAAGCTCCTTGATATTTGAAGGCACCGCTTTGCCGCTCAGGGAGAGGGCGAACTTCGGCGTTATATCCTTACCGGTAGCGAGCGCGGCCGTAAATTTTGCGACCTGCAGAGGCGTGACGACGGTGCTACCCTGTCCGATTACCGTATTAAGCGTTTCGCCGGCGAACCATGGCTTTTTGTATCTTTTTTTCTTCCAATCGGGAGACGGCATGATCCCGGCAAATTCCCCCGGCAAATCGACGCCGGTTTTTCTGCCTAGGCCAAGCTCGTAAAGAGTGTTTGAAATTATATTGATTCCTACGCGAAGGGACATCTTGTAAAAATAGGTATCGCAGCTCTCCTTGATAGCCTTGCGCATATCCACGGTGCCGTGCCCCTCTTTTTTCCAGTCCCTAAAATGCCTGCCGCCGAACTCTATAAATCCAGGGTCGCTTACGCTTTCCGTCGGCCCGACGCCGGCTTTTTGAAGAGCAAGAGCCGCCCCGGGCTTCACGACGGAGCCTGGAGGATACAAGCCTTTTGTCAACCTGTTCGTCAAAGGATGGTTCAAGTCGGCTACCATCGCATTCCACTCATCGGCGCCAAGCCCTCTTACGAATGCGTTTATATCGTATTCCGGGAAACTGCCGGCAGCCAGCACCGAACCGTCGGTAATATCCATAACAACCATGGCTCCGCTTTTGTCGGAATAAAGCTGCGATATCAATCTTTGCAGCCGTATGTCTATGCTGCTTACAAGGTCATGGTGCGATGAAGGCTCTTTGGACTCTATCTGTTCGACAACTTCGTTGAAGGCGTTCACTTTTAAAACTTTGGAGCCGGGCTCGCCCTGCAAAACAGAGTTGTAGAACTTCTCCAACCCGTCTTTTCCTATGAAGCCGTTTGGAGAGATAATATTTTGTTTTTCCGCATCCTCTTTGGAAATCCTAGCCACATATCCTATGACATGCCCGGCGACGTCCTTCTCCGGATAGTCCCTCATCGTCGTAGACTCTATCTGTATATACTCGTCAAGGCTAAGCACGGTAAAGAAAGGCAAAATCTGCTCATAGGGCATGAAGTCGATGACCCGTATGTTTTCATGGTTGTAGGCCGAGTCTTCCCTTATATAGAGCGCTTTGATCTTCTCGTAGCTGAGGTTCGGGAAAAATTGTACGAGCATTTTTAGTTTTTGGTCAAGCAGAGCCACCTTCTTTTTGGAGCTAAGATGAGGAACGATGCTTATCGCAAAACCCAGCTTGTTTATAGCGAGCGGATTTCTGTTGCGGTCAAAGATAATACCTCTGGCTGGATAGATAAGCTCCGTTTTCATAGAGTTTCTAGAGGAGAGCTCTTCGTAGTAGGCGTTCGATTTTACGCTAAAATAGAAGACGCGGATAAGAAGTACGGACCATACAACCACAAACGCCGAAATTATTATACGTTCCCTCAAGACCTACTCCAGGGAGAGCGCCAAAAGCGTCTCAAAAAACATATACACAAATAGCGGAGCCAAAGAGACCGTCAGCGTATCTTTGAGGAAAAACGCGTCTATGGTGTTAAGCAGCAAAAAATAAGCCGGATACGCGAAAAAAGCGGCCAAGGCGGCTATGCATCGTTTGCAATCGAGGAAATTGGACACGAACGGTATAACGTAGTAGATATATATAAACATAAACAGCCAGCTCGAAAACAGATAGTATCCTCTGTCCATCTCGAAAATCAGCAGATAAACTAGCGCAAACCAGATAACCTCTTTTTTGTTTACGCTATAGGCCACAACCATGAGAACGCCAAATAGCGGTGGCATATACGGATTTAGCGTACTAAGCGCCAGATAGATAATAAAAAACGCCCCGATAAAGAAAAGTTTTATATAGTTTTTATCAGAGATATTTCGTTGCAAATAGGAAAATGCTTGCACTTTATACAGTCCGCCCAGATTTTATGTTCAGGTATGTCTTCTTTTGGAATTTCTACGAATCCGCTTTTTTCAAAAAACTCTTTTCGGTAGGTCAGGGTCAATATCTTCGATAGACCAAGCCTTCTGGCCTCCTCTTCGAGCTTTTCCACCAAGGCCTTGCCTACGCCTCTGCCTCTATAGTCGTCCCTTATTATCAGGCTTCTTACCTCGGCAATTTCAGGAGAATATATATGCAATGCGGCAAAGCCGATAATCTCTCCGTTCTCTCTTGCTATCGTATAGGAACGGATGGTATTGGCCATCTCGTTTTCGTCCCTATAGAGTATCACGCCGCTCTCCACCTCGTTTTTAACGAGGTTTTGCATGCTGGGAATATCTTTTAGCGTCGGTTTTGCAAACTCTATCACTACGAAACTCCGAAAAGAGCTTGATGTATTTTGGCAAGCAGCTCGTCCATCCCGGTCTTTGAGAGAGAGGAGATGAAGATTGCGTCCGGTTTGTTTCTTTTTAACGCGGCAAGCTCGTTTTTGGTCAGCTTGTCGATCTTGGTAAACACCTCTTGCACGATATAGTCTTTTCTATGGAAACCGAGCAAAAACTCTTTCACCTCGTCGTCTATCTCCATCTTCGGATGCCTGGCGTCGCGAAGCAGCAAGAACAGCTTGATCGAAGCCCTTTCATAAAGGAATCTGGTCAGGTTCTCTTCCCAGAGCTCTTTTTCGCTTTTTGATACCTTCGCGTATCCAAAACCAGGCAGGTCCACAAGCCTGAAGCGGAGCCTCTCCCCATTCTCCTCGGCGTCTATCGCAAAGAAGTTTATAAGCCTCGTTTTTCCCGGAGTGGAAGATGATTTAGCCAGACTCTTTTTTGAGGTTACGGAATTTATGAGCGAACTTTTACCGACGTTGCTGCGACCCAAAAACGCAACCTCCGCAAAATCCTGCGGCAAGGCTTCGCTGCTTTTAGATGCCGATTTTATAAACTCGGCGTTTAGTATTCTCATTTTGTTTTTTTCGTACCGTTTTTATCTTCTACGAAAAAGATGAATTTCGCAGGTTTGCCGCCCTCTTCGCCGACAACCGTAGCCTTTTTTGTCGTATCGTTGACGAATATCCTATCCCCGAACACCTTCCTTTTTTCCTCTACGTACTCGACAAAGGCGTCGCCGACAAGCAGATACTCTTTTTGGTTCGGATAGTATGTTATGCTTTTCGCCTTGCCCTTATACGTCTTGTTGCCTTCTTGGAGCATGACGAAGCTGGCGTTGCCTACGGCCTCGAATCTAACCGGCTTTCTGGCGGCGTCGAAGTATACGAAAAGCGTATCCGAATATATCGTATCGCCTTCTTTTACAACCTTTACGTTGCCGCTGAATTTAGAGACGCCGCTCTTATCGTCGCCGTCATATCTCTTCGAGGTTATCTCGACTTCGGCGGCGAAACAAGAAGCCGCAAAAAGGCTCGCCAAAAAAAATCTAAATAGCATATCTATCCCGTCTTAATAATTCAGCTTCGCTCTTATCGAGTTTACGCCGATCTTTTTGTTTTTCAAGTCTATCTCCGACGACTCGCCGAAAGCCACAAATTTTTCGCCCTCAAACTTGAAAAGCGTATCTATCTTCACAGTTTGGCTGCTTTGAAAATATCTTGCCTTCTCGGTCAAAAGCCTGTAGCCGTCGCTTCTATCGACCTTTACGCCGCCTGTCATCAACGTCTCGTCTCCACGTCTTAACGCATTTTTAGCCAAGACGGTCGACGTAAAATTGGCGTCTTTTTTTAAAATTTTGAAAGCCGAAATCTCGTCCCTGTCTTTAAAATGATAACCCACGCCTCCTAAAACTTCTACACCGCCGCCGCTTGAAAGCTCTTTGTATCTAAACTCTTTCAATACTAGCAGTGGAGTGTTTACGAGCGTTCTTTTCGTAAGCTCGGTCGAGTCGTTTTTTAAGACCACGAATAGCGGCGCAAGCAAAATAGCCGATAAAAAAACGGCTACGGACAAAAGCCCTCTTTTTTTGATCACAAAACGCCTTTTGTACTAGGGATTCCGCCTTTTTCGCTTGCCTTGAGCGCCCTTCTAAACGATACGGCGAACGCCTTGAACGCCCCCTCTACGATATGATGCAGATTGTGCCCTCTTGCCTTTGTAATGTGGGCCGATATTTTTGAGTTGAATATGAGCGCACGGAAAAACTCTTCGCATAGCTCGGCGTCAAATTCGCCGACCTTCCCGCTTAGCTTGCCGAGGTCAAAATAGAGATATGGTCTGCCGGAGATGTCGATTACGCTCTCTATGAGGGCTTCGTCCATAACTATTTTAGCCTCTCCGAATCTCTCTATAGCCCCGACCGGAAACACCGCCTTATATATCGCTTCTCCGAGAACTATACCGACGTCCTCTACCGTATGATGGAAATCCACATGCAAATCGCCCTTGCAATCTAGATTTATATCCATGCCGGAGTGTTTTGCGAGGCTATTTAACATATGGTCGAAAAATCCTATGCCGCTGCCGCCTTTAAAGCTTCCGCTTCCGGATAGCCCAAGCTCCAGCGCTATCTGCGTCTCCTTGGTGTTTCTCTCAATCTTTACCATTGTCTTCTCCTAATCTAGGCTTACTACGAAAGAGCCGGCGAACTGCCCCTCTTTAATAAAATCTCTAGCCTCCGCCTCGCTTCTAAAATTGGTCAACATGACCCTGTACATAGGCGACCCCTGATAGTCGTAAGTTTTTACGACAGCCTTATATATCCCGTTAACGCTGGCGTGTTTCGCGGCCCAGCTATCGGCTCCGCCCTTGTTTCTAAAGGCGCCTATCTGAACGGCCACGCCGGAGACGTGCTTGCTCTCAGGCTTGCCGTCTTTCGCTATTTTGCCGTCAAAGCCCAAAACCACTATTTTTACCGGCGCCGTACCGGTCTTGTCTATTCCTATACTCTTGCCTGCCGCATAGGAGAGGTCTATGATACGTCCGTCGACAAAAGGCCCTCTGTCGTTTATCCTGACGACGACGCTTTTGTTGTTGTTCATATTCGTCACTTTGGCTATCGTATTCATAGGAAGGGTCTTGTGGGCGGCCGTATCCGCGTACATATCGTAGGCTTCGCCGTTTGCGGTTTTTTTGCTATGGAAATCCGGTCCATACCAACTGGCGATTCCACTCATCTCTTCGCCAACGGAGACGAAAGTAGGATAGTATGTCTTGCCGAATACCGAATAAGGCTTCATATTGTAAACGAAAGACGAAGACGGTTTTTTGGACATCTCTTCCGTACTTTTAGGCGCGCTCTCTTTGCCGCCCTTGTACGGAACCGTCAATTTTTGTCCGCACCCGACAAAAAATATGACGCCGATAAGCGCCGCTACAACTACTCTCATCCGGCCTCGCTCTCCTCGATATCTTCCAAAAATTCTGCCATATCTTCGCTATTCGCCGTTTTGGCAAGCGTCAACACCCTCTTAAAATATATTCTCGTCTCTTTTGGTAAAAACTTCTTGCTCGGATCAAGCAGCACGTTTAGATCCTTGCTGCCGACTTTCCTGATGACCTTTTTTAACCGTTCGTCCCCGCAATTGTATCCGACTGCGACGAGTCCCCAGTTGCCGAACTTCTTATGCATATATTGGCAATAATCTGCGAATGCGGCCGTACACTTTTCGACGTCTTTTCTCTCATCTATGCCCTTGCCGACTTTTAGGCCGAACATTCTGGAGGTATACGGCACCATCTGCCAAATACCGGCAGTCTTTGTACGCTTCAAGGCTACGGAGTTGTTAAACTTCGTCTCTGTCATGGCGATCCAGATAAAGCTCTCCGGGACGCCTTTTTCAGCCAATATCCTCTTTGCCGCAAGGTAGTTTTTCTTATTGACGGTAATCGTTTTTTTGAAAAAGCTTTTTGCGTTATTTCCGGCCTCTTCATCTTTAATCGACGAATAAAGCACCCTGTTGTTCTCGGCTCCGCCCCCTATATCGAAAGAGAGCATGGCCTCGTCTACGGCGCTGTTGCCGAAGGCGTAAAACGCAAGCGAAAGTATTAAAATAATGATTTTTTTCAACTGCTTCTCTAATTTTTATCTGTTGTTTAAAAGTTGATTTTAGCTTAAAATTTCTTTAAAATCAAAGGAGTTTTATAGGTTTTATTGCGCAAAAAGCTATTTGAAAATCATACCACCAAGCTTTTTTATCTCGGCTATAAGCTCTTTTTGCCTCGTATAGATGTAGTCCAGCACCACCTCTTCGTTTTGCGGGTCCATTCCTATGGAGATAATAATCCTCATCTGTTCGTCTATAATCTTGACCGCCGTAATCTGCCCGTGCAGCACTACTTTTACGTTTGAATTCTCTATCTCTTTGGACGGCAACGTAAAGGTCAGCTTCACATTCACGCCCGTAATGTCCCCGCTGATTCTGTTTTTGTACCTGACGGCTATGGCCTGCATGGAAATATCGAATATCTCCCCGGTAAAAGTAAACTGGCTGGACGCTACCGTAATCGGGATTCTGGTGTCGCATTGCACCCTTACGCTCTTTCTGTTGTTTGCGGAAAACTCCAAAAATATAGGGCTTCTAAGGATCGCGTACGGCTCGACTAGATCGACATATCTGACTTCCGCGAATATCTCTTTTGGCGTATACTCAGACTGAACGACGACGCTTTTTTCGGTATGCATAAGATATTTTTGGATTTTTTCGGTCTGTACGTATATATCTCCGTCTACGATTTTTATTATCTTGCTCGTACTTACTACGCTAAGGCCTTTGTAGATATTCAAAAGCTTAATTTTATAATCTTTGTCGGCTATGCTTTGCAGATGGTACATTGCCATCTGCCCGCTTGCCGCCGATACGCTGCTGCTTGATAGCGAGAGCGATATTTTTGCGCCTTGGGACTGCGTATATGACTTTTTGTACACCTTCTCTATCAATGAGACGGCTTCTCCAATCGGAAGATGGGATAAAGAGAGCACGCAGATATCGACAAACGGCGTAATATCGTTCTCGGACTCTATATGGCTTACCTGCGCAAAGAGCTCCTCCGCGGCCGCCTTGATGACATTTTCGTCTTTTTCCTCGGGCAATATGACTATATAGTCGAACTGCCAGAATATAAAAGGCTCCTTTTCAAAAAAGAACCCGCAAAAAGATCCGAATTTCTTAAAGTAGGCGTAAAAAAACTCGCTTCCGAAATCATTCAATATCTTTGAGGCGTTATCCAGCTTTATCGTAACGGCGAACGTAGGCTCGTCGCTGGCATCCCTGTGTACCAACGTATTTTTAAGCAGCTCTATAAAATCCGTGTGCTCCAAAGAGCCGGAATTCTGGCACTTCATCTCTTCCGTCTTTACGCACGAGATCAGCTGTTCGTTCTGTCCGCTCCTAATCGCTATCAGATACACCTCGTCGTTGCAGGTCTTGAGATAGAAGCTATCCTCTTCGTTTTCCGCCGTATTTTGAAGCGCCTCTAAAATGCTGTTTTTCGGGGGCTCCATCGCATTGAGCTGGGCAGCGTTCTCGGCGTTAAACAAGGAGAGCATTTTCGTATTGGCAAAAACAAACTTTCCGTCTTTTTTTATACAAAAGCAGATGTCTCCGTTTTCCACCAACTTCGCATAGTTGTCGTTTCTTGATTTCTCTTTTTGCTTGTCGGATATCGAAAAAAGGAGCTCTTTTAGTTTTGCGCTAAGCTCTTTTTGCGTGACGGAACGGCTGAGAACGCCGGCGATCTTGTTTGAAAGCGCGGCGTCCACAACCTCAGGGTCGCAACTATTGTCGCAAAACAGAAGCGTCTCTATCGAGCTAATTTTTTTAAATACCGCCGCAAGAGAGGCCCTGGATGTTTTTGAAAGCTCCATAACCACGACGTGCGTTCGCAGCTGCTGCTTATTTATGACCAAATCGGACAGCGCTATCTTGCTAAACCTTGGGCATACCGCGGCAAACGTATCGCAAAGCGCCGAAGCCAGTCCATCCTCGATGACATAAAGCACATGTACCGAACTAAAATAGCGTCTGAAGGAGTCTTGGCCGTCCACTATTCTCATATCCCAAAGACTCTTTTTGAATTCTCGTTCGAAATATCGGCCAGCCTCTCTTCCGTCACCCCCAAGAGTTCGGAGGTTTTTTTGACGACGAGCGGCATATAAGCGGGCTCGTTTCTCTTTCCGCGATGCGGCATCGGCGTAAGATACGGCGCGTCCGTCTCAAACAAAAGCCTATCCGGCGGAATTTTCGGCAATACATCCACCAGTTTTCTCGCATTCGAAAAAGTAAGCACGCCGCCTATCCCGAAATAAAAACCTTGCCCGGCGAGACTTAGCAGCTGATGGTCCGCATTGTAGCAGTGCAGCACCCCTCCGACGGCCTCGGCGCCAAGATCAAGAAGCATTTTTTTGCTGTCTTCGCTAGCGTCTCTTATGTGGACTATTAGCGGCTTTTTATGCTTTTTAGCCATCTCTATCTGGCGCGCAAAGACCTCTTTTTGCACCCTTTTTTCCTCTATCTTGAGGGCTTCATCTTCCGGAAGCCTGAAATAATCTAGCCCGCATTCGCCGACGGCTACGCACTTTGGATGGGATAGAAGCTCGAAATCACCCTCATTAAACTCTCTTGCGTGATACGGATGAACGCCTACCGCAAAATATACCTTTTCATATTTTTCGCTAAGCTCCACGGCTCTGTTTAAATCCTTGGGTCCGGCTCCCGGGATGATAAATCTGTCCACCCCGGCTTCAAGCGAGTTTTCTAAAACCTCGTCTATGTCGTCAAAATAGCGCCCGTCATCCAGATGGCAGTGCGTATCTATCAGCATTCGGCCCCCTCTTTTAGCATTCCCCTGGCATATTCGAGCGCCTCTTTTTTAATTTCGCCGGAAGAGACCATTCTAGCTATCTCCAAAACCCTCTCTTCGTCCGAAATCTTCCGCACGAAACTGCCATCTTCGTTTTTGCCGACTACGAAATGATGGTTTGCCGCACTCGCAAGCTGAGGCTGGTGCGAGATGGCGAATATCTGGTAGTTTTTCGACAGCTCTCTGAGCAAAAACGCGACGCCGGCGCTCTCCTCCCCGCTGAGATTCGCATCCGCCTCATCGAGGAAAAGAACGGCCCTCTCGGAATTTTGTCCATTTTGGCACGCCATAACGGCCAATCTAAGCCTTCTGTATTCTCCCGCGCTCAGGGTGGATACTTTGGAGCCGCCGAGCGATATATCGACGCCGTCTTCTCCGCTAACGGACTTCTCTTTTTTTGTCAGCTCTATTTTCGGCTCTCCTATCAGCAGCTTTTTAGTAAAAAACGACAGCTTTTCAAAAAATGGCGCAACCGCTTTTTGCCTAACCTGCGTGATATATATAGCCAGCGCGTCCACGTCTTTCGACGCCGCTTTGATATCGAGCTCCAAAGAGCCGATTCTGGAATCTATCTCCTCGAGCTCCTTAAGCTCCTCTTTTTTCGCCTCGAAGTACTCGATCGCCTCCGATATTCCGCCGTATCTCTTGTTTAGGTACGACAGTTTTTCGAGCCTCTCGAATACCGAGTCTATATCTATCCCGCCAAGCCTGGAGAGCCTAAAGTCAACTTCGCCGAGCGCCTCCGCCGTCTCCGCGAAAAAAGACTCCAAGGCGCTATCGTCCTTGTCTAAAAACTCGTACAGCTCCGATACGGCCTGCTTGTAGCTCAAGAAAGACTCGACCCTCGAAACGACGGCGGCTATCTTTTCCTTTTTGGAAAGCTCCTTTTTTAGGGCAAGCAGCTCGTCCTCTTCGCCCTCTTTCGGGTCTATCTCCCTGAATTTTTTTAGCTCGAACTCCAAAAACTCTTTTTCTTCGGCGGCTTTTACCGACCTCTCCCTTAGCCTGGCGTACTCTTTTTTTAACTCGGTAAGCCTTAGAAACGCGGCTTTATACTCCTCTTTCAATGCGGCAAACTCGCCGTCCGGGATACAAGAATCCAGGACCTCGAGCAATCTTTCATCCGTGAAATCGCCGTCGTCCTTTGATGAGAGATAAAACGAAAACCCCTTCGCAGCGCCGCTTATATCTTTTTTTGCGGCCGCCTGCGCATTGACGAAATATCTGGCCTTCTCTTTTCTTAGATACCTAAATACGTTCGGCTCTTCGTTTTCTATGCCCATCTCCTCCAAAAGCGGCACAAAAACGTCAATCTGCGCCTCCGCGCTTACGGCTTTAGGCTCTTTGTATCCGAATACGGAGAGTATGCCCTCCATCAATACAGACTTCCCGCTGCCCGACGGCCCTGTAAACACGGTCAGCCCATTCTCGAACTCCAGCTCTACGTTATCGAATCCGATAAGCTCTTTTGCAAAAAATCTACGTATAGCCACTACCTGTCTTGACCCCATCTGAGTTTTTGTTTTAAAACCTTAAAGAAGCTATGGTCTTTTGGCCAAATAAGCGCAACCTTCTCGGCGCTCTGCCTAAGCTCCAGTTTTTCCTTATACTCTACGTTAAAGCTCTCCTGCCCGTCTATAATGGCGACCGCGGACGCCGAGCTGGGAGATATTGAGAGGTTCAAAAACGTAGGCAGCACAAGCGGTCTTTGCGTCAAAGAGTGTGGACATATCGGCGTCATGATGAAGTTTTCGCTAGTCGGATACACCAGAGGTCCGCCGCCGGATAGATTGTAGGCGGTGGAACCGGTAGGGGTGCAAACGATAAGTCCGTCTCCGTAATAGCTGTTTACTTCGGTATCGTTTGAAAATACGTCTATCTCTATCATTTTGGAAAATATATTTTTCGTCAGCACTATGTCGTTAAACGCGAAAAACCTTTTCTCGGAATTTTGTTTTTTATGGACGACCTCCATGATGACGCGGCTCTCTATCTCATACTTCCCGTCGAACAAATCGCCCAAAAAATCTTTGTACTCGTCTCTTGACGCCGCAGTCAAAAAACCGAGATTTCCCAAGTTTATTCCAAAGATAGGCTTCTTGTAAGGATGCGAACGCCTGGCGAGACTGATTAGCGTTCCGTCCCCTCCGATCGAGACCAGGATATCCGCCTTTTTGAACATAATCTCGGCGGGAGTCGGTTTTTCGTCTACGGACACCGCCGATACCGCATCTATAAGGATATCCGCGCCGTACGAACATACCTCTTTTTTGAACTCGTAAAAAAAATCCTTGATCCCTTCCGTTGACGGACGAAGGACGACGCCTATAGTTTTTATTCTCATCTTTAATCCAGTTTCGGCAGATGCCACTCTTTAAAATATGCGACCATTCTAAGCGTTAGCGCAAAAACGAATAGTAAAAATATAGAGTAGATATTGAGATATTCGAACTCTTTTAAAAAAAAGACGGATATCCCTACCATAATCGCGATTGTAGCGTAAAATTCGCTTTTTAAAATAGCCGGAATATCGTTAACTAGCATATCGCGTATCATTCCGCCGCCTACCGCCGTCAAGAGCGAAAGAACGGCTACGCCGAAAGCGTTTAGCCCGGCGTTTATTGCGACGATTGAGCCGCTGATCGAAAAAGCCGCAAGCCCTACAGCGTCGCTTATGACGAAAATAAGCTTCTGGTCAAGCTCCGTTTTTCTATGCAACTTCAATGCCGTAGCGACAAAAATAGTCGCGAGTACTATAAGACAGAGCGAAAAATTCTGCATGGAAACCGGAATCTGCCCCACTATCACATCCCTCGCTATCCCTCCGCCCAAAGCCGTCAAAAAAGCGAGAAGCGCAACGCCGAAGATATCGAGCCTATGGCGCACCGCAGCCAAAAAACCGCTAAGCGCGAAGGAGGCTATGCCTATAAAGTCGGCGGCCCTTAAAATCTCTACGGTACCCATTTAGGTTTACATATACTCGTTTTTAAAGGCTACATATCTTTTCGCGGAGGCATATAGTTCGGCTACCTCTTCGTCGGTCAGCTCGCGCACAAGCTTGGCTGGAGAGCCCATAATCAGCGACCTCGGAGGAAAAACCTTTCCTTTTGTAACAAGGGCGCCGGCGCCGACTATGGATTCCTTGCCGATAACGGCGCCGTCCAGTATGGTAGCCGACATCCCAATAAGGCAAGCGTCCTCGATCGTACAGCCGTGCAACATTACCTTGTGCCCTATGGTTACGTCGTTTCCTATAAACGTAGGATAGCCGTCGG
The DNA here is from genome assembly GCA_964568395.1 of uncultured Helicobacter sp. Lineage (GTDB taxonomy): Bacteria > Campylobacterota > Campylobacteria > Campylobacterales > UBA6016 > UBA6016. The sequence goes on along the minus strand of CAZMPN010000011.1, from coordinate 4,948 downwards.
ACTCGTCCTCTCTTTTGTGGTGCGTGATATGCACCATCGAGAGGTCTTGGATGCTTGTGCGCTCTCCTATCTCGATTCTATGGACGTCGCCGCGCACCACCACCCCGAACCATATGGAGCTGTCTTTGCCTATTTTGACCCTCCCGATTACGTCCGCACTCGGCGCTACAAATACGTTCTCGCCTATTTGCGGCGCATATTGTTTAAAATTCATTATCATCTTTAGCTCTCCTTTAGCAGCTTGCTCGCCAATCTATTTTCCCTTGAGCTCCGCTCTTTTGCATAGGATTCGAATACTCCGGTCACATAGTCTTCCAGTATTTTCTGGCTATCAAGTCCGCCGCTTTTGCTCTCTACCTTCGTATATTCGCCGTCCACGCCAAGCACTCTGGCCTGTACGTCGTCGTCCGCCTGAAGCTTTATTATCTCCAGCAGTTTTTGGGCTATTTTCGCATCATACACCGGCGTTAGAAGCTCTATTCTTTTCTCCAGATTTCTGGTCATCCAATCCGCGCTCGAGAAGAATAGCTGCGGCGAGGAGTTTTTGAAGTAGAATATTCTGGCGTGCTCCAAATACTTGCCGACTATGGATGTCACCTTGATGTTGTCGCTAACGCCGGCTACGCCGGGTCTCAGGCAACATATACCCCTGATAATAAGCTCTATCTTGACCCCGGCCATCGAAGCCTTATAAAGAGCCCTGATGACATCCGGGTCCACAAGCGCGTTCATCTTTGCGATTATCTGCCCGCTGCTTCCGGCTTTTTCTTCGTTTTCTATAAGCTCCAGCACTCTTTTTTTCATCTGCGTCGGCGCCATGGAGAGCGCTTTTAGCTCTGAGTACTTTGCCGAGCCTGTCAGATGGTGGAAAAACTTTGTCGCATCCTCCGCGACATCTTTGTTGGCCGTAAAGAAACCGACATCGGTATAGATTCTAGCCGACTGCACGTTGTAGTTTCCGGTAGAGAGGTGCACATACTGCCTTAGCCCGTCCCTATGCTTTCGCACCACCGTAGCTATCTTGGCGTGCACCTTAAACCCGGCTATGCCGTACACCACGTGGGCGCCCGCACGTTCAAGCGCTCTGGCCCAATGCAGATTGTTCTCCTCGTCAAATCTGGCCTTTAACTCGACAAGCGCGGTTACCTGAATACCGTTTTCCGCCGCCTCTATGAGCGATTTTACCAGAGGCGAGTTCTTGCCGACCCGGTAAAGCGTCATCTTGATCGACAAAACATTCGGGTCTTTGGAGGCGTCCGATATAAACTTGACTACCGGATCAAAACTCTCGTAGGGCTGGAAAAAACAGATATCCTGATTTTCGATCTGGTCGAATATATTTCCGTTTAGATCCAAAGGCGGAAGCACTTTTGGGGTATACGGCTTATACGTTAGATGGGCGAAACGTTTTGCGGATACGATCTGCCACAATGCGCTAAGGTCTAGCGGGAGCACCGTAATCTTGTACACATCGCCCTCGTCCAGCTTGATATGGGACATCAAGAAATTATTTAGCTCCTCGTCACTATTGTTTTCGAGCGTCAACCTTACGAAATCGCCTTTTCGTCTAGCCCTGATACCCTGTTCTAGCAGCTCCAGAAAATCCTCGGCCTCCTCTTCCTCTATGACGAGGTCGGCGTTTCTGGTTACCTTGAAGGCTATGCTCTGGGCGCACTCATATCCAGAGAATAGCGTTTCGATATGCCGTCTTACTATGGACTCTATACTGACGAATATGCTGTTTTCAAGCTCCACAAACCTGCTTAGAACTCGTGGAATTCTGATGAGTCCGAACTTGATAATGTTTTTGTCTTCTTTGTCCACAAGCTTTACGGCCAATGCGAAACTCAGGTTGTTTAGATGCGGGAACGGATGCGTGGCGTCAATGGCTATCGGTATGATTACCGGATAGAGGTTGTTAAAAAAATGGGCGTCGGCTTTTGCCTGCAACTCAGAGCTTAGCTCGTGGTATTTTTTTATAAAAAGCCCCTCCTCCTTTAGCGCAGACGTTATCTCTTCATAGCAGTTTTTCACCCTCTCTTTTTCCGCGTGCAGATACTCTCTTATCTGTCCAAGCTGGTCGATGGGCGTCATCTTATCCGCGCCGACGGCGTTTATACCCATCTTGAACATCTCTTGCAAACCGGCGGCCCTAATCATATAGAACTCGTCCAAATTCGTGCCGTAAATGGCTATGAATTTCAGCCTCTCCAGCAGAGGATGTTTTTTGTTTTCGGCCTCTTCCAATACCCTGGTATTAAACCTAAGCCAGGAAAGCTCCCTGTTTATAAACAGATATGGATCTTTTAAATCTAAATTTTGCATCTTGTTTCCGTAAAATTTGTATTGCTAATGGATTCAATTATACAAAATAGCCTTTAAACTCATATTTATAATGGCAAAAAACAAACTTTAAATAAAATTAAGCGTCAAAGAAGTAGCATAACGGCTTCGTATAAATAAACATTCGGCATACAAATGAGCACCACCAAAGAGATCAGACTTATAATCTTTACCTTCTTAGCCGTCATCTTCACAGGCGCTTTTACCCTCATGCTCCCTTTCGCAACCACAAAACCGATAACTTTCATGGACGCTTTATACACGGCTACCAGCGCCACTTGCGTTACCGGGCTGATAGTCAAAGACACCCCGCTTGACTTTACCTCGTTCGGCCAAGTGGTTATTTTGTTTATGATCCAAATAGGCGGTCTAGGCTACATGACTATCGCCACTTTCATGGCCATAATGCTTCGAAAAAAGCTCTCCCATAGGGATCAGATGATTTTGAAGACGTCGCTAAACTACGATACGTTCTCCGGCGTTATAAGGTTTTTGAAAAACGTGCTTAAAATGGTGCTTTTGATAGAGGCCATAGGCGCCATAGTTTTCAGCGTCAGGTTCTCCATGGATATGCCGCTTGGCAAAGCCGTATGGTACGGCGTATTCCACTCCGTTTCGCTTTTTAACAATGCGGGCTTTTCGCTTTTTTCAAACAGCCTAATGGACTACAAATTCGATATGATAGTCAACTTTACGGCCACGACGCTGGTCATAGTGGGCGGCATCGGATATTTCGTCATACTCGAACTCTACTATTTCAGGAAAAAGCAGCTGACCAGAATATCTACGCATACGAAACTGACGATTACCACGACGCTTGCGTTGATAGCGGCGGCACTCGGGCTATTCCTGACGCTCGAATGGGCAAACGCAAAATCGATAGGAAGTTTTGAGGTCTGGCAAAAAGTAATAACCGGGTACTTCTATGCCATCAACCTAAGGACGGCCGGCGCAAATACGATAGACATAAGCATGCTTAGCGATTCAACCCTGTTTTTGTCTACCATCTTTATGGTGGTCGGCGGCGGCGCCGGCGGTACGGCGGGCGGTATCAAAGTTACTACTTTCGCGGTTATCGTCATAGCGACCATACATGCCATCAAGGGGCACTCGCAGGCTTCGGCATTTAAAAGAACCATTCCTCAAAGCGTAGTTACCCAGTCCCTGACGATGCTGGTGGTGGCTTCGTTTTATATCCTCATGGTTACGGTCCTCTTGTCGGAGACGCAAAACGCGGCCTTCATAAAAATACTATACGAGGTTGCGAGCGCTTTTGGCACCGTCGGAGTCTCTACGGGCAACGGCGGCGTGCTTAGCCTCTCCGCAAACTTTGACGACTTCGGCAAATTTCTGATTACCGTCATGATGATAGCCGGAAGGATGGGCGTACTGGCGTTTACGCTGGTATTTATAGGCAAAATCGAAGAGAAGAGATATCAGTACGCAGAGGGAAGAGTTATTATATGAGAGAGGAAATAGTATGAAAAGCTATGCAGTCATAGGGCTTGGGAGATTTGGATACCATATCGCCAAAGGGCTTGCGGAACAAGGATTTTCGGTAATCGCCGCGGATAACGATCCCGAAAAAGTAAAGCAGATCGGAGACTATACGGACGACGCCATAGTGCTTGACTCGACCGACATAAAGGCGCTTGAAGACAGCGGCATAGCGAAAGCGGACGTCGTCATCGTAAGCATAGGCGAAAATATAGAAGCCAGCACGCTGACTGTTATGTCGCTTATAGATCTAGGCGTAAAACAGGTCATCGCAAAAGCGATCTCGGTTTTGCACGGAAAAATCCTGACGAAGCTCGGCGCGTACAAGGTCATCCATCCTGAGCGCGAGGCAGCCATGAAGCTCGTCAAAAACATAGCCGAACATATACACTACGACACCATAGACCTCTCAAATACGATGAGGATAGTTAAGTTCAGCGTTCCTAAAATATTCATAAACAAAAGAATAGCGGATATAGATTTCGAACAGACGCACAAAGTAAGGCTGATAGCTCATAAATATGACGGCATTTGGCACACCGATATCGATGAAAACCTAATCATACAAGATACGGATATTCTCGTTATAATAGGCAATGTTATAGACATAGAGAAGATAAGTAAAACGCTTTAAACAAAACTTAAATTATTTTTTTGTATTATTCGCGTCTTAAAAACCAAAAAATTTCAAGAGGTTCAAAAATGTACGCAGTTATAAAAGCCGGCGGCAAGCAATACAAAGTAAGTGTCGGTGACGAAGTACTAGTTGACAAAATGGGCGTAGAAGCAAAAAGCGAAGTAGAATTTAAAGAAGTTCTTATGGTAGGCTCAGACAAACTAGTAGTAGGTAATCCTTTCGTTGCAGGCGCAAAAGTTGTCGCAAAAGTAGTAAATGAGGGTAGAGGTAGAAAGGTAGTAACTTTCAAAAAGAGAAGAAGAAAAGACTCTAAAGTAAAAAGAGGCTTTAGAAGAGACTTTACAAGAGTCGTAATCACGGCTATAGCCGCCTAATAAAAGTAGGAGAATAAGATATGGCACACAAAAAAGGTCAGGGTAGTACCCAAAATAACCGCGACTCAGCCGGTAGACGTCTAGGTCTTAAAAAATC
>CAZMPN010000010.1:0-62834 GCA_964568395.1 uncultured Helicobacter sp. | reverse complement strand
TAGCTGGTCAAGCGGAAGCTCTTAGACACGGTATATCAAAAGCTCTTTGCGTATTTGAACCTACATTCAGAGAAACTATCAAACCTCTTGGTCTACTTACTCGTGACTCGAGAGTTGTTGAGAGAAAAAAATACGGAAAAAGAAAAGCGAGAAGAAGCCCGCAGTTCTCAAAAAGATAATCTTTTATCTATTTTTCTTGTTTTCACATCGTCGGGGCTTCGGCTCCGATTTTTATATATTTTTATCTACAATCTACAAAAAACCAATCAAAGTTATAACTTATGAAAAAGATATTTTTTCTAGTAAGTCTCGCTTGTTCAATGTTTGCCTCAACCCTCTATATGTCCTATTCTTCAAATGTCGGGCGTCTAAATCCTCTGCTTGCGACGGATACGACGTCATCTGAGATTTCCGGATGGGTGTTTGATTCGCTCTTTAAGTACGAAAAAAACGGACAGCTAACCACTCAGATAGCAAAAAGCTATAGATTTATCGACCAGACTACGCTAGAGATAGCGCTACGTGACGACGTGTATTGGTCCGACGGCGTCAAAGTAACTTCCAAGGACGTTGTTTTTACTTATGGTTTTGCCAAAAATCCGAAGGTCTTTACGCCATATGTCGAAAATTTCCGTAAAGTAGAGAGCGTCAAGGCAAAAAACGAACAGACGGTAATAGTCAAATACAAAGAGCCGTATTTTAAGGCGCTTGAAACATGGCTGATGCCGCTTATTCCAGAGCACATACTAAAAGACGAAAAAGAGCCTATGATCTCAAAGTTCAATTTTGCGCCCATCGGAGACGGCCCATACATACTCAAAAAACTAGAGCAGGGCGGGGAGATAGAGTTTGTATCAAACAAAAAATATTTTGACGGCGAGCCTAAAATACAGAATATAAAATATAAATTCTTGCCGGACCCTTCAAGCGCGTTTATGATGCTAAAGACGGGCGCTCTCGACATCGGAGGCTTGACGCCGATGCAGCTGAAGCTCCAAAGCGACAAAGATTTCCTGGATAAATTCAAGATCGTAGAAAATCCGGGCACAAATTACACATATCTAGGTTTCAATCTCAAAAGAGAGAAGTTCCAAAATCCAAAAGTCAGAGAGGCCGTATCTAAGGCGATAGATAGAAAGGCGTTGATAGATTTGCTGTTTTTTGGGCATGCGAAAGTGGCTACGGGACCTTTTTTGGAAGGCTCTTACGCATACAATCCTAAAGTCCAGATTCCAAAAAGGGATGTCGCCGCCGCAAAGAGACTGCTAAAAGAGGCCGGATACGGTCCAAATAATCCACTGACGTTCGAAATCTCTACAAACTCGAACAACCCGATCAGGATGCTCGCCGCGCAGATAATCCAAAAGCAGTTGAAAGAAGCGGGAATAACCGCAAAAATCAGAGCTATGGAGTGGCAGGCATTTTTGAATACGGTAGTTGATCCTAGAAATTTCGATACGGTGCTGATGGGCTGGTCTATGCCTCTATCTCCTGACGCATATAGTTTGTGGCACAGCTCCCAGATAGATAAAAAGGCCGGATTTAACTTTATCGGATACAAAAACGCGAAGGTGGATGAGCTGATAGAAAAAGCCGAAAAGTCTGTCGACAGAAAAGTGATCGCCGGATACTATCAGGAGATTTATCGACTTATCGTGGAGGATAATCCGTATATATTTTTGTACGTGCCAAACTCCATTACCGCTGTTAGCAAAAAGATAAAAAACGTGGAGCCTTCAATCGTGGGAATCATGCATAATCAAATCAAGTGGGAGAAGATGGAGTAAGAAAGGGAAAAATCCCTTTCTTGTTTTTTATTTGACAGGAGTTTGAGACTCTTTGTCCACGACGGCCATAATTCTTCTGTTTTCGGCTCTTCCCGCCGCCGTTTTGTTGTCGGCTATAGGCTTCGTTAGGCCGTAACCTACCGCTTTTATTCTGTTTGCGTCTACTTTATACTCTTTTATGAGAATATCCCTAACGGCGTTAGCTCTTTTTTCTGATAGTTTTTGGTTGTATTTCGCGCTTGCTTTATTGTCTGTATGGCCTTCGATGACTACGTTTACAGGCTCGTTAGAGTTTAGGAATTTTGCGAACGCTTCAAGTTTCGGCATATACTCTTTTTTGACGACGGCTTTATCGTTGTCGAAGTTTATCTTGAGGTTTGCCGACGTAAAGCATCCTTTGTCGTCCACCTTTAGACCTTTTGGCGTATTTGGACACATATCTTTGGAATCGACCACGCCGTCACCGTCGGAATCTTTTTCCGGCTCAACGGCTTTTGGAGCCTCTACGACTTTTGCCGGTTCAACTTTTTGTGCGGCTACTGGCGCTACCTGTTTTTTTTCGCCGCCAAACAAAAATCCAAGACCTACTATCGCCTTGACGTCATTTTTGCCGCTCATGAGGTAGTTGTCGCTAACTTCGGCTTTTATATTCATAGCCTCGGCTATTTTGTACTTTAGGCCTACGAGCGCATTTGGACCCATCGCCGCATTGTCGCCGAATGTGCCCGCCGCGCCTATACCGGCGTAAGGAGTCAGTTTCGTGCCGGTATCGTAGTTTTTGATAAGGTTCAGGCCGTAAGTGCCGAGATTTCTATCGTCGCCGTCGGATTTTCTGTCTGTTTTCGCGAACCCGAGGCTGCCCATTACGGCTAGGCCGTTGTTTGTTAGCGCTTTTTCCAAGGATACGCCTATCTCCCCGGTATTTTTCATATCCCTATTGGCGTTAAAGAAATGTCCGCCTACGTAAGGTGAGATTTCCAAATCGGCCGCACCGTTTGCCAAAAGCGCGGAGGCCGCTATGCTTGACGCCAGAACCATTTTTAGTACTTTCATTGCCTATCCTTTATTTTTTGATGAGAACTATTATAGCGATAAAATATGCCAAAACTATGCATTCTTACAAAATTGATACTATTTTTGGTATCTTGCCGCCGACTAAAACAATGGAACTTAATAATGGAAAAAACTATACTTTTTGATCTTGACGGGACGCTGATAGATTCTACAGACGCGATACTGGAATCTTTCTATCACTCGTTCAATACGCTTGGAAGCGCGGCGCCGAAAAGGGAAGATATAGAATCGAAGATAGGCTATACGCTTGAAGATATATTCTCTTTTTTGGGCGTCGAAGATAGGCATATAGAGGAGCACGTGCTGGCATACAAGGCGCACTATAGAGAGGTTTCAAAGCCAAAAACCCATCTGCTGGAAGGCGCCAGAGAAGCTATAGAGCTAGCCTCCGAGTTTGCTACGCTCGGCATAGTAACGACAAAAACGGCCAGATACTCCAAAGAGCTGCTGGAGCATATGGATGTTATGCGCTATTTTGAAGCTTTGGTCGGCAGGGAGGACGTCGTAAACGTCAAGCCTCATCCGGAGCCTATATATAAGGCCCTTGAGCAATTGGGTAAAAATGAGGCACCCAAAATGCGAAATATTTGGATGATCGGGGATACTTTTTTGGACGTAGAGGCTGCAAAAAATGCAGGCATAAACCACATAGCGCTTATGACCGGATATGGTGATAAAAATCATCTAAAAGCACTATCGGATATAGTCGTAAAAGATGTTCTGGAAGCGGTTAAAATTATAAGAGAAGCTAATTAAACCGGGCTTTCTCTTAATCGGATAATATTTATCTCTTTTTCAGTTTTTTGTGCGATAATTTTAAGCATTTTTAAAATAGAATTGACGTCATTTCAATGGAAAGGGAAAATATGCTTCAGATTAGATGGCATTCAAGGGCCGGACAAGGCGCCGTAACGGGAGCTAAAGCTCTAGCTGAAGTGCTTGCGGCAGAGGGAAAGTTTGTACAAGCATTTTCTGTATACGGAGCGGAAAAAAGAGGCGCCCCGATGAATGCTTATAACAGAGTTGCGGATGAAGAGATTATAGACCATTCAAAAGAAGTCTATCCGGATTACGTTTTGGTTATTGACCCATCCCTAGTGTTTTCGGGCAATATTACAAGAAACGAAAAACCAAATACAAAATATATAATTACTACTGATTTGTCGAAAGAAGAGCTGCTAAAACAAGCTCCTTTCCTAAACGGAAAAGACTTTTATGTACTAGACTGCATAACCATTAGCCAGGAGACGATAGGAAGAGCTATTCCTAATACTCCTATGCTTGGCGCTTTGATGAAAGTATCCGGTATTTTCTCTTTGGAAGATTTCTTGGAAGGGATGAAAAAGATCCTGAAAAAGTTCCCGCAAAAAGTTATAGACGGAAACAACCAAGCTATTTCAAGAGCCTATAATGAAGTTAAATAAGGAGATATATTAAGATGGCAACTCCTGATCATCTATTAAAAGACTGGGACGGTTTCACTCCGGGCGCAGTACTTACATCGTTTGATAAGCCTGAAGAGTGGGTTCATAGTGCGAACAACTCTTTTACTTATAGTGTTGCCGATTGGCGTGTAGAAAAACCTATATTTAACGAAGAGCACTGTATTCATTGTCAATTTTGCTGGATATACTGTCCCGATACTTCGATAATTTCGAAAGACAAAAAGTTTTCGCATATAGACTACGTACACTGTAAAGGTTGCGGTATTTGTGCCGAGGTTTGCCCAACTAATCCGAAATCACTCCTTATGTATCCTGAGAGAGCGGACGAAGCTGAGACGCTGGCGAATTGGCCTAAAAAAGAGAAAAAAGCTGGTGAGGAGAATAGTTAATGGAACTTGAAGCAAGAATGGTTTGGGACGGCAATACCGCCGCTTCCCAAGCAATGAGACAAGCCCAGTGCGACGTCGTTGCGGCTTATCCTATTACTCCGTCTACTCCTATTGTGCAAAACTATTCACAATATGCTGCTGACGGCGAAATAAACGGCGGCGAGTTCGTAATGGTCGAGTCTGAGCATGCCGCAATGAGCGCATGCGTAGGCGCTTCTGCCGCCGGCGGTAGAGTTGCTACTGCTACAAGTTCGCAAGGTTTTGCGCTTATGGTTGAAGTTTTGTACCAAGCTAGCGGTATGAGGCTGCCAATCGTTCTAAATGTTGTAAACAGGGCGCTTGCGAGTCCGCTGAACATCCACGGCGACCACTCCGATATGTATCTGGGTCTTCTATCCGGATGGCTGAACATATGCGCGTTTAACCCGCAAGAGGTATACGATTTGAATCTGTGCGCCTTTAAAATAGCGGAGGATTTGGATGTTAGGCTGCCTGTGATGGTTCACCAAGACGGTTTCTTGACAAGCCATACGAACGAAGTCGTATTGCCTATGGACGATGCGAAAGCTTTCGGCTTTGTCGGGGAGTTCAGAACACACAACGCAATGCTAAACTTTGCAGAGCCGATAACTTACGGCGCGCAGACCGAAGAAGAGTGGCATTTTGAGCATAAAGCTAACCAAAACGCTGCAATTATGAACGCAAGCGGCGTTATCGCAAAAGTGTTTGCCGATTTCGAAAAACTGACAGGCAGAAAATACAAGTTTGTTGAGACATACAAAACGGAAGATGCCGAAGAGGTAATCGTTGTCATGGGAAGCGCGGTAGGTACTACTAGACTTACGGTCGATAAGCTAAGAAAAGAGGGTAAAAAAGTAGGTCTTGTGGCTATAAGAGTTCTTAGACCTTTCCCTAAAGAAGAGCTTGCGGCTATTCTTAAAAACGTAAAATCTATAGCGGTTCTAGATAGAAATGCGCCTATGGGTACTACGGGTGTTCTGTTCAACGATATTTGTGCCGTACTATTGGATAACGGCATCAATGTTCCTGTACTAAACTACACATATGGACTTGGCGGTAGGGATACTACGATAGAACATCTATCGAAAGTTTACTCCGATCTTGAAGAGTGCTCAAAAGCTAAAAAAAGAGTTAAGCCGTTGATACAACATATCAACCTAAGAGGCAAAGAACTCAGCTTTTTCGATGCGAAATAAAGGGTAAAAAATGAGCGGTATAAAAGAAATAAAAAACCTAAAAGAGTTCTCTACTTCGCTTGAGAGATTTGAAGGGGGTCATAGACTTTGCCCTGGCTGTTCACACTCTATTATCGTTAGAGAGATTATGAACGCTACCGACTACAACATAGTAGCAGGGTACGGTACAGGATGTCTTGAAGTTTGTTCATCTATCTATCCGTTTACAAGCTGGGACGTTAGCTCTATTCACATTGGCTTTGAAAACGCCTCTACCGCGGTAGCCGGCGCAGAATCGATGTATAAAGTTCTAAAAAGAAAAAATAGACTTCCTGGTGGAGCCGAGAACAAACCCACGAAGTTTGTAGCTTTTGGCGGCGACGGCGCTACTTATGACATCGGTCTTCAGTGGATTTCCGGTTGTCTTGAGAGAGGCCATGAGATGATATATGTATGTCTCGATAACGAAGGCTATATGAATACCGGCGGTCAAAGAAGCTCATCTACTCCGATAGGCGGTGCGACTACTACTTCGCCTGCGGGTAAAGAGTCTTACGGTGAAAAACATAAGAAAAAAGACATCATCGGTATGATGGCGGCAAGCGGCGCCGAATTTGTTGCGCAAGTTTCCCCTTCGCACTGGAAAGATATGGTTAAAAAAGTTCATAAAGCGTTTGAGACGGAGGGTCCATGCTTCCTTAACGCGGTTAGCCCGTGTCCTACGGAGTGGAAGTTTGAGCCGCACCTATCGATGCATATCAACGAGCTTGCGGTTGAGTCTTGCGTATTCCCTCTATTCCAAATAGAGCACGGCACGAAACTAACCGTAACCTATAAACCAAAAAACAAAATCCCTGTAAGAGATTATCTTGCGGCTCAAGGCAGATTTAGGCATCTATTCAAGCCTGAAAACGAGCATGTCATAGAGCAGCTACAAAAAGACGTAGATGCTAGATGGGAATATCTACTAAAAAGAGAAGAGGCCGGGGTTTAATCCCTCCTCCTCTTTCTCCTAACTCTCCGTTATTTTTTGAGCTTCTTCGTATCTTTTCAGTCCGTTTTTCTTAACTCCCTCTTTCGCCTCGTCGCTATTTTCTTTTAACTCTTCCATTTTAGCTTTCATCTCTATCATTGACGCCGTAGCCGCCACTTTAATGTCTTGAGGGCTTGGGCTTGCAGGCGCCAAAGCCGCCGCCCGTACTTTTTGCATTTTTGCCTGGGTAGCTTTTGGATCGCTCTCCGGACTTATATCTATGGGCACTTCGCCGCCGACCGCATAAGCTTTGCCGTTTGGCCCTATCTCGTAATCAAAGCTGGCTCCTCCGGCTATTCCGCCGCCCGCCGCCATATGCGCAGCTTCGTGAGCTCTTACTTCCGCATCTCTTGCCTCAAGCTTGGCGACTATCTCTTTTGTTTTTGGATCGTTATCCGTATTTTTTGTCTGTACGGTACCGACCTCTTTTTCTTTCTCGTTCTCTTCGCCTTTGACTTTGGCCTTGTAGGCAAAGGTGGGCACCGATGATGAATAATTAAGTGCGCTTATCATCTCTTTTTACTTTTTTGTCTAAAAATCGACTATCTGCCATTTTTTTAAAAACTCTTCATCGTACTCTACGATGCCTCTGTTCTTAAGATTCTCAAGCACCTCCCTCTCGCATACCGTATCGTTTGGCCACCATCTATCATAGCCGTCTACCTCTGTCTTTTTGGTGGCGTCTATCAGCATTATATTTTCATCGAAGAACAAATCTCTTTTTGCGTCTATGTTATTTAGCGTTCTCCAAAAGAGCATATAGGGATTACCCAGATCGTTGTTTTGTTCGTCAAACAAGACTATGATTTTGAAATACTTATCCAGCTCTTTTATCTGTTCAAATATTTCCGATGCTTTTTTGCTTTTTTGGAGCTTTACGCAGAGTGTTTTGTTTGGCGTATCCTCAAGATAGCAGCGTATCTCTTTTATGCCCTCTATTTTTGAGGATAGGATGGACATCAGCTCTTCGTTTGATACGTTGTCAAAGCTTCTATGTTTTGGGGAGGCCTCGGTCAAGTCTATCCCAAGTTTGCCGCCATATGCGAATTTGTCGCTGGAGTGGTCGAGGGCATCCAAAACCCCTTCCGTTATCAGCATATTTTCAAAGCCAAACCTGTTTGCGACATAGCTTACTATACTGCCGTAATCTCTAAGATTTGGCGCATCTTTTGGAAAGAATACGGCATGTTTTACGAAGCTCATCTGCCCGACGCCCCAAAAAGCATGCATCGCCTGTTTGGCGTGGCCCGGATATAGCGTATCTATCTTCGCCAAAATAAGATTATGGAATACGCCGTTTTCAGGCATGGCGTAGTCTATGATATCCGGCGCAGTCGTTTTGATAAGCGGCAAAAATATCCTCTCCGTGGCATACCCCATATATTTATCCTCTATAGGCGGCTTGCCGACGACGGTGGCATAAAATATCGGGTTCTTTTTGCCGGTAACGGTGCTGATTTCAAGGAACGGATACGGCTCTATAGGCGTATAGTATCCGGTGTGGTCCCCAAACGGACCTTCGTCTTTCATCTTTGCCGGATCGACATATCCTTCTATGACGAAGTCTACGTCGGACGGTACTTCCAAATCTACGCTTTTGCATTTAACCAAAGAGGCTCGTTTTTTCCTTATGAGGCCGTAAAGCATAAGTTCAAAGAAGCCTTTTGGCATCGGAGCAGTGGCGCACCAGGTGTATAGCGGGTCGCCCCCGATAGCTATAGCTACCGGCATTTTTTGTCCTGCTTTTTTGTATTCGTGGAAAAAGTGGTTAGAGTCTTTGTGTATCTGCCAATGAAGCCCCAGAGTGTTGTCGGCAAAGAGCTGTAGTCTGTACATACCGACGTTCCTCATGCCGCCGTCTAGACTTTTTGTGTATACCTGCCCCATCGTAATAAAAGGACCGCCGTCGTCTTTCCAAGTGGTTAGAATCGGCATTATTTCATCCAATCTTTTGTCTTTGCCGTATACCACTTCTTGGCACTCGCCGTGTGCGACGCTTTTTGGAAGGACAAATCTGAGCGATAGAATATCTTTTAGTTTCGCTATTTTTTCTTTTAGCGTTTTTGATTTCTTTAGCTTCAAAAAGCCGTCTATTTTTTCCGCTACGCTCTCAAACTCCCCGCCAAAGACTATTTTGCATTTTTTGTCGCTTCCGAACACGTTTGTCAAAACCGGGGTCGTGTATTTCATGCCTGTTTGGCTGTTTACGACATTTGTAAATAAAAGAGCTTTTGGATTCTCTTTTTTCATCTCCAAATACGATGCGTGGGCAATTTCCAGATAGGTGTCAACCTCCCTATCTATTATAAGCAGTTCGTCGTTTTTATATAGTTCTTTGATCCACTTGTTCACCTGATTTCCTTTAATGCCTCTTCTATCTCTAAAAGCGTATTTTGGTATTTTTTCAAAAACTTTCCGCCGGCCTGCACCGCCTCTTTCGCATATACGATAGCCTCTTTCGGTCTATTTTGCCTCAGAAGGGAAAGAGCCAGATTGTTTAGCGCCGCCGCATCTTTCGGGTTTGATTTTAATGCTTCTTTATACATAAACGCCGCATTTTTGAAATCGTTTTCAGAAAAATATATATTTGCTAGCGTGATGATACCAAAATATGAGGACGGTTTTTTGGACAAATATGCTACCGCGGCTTGTTTTGCGGCGTCCTTTTCGCCGACGTCGTACATATCCAGAATGGCGTTCAAAATAGAGTCCTCATCTGCGGAGACAGGTAGCTGCGGCGGTTTTAGCGCCGCTATCGCCCAGTTCCCGCCCTTTTCGAAGACGGACTCGAATTCGTCGAAAGATAGCCATGTCTCTTTTCCGTCCGGGGCGGACAGGTAGATTTTTTGTTCTTTCTTGTCAAATCCGGTTACGACGGCATAGTGCCAAACCGGAACCGTTTTTAAGCCAAGATTTAAAAGCGCTATCGACGGAATATCGTTTGATGATTCGACAAAGATATCGCGCATACCGCCTTTTATCTCATACGGGATTACTCCATAGCTTCGCAGTACCGCCTTCATCTCGCTTTGAAGGGTGCCTTTGAGTGCGGGCGTGAATGTTTTGTGTACGATGTCGTCATACGAATATCGTACGTTTTGGTTTGATAGTATTGTCGCTATCGCGGATGGGCCGCAATGGTAGTCTGATTGTTTAAACAGCGTAAGCGGTAGCCTTTTCGACTCTTTTATATTCGGATTTTTGGATATGAAGTCGTAGTTTTTTTGCGCACACCCCGCAAACAGCAGAAGTAGTGCGCATAAAAGAATGTTTTTTATCTAACGGGCCTTGTGAATGTGAATACTTTTGTAAGACCAAGAATATCCGTAATTAGAAGCACTATGAATATGAATGCCAAAACACCTATTACCGCGCCTACGTCGCCGCCTGCCGGCAGTTCGTCTATTTTTTGGTTAATTTGCGCTATCTCTTCGTCTGTTAGCTTTGCAAGCCTCTCTTTTATATCGGCGCTGCTGACACCAAGGGAGGAGAGCTTATCTTGCACCTCTTGTTTTGCTAAAAAACCGTCTATTTTGGCGCTTTGGCCGCTAGATAGCATCTCTCTTGTTTGAACCACCTCTGCCGACAAAGTCGAGCTAAATATCGATAGCGACAGCATGAAAGCCAGAAATAGTTTTGCGATTCTCATTTTGAACTCCTTATTTTTGAGTGTATGAATGCACAAATGATACCAATTCTTTGGCGTTTTCAGGCGGAAGATCCGGGATCATTCCGTGGCCTAAGTTGAAAATATGTCCGCTCTCGTTTCTGAATAGATCCAGAAGCTCCTCGGCTCCCCTTAGCATCTCGTCTCTATTGTACAGTCTTGAAGGCTCCAGGTTGCCTTGCAGGGCATATCTGTCGAATAGCTTATCTTTCGCAAGCTTCATAGGGGTGCCCCAGTCTACGCCGAATACGTCAAACTGTCCGTATACTTTGTCCATATATGTGCCTATTCCTTTTGAGAATAGGATGACCGGAACGTTCGGCCTCTCTTTTTTGATAAATTCGCTGATTTCAAGCATATACTTCCAGCTAAACTCGAAGAACTTTTCCTCCTCCAAGGCGCCGCCCCAGCTGTCGAATACCTGTACGGCGTTCGCTCCGGCGTCTATCTGGTTTAGCAGGTATTTTTTGATGCTTTCCGTCAGCATGGATAGAAGCGCCTTCATAAATTCAGGGTTTTTGTACACTTCTCTTTTGATTTTTTCAAAAGTCTTGCTGCCTTGTCCCTCCACCATGTAGGTGGCTAGCGTCCAAGGGCTTCCGGCGAAACCGATTAGCGCCTTGTCTTTCGGTAGGTTTTTTCTGATCGCACTTACGGCTTCATATACATATCCGAGGTTCTCTTCCGGCGTTTTCGATAGCCTTTCCAAATCAGCTATTGTGCTTATCGGATCGTGGAATACCGGCCCTTTTTTCTCTACAAATTCAAGTTTCATACCCATCTCGAGCGGTATCACGAGAATATCGCTGAAAAGTATCGCGGCGTCCACGTCTAGTATATCGATAGGCTGGAGCGTAGCTTCTGTAGCTAGATCCGGGCGTCTGCAAAAATCTATAAAATCTTTCGCTTTGGCTCTTGTGGCTCTGTACTCAGGCAGATATCTGCCGGCTTGTCTCATCATCCATATAGGTGTATGTTTTGTGGGTCTTTTGAAGCATGCGTCTATAAATGTCATTTAGTGTCCACCAGCCTTGTGTAAGAAAAATAGGGCCAAAGATAGACCCAAAATAGAAATAGCGAGATACATCATCTCAAGTGCGCCGTTAAACGGCATATCGAGAACCATTTGGAAGTATTTGACTACAAGCACCATAATGATTACTTTTGCAATCTTATCTTTTAGTTCGTCCAAAGAATGAATTTCCAAGATCTGGGAAGATTCGCTCTCTTTGGCTTCATCAATTTGGGATACAAACAGCTCATAAATACCGAAGCTAAAAATGAGAAGGACGACGGCTATCAGATATAGGTCTATGGCGCCTATTAGTTCGCCGACGACCTTTGCGTGCAGGTCGTAGCTATGGTCGCCAAGTATGTAATATCCCCAAGTTTTCATTAGCACGTCCGCCATATCTAGAGACCCTATTATAAAAAGAGCCATAGAGCCAAATAGGCTAGATACTACGGCCAAAATAACCAAAAACCTACTTCTCCACAGGGCGCCTTCGAATATTGTTTCTATTAGCGAACTATCTTGTTCGTCACTGCTTTTTTTTATTTCTTGTTTTTCTTCAACGTGAGCCATTTTTAGTTGCCCTCCTGCATTTTAATCCACTCTTTCGCTATCCTGACGGCATTCGTCGCGGCGCCCACCCTTAGATTGTCCGCCACTATCCATAGATGGAGTATTTTCGGGTCAAAGTTGTCTACCCTTATTCTTCCGACAAACGTGTCGTTTTTGCCGGATGCCTTAAGCGGCATAGGGTATACGGAGTTCATCGGTTCGTCTTCTACCACTATTCCGTCAGCTTTTGCCAAAGCCGCTCTTGCCGCATTTGCGTCAACCGGTTTTTTGCATCTGATTGTTATCGCTTCGCTATGGCCTCTTAGCACCGGAACCCTTACGCACGTGGCGGATATTTGCATATTTTTATGCATTATCTTTTGGGTCTCGTTGACCATCTTCATCTCTTCTTTCGTATAGCCCGTATCTAGGAAGCTATCGATTTGAGGAATGAGGTTTAGCGCTATTTGATGTACGAATTTTTGCGGTTTGTAACCGTCTAGCTTGAACTCGAAGAACTTTTTCATTTGGTCTACAAGCTCTTCCATGGCCTGCATCCCTGCGCCGCTTGTGGCTTGGTATGTGGCTATGTCTATTCTTTCTATGTCGAAGAGTTCGTCAAGCGGTTTTAGGGCGGTTACCATTTGGATTGTGGAGCAGTTCGGGTTCGCTATTATCCCGGTTTTTTTCCACTCTTTTATATCCTCTTTATTTACTTCCGGAACGACAAGAGGCACATCATTTTGCATTCTAAAGTGACTCGTATTGTCTATTACGACGGCGCCGGCCGCGGCTGCGTGCGGAGCGTATTTGGCTGATATGCCGCCGCCTGCGCTAAACAGAGCTATCTCTATTCCCTCTTCCTTGAAAACGGTTTCGGTAAGCTCTTTAACGGCTATCTCCTCTCCTTTGAACTCTATTTTTTTACCGACAGAGTTTGCGCTTGCCAGAGGCACCAGTTTTTTTACGGGAATATCAAACTCTTCCAATACTTCTATCATCTCTTGGCCGACGGCGCCCGTCGCACCGGCTATGGCTACAATATACTCTTTCAAAACCGTATTCCTTTTCTAAGATTATAAATTTTGTATGATATCTTCCGCTTCTATCGTATCGGAATCCGTAAGGATTGATACTCTTTCGCATACCGATATTAGTTCCCTGATATTTCCAGGCCACTCGTGCTTTAGGAGCGATTCTTTTGCCCCCTCCGACAGCGTGTGCTCTTTTACGCCGTATTTTCTTGCCGTATTCGAGAGTGTTGCCTCGGCGATAGGTATTATCTCTTCTTGCCTCTCTCTTAGAGGTGGAATTTTAACAGGGATTGTATTTAGCCTATAGTACAAATCCTCTCTAAAAAGCCCGTCTTTGATGTTTTTGTCTATATTTACGTTTGTGGCCGATATTATCCTGACGTCTATCTTTATCGGTTTTGTGCCGCCCAGCCTTGTAATCTCTCTATCTTGCAGAACCCTTAAGAGTTTGGATTGAAGAGGGTATGGCATCTCGGCTATTTCATCCAAAAATAGCGTTCCGCCGTTAGCAAGCTCAAATCTCCCTGGCTTCGCTGCTTGGGCGTCGGTAAAAGCTCCTTTTTCGTATCCGAATAGTTCGCTCTCTATAAGATTGTCCGGAATCGCCGCCATATTGATGGCGATAAAAGGTTTATCGCTTCTAGGGGAGTTTTTGTGTATGAAGTTCGCAAACACCTCTTTGCCTACGCCGCTTTCGCCGAGCAGTATTATGCTTGCATCCGTAGCTGCCGCTTTTCTAGCCACCTCGACCGCTCTTTCTACGCCTTTTGAGATAGCTATAAATCCGTCTTTTGTTTCGGCTTTTATCTCTTCTTTTTTCGATTTTTGAATTTGGGGCTGGGACTGTTTTTCTTCCATGCCGTTTTTTATGGCGTTGATAAGCGTCTGTATCTCGAAAGGCTTGGTAATAAAATCTTTAACGCCGAGCCTTATGGAGTCTATCGCTCTGTTTAACGTGGCGTTTCCTGTGATGATAATGACCGGAAATCTTCCGTCCAGCTCTTTTACAAACTCCAGTCCGTCCATGCCCGGCATAGTTAGGTCGGAAATCACCAAATCAAAACTATCGTCTATGGATTTTAGTGCTTCTTTTGGATTTTTAAAAGTCTTTAGTTCGTAGTCCGGATAGCACAAAAACGCCATTTCGAGCGATTTGCGCATATTTATATCGTCTTCGACAAGCGCTATTTTCAATTTTTGCGGCCTTCAGAGGGTTTGCTCATATATGCCGATAATACCAAAATCTTCTTTAAAATCGATGTTTATGAGAGTCGGCAGAGTCCTTACGGCAGAGTGCTCGGTTAGGTTTGTAGAGTCGATTTTCGATACTGATTTTACGGAGGTTCTATTTTTTAAAATTAGCTCTACTATCTCATCTTTGTAAACAGCAATAAACTCTTTTTCATCTGCTGCTTTTTTATCGTTATATATTTCAAAAAAAAGTTTCGGTTTTGCTTCGGTGGGCGTCATTTTTTTGCTGACTTGCAGTTTTTCAAAGCTTACTACTAGATTATTCGAAAGAAGGGAGTATGTGAAGTAATAGTCGCCCCCGAAGAGGGCGAGAGGAATTATTTGTAGGCAGATACCAATTCTGGATACCATTTGTTTCCGACTACTTTTAGCTCCATTTCAACTTCGCAGAAATCTTTTGCGCATTTTGTTTCTACTATGTTTGCGTGTCTGATCATGGAAGAGACGCATGTTTTTACCTGTGATCTTTGAACGACCATATTTTTGACTATATCGTAGCCCTCTACTTTTACGCCGTTTAGTTTTTCGGCAAGCATTCTATACGCATCAGCTATGGCCGCTTTTTTCGCAAGCGCCAGAGCTTGATAGTTTGATATAGTATGTTCAGGCGAAACGCCTTGCCCTATGACGGAAAGAGTAACGACGTTGTTGTTGTTTAGGACTATGTTCTTTTCTTCGACTGTTACGTTCTCTTTAACACTTTCAGTTTGCGTTGCGGCTGTATTCGCGAAAAGCGATGAAGCTATAAGCGCTGCCAACAATACTGTTTTTTTCATGTTTGTCCTTTTTAGTTTTTATTCGTAAGGAATAGTTTTGTAATCGCTTGCCTTGAAAGTAGGGCAATCCGTATAGCTATTGATAGTGACGTTCGTTCGCTTGATTGTCTTGTTGACCTCTGTCGCGGCTGTTTTTTTGCTTTCTACGGCGCTTTTGTCTGTTTCAGCCGTTTTGTTTGTATCTACTTTTGCAACTAACGGCTCTTGCTTTTTGGAGCAGCCCGTCATCACAAAGGCTGCACACAATACCGAAAACAACAATGTTTTTTTCATCTGCTACCTTTATCTGCTTTCGTTGGCACATCCATCCAAAACCGGGACATACGCAGAACCGTATGCAGAATCGCCAGAATAACCTCTAACTAATCTGCTATCCAAATCGGCTTTAAATGTACAACCAGCAAAAAATATTCCAAAAAAGAAGATTGTAACTACTAGTTTTAGAGTGTTAATATTTTTCATCTCTTTTATATCGTCACTTGTTGTTAAAATTTTACAATAACTCGCCGGAAGCTCCGTTTTCCTCTTCGCCGCCCTCTTCGTCAACTTCTTCTTTCGGGCATCTCGCAATGTCGACCACGAAGTCGTTTTCGTCAACTCTTACTATCATTACGCCGCTAGCATTTCTGCCGGTTTGTCTGATTGTCTGCATGTCGACTCTTATCATCTTGCCGCTTGACGTGAGAGCCATCATATCCATCTCTTCGTCAGCAATTAGCGCTCCAACCATATCGCCTGTTTTTGATGCGATCTTCATAGCGATTACGCCTTTGCCGCCTCTTGACTGGTGTCTGTATTCGCTGGCTTCGGTTCTTTTCCCGAAACCTCTTTCGCTAACGGTAAGTATCTCTTCCGTTTCGTTTTTGAGTGCGTTCGCGCCTACTACGTAGTCCTCGCCCACTTTGAACCTGATAGCGGTAACGCCTCTCGCGGTACGTCCTAGTTCCCTGACGCCGCCTTTGCCTTCTATGTCGGCTCTGATGTCGAATCTGATACACATCCCTTTTTTTGTCAGAATAAAGAACTCTTTATGTTCCGTGTCTACTATAAACGCGGTTACGAGTTCGTCGTTGTCGTCAAGAGTAATCGCTCTGATGCCGACGCTTCTTACGTTCGAGAATTCGCTTAGGTTTGTTCTTTTGATGATACCGTTTTTGGTAAAGAATGCCAGAGATTTCTCTTCGCTAAAGTCGGTCGTAGGGATTACCGCTTTTATCTGCTCCTCGGCTTGCAGGTTTAGCAGGTTTACCACCGCTTTGCCTTTTGCGGTACGTCCGGCTTCAGGTATTTTGTATACTTTTAGCCAGTAGAGCTGTCCCCTATTGGTGACGAACATGAGCGTGTCGTGGGTATTGCATACGAAGAAGCTCTCTATGAAGTCGTCTTCGTAAGTAGTGACGGCTACTTTGCCTTTGCCGCCTCTGTTTTGTCTCTCGTAAGATTTGAGGTTGACGCGTTTGATATAGCCTCTATGCGTCATCGTAACGACCATCGGTTCGTTCGGTATCAAGTCTTCTACGTCGATATCTTCGTAATCTTCTGTGATTTCCGTTAGTCTTGGCTGGTTATATCTCTCCCTGATTTCGACTAGCTCCGTCTTGATAACGTCGTTTAGGAGCTCTTCGCTTTTTAGTATCGCGGATAACCTCTCTATCTCTTTCATTAGCTCGGCGTATTCGTTTTCTATCTTGTCTCTCTCAAGACCGGTCAGTCTTTGGAGTCTCATATCCAAAATCGCTTGGGCTTGGATCTCTGAGAGCGCAAATCTGCCCATCAATCCTTCTCTGGCCGTCTGAGGGTCTTTTGACGCTTTGATTAGGGCTACTATCTCATCTATGTTGTCTAGCGCTATTCTTAGACCTTCTAGTATATGCGCCCTATCTTTCGCTTTTTGAAGTTCAAATATCGTTCTTCTGATAATTACCGTTTTTCTGTGTGACAAGAAAAGGTTTAGAAGTTCTATCAGGGTAAATACTTTCGGCTCTTTGTTGACGATGGCGAGCATGATGACGCCAAACGTGGTGGAGAGCTGGGTATGTTTATATAGGTTGTTTAGGACTATCTCGGCCATCGCGTCTTTTTTGAGTTCTATTACGACCCTCATACCTTCTCTGTCCGATTCGTCTCTGACCTCCGATATGCCTTCGATTACCTTTTCTTTCGACAACTCGGCTATATCTTCTACAAGTTTGGATTTATTGACCTGATACGGTAGCTCGTCTATTACGATAATCTCTTTGTTTTGCTTTTTTTCGATATGGGTCTTGCCGCGCAGCCTTACCCTGCCGCGTCCGGTTCTGAAAGCCTCCAAAATTCCTTTGGTTCCGAATATCGTTCCGCCTGTCGGGAAATCCGGCCCTTTGATAAACTGCATTATCTCTTCTAGGGTTGCCTCTTTGTTGTCTATCATGTAGATAAGAGCGTCTACGAGCTCGTTAAGGTTGTGCGGAGGGATATTGGTCGCCATACCGACAGCGATACCGCTCGAGCCGTTTAGAAGCAGGTTCGGAAGACGGCTAGGCAGAACGGCCGGCTCATCCATGCTTCCGTCGTAGTTTGCCACAAAATCAACAGTATCTTTGTCGATGTCTTTTAGCAGCTCTTCGGCTAGGGCGGTCATCCTGGCTTCCGTATATCTCATCGCAGCCGCGTTGTCGCCGTCTACGGAGCCGAAGTTTCCTTGTCCGTCGACAAGCGGGGCTCTCATCGAGAAGCTTTGCGCCATACGTACGAGCGCATCATAAACCGAACTGTCGCCGTGAGGGTGGTATTTACCTATAACGTCACCCACGATACGAGCGGATTTTTTGTATGCCGACCTCGATGTGAGCGACAGCTCGTTCATCGCAAATAGGATTCTTCTATGAACCGGTTTTAGGCCGTCCCTCGCGTCGGGTAGCGCACGCCCTACGATAACGCTCATTGAATAGTCAAGGTAGCTCGACTTTACCGACTCTTCAATCGATGTTTCTACTATATCTTCGTTTGCTTCAAACAAATCGTTCATCTAAGACCTTTTTAGGTGTTTTCAAGGAAACTCGTCTACTGCGAATGTTTCGCTTGTTTTTGTAACTTTTTGTCCATTCTACCTAAAAGATGCTTTTGATACTGGGTTTTGGCTTGGTTTTGGGGGATGGTTGCGCGAAGTGGGAGTTGGGGCCAAGGCCCCTAAGAAAAGCTGCTTATTTAGAAGCGTTTTTTTCTTTTTTAGCTGCTTTTTCAGCTTTTTTCTCAGCTTTTTTCTCAGTTTTGTTAGCGTCAGCAGCGAAAACTGAAGTAAGACCTAGAACAACTAGTAGTGCAAGAACTTTTTTCATTGAATACCCCTTGAAATTTTATGCCGCCTTGTCGGCTTAGCGGGAAAATTATAAGAAAGGAAGTGTGAAAAAAGCGTGAAGATTTATTTGAATTTTTAATTTCATAAAAATTTCTGCTGTCACTAGTTCCACCTTAGCTCAAATCTCGTCCCCTTGTTTAATTCGGAGTCCACGGAGATCGATATTTTGTATTCGTCGCATATTATTTGGACGATGTTTAGGCCTATTCCAAAACCGCCGCTGGCATCGTCAAACCTGGAGTATCTCGCAAAGATATCTTTCAGTTTTTCTTTCGGGATTCCTTTGCCTTCATCCTCGACGACGAAAATGCCTTGCTTGGCCGCAATCTTTATTTTCCCGCCTGGTTTGTTATATTTGATCGCATTTGATATTAAGTTGTCGATTAGTATGCGAAGCTTATTTTTGTCCATAAAAATCTGGGCGTTTTCCGTTTCCGTTTCGAATTTGACGTTTTTGACGTCCGCCAACGGCTCAAAGTATTCGATTCTCTCGACGATCATTTTGTCAAGTTCTATCGTTTCGTCTTTGCTCTGCTTCTTCCCGTACAGGGCGACAAAGCTCAGATCCTGATATAGGCTGGAGATGGTTTTGGCCGCATTATCTATACGCACTATCTTCCGAAGCGTTTTTGGGTCGAGAGCGCTTTTGTCTATCGTCTCTATGCTCATAGTTATCGCTGCCAGAGGCGTGTTTAGTTCGTGGGTGGTGTCCTTGATGAAGTCGTCCAGCTTGGATATATAATCCCTAATAGGGCGCAAAAACATTTTTGACAGAAAGTATGCGAGCACTATTACGAATACGAATGAGAGGGACATTATCACGTAAAGGTGCGTTTTTACCTCTTCCAGCTCTTGTTTTATGTTGTGCCCGCGGATTACCAGATATTTCACGTTCAGGTTCTCAAGCTCTATTTTGTCTACGAAGTAGATGTATTCGCCTGATTGGTAGAAGTTTTTTTTGAGGTCCACTTTTGAGTTGAATGTAGAGAACACCTGTCTTTTCTTGTTGTCGAACATCGCTATCTCGAAGCGTTTATCCTCGGCATAATACAGCTCTATCTCCTCTATCCTTTTTAGGTCGTATATGGAGTTTACTACCTTTTCGGAGTAGATTTGCATCGAAGTACGCCTGTTTTCCAAAAATATATTCGTCTGGTAGTTGTAATATATGATGGAAACGAGCGTCAAAAATAGCGTCGTAGACACGACGTAAAGGAGAACGAACTGGACAAACGACTTTTTCTCAACCTGCAGCAATCATATATCCTTGCCCGCGGGCGTTTTGTATTAGCTCTTTGCCTATTATTTTGCGTATATTTTTGATGTAAGTACGCAGGCTCATCTCGCTAGGTTCGTCCTCGTAATCCCATGCGTTTTCGAAAATCATCTGCGGCGTTACTATCTTACCCCTGTTTTTTACGAGCAGTTTTAGTATAAGGCTCTCTTTTTTGGAGAGCGTAACCGTTTCGCCGTCCTTTGTTATTTTGCTCGAGTTTATATCAAACAATACCCCGCCGCCTATATCTATCTTTTCGTCCGCTTTGTGGAAAAAAGCTCTTTTAGAGATTGTTTTGATGCGCAGCAACAGCTCTTTTAGTTCGAACGGTTTTTTTAGGTAGTCGTCGCATCCGGCCTCAAAAGCTCTGGATAGATCCTCTATGCTGTTTAAGGACGTTAAGAATATGGCCGGCGTTTCGTTGCCGTCTTTGCGTATTTTTGAGAGCAGGTCAAAACCGTTCATGAAAGGCACTTTTACGTCAAGAAGCAATAAGTCGAAGCGCTCTTCGTATATTTTGTCCATCGCCTCCTGCCCGTCGCTTACGTGTGTAACGTCGCAACCGTTCTCTTCGAGGTATTCGGCTATTATCTCGGACAGTTGTGCGTCATCTTCCAGAAGCAGGAGTTTGATACCCATGAAACACACCTCTTTTTAGAAGTATTGTAACAGAAATGTCCGTTTATGGAAATAAAGCGAGCTTAATAAAATTTAATTATGTTTTAAGTAAAGCGGTTGTTATAATAATTATTGTAAATTATTGTTCTAGTATGTAATGTAAAGCCTAAAGGTGCTCGATGCAAAAACTTCTTCATGGAATGAAAGCTCACGATAAAACAGGCAACGAAGTAGCTCTCAAATCAGTAATCGGAAACTCCGAAAAAGCCGCTTTTATCATCATCTTCAACAGAAACCAAAACACGAAACATTTTTGCAAGGTATGGACCGCAAAGCTTGAAAAGCTCTCAAAAGGGGTTTTGAAGATATATAAAATACTTGCGTTTAAGACGGCGCTTGACGATATATTCAAGCATAGTTTCGAGTCGGCGATAAAGAATTTCTGTTGCGACGAGAAAGACGATAGGGTGTTTGCCGTATACGGAAATTGCGCGAAAAAAATCTATAACGCCGCCAAACTAAAGAGCGAAGATATGGTTGCCGTAGCGGTATTCGGCGAAGATAAAAACCTTATTTTTATGCACGCCGAAGCGTATAACGACGCTGCCGTAAAAAAGCTCGAAGCGCTTATCTGATTTTTTGTCTATCAGCAAGAGCCTAGTATCATTCCATCTAAAAACGGAAAGATTTAAGAGTTGAAAAAAATCGCGATAATAGGCAAGCCAAACGTCGGCAAAAGCTCGCTATTTAACAGAATATTGGGTTTTAGGGACGCCATTATAAGTGACATAGCGGGAACCACTAGAGACGTCAAAAGAAGGGTCTTTAGGACTTACAAGGGCGAGGCCGAGCTATGGGATACGGGCGGTATCGAGGATAGGGATGAGCTATTCGACAGGGTTAAGGAAAAATCGCTAAAGGCGGCCGAAGAGGCCGATATACTGCTATTTGTATGCGACGGCAAAAATGTTCCTACGGATGAGGAGAAAAGGCTATTTTTCCAACTTCAAAAGCTAAATAAACCGCTAGCGCTTATAGTAAATAAGATAGATAACGAAAAAGAGAATGAAGCCGGATGGCAGTTTTTGGAGTTTGGGGCCAAAGTCAGCTTTCTTATCTCCGTCTCGCATAATAGAAATATCTCTAAGCTGCTTGATTGGATTGACGGCTATCTGGACGAAGAGCCTATGGTCTATGACTTAAGCGAATCGGACGATGAGAGTCTGGAGGATTTTCTGGACGAAGAGGATGAGGAGACGGAAGAGGTCTCAAAAGACATCAAGGTGGCTATCATAGGGCGGGTAAACGTCGGCAAAAGCTCGCTTCTAAACGCCCTTGCCGGCTCTAGTCGCTCCATCGTTTCTCCGGTGGCCGGAACTACCATAGACCCCGTTGACGAGACGATTGAATACAACGGCAGGAATATTACTTTTGTGGACACGGCCGGTATCAGGAAAAGAAGCAAGATAGTCGGTATAGAAAAATGGGCGCTAGACAGAAGCGAAAAAGTGCTCGACTCCGCCGACATAGCGATACTCGTGCTTGACGCAAGCTCCGATTTTACGGAACAAGACGAGAGGGTTGCGGGATTTATCGACAAATACAAAATAGGCGCGATAATAGTCCTAAACAAGTGGGATATGATAACAAGGGAACCGGCGGAAATCCTGCAAGATATAAAAGACGAGTTTAAGTTTCTCGATTTTGCGCCTATAATCACCGTAAGCGCGCTAAGCGGCAAAAGGGTGCACAAGATACTGGATAAGATAGTGGAAGTGTACGAGAACTACTCCCAAAAAATACCTACCAAAAAGCTGAACGACGTAATCAAATACGCCAGCGAAAAACATAAGCTGCCGGGTGACCACGGTAGGATAGTGCGCATCAAGTTCGCAACGCAATATGCCGTCAAGCCGCCGAAGATTTCGCTTGTTATGAATATCCCGTCTCTGCATTTTAGCTACAAAAGATATCTTATAAATACGCTAAGGGAGCATTTCAGCCTAGAGGGAACGCCTATCGTGATAAACGCTAGAAAAAGAGGGGAAAGGGATGAAGAGGAGGAAGGCGGACAAGATTAGGCCCGCCTTGTGCCATTAAATCGGAAGAACCCTGATTTTAACGTCCAGCTCTCTTCTTAGTACCGCCTCTATCGCATATAGCGTGCCGGTGCTTGAGCTTGCGCAGCCGTTGCAGGCGCCCATGTATCTGATGAATACGTGTGTTTCGTCGCCTTCGTCTTTGATGTCAAGAAGCTCCAAGTTTCCGCCGTCCATAATCAGCATCGGCCTTATGTGTTCGTCAAGCACTTTTTCTATCAATTTGGTCTTTTTTACTACCGTCATAGATTTGAAATCTTCTGTATTTACTGCGTGTGCTTGCGCCTCACCTTCCATCTCGGCTCTCGTCTCGGCGAGGATATCGACAAGATAGTGTTCTCTGTCCTCGTGTCCGCCCGGTTTGATGCATGATTTACAAAATGCGCCGGCTTTCGTATATGCGGTAATCTCTTCTACCGTTTTTAGGTTGTTTAGCTTGATGACCTCTTTGATTGTTCTAAGGCTTACCCTTGCGCATTCGCAAACGATAGTCTCCTCTTCGAAGCTCTCCATATCTACGCCTTTGTAGATGGAAGCCGCTTTTTTGATAACGTCGTACGCCATAACCGAGCAGTGCATTTTTTGAGGCGGAACGGCCGGTTCGTCTGGATGATCCCTAAGGGCGTGCTCGACGTCCAAGTTTGTGATTTTGACGGCTTCGTCTACGGTTTTGCCTACGCATAGCTCAGCCATCATATCGGAGCTTGCTATAGCCGTGCCGCACCCGAAAGATTTGAACTTGCTCGCTTTAATCTCGTTGCTATACGGGTCTACCGCCCAGTATAGCCTGACGGCGTCCCCGCAAGACTCGGCGCCGTAGTCCGCCACTATTAGTTTGCAGCCCATATCGGCGGCCTCTTCCTCTGTTATCTCCCCTCTGTTTAGAGGGTTGTTCATTCTGTCGCTTACTTTTTTTGAGTATTGCTCCCAGATGGAGCCGCCTATCAAATCGTCTTTTGCCATAATCTATTCCTTAACTATTTTTCGGTGTGTATGCGTAGCTCGAAGAAATCTCTCTTAGTCTTTTTACCGCTATCGGAAACTCTTTTTTTGCGACCTCTATCTCTTCTTTTGTCGTAAAGCGGCTTAGGCTTATTCTGACCGCCGTGTGCGCGAGTTCCTTATCTGCGCCGATAGCCATCATTATAGGGTTTGCTTCCAAATCTTCAGATGCGCACGCGCTGCCTGTCGAGCATCCGATACCGTTTTTGTTCAGATCCCATAGCATAGATTCGCCTTCTACCCCTTTTACGCTTATGAGTATCGTGTTTGGCACCCTGTTTTCCCTGCTTCCTACGACAAACACGTCTTCTAGCTTGAGCAGTTCGTCCTCGAGTTCGTCTCTGAGGGCTCTAACGGTCGTAAACTCGTACTCGAGCGCATCGTTTGCGAGTTCCGCAGCAAGACCCATCCCTACGATCAGCGGCACGTTTAGCGTCCCGGCTCTCTTGCCGCCCATTTGCTCGCCGCCGTGGATGAGGTTTGTTATTCTTCTGGAGTTTCTGACGTATAGCCCGCCTATGCCTTTTGGGCCGTGGAACTTGTGCGCCGAGAATGTCATAAAGTCTGCCTTGACCTCTTGCATATCTACTTTTACCTTGCCGATTGCCTGGCAAGCGTCGGTGTGAAACAGTACGCCAGCTTCCCTGCAGATGTCGGCTATCTCTTTTACCGGAAACAAAAGCCCGGTTTCGTTGTTCGCCCACATTATTGAGACAAGCGCGGTCCTCTCGGAGATAGAAGCTTTTACGGTTCCGGCTTTTACTATCCCCTCGCTGTTTACCGGTACATAGGTAACTTTTACCCCTTGCTCTTCCAGCCATTTACATGTCGCCATTACGGACGGATGCTCCACTGCGCTTGTTACTATGTGGTCTTTTTTTCCGTTTGAAGGGAGTATTACGTCGTAGTATATCGCTTTGAGTACGTGGTTGTTCCCCTCGGATGCGCCGGAGTTTATAATGATATCGTCCTCGTCCGCCGCATTAATAGCTTTATATAGCCTATCCATCGCTATTCTAAGATATTGGTGTGTATCCGTACCGAATTTATGGAGCGAATTCGGGTTTCCGTAAAGCTCGCACCAGAAAGGCTCCATAGCGTCTCTTACTTTCGGATCGCAAATCGTTGTGGCATTGTTATCAAGGTATGCCGTAATCATAGGTGGTTCCTCAAAAATTTTAAATAGGATTTTATTTGTCTGATTTAACCAAAAAAGAGTTAAAACATTTCTTAATCCACTTTTTAAAAGTGGTGTTGCATTTTTTGTGCCAGCAGTTCCAAAAAAGGTTTTATAGGAGGGAAGTCTGCCGTAAACTCTCTTTGTTTTGCCCCCCACATAGGCTCCGGGAAAAACGAGTCGTTTTTAAATCTGGCCTGTATGTGCATGTGTACGCGAGGCAGCATATTCCCAAAGCTGGCCCAGTTGATTTTGTCCGGTTTGAAGTAGGAGAGCATCTCTCTTTCAATCAAAAAAGCGGCGTCAAAAAGCGCCGTTTTTGTAGCTTCGTCACACTCGGAGAGCTCTTTGTGTGGTTTCTGGGTAAATATTTTGAGCCAAGGAATCTCGGATTCGTGTAGCTCTATATAGATAAGTTCGTTTTCAAAAATTTTCATAGTTCCAGCATTTGTCCGTTTTCGTAGGCCGTCTGCAAAAGAAGCCCCAGATGCTGGTTTTTTTCGAATAGAAATTCGATATTTCCGGCGATAATAAAAGTATCGCAACTCTTCATAAGCTTTTTAATCAGCATATGGGAGTTTTTTAAAAGCAGGGCGTTGCCTTCGAAAGCGGCGACAGAGAAAATCATATATTCGAATTTTTTTGGTACGGCTGGCACGTTCGATAAAAATATATTTTCCGCCGGAATGTCGAACTTTAAAATCTCTTCGTATAGCGCAAGCTGGTTTTTATAAGGCGAGGTGACGCATATCTTGGAAGCCTCTATCCCTTCCGCCTCAAGGCTCTCTATCAGCTCTTTGACCTTTTCAGCTTCCGGTTTGTTTTGGTACTCTATTGCCGATTTGCCGCCGTCCACGTGCAAAAGCTGGACTTTTTCGATATCGGCTTCGGAAAATTCCTGTTTCGCGAAAGATTTGATTCCGGAGCCTTTGCCGTCGTCAAGCATTAGCGATATTTTGAAGTCGTCCCCGACCACCATCGTAGTCATAGACAGCTTGTCTACGACGAACATTCTGCCGAGCGCGTAGTTGTTGGCGTCATATACGTCGGAGCCGCGTTTTATAATTAGCTGCTTGTTTTCCAATAACGGCTTTAGAAAGCTATTTTGCACGTCCCATACTTTGACCCCCCTCTCGGCCCTTACGCTAGCGGCAAAAAGAGAGTTTTCGCTTTTTTTATTCCCTAGAACAAAGCTGTTTGAGAAGTCGTTGTAATAAAGTTCCGTGAAAGGTGGATAGTTTTCGGCCAAGAAGAAAGAGTTGGAGCTCCTGATGGCATACTGGTTGCCGTTTGATTCGTAACTGGTTTGGTCTTTTTCCAGCTCCCATACTTTGCCGAATTTTTTGTGCGCTACTACTTTTGCGATTTTTTGATAGTCTTTATTTTCCATAGGTTCCATTATACATTTTTTTTGGCTTTTGAGTACAATTTAGCTAAGCATTAAGGAGTTTTGCATGAAAGTAGCGATTAGCGGAGCTAGCGGTTTTGTGGGCAGTTTTTTGTGCGATTTTTTTGCCGACAAAGGTTTCGATATTTCACGCATAGGCGCCTCGGATTTTAGCGGTTCTCTTGCGAAAAAGCTTGAAAACGCGGATATGGTCATAAATTTGGCCGGAGCTCCTATAATAGGCAGATGGAGCGAAGAGTATAAGAAAGCGCTGGTTTCTAGCAGGCTTGAGACTACAAGAGGGCTTGTAGAGGCTATTTCGTCCCTGGAAGCAAAACCGAAAATGTTTTTTTGCGCTTCGGCGGTCGGATATTATGACGAAGGGGAGCATGACGAGCAAGCATATAGAAAAGCGGACGATTTCTTGGGACGGCTCTGCGAGGAGTGGGAGAGGGAGGCCAAAAAAGTAGAGGGCAGCGGCGTAAAATGCGCCAATATGCGTTTTGGTATAGTCATAGGCAAAAACGGCGGCGCTCTCTCCCAGATGCTGCCTATTTTTAGGCTTGGGCTCGGCGGTAAAATAGGCAGCGGGAAACAGGGGTTTTCTTGGATACATCTGCGCGATCTGGCTAGGGCAATAGAGTTTATATATGAAAAAGAGCTCGAAGGGGCGTTTAATTTTACGGCTCCAGTGCCGACGACGAACGAAGGGTTGACGAAAGCTTTGGGTGCGGCCCTGAACCGTCCCACGCTGTTTCCCGTGCCGGAATTTGCTTTGAGGCTTATCTATTCGGAGGGCGCAAAGGTGCTTACAAGCGGACAGAAGGTGTATCCAAAAAGGCTCCTCGACGAGGGCTTCGGCTTCGAATATAGCACTATAGAGGCAGCCGTTAAAGACTCCGTTTCGTAACTTTGAGCCGATAGCACTCAAAACTTCTTGACATCACATATAAAAGTATGTATAATTTTAGCACTCTAGTTTTTGGAGTGCTAAAACAAAGTAATCTAAATACTAAAAAATTTAAAAGGAGTCACAATGAACTTCAAACCGCTAGGCAAAAGAATCCTTGTGGAGAGAACCGAAGAGGTTACAAAAACTGCAAGCGGAATCATAATTCCGGATAGCGCAAAAGAAAAACCGCAAATGGGTAAAGTCGTCGCGCTTTCTAAAAAAGTTGAAGACAAAGGCGAAGTAAAAGCGGGCGATACCGTACTTTTCGGCAAATACGCAGGTACTGAAATCAGCGTTGAGGGCAAAGAGTATCTTGTTATGAGCGTTGACGACATCCTTGGCGTAATGTAAAAATACAAAATTTATTCTTCTCCTATCAGGAGCTAGCTTGTGTGCTCGGCTTGCGCCTGCGCAATTCCGTTGCACTTCATGTGGCATAGTGCCAGCGTAGTCAAAGCGGACTTGTTCGATTTGGCGTATATATAATTTATTTTAAAAGGAATTTAAGATGGCAGCAAAAGAGATTTTTTATTCAGACGCAGCAAGAAACGCTCTTTATAGCGGCGTAACGAAACTAGCCGATGCGGTTAGAGTGACGATGGGGCCTAAGGGGCGAAACGTGCTTATCCAAAAAAGCTTCGGCGCTCCGCACATCACAAAAGACGGCGTGTCTGTCGCAAAAGAGGTTGAACTAAAAGACTCTATCGAAAACATGGGCGCTCAACTTGTAAAAGAGGTGGCGAACAAAACTGCGGACGCGGCGGGTGACGGTACTACTACCGCTACCGTACTAGCCCATGCGATCTTCAAAGAGGGCCTAAGATATGTAACAAGCGGCGCAAACCCTGTCGCAATCAAAAGAGGTATGGACAAAGCGGTTGCGGAAATCGTAAATGAGCTCAAAAAAATCTCAAAATCGGTAAAAGACAAAAAAGAGACGGCTCAAGTAGCCACAATCTCCGCAAACTCAGACGAAGCGGTAGGTAACCTAATCGCAGACGCCATGGAAAAAGTGGGCAAAGACGGCGTAATTACGGTAGAGGAAGCTAAGGGAATCGTGGATGAGCTAAACGTCGTAGAGGGTATGCAGTTTGACAGAGGTTATCTATCTCCGTACTTTGTGACAAACCCTGACAAGATGGAAGCGGTAATCGAAAATCCATATATCCTTCTTTATGAGAAAAAAGTAGGAAATATGAAAGAACTTCTGCCTATCCTCGAAAAAGTGGTAAAAACAAACAGACCTCTAGTGATAGTGGCCGAAGATGTAGAGGGTGAAGCCCTTGCGACTCTTGTCGTGAACAAACTAAGAGGCGTTCTAAATATCGCTGCGGTTAAAGCTCCTGGCTTTGGCGACAGAAGAAAAGCTATGCTTGAAGACATCGCAATCCTAACGGGCGGTCAAGTAATCAGCGAAGAGCTTGGCCAAAAAATAGAAGACGCCGAGCTGACGACTCTTGGCCAAGCGTCAAAAGTGATAATCGACAAAGACAACACTACGATAGTTGACGGCAAAGGCGAAAAAGCTAACGTAGAAGGCAGAATCAAACAAATAAAAGCCCAAATCGAGACTACGACGTCTGACTACGATAAAGAAAAACTGCAAGAGAGACTTGCGAAACTGAGCGGCGGTATCGCGGTAATCAAAGTTGGCGCTCCTACAGAGATGGAAATGAAAGAGAAAAAAGATAGAGTAGACGACGCTCTAAGCGCTACAAAAGCGGCGGTTGAAGAGGGTATCGTAATAGGCGGCGGTAGCGCCCTTATCAGAGCTGCGGCTGCTGCAAAAGTAGAGCTAAGCGGAGATGAAAAACTTGGCGCTGACATCATCATGAAAGCTATCAAGGCTCCAATCAAACAAATCGCTGAAAATGCAGGATTTGACGGAGGCGTAGTAGTAAATGCCGTCGAGACTTCAAAAGACGCGAACACCGGCTTCAACGCGGCTTCCGGCGAATATGTGGATATGTTTTCCGCCGGTATCATCGACCCTGTGAAAGTGGTGAGAGTCGCTCTGCAAAATGCGGTATCGGTATCTAGCCTGCTTCTAACTACGGAGGCTACAATCTCTGAAATCAAAGAAGACAAACCTGCGATGCCTGCGATGCCGGGCGGCGGAATGGGCGGTATGGGGGATATGTACTAATACCATCCCGATTCAATTCTCAAATTTTGAGCAAAGCCCAAAATTAGGTCTTCAAAGCGAGCGCTCTCGCAGCTAGCTGCTCTCGATATATTATTTTTCCGAAAGGCGCCTTGCCTTTCGGATTTTACTTCGTCCTTTTATACTCCCCGTCAAAACTCGACCTATCGGTACAAAACATCTGGCAACCCCTAGACTTTAGCGTCACGCTTCCAATATTTGAAAAATCCAGCATTGCTACGCATCCGCCCGTATCCGAAGCTGTCTGGAATATGGCTACGGTTTGCGATTGCAGCACGGCCCGTCCGGAGATATCGCATGCTGACGACATAGAGCCGCCGCCAGACGCAAGAAGTATGAAATCTACATAAGCCTCATTTTGCCTGATTCTTATATCCCCCTTTTTTGTCGAATATACGCCGTCAAATACCCCGCCAAACAAGCTTCCCGCCAAAAGAAAAAACAGTACGGACCTTTTCATGATTTCGCCCCTCAATATTTTGGTTATTATATCCCCTCTAACCCCCGTTTTATCTGCTCCGTTATATAATTTAAGCAAAAATTAAAAAGATTTTTCGGGATAGATAATGAAGATACTCTCAGGCATCCAGCCGTCCGGCGAACTCCATATAGGCAACTATTTCGGAATGATAAAAAGGATGGTCGAAAACCAAGAAAACGGCGAACTTTACGCCTTTATCGTAAACTACCACGCTATGACGTCCCTCTCGGACGGCAAGGCTCTTCGTGAAAACACGATGAATGCCGCCATAAATATGCTCTCTTTGGGGATAGACCCGAACAAGTCGATATTTTGGGTGCAGTCCGATCTTCCGGAGGTGCTTGAACTTTACTGGATACTCTCGAACTTTACCCCTATGGGACTTTTGGAGCGCGCGCATAGCTTCAAGGACAAGACGGCTAGAGGCATAGCCGCGAACCACGGGCTTTTCAGCTATCCAGTGTTGATGGCTGCCGATATTTTGCTGTTTAACGCCGACGTGGTGCCTGTCGGAAAAGATCAGATCCAGCATCTTGAAATGACGAGGGATATAGCCCAGAAGTTCAACAATCAGTACGGCGAGATATTCAAAATGCCGGAAGCCAGTATAGACGAAGACGTAGCCGTAGTCCCCGGGCTTGACGGACAAAAGATGAGC
The DNA here is from genome assembly GCA_964568395.1 of uncultured Helicobacter sp. Classification (GTDB taxonomy): domain Bacteria; phylum Campylobacterota; class Campylobacteria; order Campylobacterales; family UBA6016; genus UBA6016. Next base: position 32,467 of record CAZMPN010000010.1, on the reverse strand, counting down.
AAAAGCTATCAGAATACGATAGAGATATTCCTGGACGAAAAAGCTCTCAAAAAGAGGGTAAACTCCATAGTCACGGACTCGACTCCGGTGGAGGAGCCAAAAGACGCCGAGAAGTGCAACGTATTCGCCATATCTAGGCTTTTTTATGGCAAGGACGAGCTTGCGAGCCTCAAAGCCAGATACGAAAAGGGCGGAGAGGGATACGGAATATTCAAGGGTGAGTTGAAAGAGAAGATATGGGGCTACTTCGAGCCGTACCGTGAAAAAAGGGAGTACTACCTCTCGCATAAGGACGAAGTGAGGGATATTCTAAAAAGCGGCGCCGATAAAGCCAGAAGCAAGGCGGCCCCTATTATAGAAAAAGTAAGAGAAGCGGTCGGTATCCTATAGTGGTTACTTTGGAGGTTGAAAAGAGATGCGGCTGTTTTACGAGGGAGAAGCTGCATTCCGGCCTATCTTTCAAAACCAAAAAAGAGGCCATAAAAAAAGCGGACGAGATGCTTGACGTGATGAACAAAAAATTTTGCGGCAAGCATAAATTTAAGATAATCGAAGAAGATAAAACGATAAGAATAGTTGAAGACGAGGAAAAATAGAAGATGTTGGACGTAAGGCTTTTGCAAAATAGTTTTGACGAGGTTGCGGCGAAATTGTCAAAGAGGAACCTGGATAGGGAGCTGTTGAACTCTCTTAGGGAACTCGCTTTTGATACAAAAGAAACCAGGAAGAAGATGGAAGAGTGTCTGGCTCTGCAAAACGAGAAAAGCAGGCTTTTCGGGCAGTATAAAAAAGAGGGGAAGGACATCGACGCCCTCAAGGCGGAGCTTGATAAACTAAAACAGGAAGCATCAGAATACGAAGCAAGAACTAGGGAGCTTGAAGAGAAGCTGAGCGCTTTGGCGTTGACGATTCCAAATCCTCCGGACGATAGTGTGCCGCAAGGCGCCGACGAAGAGGATAACGTGCTCGTAAAAACAGTGCTGGAGCCGAAAACTTTCGACTTTGAACCAAAAGACCACGTAGAGCTAGGCGAAGCTCTGGGATGGATGGACTTTGAAAGGGCGGCGAAGATCTCAAAAAGCCGTTTTGTGGTGCTTAAATCCGAGGCGGCAAAGCTGGAGAGGGCGCTCATCAATTTTATGATCGACTTTAACGCTTCTCGCGGTTTCGAGCTTTATAGCGTGCCTTTTATCGTGAATGCGGACACTATGCAGGGAACGGGACAGCTTCCGAAATTCGAAGACGATCTATTTAGGCTTGAAAGCGAAGAGGAGAGGGCATTTTATCTGATCCCGACTGCCGAGGTTCCGCTTACAAATCTATATTACGACGAGATAGTCTCGGCTGATAGTCTGCCTATCAAGATGACGGCTCATACGCCGTGCTTTAGAAAAGAAGCCGGAAGCGCCGGGCGCGATACGAGAGGGATAATAAGACAGCATCAGTTTCACAAGGTGGAGCTTGTAGCGATAACAAAACCGGAAGAGAGCATGGTGATGCTGGATGAGATGGTCGCTTGCGCGTCGGATATGCTAACCGAGCTTGGCCTGGCCCATAGGCTGATGGCGCTTTGCTCCGGAGATATGGGCTTTTCGGCGGCAAAAACGATAGATATCGAGGTGTGGATACCTTCCCAAAATAAATACAGGGAGATAAGCTCCGTGTCAAACTGCGGCGACTTTCAGGCTAGACGCGCCAAAATAAGATATAAGGACGGAAAGGCGAATAGGCTGGTCCATACACTAAACGGCTCGTCCTTGGCTGTCGGCAGGACGCTTGTCGCCATCATGGAAAACTATCAAAAAGCCGACGGAAGCATTGAAATTCCGCATGCGCTAAAAAAATACCTGTAAGGAGGTATAAAAAGTGGCCGATGAAGAGGTGGTAATAGTCGAAGAGGACGAAGGAGAAAGTCCTGTTTCTTTGCCCGACTCCGAGACTGCCGCCGCAGAAGAAGGAGAGGGCGACAAGGGCAATCTTCGAAAGATGCTCCTTTTTGGCTTTCCGATACTTCTGTTTGCGATACTCGGCATCGCGACGGCCATCTTTTTTTTAACGAAGTCAGGCAATAAGCCGGTAGAGGTAAACGCCTCGGAAGCCCCTGAGATAAAACCCGGCAAAAAGCCGAAAATAAGCGGTCCGGAACTGGAGAGGCTCATAGAGAAGGCAAAAGCGCTATATGAGAGCGGCGACAAAGAGAGCGCCCTCAAGCTTTTCGGCGAGATATCCATATACTCGGAGAGCGTATCAAACTACAATCTAGGCGTCGCGAAAATGGGCGAGGGCGACTATAGGGGCGCCCTGGAATACTTCAAAAACTCCATACAAAACTCAGACAATGAGCTTCCTAGCGCTATAAACTCGGCCGTTTGTATGTTGAAGCTGGGCGACAAAAAGAGCGCAAGGGAGTATATAGCGTTAGCGAGGGCTTCGCTGCCAAAATATGTAGCCTCCCCCCTTTACTCTTACTACTATTCGCTAATCAACTATTATGACGGCAACTACTATGAGGCGCTCTCCGCCGTGAGCGCGCCGACGGGAAAGTTTTTCAAAAACGAATCGAACGAAATAGCAAAAAGAGCGTATCTGCTGTTTGACGACGGCAGCGACATGCTTGAAATTCTCAAAAAAGAGAAGAATAAGGACTATCTGGCGATAGGATTTTTGGAGGCCAGGGATGCGAGATATAAAGAGGCGATAGATGCTTTTGAGGCCGCCAGAAAGTATGAGGATAAGAAGCTAAAAGCCGTTATGGCGGAAGTGCTCGTGTATTTGAAGGCCAAGATGCCGACCCAAGCCGCGGCTATGCTAAAAGAGGGGATGCTGATATCCGAAAAAGATGCCGCAGGCGTATTCGACATAAAAATATCGCTAAAAGAGAAGGCTTTCGAGAGCGACAAGATTCAAGAGAAGCTGCTAAACGAGTTTTTATTAAATCCGAAAAACGCGGCTTCCGTGATATTCTACTATGCGCCGTACAAAATCTTTAATCCCAATAAAACGGTTTCGTCAATCAAAAAAGGCGAAGCCGGGCTGATGGTGGACGATATAAGGGCGGGAGCCGCATATCTTGAAAATGCGGCGAAGCAGTCTAGGATTAACGCCGATATGATAAGAGGAATAGACTACGGGCTCTCCGGCAGGGTATATCTGGCGAACAAGGTATTTAAATCTCTGGAGCCGAAATTTCCGACGCACGCCGTTCTCCTCTATAATCTAGGGCTTACTTACGCGCAGAGCGGAGACTTCAAGGAGGCTAATAGATATTTCGTAAAAGCCTATAACTTCGACCCGAAAAACTACGAAGCGGGAATATTCGCGATTATAACGTCCAAAATCATGGGTACGCCGTACGATAGGATTAGGGAGTCGCTGGAGGCCGACTTGTTCGGGTCGTCGAACTTTTCAAACAAGGCCGAATACGCCGCTATGTTCTCGTTTGCCCTTGATAACGCCGTAGCCTCCATAGATTGGCTAAACAACTCGCCCAAAAAAAATGCGATGTCCCTTGCCATAGGCACACTGATTTCCGCAAAGCTTGACAAGAGAAACAGCGCCATAACCAACGCAAAAGCGCTTCAAGAGATGCTGCCTAGAGATATGGTGGCCGCCGGGCTTTATCTGTTTGTCAAAAACTCCGGCGAAAACGTGAAATTTTTTGCGAGAGAGACGCAGGAGTATCTAAATAAAAGCCAATATGATATCAATAGCATATTCTACGGCCCAGATATCGCCAAGGATATGTACGTCTCATTGCATAGGGTTTCAGGGCTTTTGATGAGAGCCAAGGAGGCTTACGAGCGAAGGCTGAAGATAGAAAACAACGATAGGGCCCAGCTGCTCAAGGGATACGCTACGACGCTCATGTATCTAAAGATGTTCAAAGAGGCGAACGATGCGTATGCGAAAGTCATTTTCGACATAGACTACGTAAACGCGAATACGCTTTTTATGGCCGGCGCTTCATCGATAGCGTCAGGTAGAAGTCCTAGCGCGATATCGTTTTTCGAGCTTGCAAAAATGTACGATCCGACAAATGTCGAGAGCGTCTATGCATTGGGGCTTTTGTATCTAGAGGCCGCAAATCTTAACCAGTCCTCTACGCAGTTTAAAAATATCAAAGGAATGTTTGAGTCGGAGTTTTTCGATTTTGATATCAAATAGTATGCTTGAATGAACAAAGTCCATTCAAGCAGCTAAGCGCCTTATACTCCGCAGATATCGTCTTTGCAGTCTATCTTTTTGAGGCTATCTTTCATCGATAGATATGAATTTAGCGAATTGATGTATGCTTTTGCGCTCGCCGTCATCGTGTCTATGTCTAGTCCATGGCCTAGAACCGCAGGCGTATCGTTTTGGAAAGCTACTTTTACGATTACGTTCGCCAGAGCGTCTTTGCCTTTGCTTACCGCCTCTACCTTATAATCCATTAGCTGTCCGGATACGCCCGTTAGCCTGTCTATTACCTTGAATACGGCGTCTATGGTGCCGTCTCCTACCGCCGCGTCCGTTTTTTCGCCATCTTTTGTCTTTAGCGTAGCCGCCGCCGCGGCAAGCCCGCCTTGAGAGTCGGCTATCTGCAGATGCGCAAGCTCAAACACTTTCGGTATATGGCTTGTAACGTCTGCGATAATCATGCGTATATCGTCGTCAAACATCTCCTTTTTCTTGTCCGAGATGATTTTGAAGAGCTCTATCGCCCTGTCTAGCTCGTCTTGCGCCAGGTCGAATCCAAGCTCTTTGGCTTTATCCTTGAAGGCGGCCCTGCCCGAATGTTTGCCGAGCACTATCGCGTTTGTCTCTACGCCTATGTCGGAGGCGCTGATGATTTCATACGTAGATTTGTGTTTTAGTACGCCGTCTTGGTGTATGCCGCTCTCGTGAGCAAAAGCGTTTTTGCCTACTATCGCTTTGTTCGGTTGAGGCCAGATGCCGGTAATCGTCGCCACCATACGGCTGGCGGGGTAGATCTCTTTTGTATTGATGCCGGTTTCATAGCCGCCGTATATGTCCTTTCTGGTTTTTAGGGCCATTACGATCTCTTCTAGCGCCGCATTCCCCGCTCTCTCTCCTAGGCCGTTTATCGTGCACTCCACCTGCCCGGCGCCGGCTTCTATGGCCGCCAAAGAGTTCGCCACCGCAAGGCCTAGGTCGTTGTGGCAGTGTACGGATATGATAGCCTTGCCCTCGGTGATTTTATTAATTTCGCTCACTATGCGGAAATATTCGTTTGGAACCGTATAGCCTACCGTATCCGGAAGATTTATAGTTTTTGCTCCGGCTTCCACTACCGCCGCGACTATCTCCTTTAAAAATCCTAGATCGCTCCTGGTCGCGTCTTCGCAGCTAAACTCCACGTCGTCTACGAACGTCTTTGCATACTCTACGGCGTGTACCGCCCTTTTGACTACCTCGTCCGGAGCCATTTTGAGTTTGTACTCCATATGTATCGGACTTGTCGCGATAAACGTATGTATCCTTCTGTTTTTTGCCGCTTTTATGGCCTCTCCGGCATCTTTTATGTCGGCGTCTACGGCTCTGGCTAGCGAGCAAACCGTGCTTTTGTCTATAACGGAAGCGATTTTTTGTATGGCTTCGAAATCGCCGGGACTGGCTTTGGCGAACCCCGCCTCTATGATGTCTGCGCCGAGTTTTTGAAGCTGTAAGGCTATCTTGATTTTCTCGTCCGTATTCATTGACGCGCCGGGACTTTGTTCCCCGTCTCTTAGCGTCGTGTCAAATATTTTTATGATTTTGTTCATCTATTCCTCTTGTCTTAGGAGTGTCTGTTTTTTAGTTTAAAAATCGTCAGATTATATACGGCTCTTATTATGCCGCTAAGTACGAATAGCGTTATTAGCGCCGTCAACGTCTCCAAAAAGTACAAAAACATTACAGCCAGCACCAAAAGCACGAGAACGAATATCTTCATAAGCGCCTGCTTCGAAAGCTGCATCTTTTTGAAGCTAGGGTATCTGATATTGCTTACCATCAAAAGGGCTACTGCAAAAGACGCCACGATGATTAGCGATTTGTACTCGGCCAGCATTCCGTAAAGGCTAAGAACCATCGTCCAGCATGTAATAAATACCGCCGCAGACGGTATAGGCAGGCCTATAAACACGTTTGGCTCTATGCACTCCGATTGGACGTTGAACCTGGCAAGCCTGATCGCCCCGAACACCACGAAAAATCCGGCCGCAAGTACGCCCATCTTTCCGTAGTCGTGCCCGGCGGCAAAATATATTAGCATCGAAGGAGCTACGCCGAATGCCACGAGATCCGCCAAAGAGTCGAACTCTACGCCGAACTTCGAGCATGTGCCGGTCATTCTGGCTATTCTGCCGTCAAGGCCGTCGAATATGAGCGATAGAAATATATATATTCCGGCTTTGTCGAATTCGCCCTTGACCGATGCCAGTACGCTTAGTATCCCCAAAAACAGCGATACCGCCGTCATAAGGTTCGGGAGCAAAAATACAAATTTGTTTTTTTCTTCGTTGTTTTTTACCATGCTCAGCTCGCAAACTGCCCAAGAAGAGTCTCCCCGGCCTTCACCTTGTCGCCTACGGATTTATTGATTATGGCGTCTTTCGGTAGATATAGCACCGTCTGAAACTCGGATTTCAAAAACGCTATCCTCTCGCATCCTCTGATTTTTGCGTCTTCGTTTTGGTATAGCGATATTTTGGTCGCAAGGCCGCCGGCTATTACCGATATGGCGTAATTCCTTTTGTTTATGCCTTCAAAAAACGCCGCGAATCTCTCGTTTAGGTATTTTGCTTTCTCATTCTTTATCGGCAAGAAAGCGCCGTGCAAAGAGCTCTTTTGTTTGAAAACACAGGCGAACGGCGCTCTTATGAAGTGGGCGTCTTTTAGAGACGTGGCGATGGTCACGCTGATGCACTCGTCTTTTAAAAAAGTATCCTCATACTCTTGGTCTATGGAGACTATGGTGCCGTCGCTAGGAGAGAGTATGGCGTTTTGGGAGTCGTCTTCGCTTATCCTCTCCGGATTTCTAAAAAAATATACGATGGCGGCGGCAACGGCGCCAAGCAGCAGCAGGCTTAGGGCGCTAAAGTTCCAATATATCGCCAAGGCGATTACGATACCGGCACCGATGATGTATTTATAGCTCTCTTTGGCGATTATCTCGGTAGTAGTCACAATCTTCTTCATATCTACTCCTTAGGCGTCTTTGCCTTTGCTGGTTTCCGGCGAGTGCAGCTCGTCTTCGTCAGATTCTCTTATTATCCCGTTCGCATCTTCGAAGCTTCTAATAATCTCTTCGACTCTGTCTTTTTCGAGCACCTCTACCTCAAGAAGCTCGGCCGTCATCGTTTCCATAGCCTCTTTGTACTGATTTAGCTTCGCTTTTACGGCCTCATATCTATCTGTCAGTTTTGTCTTGATATAGGCGTCAAGCTCTTCGCTCATCTTTTCACTATAGTCTTTTGTCTGCCCCATACCGCCGCCGAGGAATGTATTGCGTTGTTTTTCAAGCACCATGAGTCCGGCGACTTCGCTCATGCCGTAATACATTATCATCGATTTAATGATGTCGGTAGCCCTCTCAAGGTCGTTCGCCGCCCCCGTGGATATTTCGCCTATGAATATCTCTTCCGCCGCGCGTCCGCCGAGAAGCACGTCGACTTCCGCTATCAACTCATGTTTTTGCACGAGGTATTTATTCTCTTCCGGCGTGTTCAGCGTATAGCCTAGAGCCGCGAGCCCCCTTGGTATTATCGATACCTTGTTTACTTTTTTGGAGCCTTTTGTTATTTGGCTGATAACCGCATGGCCGCTTTCGTGGTATGCGACGATTCTTTTTTCTTTCGGGCTGATACGCCTAGATTTTTTCTCCAGTCCGGCTATCGCTCTCTCCACCGCCTCTTTTAGGTTTTGCTGGCTGACCGACTCCTGGTTTTCGCGACCCGCTAGAAGCGCAGCTTCGTTGATTATGTTCGCCAAGTCTGCTCCGGCAAGCCCAGCCGTCAGCTTTGCCAGCTCCTCTAGATCCGTTTCTTCGGAGAGTTTCACGTTTTTGGCGTGCACTTTTAGGATTTCTACCCTGCCTTTAAAGTCCGGTTTGTCTACAAGCACCTGTCTGTCGAATCTGCCAGGTCTTAGAAGCGCCGGGTCAAGAATCTCTGGTCTATTCGTGGCCGCAAGCACTATTACCGGAGACTCCGCTCCAAAGCCGTCCATTTCGGCAAGCATCTGGTTTAGCGTCTGCTCCCTCTCGTCGTTGCCTCCGATATGTCCCATCGCCCTGCTTTTGCCTATCGCGTCGAGTTCGTCTATGAAGATGATGGAAGGCGCCTCTTTTTTTGCCTGCTCAAACAAATCTCTCACACGGCTGGCGCCGACGCCTACGAACATCTCGATGAAGCTGGAGCCGGATACCGAGAAGAAAGGCACTTCCGCCTCCCCCGCCACCGCTTTTGCGAGAAGCGTCTTACCTGTTCCCGGAGGGCCTACTAGAAGCACGCCTTTTGGTATTTTGGCGCCGAGTTTGATGTATCTATCCGGGCTTCTAAGAAACTCGATAAGCTCTTGCACCTCCTCTTTGGCTTCGTCGTTTCCGGCTACGTCCGCAAATTTGACTTTCGGTTTTTCGGAGTTCATCAGTTTTTTCATGCTGCCGATACCGAGTATGCCGCCGCCCATGTTTTTTTGCATACGGCTAGTTAGGAACATCCAGATGGCAAAGAAGATAAACACCGGAAGCACCCATCCGAATACGAGGTCTGTTAGCCAGTTTTTCTCGGTGTACGCACCGTATCTGATGTTTTGTTTTTCCAGCATCGGCACCAGCGTCTCGTCCGGTATTACCCTTTTTGCCACAAACGTAGTTTTAGGCTCGCCTTTTCCGGTAGCCTTGATATTGGCTTCGCCTATCGCTACGTACTCTATCTTGCCGGCTTCGGCCAGTTTTTTTAGTTCGTAGTAGCTGATAGTCTGCGTCTGTGCGCTTGAGCCTATGCCGCCCTCGCCGCTGCCGCCGTCTTCAAAAAAGCTTTTAAAAATTATTACGGTGATGATTGAGAATATCGCAAAAACCAGAAGCGGATTTTTATTAAAAAAATTATCGTTTTTTTGCGGCTCTCTTGATCCGTTGTTTTTTTCCATAAAGCTGAAATCCTTATTTTTTTTCGTACACGAGCGTTACCCACTCGTTTTCGCAAACCCTGTCTATAAGGGTCAAATCTTTATAAAACGCTTTTAGTCTCTCTTCGTGCTCTTCCAGTATTCCGGATAGCACGAGCTTTCCGCCTTGTTTTACGGCTTTTTTGAGATCTCTGCCTATCATTACGAGAACGTCGGTTATGATGTTGGCAAGGACTATATCATACTCAAAATTTGCTTCATTGGCGCTACCCGCCCACACCTTCTCAAAGCTTTGGTTGTTGGCTTTAAAGACGCTTTTCGCCACCTCTACCGCTTCCGGGTCGGTGTCGCACAAATCGACTTTTGCGCCCATATCGGCGGCCGTAAGGGCCAGTATACCGCTGCCGCATCCGACGTCAAGGAGCCTACCCCCTTTTTTGACGTATTTTTGTACGAACAGCATGGCGTTTTTGGTTGTCGGGTGGTGGCCTGTCCCAAAGGCGAGGGACGGCTCTATGCAAAAGTTTTTTACTCCGCTTTTCGGTTCATGCCACGGCGCATATACGTAGTAGTTTCCAATAAGAACAGGCTCCACGCTTTTTTTGTAGGACTCTATCCAGTCTTCGTTTTTTTTCTTTGCTATTTCGGCGGTCAAAACGAATTTGGAGCCGAACATCTCCTCAAGCTCGCCTTTGTAGACCAGAAGAGCGTCTCTTACGTTAACCGGCTCGTATTCGTAAGTGGTAATCAGCTTTCCGTTCTCTTCGATGACCGCTTCGCACCAGTCTCCCAGAAAGTTTTCGATAAGCTCGACAAAATCGCTCGCCTCTACCGTCAGTTCATAGTAAAATTCGTTCATTGCATTCCCAGCGCTTCTCTTAAATCAAGCCTGCCCTCGTAGTAGGCTTTGCCGATTATAACACCCTCTATTAAAGGGCTGTTTTTGACGGCTTTTATATCCTCTATGTCTTTGACTCCGCCGCTAGCAATCGTATCTATGCCGCAAGACGATGCGATCTCCTCGGTCTGGGCTATGTTTACGCCGCTTAGCATCCCGTCTCTTGAAATATCCGTGGTTATGATCGCTTCGACGCCGCTATCCGCAAACATCTTTGCAAGCTCCGTTGCCCTAATCGAGCTGGTTTTAGCCCAGCCGTCCACCGCCACATAGCCGTCTTTTACGTCTATGCCTACGGCGACTCTGTATTTTGACGCTACGTCTTTGACGAACTGCGGATTTTGCGTCGCTATCGTGCCTAGAATTACCCTTGAGATGCCGAGATCCATGTATCTTTTTATCGTATCCTCGTCTCTTATGCCGCCTCCCAGCTGGAGTTTTAGCGTAGTCGCCTCCCTGATTTTTTTGATAGCCTCGATGTTTTCGGGATTCCCGGCGAAAGCGCCGTTTAGGTCTACGATATGCACCCAGTCGGAGCCCATCTCTTCAAAAGCTCTAGCTATATGAAACGGTTCGGAGGAGTATACTTTCGCGCTCTCCATAATCCCTTTAGTTAGTCTGACCGCTTCGCCGTTTTTAAGATCGATTGCCGGATAGATTGTCATTTTTTCTCCAAAAAGTTTTTAAGTATTCTGAGGCCGGTATCGCCGGATTTTTCAGGATGCGGCTGAATCCCGCAAATATTTTCTTTTTCTATCATCGCCGTAAACTCGTATCCGTAATGCGCGGACGCCAAAGTGTCCTCTTTGTCCGCTTTCACATGGTATGAGTGTACGAAGTATAGATAAAATTCGTCGTCTATGCCGTCAAAAAGCACGGAATTTTTCTTCATAAAGAGTTTATTCCAGCCCATATGCGGAATTTTACGCTCGCTACCTAGGATGCCCTGGTCAAACTTGACGACCTCGCCATTTATCAGCCCAAGCCCCTCGGTCTCTTCGTGTTCGAACCCCTTATCGAACATCAGCTGCATTCCGAGACAGACGCCGAAAAACGGTTTATTCCTCGCAGCCTCTTTGAGCGCCTCGTCCATACCGTTTTCTTTTAAATGCTTCATTGCGTCCGGAAAGGCGCCGACACCCGGAAGTATCACCTTGTCAAAGTTTTTGATGGTATCCGGGTCGCTTGTTATGTGCGCTTCAAAGCCGACTTTCTCGCAAGAGTTCTTTACGCTCGCGAGATTGCCCATGTTGTAGTTGATTATCGCTATTTTAGCCTGCACCGTTATCTCTTTTGCCGCGTTTCGTAGATTTGATATAGTATGCCAAAGATACCAGCAGGCCGGCCACGCCGCCTAGAAGGACGAGGGCGTAAGTCATCTTGCTCGGATCCGTGAGCGCAAATTTAAACACGAGCATTAGCGCCTCGATGGCTACGGCTATGATAATAGAGCCGATAAACCTTGTCATCGTCTGATGCGTTTCGCTTATTACTTCACGTTTGTTGCGACCCATGACCTCTTCCTCGAATATCGCCTTGACCAGGTCGAATATGGCGAGAGAGAGCGTAAAGAGGATCGTCGTCTCGAAAATCCCCTGTATCTGCACGTCGTTTGGATGGAGTCCTTCCGCAAAAAGACCCATGATGCCTTTGACAAAAAGCAGGGTAGCGACGAAAAACAGAGCCAGGCTGAATATGCCGTAAGTGATTTTGCTCGTATTTTGAAATATCGTATCGAGCGCCGTCGGGCGAATGATTTTTATGATATCCGTCAGCGGTATGTCAAGTACGGCTACGAACTTCAGATTGTTTTTGTCGTCGTAAATCGGCATTGATGCGCTAACGCATAGATTTCCGGTCATTACGCTAGGATAGGGGTCGGTCAAGATCGGCTTTTTCTCCCTTGCGGCGCGGTAGTAGTAAGCTCTCATGGCCCTGTTTACGCCCTTGCCCTTTCTGAACTCCGGCTTTGCGGAGATATTTTCCGTCAGCTGCACGCCTTTGGCGTCAAGAACGTAAAGTATCGTTATCGCGTCGTTCTCTTTCTTTATCTTTTTGAACGCGGCTATTATCGTGTCAAGAGTGATGTCTGGCACGTGGTTCGGTATGTTTCTGGTTAGAAGATAGGTCAGAAAAGCCCTGGCTTCGACTCTTATGCTACTGAACTGTTTTATTTCGCTTAGCATCTTTGTTTCCGGTTTGTTGATTTTTAGGACAAATTTTATCTAAAAACGGTTTAGCCCTATCGCCGTTAGCATCCTGCCGCATTTTCCGCTCTCGGCTCTATATGAAAAAAACTTTTCGCTATCGCACGAAGTGCAGGATTCGCTTATTTCGATATTTTCATCTTCTATTCCGAGTTCAAGCGCTTGCGCCCTGATGACGTTGCCTATATCCAGATAGCTTTTGCCTTCTCTTATCGACACGGCTTTTGGATATGAGGCAAAACCGTCCGCCATCTCTTTTGGAAGCTCGTAACAACACCCTTTGATGTGCGCGCCGACATACATCAAAAGCTTGTCCGGATTTGTGCCGTAGCTATTTTGCATTTTTGCGACGCACTCTCTTAGTATGTTCAGCTCAGCCCCTTTGCGTCCGGCATGCAAGGCCGCTACCGCTTCGTTTATCGGGTCGTACAAAAGCACGCCCGCGCAATCCGCCGTCTGTATCGCAAGCGTAATTCCTGGCACATTCGTCGTCATCCCGTCGGCTTCGCCTACGCACTCGAAGCGGCCGCACTCCTTTATCTCCAATACGGCGTTTCCGTGAACTTGTTTTAAAAGCGCTATTTTCCCGCCGTTTGCGAAATTTTTGCGCCTATCTGACAGCTCCGTCTCGTCGTCGCCGACGTAGTCTGCGAAATTCCCGTCGTTTTTATCCGTATAAAAGGCGTTTATGTTCTTGAAAGAAGCGAATATTCTCATTTTTAGCCGTTAACCTGTAAAATTTTAGAAAAAAGATAACGGAAAACTGTTGAAAATAGCGATAGTTAGGCTCTCTGCGCTCGGCGATATAGTGTTTAGCCTTGTGGCCGCGGCTCTAATAAAACAAAAATATAGCGACGCGGATATAACCTGGATCGTCGACGAGAGGTTCAAGGAGGTCGTAAAAAACTCGCCCTTCGTTGACTCCGTCGTTACCATTGGGCTAAAGCCGTTTGGTATCGGCGCGCTGCTGGACGCCAAAGCCAAGCTAAAATCGCTAGGTGGTTTCGATATGGTTCTTGACCTGCAAGGGCTGATAAAATCCGCAATCGTGACCGCCATGACGGACTCGCCGAAAAAAATAGGCTTTTCTTTTAAGAGCGCCAGGGAAGGGCTTGCGAGCCTCTTTTATACGGATAGGGTCAAAAGCGACTACCAGAAAAACATCGTAGAGCGATATCTGGACCTTCTAAACGTCGCTTTCGGCGGCGGTTTTTCTCTAGACGACGTGTACGGCAAGCCGTCTTTGCTGGGATTTTCAGCCGTGTGCCGATACATAAAGCCGGACAGGAAAAATATCCTTATCAATATGTCGGCATCGAAGCAAAACAAAATCTATCCGAGCGAGCGGATGCAAAAGGTAATAGCCGCATTTGATGGTGAAAACGTGATGGTGTTAGGCGGAGAGAGCGCCAATCTGCCGCAGATGGGGCTGGATGAGATAAAGGCGCTTATCTCTTCGTGCGACCTCGTAATAGGCGGGGATACCGGAATTACGCATATGGCATGGGCTATGAACGTGCCGAGCATAACGATATTCGGGGCTACGCCGCACGAGAGAAACGCTTTTGCGACCAATAAAAACGTCATGATAGGCGCCAAAGACGGGGTCGACGCCAAAAAGCTGGACTATTCCGATTTTGCGATAAAGGATATTGAGCCCCACGCTATTATCGAGGCCGCAAGGAGGGTTATGTGAGGGAGTTTTTGTATAAACTGCTTTTTGGCGCCTTTTCTTTATTTATAAAGGTCATGCCGGACTCTTTATTGAAAGCTTTCGTCCGCTCTCTCGCAAGAGCGGCTTACGCCGTCAATAAAAAACACAGGCGTATAGCCGAGGTAAATATCGATTTCGCATACGGCCAAGGCGTAATTGACGAAGAGCGCAAAAAAGAGATCATCGTATGCGCCTACGAGAATATGATAAAGAACCTTGTCGGCATAGTCACGAATCTGGACGTCACAAAAGAGGAGCTTCTGGACAAGTGCGAATATGAAGGCCTGGAGATAGTCGAACGGCTGAAAAAAGAGGGCAGAAAGATAGTGTTCGCAACCGCGCATTACGGCAACTGGGAGGCTCTTGGCAAGGCGGTCACCGTAAAGACCGGGCTAAAAATGGTGGCCGTAGGTAGAGAGCTGGACTCCGAGGCGATGAACGAAGTGCTTAAAAAATCGAGAGAGAGGTTTGATACGGAGCTTGTCAGCAAACACGGAGCGATGCGAAAACTCGTAAAGGCGCTAAAAGAGGATAAAACGGTCGGCATACTCGTAGACCAAAATACCGCCGACGACGAGGGGCTGCTCGTAAAGTTTTTCGGCAAAGACGCCAGGCAGACGCCGGTCACATCGGTGCTAGCCCGCCGTTTTGACGCCGCCATAGTGCCGGTCTTTTGCGAATATACGGGCGTCGATAGCTACAAGCTCACTTTTTACGAGCCGATTTTTTGCGCCAAAACCGACGACGTAGAGCGGGATATACTTGAGTGTACGCAGGCTCAATCAAACGTGATAGAGGCGCAGATAAGGAAAAGCCCGAACGTCTGGTTTTGGTTTCATAAAAGATGGAAGAACCAATACGAAGAGATTTATAGGTGAAAATCCTTGTTATGAAATTCAGACACATAGGCGATGTGCTCCTTTCAGCCGTACTCGCCAAAAACCTCAAAGAGGCGTATCCGGGCGCAAAAGTTGATTATCTGGTAAACGCCGAGTCGAAAGATATGGTGAGCTTAAATCCGTATATAGACGAGGTGCTCGTATACGACAGGAAGAGAGCTAAGGCGAGATGGTTTTTTGGGCGCTTAAAGTATGAGCTCTCTCTTTTTTTGGAAGTAAAAAAAAGAGGCTACGATATGGTCATAAATACGACCGAGGGAGAGCGCGGCGGATATACCGCGCTTTTGTCGGGCGCAAAAACCAGGGTCGGCGTAGCGGCGAAAAAAGGTATTTTTGCCAAGTTTTCCCCATATACCCGCCAGTTTCGCCTAACCCTAATGCGCCATATAGTGGAGTCGAATTTGGACGCTATAAGGGCTTTTGGGCTTGAGCCTCGTCACAAAGAGGTCGAGCTCTATTTTTCCGATGGCGATGCGAGGAAAGTAGACGATATGCTGGGTTCCGTAGGGAAATTCGTACATATACACCCTGCTTCCAGATGGTTTTTCAAATGCCTCTCTCCTAAGCAAAACGCCGAGATTATAGACTTTGTAGAGTCGCTAGGGGTAAAAGTCGTAATTACGGCGGCGCCGGATCCAAAAGAGCTAAAGATGGTGGACGAGATATTTTCGCTTTGCGAGAGCTCCCCGCTAAATCTAGCCGGAAAGCTGACGCTAAAAGAGTTGGCGGCGCTGTCCAAAAGGGCGAAGCTGTTTTTTGGGGCTGATACGGCGGCGATGCATATAGCCGCTAGCCAGAACACGCCGTGCATAGCGATATTCGGCCCCTCCGGGGTGTTTAACTGGGGCGCGTGGGATAACGATACAAAAGAGTGTACGTATACAGCCAAAAACGGCGTTCAGCGGATGGGTAAAAATACGATGTTTCAAGTGTCGTGGGAGTGCGCTCCGTGCGGCAAGGACGGGTGTGACGGAACCAAAAAAAGCAAATGCCTCCTCGAATATCCGCTCGAAGAGGTAAAAGAGGAGATAAAGGCGAAGCTAGACTCCTCTAGCCTCGTTTAGAAAAAATCTCATCAGGTAGCCCGCTTTTTTGTACCTGCTAAAAAGCGTCTCGATACTCTCCGTGTTGTCGGCCGAAAACCGATAGAGCATATTCTGTCCCCATCCGGTATTTGCCGCGCCGCCTATCCTAAATACGAAATCGTACTCTTTTTTGATCTCTTTGTGCGCCTCTACCGTGAATTTGCCGTACGGATAGACAAAGCATCTAGGCGTAACGGCGAGCTTCTCCTCGATAATCCTTTTGGACTCTTTCGCCTCGAAAGCGGCGCTTTCGGGCTCCAGTATCAGGGTGTGGCTGAGGCCGTGCGCGGCTATCTCGAGACCCTTGTAGCCAAGCGCGCCATTTAGTTCGTCCCATCCCAGATAAATGCCGTCTTTATCGTTTTCGATAAGTTTCGGGGATATGGCTAGCAGGGCTTTTAGTCCAAACTCCTTTAAAAGCGGCATCGCGTTTTCGTTAAAATCCTTGTATCCGTCGTCAAATGTGATGCATACGTTCGGCTTCTCTTCGGAGAGCTTGTCTAGCGGAAGCACGGAGTTGAAATTCTCGGCGTAGTACTCGAAATGGCGTCTGAGCGTCTCTTTTGAGTTGCCGCGTTTTCGTTCGCTGGCGTAGTGGTACATCGGAATGTATAGCATTATCTTCTGTTCGCCTCGTATAGTTTTATGTACTTCCAAAACGCCGTCTGCGCGTTGTAGTAGCTGATAATAAACCCTTCATACCCCTGCGTAAAGCCTCGTTTTAGGACGTAGCTTTTGAAAAAGCCGAACCAGCCGTGTATAAGCGCCTTGCATACGGAAGAGCTTCTTTTGCCTCTGTTTTGCTCGGCAAAAAGCGTGCTGTAGTTTTGCATCTTTGCCAGAAAATCCTCCACCGTGTCGTAGGAGTAGTGTGTGATATATCCCTTTAGCCTCTTTGTCTTGACGTTTTCGCCGACCACCTTTTCGTGTACGAAACTCTCGGTAAAACGCGCCCTTTTTTTGTTGTATAGCCTCGGATGCGCGTCCGGATACCATCCGCAGCTTTTTATCCATTTGCCGTTGAAGTAGTTTCTAAAAGGCAGCTCGTATATCGTATTCTCGTCCAGCGTCATAGAAAATATCTCGGCCTGAGCCTTAGGGCTTAAAACTTCATCCGAATCTATTGAGAGTATCCAGTCGTTACGCGCCAACTCTTCCATCTTTCGGTGCGCCTTGCCGAATCCCTCGAATTTTTCTAGCGTATAGATCTTTACGTTTTGAAATTTCGAAGCCAACTCGGCCGTGCCGTCGGTGGAGCCGTTGTCTAGCACCACCACCTCGTCGAAGCTTTTTAGGGCGGAGAGGACCTCTTCTATATGTTTTTTGCCGTTTTTGGTTAAAATCGTCGCAGTAATCATCCGTAAAGTGTAGTTAAAAGGGTATAAAGAGTTGATAAAAGTGCTTGAGGTAGAAGCTTCGAAAGGGTGGGGCGGACAAGAGAAGAGAACGGTCAGATTGGCAAACCATATGCCGCACGAAAGAGTAAAGACCTATTTCGCCGTAAATCCGGATAGCAGGCTTATGAAAGACGCAGGAGAGCTTGGCATCGAGTGCCTGCCTGTGCGCACGAGGGCTAGCTATGACATACCGGCCGTCTTGACGCTGGTGAAATATATAAACGAACTCGGTATAGACATAGTATCCACTCATTCAGGGCGCGACGCTTGGCTAGGCGGTATGGCCGCAAAACTGGCGGGAGTCAAATGCGTGCGCGTCAGACACCTCCAAACTCCTTTCGCGAGCCCATTTAGCTACAAATATCTAACGGACGAGGTAACAGCGATAAGCGTGGGCGTGCGTGAATACATAGCTTCCCGCGGCGTGGATATGGATAAGATAAGGCTCATATACACCGGTATCGACACTGAGCATTTCCAAAAACAAACCGGCACGCTAAGAGAAGAGCTTGGAATAGGCAAAGATACGTTTCTCATCGGCATAGTGGCGATTTTACGCGGGGCGAAGAGGCACAAAGACCTGATTGATGCGGTCAAAAAACTCTCGTCAAAATATGACGTCAAGCTCGTCATAGCAGGCGAAGGGCCGCAATGGGAGAACCTGCAAAACAAGATAAAAGAGAGCGGCATGGAAGGGCGGGTCATAATGACCGGATTTCGCAGCGACACCGTGAATATACTGAGCTCGCTCGATCTATTTGTACTCCCTTCGAATATGGAGGCTCTAGGTACGGCGTTGCTGGAGGCACAGGCTTGCGGCGTGCCGGTAGTAGGCTCGAGAGTCGGAGGCATTCCGGAGGCGCTGGAAGAAAACGGGAGCGGTCTTTTGTTTGAATGTGAAAACGTGGACGATTTGGCCGACAAGATAGAGAGATTTATCGTCGACAAAGAGTTTCATAAGGCGGCGTCCAAGAGGGCTAGGGAGTTTGTGGTAGAGAAGTTTTCGGTGGAAAAAATGGTAGAGGATACGCTAAGACAATACGAGGAACTGCTGCAAAAATGAAAAAGGCGCTAAGCGTTCCCGCGCTCATGTATCATCATGTGAGTAGCCACAAAGGCGCGCTCGTAACGATAACCCCGGAGAATTTTGAGAGCCACGCCAAGTATCTATCTGACGAGGGATATAAGACGCTAAGCCTGGATGAGTTTGCGGCATTTAAAAAAGGGGAGCTGGAACTGCCTAAAAAAAGCGTGCTCATTACGTTTGACGATGGATGGATAGACAACTATCTGGTGGCGTATCCGATACTAAAAAAATACGGCCTCAAAGCTGCGATATTCGTCGTAACGGATTGGGTCGAGAGGGCAGACGAAGACAAGAGAGAGGGCGACGATATCTATATCCCAAACCATAAAGAGGGCAAGAGGATGGCATACGAAGAGCCGTCATCCGCTGTCGTAAACTGGGATGATTTGCAAAAGATGGACGACGTTTTTTCCGTCGGTTCGCACTCGAACGCGCACGACAACGACTCTTTGGGGCTTGACGAGTGGAGAGACGATTTGGCGCTCTCTAAAACGCTTCTGAAAAACCGTTTGGGATTTGAGTGTAAGCATCTATGTTGGCCGAGGGGCAACTACACGGATGAGCTTATTGATTTGGCGAAAAGTCTAGGTTTCAAGACACTTTATACTACCAAAAGAGGGGTCAATCTAGCCGACGGCGAAATGAGCGAAATCAAACGCATCTCCGTAAAAGACAAGGACGCAAAGTGGCTAAAGGGAGCGCTCAGGCTATACTCTTCGCCGATATTAGGAGGATTATATGCTAGATTTAAACGGTAAAAAAATCCTTCTGGTGCGAAACGACAATATCGGCGACGCCGTACTCTCGACACCTGTGCTTCAAGCTATAAAAGAGCAGTATCCAGACTCTTTTGTCGGCGTTCTTTGCGCCGGCTACTCCAAGGAAGCTTTTTTGGATAGCCCGTATATAGACAAGCTCTTCGTGTACGAGAAGGCGAAGCACCATCCGACTATTCCAAGGGTGGTCTCTTGGTGGAGGCAGTTTAAGGTAATGCTCTCTGTGCGCGCCCAGAAGTTTGACTTTTGCGTCGGTCTCCGCAGCTCTTTTAGCCGCTCCAACGCCGCGCTGGTCAGATGGAGTGGGGCGAAAACGAAAGTGGTTAGGCTCCCGAAAAAAACAAAAGAGATGGCGCCGTTTGACGCCTTTATAGACGAAGACCCGTCCGGAAAGCACGAAGTTGAAAATTCATTCGATTGTTTGAAGCATTTTGGAATTTTCGATAAGAATTACTTCACATATGTGAATATTCCGCAGAGTACCTATGATACCGTGCTCCAAAGGCTGCAAACCGCCGGATTCGCTAGTGGCAACTACGTGGTATTTCACATCTCATCAAGACTCTCCGTGAATAGATGGAGTATCGATAAGTTTTTGAGATTAGCCTCGCTGATTTCGGTAGAGCTGGGCCTAAAGGTAGCCGTAACGGGCGCCCCGAAAAGCGACGAAGAGAAGGCGGCAAAGGAGCTTTTTTGCGCCGAAAACATAAGGTATTTCGAGACCGCTTCTCTTGCAGAGCTTGGCGTGCTTGCCAAAAATTCGGCCTGTTTCGTCACGCTTGACGGAGGAGCCATGCATTACGCAAGCGTATTCGCGCCGTCAGTCGTAGCGATATTCGGCAAAACAAACGTAGATACGTGGAGACCTTATCATCAAAAGGCCGTAGTGCTGACTGCCGAGTCCAAAGTCGCGGACGACATAGCGCCGGAGAGAGTTTTTGAAGCCGTAAGGGGCATGGTTTGAAATTTGTCTATAAAATAGTAATGGATTTTGCGCTCTGGATATATATAAAACTAAACGGCGCGCCGCTCAAAAAAAGTTATGAAGAGCTAAAAAGCGCTCCTAAAAACTCCATACTCGTTTTCTCAAATACCGCCTTGGGGGATACTCTGCTATCCACTCCCGCCGTAAAAAGTCTGAGGGATTCTTTTCCGAATGCCAGAATTACGCTATTTATCCATAAAAACATCTATCCGCTTCTGGAGGGCGCTGATTTTGTGGATAACTTTATCGTTTATCAAGGCGGCTACAAAAAGTTTTTTAGCGCCGTTATGCAGCTTCGCCATGTAAAGGCAGATGTTGCTCTTTTGCTTCACTCCAACGGCCCTCAGGATATCCCGATGGCGATAATGAGCGGCGCAGAAATAGTTTTGAAGACGCCGACTAAAAGCGGATACAAACATCACCTAAGCCGTGAGTTTATAAAAAAAGAGCAGCACACAATCGAAGATAGGCTTGATTTGGTACGTGCGATAGGTGGCGACAAGCTATCCACCAGAATGTTGTTGCCGCAAAGATATTATGCGGATAAAAAACGTGATATTTTGCCGGATGGTGTCCTTGTGATAGGATTTCAGCCCGGAGCGGCAAACGTCTACAAAATGTGGCCTGCCGAGAATTTTAAAGAGCTTGCCGCAAATCTCTTATCCGAGTATCCAAACGCCGTTATAGCGGTAACCGGTAGCAAAAAAGAGAAGAGGCTGGGCGAAATAATTAGCGAATCGAATAGTGATAAGGTAATCGATTTTTGCGGCAAATTCTCCATAGAGGCTCTACCGAAGCTAATAAGGGAGATGGATCTGCTGGTCACGAACGATACGGGCACTATGCATGTGGCTATCGCCCTTGGCGTGCCTACCGTCGAGCTTTTTGGGGCTACCGATTCCGCAGGTATCGGGGTCTATCAAGATAAAGATAGGCATATGGTGATACAAAAAACAGATACGCTAAACCTGTCGTCCTTGCCTAAAGCCAAAAGAGGCGCCGAGCTTATGCATCAGATAAGCGTTAGAGAGGTTGCGGACGCGTCAAAAAAATTACTGGGAAATTCTTTCTAGAAATCTCTCTGTTATTACGTCCCATGAGTAGTTGGCTCTGATAAACGCCTCGTTTGAAGCCGTGACGCTGTTTTTTAACGTTTCGTTTTGCATGAGGTTTTCTATTGCCGCGCGCAAGCTCTCTTCGCTTCCGCCTTCGGCTAGATTTTCAGTAGTGTTGATAACCTCGGGAATGCCGCCTATCTTCGTAGATATTACGCATACTTCGCATAATGCGGCTTCGGCCACGCTTATCCCGAAAGTTTCGTTTGCCACGCTAGGATAGAGGGCAAAGTCCGAGATCGAATAATATTTTGGAAGCAGCCCGTTTTCTATTCTACCGAGAAACTTGACCTTCTCTTGAAGCCCAAGTTTTTCTACTAACGCCTCAAGTTTTGGCTTATAATCCCCTTCTCCGGCAATCAGATATAAAAAGTTTTGGTCTTTTATCTTCGAGAGAGCGGCTATGGCGATTTGTACCCCTTTCCAGCCTACAAGCCTGCACGCCGTAAAAAAGACTTTCTTGCCTCTCGTATGTAGTGCATCAGCAAGTCGTTCATCTCGCTCCAGTTTTTTGAATATGTCCGTATTTACGCCGTTGTAAAGCACATACGGCTTTACAACGGCGTAGTCAAAAACCTCTTTTGCGTTAAACTCGCTGCAGGCAAAGACTATATCCATTTTTTTGATAAGCGTCTTGTATCCCGGGTAAAACTCGGTACCGTGCGAACTATATATTATCTTTGCCCCGGTCTTTAGCTTATAGAGATAGGCCGGCAGAAAATCATAAGGCTTGTGTATGTATATGTAGTCATACCTGTTGTTTACTAGCGTCTTCCATGCGTTTTTGGCGAACGATATCCTCTCCATCAATTTCTTAAATCTGGAGCCTATGTTGATGAATTTGTCCCTGTGGGTAAAATCGAACTCGAAGATATTAATCTCTTTTGGTAAGCCCGGCTCAAAAGCTCGCTTACCGCTATAGATATCCACCAAAACCCCTTTTTTTGAAAGATGTTCGGCGATTTGGAGGCAGAAGGTTTCTACGCCGCCGTGTTTTGCTAGAGTCGTCGTGTTGAATATCGCTATCTTCATTTTTGCCTTAGCTTTAGCCTGCTTAAGAGGCTGTTTTTGAGTTTGTACGCATTTCTGCTAATGTGATATGACGGGCTCCAGACGCTTAATTTCCCTTTTGCGTATATCGGGTGGAGCTTTATGTTAAAAAAGTCTTGCGCATATGATTTGCCGAGTTTTTTATTTAGGTTTGCCAGAGCCTCATTGAAAATGGCCGCAAATATTTTATATTTTTGGAAGTTTGATGGAGACGGAATAATTCCTTTTAGCAAAAAGTCGTTCCAGACACCCTTATAGTGCAGTATGCAAGCCTCTTCGTCTATCTGTCCGTCGTATATGTGGTTTAGGCATTTGCAGCTAAATCTTTTGACTTTATATATCTTGGAATCTATACCTATTTCATATTCGCTTTCTTTTGCGGTGGAATAGCAAAGAAGTTGCCAAAGCGACATCTGGTCGGTTCCGCTATAAGGTCTTTTGAGGGAGCTAGACATTTTCTCTTTGTCGCTGAATATTTTTAGCGTCTCGTCTTTCCATTTTTCGAAGAATATTTTTGTTTTGGCGGAAAACTTTGCAAGGATAACCCCGGAGTTTATCGGTGTTTTTCTTGTCGTATCGTCAGTGATGGCTATGTCAAAATCGTAATCGAAGTACTTTTCAAGTGGAGATCTTACTATCGTATCCACATCTATAATGCAGATTTTCTCATTGTCCGGAAAATCTATATTTTGCATTGCATAGTCTATAACCAGCGTTTTGCTGGAGACCTTTTGGGCTTCGTCTTTTGAGAAATCGAAAGAAGTTTTTATGAGATTTAAATCTTCAAAATTTGCGGATATTGCATTCAGTTTTTCCGCCGATATGTCTTGCCATAAAACCGTTATTTTGGAGTCCGGATTTGATCTTTTTATAGAGTAGATGCAGGAGAGAAGATAGCCGATATATTTTTCACCGTAATTTGAAACTATGAAATGCACCTATTCGCCTACCTTCCCCGATTCTGCTTTATGCTGCTTATTATACAATTTTAGGCAAAAAGAGTCATAAAGCAGATTTATCATGAAAATAGCCGTTATCTATCCAGAAACTTTGCCGTCAGATAAAGCGAGAAGCGTCACGGTGGTCAAAACCGCTTCGGCCTTAGGCGAGATAGCGGACGTTGCTTTGGTATGCGAAAAAAGCGATGCGGATATTGATGGCATATGCAAATACTACGGCGTTCCAAAAAGCTTTTCGCTTATAAAAATTCCAAAAAAACTACTTTTTAAAAGCAATAAGATATTCAATTTTTTTCTTATCAACCATCTGCAAAAGGTAGGCTACGATTCATTGTACGTCCGCCATCTAAAAACAGCTGAAGCCTTGATTAAAGCCGGCTTTAGCGTCATCTTCGAGGCGCACGAGATATTCTCCGATTCGGCGCCGACGCACAAAAAAGAGGTTGTCGCAAGACTCGAAAAGTATGTATACGAAAACAGCAGAGGCATCGTTTTTATCTCGCAGACGCTAAAGAACGAGTTTGAAAAGCATTTCGTGTTGCCTCCTAGCATCGTGCTCCCGCTTTGCTTTAGCGAGCAAGTCCCCGGCGCCGACAAAAAAGAGTTTGACGAGCTAAAAGAGGTGTATTATATCGGTAGTTTTCAGGCTTGGAAAGGGGTTGATACGCTTATTAGGTCGGCCAAATATCTGCCTAAAGACGCAAAAATAAAATTGGTAGGCTCCGGCGGCGAAGAGGATGCTCTGAAAAATCTAGCAAAAGATATCGGCGTTGACGATAAGGTGGAGTTTTTGGGTAGGTTGGAGCATGTAAAGGTGGAGGAGCTGTTAAAAACAAAGACGCGAATTTGTATTTTGCCAAACAATATAAGCGCGTTCGATAGATTTACGTCGCCTTTGAAACTATTCGAGTATATGGCCTCTTTTAATGCGATAATCGCTTCCGACATTGCTTCGATAAAAGAGATAATAAACGATGCTGCGCTGGAATTTAGAGCCGGCGACGCAGAAGATTTGGGCGAAAAAATATCTTTTTTGCTTAAAGGCGGCGAAATGGCAAAAGAGCTGGCCGCCGCTTCATATGTGAAAATATCCGAACTAAAGCCGAGCGGTAGAGCTTTAAAGCTTTTAAATTTTATAAAGAGCGTAGATGTTAAAAAAGTTGTTTAAATTTTATATCAAGAGACATTCACCCAGAGAGCAAAAGCTGCAAAAAGCAGATTTGGATGGCGCTAAAAAGATATTTTTTGCCGTGTTTTCAAGATACGGTGACGGAATAATATCTTTTAAGGTTATCAAAGAGTTTACCAGCATATACGAAGACAAAGGCTATCTGCTCTTTACGACAACCCAGCTTGCGCCGTATGCAAAAGAGATTTTGGGCGATAAGGTTGAGGTGGTCGGCGTAAATAAGAGAAATCCGTTATCGTTAATTATGGCGCTTGTTAGACTCAGAAACTTCGGCGCGGATATCGGGTTTAACCCGTGGAGCCACGGTGACGATGCGGAGTTCTTTATATCGTTTGCAAAAAAATATTCTGTTTTTAAGAGATTTAAGAAATGGGAGAAATCGGACAATCTATATGCCAGGGTTCGCGAATATCTGGGATTGGAGCCAAAGGTTTTGCGAAAGCCATTACCTGGTTGGCCGCAAATAGCCAAAAAAATAGTATTCGTTCCCTTTTCTACCGATAGGCTAAAGACGCTTAGTCAAAGAGCGGCAAATGGGATGATAGAAAAATTAAAAGCTATTTATCCGGGTTCTAAAATTTTTGTATGCGGAACAAAAAAAGAGCTTTTAGCTTTTAAAAACGTGGAAAAATTCTATTTTTCGAAATCTTCCTCGGCCGATTTTTTATCCCTTGTCAAATCATCCGATATGTTTGCCGGAGTAGACGCCGGGCCTTTGCATATAGCAATGGCTCTAAACATTCCGTCTATAGGTTTTTTCGGGCCTACCGCGCCGGAGACCATAATAGATTTCGATTCGCAGGTGTTTATATTAAGAGAACCTAGTTTGTCCGGTATTTTCTGTAATTATGACAAATGTGACGGCAACATATGTATGGATAATATGGCGAAACTGGACTGTGTCTGCGATTTGAGCCCGAATTTGGCCTTGGCAAAAGAGCCTTGCGCTTTGAAAAATTAGCCTCCTTACAGTAAACTTAACAAAATATTTGGCAAACGGGGAAGTTTTTGAAAGTATCAGTTATTGGAACGGGCTATGTGGGTCTGGTTAGCGGTACGTGCTTTGCGCAGATGGGCAATAGCGTCGTATGCGTTGACGTGGATGAAAAGAAGATAGAGAAGCTAAACAACGGAATCATCCCTATATATGAGCCTGGCCTTGAAGAGATGGTAAAAGAGAACCATAAAAAAGGGACTCTCAAGTTTACGACCGATATTAAAAAAGCGGTAGAAGAGTCCGAGGTCTGCTTTATTGCGGTCGGAACGCCCATGGGCGAGGATGGGAGCGCGGATCTCAAATATGTGCTTGCCGTCGCCAAAAGTATAGGCGAGCATATTGTAAAGCCGCTTGTCGTCGTTGATAAATCGACTGTTCCGGTCGGTACCGCCGATAAAGTAAAAGAGGTGATAGAGGCCCAGCTGGTAAGAAGAGGTGTAAAAATAGAGTTTAGCGTGGTTTCTAACCCGGAATTTCTAAAAGAGGGTGCGGCGATAGAGGATTTTATGAAGCCGGACCGCGTAGTCATAGGTGCTGACAGCGAGAAGGCTATGAAGGTTATGCGCGAGCTTTATGCGCCGTTTACCAGAAGCCACGACAGGCTAATCGAGATGGATATACGCTCCGCCGAGATGACGAAATATGCGGCAAATGCGATGCTTGCGACAAAGATTAGCTTTATGAACGAGATGTCTAATATCTGCGAGAGAGTCGGCGCGGATGTCAACAAGGTAAGGATAGGCATAGGAAGCGACAGCAGAATAGGATATAGCTTCATATATCCAGGATGCGGGTATGGCGGAAGCTGTTTCCCAAAAGACGTGCAGGCGCTTGCCAAGACCGCAAAGGACTACGGCTATACGCCAAGAATCCTGGATGCCGTAGAGGCCGTCAACTACGACCAAAAGAAGGTTTTGCCGGCGAAAGTAATAAAAAGATTTGGGGAAAACCTGAACGGGCTCGTTTTTGCGGTATGGGGACTTAGCTTTAAGCCGGAAACGGACGACATGAGGGAGGCCTCCAGTATAACTTTGATCAAAGAGCTTGCAAGCAGGGGCGCTAAAATCGTCGCATATGACCCGAAGGCGATACATGAGGCGCAGACGTTTTATCTAAATGGCGTGCCAAATGTAGAGTATGCCGATAGCAAATACGACGCAGCAAACGGCGCCGACGCCATGATCCTCGTTACGGAATGGAAGGAGTTTAGAAGCCCTGATTTTTATGAGCTCTCTTCCAAGATGAAGCAAAAGATTATTTTTGACGGCAGAAACCAATATAGCGCCGAAAAGCTAAAAGAGCTAGGTTTTGAATATTATCAGATAGGGGTGGCCGGTGAGTAAAAAAATTGCAATTATAGGGCTTGGCTATGTGGGCTTGCCTCTTGCGGTAGAGTTTGGAAAAAAGTATGACGTTTTAGGATTTGATATAAACAAAGCCAGAATAGGGGAGCTTAAAAACGGATACGACAGGACTCTCGAAGTAGACGAGGCGAACCTGAAATCGTCCAAAAACCTCTCTTTCTCATGTGACAAGGACGAGCTAAAAAGCTGCCAGATATTTATAGTTACGGTGCCTACCCCGGTTGACGAGCATAAGCGTCCAGACCTTACTCCTCTTATCAAGGCTTCCGAGACCGTTGGTTCGGCCCTTAAAAAAGGCGATATAGTCATATATGAGAGTACGGTCTATCCTGGTTGCACGGAGGAGGATTGCGTGCCGGTACTGGAGCGTACGAGTGGGCTAAAATTCAACGAGGATTTCTTCTGCGGATACTCTCCGGAGCGCATCAATCCAGGCGATAAAGAGCATACGGTTACCAAGATATTGAAGGTTACGTCCGGCTCCACGCCCGAAGTGGCAAACGAAGTCGACGCCCTATACGCCTCTATTATAACGGCCGGTACCCACAAGGCTCCGTCTATAAAGGTTGCAGAAGCCGCTAAGGTAATAGAGAACTCACAAAGAGACATAAACATAGCTTTTGTAAACGAGCTTGCGCTTATATTTAACAAGATGGGCATAGATACGTTAGAAGTATTGGAGGCCGCCGGAACAAAGTGGAACTTCCTGCCGTTTCGGCCTGGTCTTGTGGGCGGCCACTGCATAGGCGTAGATCCATACTATCTTACCTTCAAGGCGGAAAGCCTTGGATATCATCCCGAAGTTATACTAGCCGGCAGACGGATAAACGATAATATGGGCGCATACGTGGCAAAAGAGGTCGTAAAGCTTTTAATTAAAAAGTCGCACAAGGTGGATGGGGCCAAAATTCTTGTGCTCGGCATTACTTTCAAAGAGAACTGCCCCGATATTAGAAACTCGCGCGTAATAGACGTTATAAACGAGCTAAAAGATTTCGGGTGTAATGTGGACGTGTATGACCCTTGGGCCGATGATGCCGAGGTAAAACATGAGTACGGGATAGGCCTTTGCGGCGAGCCTTCATCGGCTTACGACGCCGTGGTGCTAGCCGTTGCGCACTCGAAATTTAGAGATCTTGATATAAAAAAACTTGCAAAAGAGGGTGGCGTAATATACGACATCAAAGGCTTCTTGCCAAAATCTACGGTAGATGCGAGAGTTTAGAAGTTGAGAGTAATCCACTATGTTCCGCATGGGGCGATACCGGATAGAAGAGGCTTTGCTCCGGCCGTAGTGGCGCAGAATCTGGCCAAAAATCTAAGGCTCTCAAAGCCTTATCTAGTTTCGGCCATGGAGGATTACGTCAATACGTACGACTCTACAATTTATGGCGATACCTATAGAATAAAAGAGGGTGCCATCTATAACAGGATTTTTAAGAAAATAACCAGACTGGACCCTTATCCTCTCCATGCGAGGGCGGCCACGATTTGTGATAGGCTCGGTGCCAATATCTTTCATGCTCACCAAACGGAATTTGAAGTATCAGGCTTTCTAAAAAAAAGCTCCAAAAAGCCGTTTGTGGCTCTGCATGTCCATGCGATGCGAAATTTTGAACCAAAAAGAGGGATTGCCGACATATATTTTGCTGTTTCCGAGTATACAAAAAAAAGAATGCTTGAAGAGCGCCACTATCCTGCCGAAAAGGTAGAGGTTTTGTATAACGGTTTTGACGAAGAGCTGTTTTATATGCCGAGCCTGGAGGAAAAAAATAGTCTTAAAGCCATACTCGGAATTCCGGCAAACTCGATAGTCGTCGGATATGTAGGCAGAAAACAGCAGGTTAAAGGTTTTTATAACTTTCTTAGGTGTGTAAAACATCTGCGCCAAAGCGGGCATGAGATTTTTGCGCTTTGTGTCGGGCCTACGCCTTGGGATGTCGTAAGGGACGAGAATTATGAAGAGGAGCAAAAGCTTCTAAAAGAGCTTAGAGCCAAAGAGTGGTTTTTTGATATGGAGCCTCTTTCTCATGACCGTTTGTCGTCAGTATACAAAGCTATAGACGTTTTGTTGTTCGCTACATATTTTGGAGGGGAGCAGCATCCTGTCGTAGCGGTTGAGTCGCTTGCCAGCGGCTGTATTACGGTAAGCTCGAATATGTTTAGTTTGCCGGAGACGATTGAGCATGGCAAAACCGGCTTTTTGCTGGAGAATCCCAGAGATATAGACGAGCTTACGGTTACGGTTGAGAAGATTGTGGTGGATTTTGACGGTTTTAGGCAAATCGCAATCAATGGATCCAGTGAGGCAAGTTTGAGATTTGGTTGGAAAAAAATTGCTGAAAAGATGGAGAAAATATACTTTGATAGACTACATTAAATCTATTTTTCTAAAAATAGATAGTCGCTATCTGCTTCTTGTGTTTGTGGGAATCCTATTCTTTTTTTGGCCTATTCCGCATACGATAGCCGTTAGATATTGGGCAATTCTATTATCTGTCGTCTGTGCAATCTATGTTGTTATAAAATCAAGAACAAATCCATTTATAGACGCAGATATAAAGCCGTTTGCTACGATTTTGTCCATCTCCACCGTATGGTTTTTTATCCAAGCCTTGTTGATTAGCCCTGAAACCTCATGGGCTTTAAAGGAGATTGGCGGACAGTGGCTCGTCGGTATCGTCTCTTTTGTTCTCGGAGTTGCTGCCGTCTTTGCGCTTCGTGAGCCGAAAAAGATTTTTTTGCTCATCTCTTTTATAGTGGCGGTGAATATTGCATATATAGACCTGCATGGAATACGTGCATATGTCAATGAGGGCAATGTCGAGCTGCGATTAATGGGGCTAACGGAGGGACCTGATAAGGCAAATTATCTAACCAATTTTGCGTTTGCGATAGTTGCGACGGAGATATTTTTTAGAAATATTCTAAATAGAAGGATTCTCCCGATAGATAATTTTGTATTATTCGGCGTTGCCGTGCTTACGCTTCTTAGCGCATATTTGGAAACTATGCGGTTTGGGTTTATTGGAATTATGTTTATGGTATTCACGCTCTACATATTCTGGTTTTTCATGCAAAGCTCAAAAACTATCAATAGGACGATTACTGGTTTTGTCGTAGTTTTTTGCTTGATTTCATCCATAGCTTTTGTGTCATATAAAAGCGATACTAGATGGGAAAGTACTTTTGACACGATTCCGGCTGCCTTGGATACAAAAACAAACAAAGCGTGGCTCAATTGGGATAAGTACCCAAGACCGCTACTTGAGAGTGGCGAGCAGGTAAATCATTCAAACTATATGAGGGTGGCCTGGGCAAAAGAGGGTTCCATCTTAATACTTGAAAACCCTTTTGGCGTAGGATATGGCCGTAACGCTTTCGGACATGCGCTAAAGGCCAAATATGGCGAAGGCGGAGGGCACTCCCATAGCGGGATTATAGACCTTGGCATCGGCACAGGAATCCCCGGTGTTGTCTTGTGGATTCTGTTTGTCGGCGGACTTGCCTTTTACGGTGCGAAAAGCTTCTATAAATACAAGAGTTATTACGGTTTGCTATTATGTTTTATCGCCGGAGGGTATTTCTTTAGGATGCTCGTCGATAGTACGATCAGGGATCATATGCTTGAACAGTTTATGTTTTTGGCGGGGATGTTTCTGGCTCTAACCGTAAAAGAGAAAAATGAAGAAGATAGCGCTAGCCAGATTTAAATATACCCCATACGGAGGAGCCGAAAACTACCTTTTCAGGGTATGCGAAGCGATTAGACAAAGAGGCGTTGATTATAGAATATTATCTACAAACTGGAGCGACGAAGCTGCTACGAAAATTGGCGTGCCGAAATTTCTCCCCTCTTTTGTAAGAGTGCTTTTGTTCGCATGGCGAGTGTGTGCAAAAAAAGAGAAAAGCGAGCTACTTTTTTCTTTGGAGAGGCTTCCGTGCGCCGACGTTTATCGTGCCGGAGACGGCGTGCATAAGGCATGGATAGATACGAGGCTTAAGAGCGGAGACGGCGCGCTTAGAATATTTTCCAATCCTCTCCAGGCCGTCTATCTATGGCTTGAAAAGCATACGTTCAAAAACGCAAAAAAAATCATCGCGAACTCCAAATTCGTTAAAAACGACATAATAAAATACTATCGTATAGACGCCGACAAAATAGAGGTCGTATACAACGGGGTGCCGAAAAACGGTATTGACGCCTCTATGGCTAGAGAGAAGCTAGGAAGCGAGTTTGGAATAAGCGAGAGTGAAAAAATAATCTTGTTTGTCGGGAGCGGCTTCATGAGAAAAGGCGCCCTGGAATTTTTAGAGCTTTTATCGAAACTTCAAAACCGTTCTTTCAAAGCCATAATCGTCGGCAAAGAGAAAAACATCAAAAGATATGAGGCTATCTCGGAAAAGCTCGGCGTAAACGCAATTTTTACCGGCCCTAGACGCGACGCGGATATGTTTTATGCCGGCAGCGATATCTTTTTGTTCCCTACCCGTTACGAGCCTTTTTCAAATGTTTGCCTTGAGGCGATGGCCGGAGGTTGTGCGGTAATAACTACGGCTCAAAACGGCGCTTCCGAGATACTGGATGGCGAGTTTGTGATGGGGACTCCGGACGATACCGGAATATTGCCGATTCTGGAAAGATTGCTCTCTGAAGAAACATATCTAAAGAGCGTAAAAGAGTCGAACAAAGAGCGCTCGAAAGAGTATAGCGTAGAGGCGAACGTCGAAAAAACGCTTGAAATACTGGAGCGGCTATGAGAATATTGGTGAGGCTGCCAAACTGGCTGGGGGATGCCGTGATGGCGACCCCTGCTATAGAGAGTCTCAAAGCCTCGTATCCGGATGCGCTTTTTACCCTTATCGGTACGCCAGTGGCTTTGTCCATTTTTGAGAATGACGGTAGAGTGGAGCGGTTCGTCGTAGATGAGAGTAAAAAATCAAAAAGCCGCCTTCTTTGGCTTTACAAAGCGGCAAAGAAGCTAGGAAGCTTCGATATGGCGATTACTCTCCAAAACTCGCTTTTGTCGGCTCTATTTCTCTTTTTTACAGGCTCTAAGGCGCGCATCGGCTACGCCAGAGAGTTTCGCTCTCTTTTTCTCACGCACGCTCCAAAAGAGAACAAAAAAATCCATCAGGTGCTTCGTTATCTAGAGCTTGTAAAGCCTTTTTGTACTGCCGTAACCGAGAAATTGCATATCACCTCAAACGCTACTACAAAAAATCTATGCATCATCAACCCCGGTGCAGCGTACGGTGATGCAAAGAGATGGGACGCCGTGAAATTCGGCGAAGTGGCGGCAAAGCTCTTAGGCGAGTATGATATAGCGATAGTCGGGGCTCCAAACGAAGTCGACATAGGCGGACAGGTCGAAGAGACCCTGAAGGCGCATGGTGTGACAAACTATAAAAACTATGTCGGCAAAACGACGATGAGAGAGCTGATAGACCTCATAGCCTCCGCGAAGCTATTCATCACCAACGACAGCGGGCCTATGCATATCGCCGCCGCCTTTTGCGTGCCTACGGTTGCGATATTCGGCTCCACGGACGAGAATGAGACCGCCGCATGGGGCAATCCGCACTACGCCGTAGTCAAAAAAGATATGGCTTGCCGCCCGTGCAAAAAACGGA
>CAZMPN010000009.1:0-82385 GCA_964568395.1 uncultured Helicobacter sp. | reverse complement strand
CCCTCAACTTGTTTGAGGCCGGAATTCTATCTGAAAAAAATGGGGTTGTCAAGGGTATTTTTGCAAATAATTAAACTTTTTTGGAAAAATGCCGAGAGAGCGTCGGCATATAGGTGGTTTATCAATTTTCGGAATGATTTTGTTTTGCTATTTGCCAAGACAGAAGTTTTTAAACATAGAGTCTAGCATCTCTTCGTTGTCGTAAGGCTTGGTGATAGAGGATATATGGATAATGGCCTCTTTTATATGGTATGAAAAAAACTCTAGCTCTAAAGTCTCCAGAAACACCAAAGAGCTACATACTTCATTATATGCGTTTTTTGCGGCGTCTATCTGTCTTTTATTGATAAGTATATCGCCTTCAAAATCGTAAGAGCTATCAAGAACACTCTCAAGCTCCCTATATATATCTATAGGCTGCTCGTTTTTACTATAATCTATGGTATTGAATTTTGAAAATACTGTTTTATCTATTGCGCTTCCTAAATCCGACTTGGTAAATACAACTATTATTTTTTTACTCTCATCCGAATTTATCAGCCTGATTATCTCGCGGTCTTCTTCGTCAAGCTCCCTTGAAGAATCAAAAAGGGCAAGAACTATCTCCGAATCGTTAAACGCTTTGATAGAGTATTCGATACCTATCTTCTCTATCTCGTCTTCCGTATTTCTTATGCCGGCGGTATCTACGAGCCTAATGGAGAAGCCGCCTATTTTGAGCTGCTCCTCTATGGTGTCCCTGGTGGTGCCTGCGACGGGGCTGACTATCGCTCTTTCGAAATTAAGTATTTTATTAAGTAGAGAGCTTTTGCCGACGTTTGGTTTTCCTATAATACTCACCTTAAATCCTTGAAATAAACCCTCTCTGGCAATACTGGCCTTAAGAGTGTAGTCTAGGCTTTCGGCGATTTTGGATATTTTATCTTTGAGTCTATCTATGGTGTCGGCCGGCAGATCCTCGTCCGCATAATCGATGCATACTTCGCTAAAAGAGAGAGCCTCTATAAGCGATACCCTCATCTCTTCTACCATCTTTCCAAGGGAACCTTGCAGATGTTTTGCCAGATATTTCGCCGATTTTTCGCTATTTGCTAAAATCAGCTGGTTTATAGCCTCGGCCTGATCTATGGTAAGCTTGGAGTTTATCACGGCAAGTTTCGTAAACTCGCCAGGCTGGGCAAGCCTGGCGCCGCTTTCCAGACATCTGTTTAGTATCATGGATGCGGACATGGTGCCGCCATGACACTGGAGCTCTACGATATCTTCGCCGTTAAAGCTATTTGGGCCTTTGAAGTATATAACTATGACGGAATCTATGGGATTGTTTTGATTGTCGTATATATATGCAAGGGTTGCAGTTCGCGGACAAATGGAGATTTTATTTGACAGCCTAAGGGCTATATCGTAAGCTTCGGCCCCGCAAAGCCTAACAATCGATATAGCACCCTCTTTCGACGCGGAGGCTATAGCGCAAATTGTCTCATTTAACATTTTGTTTTGTATAAAACTCGTTAACTATAATGTATTTGCTGCCGTCTTCATTTGTCTTGACGCCGACATATAGATCTGTAAACTCTTCCCTTAGGGCTTTAAGGGCTATTTGAATAAGTACGCCGTCAAGAACTTTCGTCTGGCCTCTTCTGTTTTCTCTTATTTGACAAATCAGAGGCTCAAGATAGTTGCTTATCATATCCTCTTGATTTCTCAAGAACTCGGCTATTTCCAGACGGATAAGAAGGCCGTATTTTGAGTTGATCCAGTTGAATATCAGATAGCTAAGCGCTTTATACCTATACCCTTCTTTGCCTATCAGCAGCGCACTATCGGGACCGCTAAAAGATATTAGCACCGTTTCGTCGTCATATGGAACGACGGTCACGGGGTCTAGATCAAAGCAAGAAAGCGCAAACAACTTGTTTATATCAAGTTCGATCTCTTCGCATATTTCAGAAATATCAAGCTCTTCTTTGAAGAAATTATCTTCTATTTTGCTGGCCGTATAGTAATCTTTTTTCTCAAGCTTAGGCTTGGACGATTCTTGCGCTTCTTCGGCAACAGGGCGCATAGCCTCCGCCGTCTTTTCATCCGCCTGTTTTTCTTCTTTATTGGTATATTTTTTTTCTATTTTCGAAGAAGGGGTGTAGTTTGCTTTTGTTTGCTGCGCATAATCTTGTTTTTTTGCGGCTGCCGCTATTTTTTGCGTAGCGACCAAAATCGCTTTTTTCTTGCCTATTCCCAAAAAGCCTTTAGACGGAAACTGCGTAATCTCATACTCAATTTCCGTAATCGAGCAGCCGAGCTGTTCTGAGGCAAGCGTATACGCCTCTTCCAAGCTCCAAGCTTCGATTTTAATCATGGTGCTCTTTCCTAAGGGCTTTTTGTCTGTCAAGCATCTTGTTTACCGCATACTGCTGACCTATGGACAATACGTTGTTTACAAACCAATACAAAGTAAGACCCGCAGGGAACGCCAGGAAGAAGAACGTAAACACTACAGGCAGATATTTAAATATCTTCTCTTGCATCGGATCCGTAAAGTTTGTAGGCGTAATTTTCTGCTGCAAGAACATGGTCGCGCCCATCAGCAAAGGCAGCACATAATACTGATCCATTAACGACAGATCGTGTATCCATAGTATCCAAGGAGCGCCTTTTAGCTCTATGGCATTCAACAAAACCCTGTATATGGCGAAGAATACCGGTATCTGTAAAAGCAGCGGGAGACAACCGCCAAGAGGGTTTGCCCCATGCTTTTTATAAAGATCCATCATATGCACGTTAAGCTTTTGCGGATCACCCTTGTACTTCTCTCTAAGCTCGGTAAGCTTCGGAGCCAGGTCTTTTAGTTTGCTCATAGATACCATGCCCTTATAAGTAAGAGGGAATAGTATAAGCCTAATAAGAATGGTCAGAATAACGATGGCCCAACCCCAGTTGCCCACCTCTTTTTCAATCCATTCTAGAGCCGTAAACATAGGCTTGGCTATAAAGGTGAAGAAGCCGTATTCGACAACCCCGCCGAGTCTCGGATTGATGCCTTTTAGAGTTTCGACATATTTTGGCCCGACATATCCGCCAAGCTCTATCTCTTTTTTTGCCTCTATGTACGGCGTAGGGTTTTTGTGTATATCGGCAACCACCGTAACGGCCATCGGCGCCTTGAAGCTATACAGAACGGATGAATAATATCTGTCGACCGTAGCAACGGCATTTATGTTCGATAGCGACTCATCGGCCTTTATGCCGCCGTCTTCGACCGTCTTTACGGTATCATCGGACTCTATAAGCAAGGCGCCCTTAAAGGCGAAACTATCCGCCAAAACGTCAGGCCTAAATCCGGTAGTAACGAAAAACGGGATATCTTTGCTTGATGTTATCTTTACGTTATATGAGCCGTTTGGTTTAAACGTTATTTGCTTTGTTATATTGACATCCAAAACTTGTTGCGTCAATACCAGAGTTTTTGTCTCCATTGTGGCGTCAATCGACGCTATGGACGCCGTATAAGGCGCTTTTGAGGCGGCTTCCTCAAGCGCCCTATCTGAAAACTTCACAGACAAAGGCTTTGTCTTTAGTTCTGCAAAAAGCTTAACATGCTTGCCGTGGTCGTCTTTAAATTTTTCACCCTGCATTACGACTTGTGAAATCGTACCGTCGCTACCGATAAAAAGCTCAGACTCTTTTAGTTTTATTTTTGATATTACGCCTGAAGTTGAAGCCGTAGCGGTAGGCATCGCAGAAATATTGGCCTCTGTTGCAGTCGGCTTTATGACCGATGTTTGGTTTTGAGCATTCAGTTCTGTTTTTGTGGCGTTATGCTCCGGACGGAACTTGCTGCCTATAAAAACTTCATATCCTATAAAAAAAACTGCTGATATTGCCGTGGCTAGTACTAGCCTCTTTTGTGGGGAGAGTTTTTCGAGCATTAAATTAACCTTAGACCGTTTTAGTTTGTCTTTTTCAAGACCCCGAATAAAAAAGAGATAGGGATTTCTTTATATCCCCGTATAGTTTTTGGAAAGTGGCGCCGCTAGCGCTTTGCTTTGCAACAAGAAGATAAAAACCGTCTTTTAAAAAAAATTGCTCGGCCCTAAAAACAGCCCTAAGCCTTCTTTTTATCTTATTTCTCTCTACGGCTTTTGCCACTTTTTTTGAAACGGTGTAGCCTACCATCCTCTCTTTCGATTCTAGATACATCAATATGACCGTATCGGAGTGGTAAGCTTTTGACTTATTATATACCTTATTAAAAAGCTCGGAGTCTTTAATATGGCGAAAAGTTGTTATACGGCTAGCCTTTTTCTGCCTTTAGCTCTTCTTCTAGCTATTACTTTTCTACCGTTTTTTGTCGCCATTCTAGCTCTAAAGCCGTGAGTTTTTTGTCTTGAAACTTTACTTGGTTGGTATGTTCTTTTCACGTAAGTAACCTTTTAAAAATTTTTAGAATTTAAGGCCGCAATTATACGTATATTTACTTAAAAACTTAAACTACCCGTTTATAACCGCTTTTATGTCGCCGTTTTCGACGACAAACGTCACCCTGTCTCCGTCTTTTAGTTTGTCTTCCAATATAAGCTCGGCCAATGAATCCTCGACTATATCGTAAAGCGCTCTTTTTAGCGGTCTCGCTCCGTAGTTTGGATCAAATCCGGCGTTTGCCACAAACTGTTTTGCCTCGGCGGATAGCTCTATAGTTATATCCCTCTCCTTTAGCTTCGCCTGTATGCCGCCCAGCATATTGTCGACTATTCTGGATATTTGCGCAAAACCCAAAGGGTTAAATACCACGACATCGTCAAGCCTATTTAAAAACTCCGGCCTAAAGTGCTGTTTTAGCTCATCCCAGACGGCGGCCTCCCGCTCTTTTTCGTCGGCTATGCTCATTATCTTTGCGGACGCGATATTGGACGTCAGGATAATAATCGTATTTTTAAAATCTATCGTTACGCCTTTATTGTCGGTCAGCCTGCCGTCATCCAATACCTGAAGCAGCATATTAAAGACGTCCGGATGCGCCTTTTCTATTTCGTCAAAAAGCACAACGCTATAAGGTTTTCTCCTGACGGCCTCGGTCAGTTGCCCACCCTCTTCGTAGCCTACATATCCCGGAGGGGCGCCTACAAGCCTGGAGGCTGCATGTTTTTCCATATATTCGCTCATATCAAGACGAATCATCGATTTTTCACTATCAAAAAGGAATCTGGCCAGACTTTTCGCGGTCTCCGTCTTACCCACACCGGTAGGCCCCAGAAACAAAAAGCTGCCTATCGGCCTAGACACGTCCGAGAGCCCGGCTTTATTTCTTTTTATGGCTCTGGCCACTGCCCTTACGGCGTTTTCCTGGCCTATCACCTCTTTTTTCAGCGTCTCCTCGATATGGAGCACCTTCTCTTTCTCGCTTTGAAGCATCTTGTTTATCGGTATGCCGGTCCATTTGGAGATGATAGCGGCGACAGACTCCTCGTCCACGCTGTTCTTTAGAAGCACGCCCTGCTCTTCCATACGCTTCCAGCTGGCTTCCAAATCTTCAAGCTCTTTTTGAAGATTCGGGATTGTGCCGTACTCTATTTCGGCGGCTTTGTTGAAATTGGCCTCTCTCTTGGCCACCTCGGCCTCTCTCTTGGCGTCTTCTATCCTTGATTTAGTCTTGGCTATGTCGCCAAAGACCCTTTTTTCGTCTTCGAACTTATTCTCGAGCGCTCTTTTTTGCTCTTCCAGATTTGCAAGCTCCTTTTGAAGCTCTTTCAGTCTGAGGTCGTTTTTTTCTAGCTTCTCAAGCTTCAAGGCCTCTCTTTCGACGTTTAGCCTCGAAATCTCCCTTTTTACCTTGTCAAGCTCGGCCGGCTCGGACTCTATCTGCATTTTAAGCCCAGCAGCCGCTTCATCTATGAGATCTATCGCCTTATCCGGCAAAAACCTATCGGTGATATATCTGCTGGAGAGCTTAACGGCCGAAACAAGGGCGCTGTCTTGTATCGTAATGTTATGATGCGCCTCAAGGCTATCTTTGATACCTCTCATTATCGATATAGCCTCGTTAATTCCCGGCTCTGCGACGGTTACTGGCTGAAAACGCCTTTGCATAGCGGCGTCTTTTTCGAAGTACTTTCTATACTCCTTTAGCGTAGTGGCGCCTATGGTTCTCAGCTCCCCTCTTGCAAGCGCAGGCTTTAGGAGGTTTGCGGCGTCCATTGAGCCTTCCGATGCCCCTGCGCCTATAATAGTATGTATCTCGTCTATAAAGAGTATGATGTTTTTATCTTTTTGCACCTCTTCTATGACGGCTTTTAGCCTATCCTCAAACTCTCCCCTATATTTGGCGCCCGCTATTAGGCTACCCATGTCTAGCGCTATTAGTTTTTTGTTTTGAAGGCTATAGGGCACGTCTTTTGCCACTATTCTTTGTGCCAACCCCTCAACGATAGCCGTCTTCCCGACCCCAGGCTCGCCAAGCAGTATAGGGTTGTTTTTGGACTTTCTAATAAGGATTTGCATAGTCCTATTAACCTCTTCCTCCCTGCCTATTACCGGGTCGAGTTTGCCCTCCGCGGCTCTTTGCGTCAAATCTATGCCGTATTTAGACAAAGACTCCAATTTCTCATCCGCGCTTTGCGAATCTATCTTGCGCCCTGCCCTTGCCGCCTCAAGATTTTTTTTGAGTTCCATCAGGTCTATATATTTGCCTATGCTCTCCTTGAAAAAAGGCTCGTTTATATTAGCTATTATCCAGCTGTCTACGGCTATGAAGCTATCGCCGTTTTTGACGGCCAGCCCTTCGGCCGATTCAAGCGTCCTATAGAGAGCTCTTGAAATTTTTATATTCTCCTTTGAGACGGTGGATACCTTTGGAAATTTATCGACGAGGCTTTTAAGCTCAAGCTCAAGCGCAGCTTTATCGGCGGAAGCCCTGTTTAGCGCTTGATTTAATACGGATTCCGTATTTGTTACGAGCCCCCAAATAATATGTAACGGTTCTACTTCTTGATTTTTGGAGTGAAGCGCCAGACTAAGTCCGGACTCTACAGCTTCGGTCATTTGATGCGTTAGTTTTTCGAATAGACTCATCGTTTATCCTTTTATATTTTATTTAATTGATACAACTAAAATTTTACAACTTTGAGTGTGGTATTGTCAAGTCTATAAGAGCTAATATTTTTGTTTTTACGCCACACGAAAGGGAAAAAATTGTATCATTCTGACAAACTTTCACACCCTAAACCTTCGAAGGAAAAAGCAAAAAGTGAAGAATAGAAAATTCATAGCGCTGGGTGCCGTAAGTGCGGCAATAGCGGGACTCTTTGTATACAACACTTCCCTAAACGCTCTCCAACCTGCAAACGACGGCACGCAAGATACGAAACTAGCGGCTTTCGCAAAATTCACGAAAGTAGTCGGTACGATACAAAAATACTATGTAGACGAACTCTCCCTGGACGATATCATCAAAAAATCACTTCAGGGCCTTCTCACAAATCTAGACGCGCACTCGGGCTATCTGGACGAGAAGCAATATAAAGACCTAAAAGTTGAGACGGAAGGCGAATTCGGCGGTCTTGGCATCACGGTGGGCATGAAAAACGGCGCTTTGACCGTCATAGCTCCGATAGAGGGGACCCCAGCGTATAAAGCCGGGGTACAGTCCGGCGATATAATACTCAAGATAAACGACCAGTCGACAATCAATATGACGATAGACGAGGCCGTAAATCTCATGAGAGGCAAACCAAAGACAAAAATCGACCTTACGATAGTCAGGAAAACGGAAGCGAAACCGTTCAAAATATCGATAATCAGGGATATCATAAACATCCAGTCCGTATACGGCAAAAAACTTGAAGGCGATATAGCTTACATCAGGGTTACGTCGTTTGACAAAAAAGTAGTTGAAGCCGTCAAAAAAGAGCTAGAAAAAATCAAGAACCCTAAAGGAATAGTATTAGACCTTAGAAACAATCCTGGCGGACTTCTGGATCAGGCCGTGGGTCTCGTGGATATGTTCGTTGAAAAAGGCGTTATAGTATCGCAAAAAGGAAGAGTCGCCGACGAGAACGTAGTGTATGACGCAAGCGGAAGAGCTACGTATAAAAACATTCCGATGACGGTTCTAATCAACGGCGGAAGCGCGTCAGCGAGCGAAATCGTCAGCGGAAGCTTGCAAGACAATAAAAGAGCCGTAGTCGTAGGCGAAAAAAGCTTTGGAAAAGGAAGCGTGCAGGTTGTTCTTCCGATAGATAAAACCGATGCGATAAGACTAACTATCGCCAGATACTACCTTCCTAGCGGCAGGACGATTCAAGCGGTCGGCGTAACGCCTGACGTAGCCGTAGCGGCTGGCGTAGTAAAGGATAGCGTCGATGAGAGCTTTAGCGTAAAAGAGGCCGATCTAAAACAACATCTTCAAGGCGAGCTTGAAAAGCTTGAAAAGGAGAAACCTGCGGAAAAGCATCAGAGCGAAAAGCTGCCTAAGACCAAAAAGGAAGAGGCTCTCTCGGATGAGAACATGGCGAAAGATTTGCAGCTCCAAACGGCCATCGGTATCGTAAAAGCACTAATAATCACTAAAAAGTAAGGGGAAAAGATGAACAAAACTGAACTTTTGTACGAAGGCAAAGGTAAAAAGATATTCAAAACGGACGATGCGAATATCTTTATAGCAGAGTTTAAAGATGATTTGACTGCTTTTAACGCTCTAAAAAAAGGGAGCGAGGCCGGCAAGGGCGCCCTTAACTGCAAAATTTCAAAAGAGCTTTTTGATTTGCTGGAGAAAAACGGTATCAAAACCCACATGATAAAAGTGCTCTCCGACAACGAAATGGCGATTAAAAAAGTAAACATAATACCTATCGAGGTCGTAACGAGAAACATAGCTACCGGAAGCCTCACGAAAAGACTGGGGATCGAAGACGGCAAAAAGCTAGACTTTACTCTGGTAGAGTTTTATTATAAAGACGACTCTCTTGGCGATCCTATCATCAACGACGAGCACGCAATGCTAATGAAACTCGTAGACAAAAAAGAAGATCTTGAGATTCTAAAAGCAATGGCGAGAAAAGTAAACGACGTTCTATTCAAGTTCTTTGACGACAAAGGCCTCATACTGGTAGACTTCAAACTCGAGTTCGGCAAAGACGCGAACGGAGAGATACTGCTAGCGGACGAAATAAGCCCTGACAGCTGCAGATTCTGGGATAAAGAAACCCTCGAAAAACTGGATAAGGACAGATTTAGACAAGACCTTGGTTCCGTTAGAGCCGGATACGAAAAAGTACTAGAAAAAATACTAAACTAACCGAAGGATATGAATTTGAAAGCCATAGTAAATATATTTTTGAAAGAAGGCGTACTAGACCCTCAAGGCAAAGCTGTACACCATGCGCTATCCACGATGGGCTTTAACGACGTAAAGGGCGTCAGGATGGGTAAGCAAGTCGTGCTCGACCTAAGCACAAACGACGAAGCAAAAGCAAAAGCGGAAGTTGAAAAAATGTGCGAAACGCTGCTTGCAAATACCGTTATCGAAAATTACAGTTTCGAGCTCGTAAAATGAGTATCGCCGTACTGTTTTTCCCGGGTACGAACTGCGAACAGGATACCAAATACGCAGTCGAAAGACTCGGATACAAAGCCGAGGTAGTATGGCACAAAGAGAGCGCTTTGCCAAGCGGCACCGAGGCGGTTATAGTACCCGGCGGTTTTAGCTACGGGGATTATCTTAGAAGCGGCGCGATAGCTAGGTTCTCTCCTATCATGCAGGAGGTTGCCAAATTTGCCCAAAAAGGCGGAAAAGTTCTAGGGATATGCAACGGTTTCCAGATACTTCTAGAGGCCGGGCTACTCCCGGGGGCAATGAAAAGAAATGAAAATCTTCACTTTATCAGCAAATTCGTTGATTTGAAAGTAGTTTCAAACGACAATGCTTTCTTGTCGCTAACCAAAACGGGCGAACTTCTAAATATGCCAGTTGCCCACGCCGACGGTAATTACAACATCGATACAGAAACACTCAAAAAAATGTACGATAAAGGCCAAGTGCTTCTAAAATATGCGGACGAAAACGGAAAAGAGCTCAACCTAAACGGCTCCGTAGACTGCATAGCGGGAATATGCAACGAAACAAAAAACGTTTTCGGTCTTATGCCGCATCCGGAGAGGGCATGTGAAAACGCCCTTAGAAGCGAAGACGGCAACAAACTGATAAAAGGCTTCCTTGCTTCAATCTAATATAGCACGATCCATGCCGATATTTGCGATGCTATTCGTATCGTCTTTATCGGCAAGGATTGAAATATACGACGCAGCCACACCAAAACAACTCTATTCATTCACAAAGAGATTCGGCCTCACCCAAACGCTGGCGGACAAAATAATAGAAAACAACAAAACACCTGCGCAAATACTCGTCACACAAAAAGAACCAAACAACCTGGAGGCGTATATACTGCATGCCGACAATCGCAATACGAGGCTATCGGTTTCAGCACAAAACGGCATATCCAAAATAAAGCTGACGCCTCTTGGCGAAAAGTTTATAGACAGATACGCCGTCGTTCGCCTCGATGCCAAAGCTATTCAAACAAACGAGGCGGATGCAAAATTATCGGACACGCTTTCGCAGTCAATGATCAAATATACGGGCAAAAAGCCGCTTTCAATATCCGTCCTAAAACGAGAGAGGGTCTTTGGCGGAGTCATACTGCCGCCAAAAACGGTAGCCCTGCTTGGCGAGGCGGAAGGTTTTTTTATGTTTGCCTTTGAGCATAACGGCGAGCTATATGATAGGAACGGCGCCATACTGAGCGATACGACGGCTGTGACGCCTGTCGAATTTGATAGGGTTTCTGATTTTTATTCAAGCAGCAGACTGCATCCGATATTGAAATATTTCAGGGCGCACCAAGGGGTAGATTTAGCGGCAAAATACGGAACAAGCGTACGCAGCGCGCTTGATGGCAGGGTGATAGAGGTCGGATATAGCCCAAATGTCGGAAATTA
Organism: uncultured Helicobacter sp.; assembly: GCA_964568395.1. Taxonomy (GTDB): domain Bacteria; phylum Campylobacterota; class Campylobacteria; order Campylobacterales; family UBA6016; genus UBA6016. The sequence goes on along the minus strand of CAZMPN010000009.1, from coordinate 71,393 downwards.
TGTTAAAATAGCCCACAATAACGGATTCGAGACGATATACGGACATCTCTCGAAGATAAAGGCCGATTTAAAGCCTGGATATTTCGTGCCGAAAAGAGAGATTATCGGACTTGTCGGCTCAACGGGCTTGGCAACCGGTCCGCATTTGCACTTTGGCGTAAAAAAAGACGGAGAGTATATAAACCCGGCTATCCTATACGGCACCCCGCATAGCAAAAAGCTGGAAGATGTTAATTTTTTCGCCTTCGCAAAAGAGGCGAGGCGCTTATTTTTGGAATCGAACATTAACACCAAAACAACAAGGAACAGATATTGAGAGCGTTGCGAATACTTGTTTTTTTATTTTTTGCCTTTAGCTCGGTTTTGATAGCCGCAGATATGAACGACAGCTCCAAAAAACAATCATCGGATCAAGCGCTGTTCGTATCCTACGACAAGACTCCGTCAGCGCTATTCAAAAACGAGATTTTTGAAATAAGACTAAAGGCGCTAGTCGCTTCAAACGAACTAGGTCTTTTAAAGACGGCTCTGGCGAATCAAAGCGGCATAAAACTGTTAAACTCGAACTACAAATGGAATCTGGACTCGGACGGCTCGTTCACCCTCTCTTTGTATTTTAAAGTTTTGGATCAGGCCGTCAGACTCCCGGATATTCAGACGGTATACTCGATCAACGGGGCCGACAAAGAGAGCGTATCCATGCAGGGCCAGACGATAAACGCATCGTCGGTGGTTCCTACGCAAAAATTTTGCGGGGTAATAGCCTCGTCCCTATCGGTAAGCAACTACAAGATAGACGGATATGACGCGCAAAACAATATTTTGGCGCTTGACATCTCCGCCAAATACGCAAACCTGGAAGACTTCAAACTCCAAAACATAGGAATGCAAGGCGTAAACTCTTTAAAAAACGGTCTTGAGAACGGCAAGATGTTTTACTACCTGATTATTCCGGCAAACCAAAAAAATCTGGAATTCGAATATTTCGACAAAGAGAAAAGTTCCATGCAGACGGTATCGGTAACGCTGGATCTCTCAAAGATAGAAGACAAGGTCAGCACTCAGACCGATCTGCAGCCAAAAAGCTCCGATAAGGCGCTCTATGTATTTTTGACGGTGGCCGTCATAGCCTCTATTCTATACGGCATATACTATTTTAAGCGCGAAAAAATATTTTTAATACTCATCGTAGCCACCATAATCGCCGGGGTCGTATTCTTATTCATACCCAACGAGCAGGTTAAAATCAAAAAAGACACGATCGTATACCTGCTGCCTACCGAAAACTCGACGGCTTTCTTCCAGGCTACGTCGGATATGCCGGTAGAAAAGCTAAAGACAAGCGAAGGCTATGTAAAAATAAAACTCCAGGACGGAAAGATCGGCTGGGTAAAAGGAGAGACGATTGTCGGTAATTAGGCTTTATCTAAAAGGTATTCTAGCCGGGCTTTTTATAGCGCTGTTTATTCCGTTTTTATATCTGACCGGAAAGAAAAACAAAGGACCAAGGACTACTCTCTCAAAAATACTGTTGAAGGTCTTTATGGTTAAACCGAAGATAGTCGGCGAGATAGACGATAGCGCCGGACTGTATATACTAAACCACCAAAGCGTGCTCGACATAGTCGCCATGGAAGCCATAACCAAAAAAAACCTCTGCTGGGTCGCCAAAGAGGAGCTTTTCAATATTCCTCTTTTTGGACATCTATTCAAATCGTGCAAGATGATAGCCGTAGACAGGGAAAATAAGCAGGGGTTGGTAAAACTGCTGAAAGACTCCAAGAACGCTATCGAGCAAGGCAGGCCGCTTGTTATTTTTCCGGAGGGAACTAGGGGTAAAGAGAGGGAGCTTTTGGAGTTTAAGGCCGGGGCAAAAATGATAGCCGACAAACTAAATCTTAGAGTTCAGCCGGTAGTGCTCGTGGATTCCGCCAAGCTTTTGGACACCAAGTACTCCACAAAAGAAGGCGGGGGTAGCTCGAAGGGCGGAACCCTACAGATTATCTATATGGATTCGTTTATGCCTGAAGGCAAAGAGTGGCTTGCAAAAGCTAGGGAGGATATGCAAAAAACGCTTGACGACGCAAGGGCTAACGCCTAAAGCTTAACTATCCTGTCCGAACACCATCTCGCCAGAGATAGGTCATGCGTAATCAAAAGCAGGGCCGATTCCTTGACGCTCTCCACGAGCGTCTTCATGACTTCCAGTTGAATTATATTGTCAAGAGCGGAAGTCGGCTCGTCCGCCAAAATAAGATCCGGTTTCATCATAAGCGCCCTAAATATAGAACATCTCTGAAGCTGTCCACCGCTCAGTTCATACGGTTTTTTTTGCAATACAGCGCGTTCAAGCTTTAGAGTATTCTCAAGCGTAGAGTAGTCCAAACTGTCGGCGACGTCCAAAATCTGGTTTTCTATAGAGTAGCTGTTGTGAAATGAGCTGTAAGGGTCTTGAAAGACGAAGGATATCTTTTTTGACTCTATCTCTCCTAAAAAAGGTTTTTTGAAGCCGGCTATCAAATCAAAAAGCGTACTCTTCCCTTTTCCGCTAGGGCCTACTATCGAGACTATCTCGCCCTTCTTAAGTTCCAAATTGAAGTCGTCAAACAAGAGCTCCTGCTTTGAATATCCAAACCGAAGCCCATTTATCCGAAGAACGTTCTCGCTCATTCTCTAATTTGGCCGCTTCCGAATACTTTATACTTATATGTGGTAAGGTCGTTTACGCCCATAGGCCCTCTGGAGTGCAGCTTGTTGGTGGATATGCCCACCTCTGCGCCAAAGCCGAATTCGCCGCCGTCCGTAAATCTCGTAGACGCATTTACATATACGCACGCGGAGTCCACCGCATTTAGGAAAAACTCCGCATTTTGATAGCTATCGGATATTATCGCGTCGCTATGTCCGGAACCGTATTTGGATATATGCGCCACCGCCTCTTTTACTCCGTCGACTACCTTTATGTTTAATATGTTCTCTCCGTACTCCAAATAAAAATCATCCTCCGATGCCTCCGCGACGTCTACAACCTCTTGCGTTTTTGCGCATCCTTTGAGCTTCGTTGAAAACTTGTCGAACTCGGCTTTGAAAAGCGGTAGGACGCTGGCCGCTATAGACTCGTCTACAAGCAAGGTCTCCATCGAGTTGCAAACGCCTGGTCTTTGGACTTTCGCATTGATGGCTATCTTTAACGCGCTATCTATATCCGCATATCTGTCGACATATACATGGCATACGCCCTTGTCGTGCTTTACGACCGGAACGGTGGCGTTGTCGCATACGGCTCGGATAAGCGACTCCCCGCCTCTAGGTATTATAAGGTCTACGTATTTATCCATTTTAACGAGCTGCATCACCCCTTCCCTGCTCGCATCGGGAAGCATCGAGATTATGTCTCTGGAAAGCCCGAATTTGTCAAGCACGCCCCTTAATACGTCCGCAATGGCGAAATTGGAGTTTATCGCCTCCTTACCGCCTTTTAGCACGGCTACGTTGCCGCTTTTAAAGCAGAGTGCGGCGGTATCGGAGGTAACGTTTGGCCTTGACTCGTATATGACGCCGATTACGCCTATAGGGATGCTCACTTTTTGCACCGTGAGGCCGTTTGGCAACGTCCAGCCGTCAAGCGTCCTTCCGAGCGGATCGATCAGCGAGGCTATCGTCTCTATAGACTCCGCCATACCGTTGATACGTTTTTCGTCCAGCATCAGCCTATCTATCATCGCGGATGACAGATTGTTCGCCGCGGCATACTCCAAATCTTTTTTGTTGGCCTCTATGATAGGCATTCTCTCCGTCCTAAGAGCCTTTGCCATCTCTCTTAGAACTTCGTTTCTGAGCTTTCCGGAAGTCTGGGACAAATCGGCGCACGCCGCTTTTGCCCTACTTAAATACTCTTGCACTTTACACCCTTTGTGTTTTTATCTGCTACTTTTAGGGTTAGTTTAACGAAGCTACACTAAATAAAAAGGGTTTTTAAAAGTTATAAAAAGTATAATTTTCTTCCACACACATTTCACACTTGGGCATGTAAAATGCTCCATGTAAAAATCTTAAAAAGGATACACGATGAAAAAAGTTCTTCTTACTCTTGCTTTCGCTGGCTGTGCTCTTCTAGCTGCAGATGGTAAAGCTATATTCGAAGGTCAATGCAAATCTTGCCACGGCGCTGATGGCCACATGAAAGCTCTTGGTAAATCTAACCCGGTAGCTGGTATGGCTGCTGCTAGCGTAGAAAAAGATCTTGCTGGTTACAAAGCTGGTACTCTTAACAAACACGGTATGGGCGCTGCTATGAAAGGTAACGCTGCTAAACTATCTGACGCTGACGCTAAAGCTGTTGCAGCTTACATAGCTACTCTTAAATAATTTCCCTCCCCGCCAAAAGCGGGGGCTTCTTATACAAAATCCATCTCTTCTTTCGTCTCAATCTCAAAATCTTTCGAAATCGGACAAAAATCAGGTATCCCGTAAGGTGGATAAAGCTTTTTCATAACGGATTCGGCGGATCTGTTCCTAATGAGATAAAAATCAACCACCCTTTTGCTGCACTTTATGCAATCATAACCGTCTTCGCTAGGCATCTTAACTATACCGTTAAACTTTAGATGCGAACACTCCAAACAGTTTTGTTCTACTTCCAACATTCTCATTCGCTCTCCTTATTGTTTTGATTTATTTTATAAAGCAACTTTAATTCCTAAAAACACTCCAGCTTCAAGCAGTTTTTATAGAGGTTTGAGTAAAATTTTCGCACTCTACAAAATAAGCGGAAAACATGTTTGGAATAGATCTCGGCTCATTCATAGTAATAGCGATAGTCGCAATAATTTTTCTAGGTCCCGAAAAGCTGCCGGATATGATAATACAGATAGTGAAGTTCTTCAAAAGTTTCAAATCCACGGTACAAGAAGCGAAGGACACGATACAAAAAGAGATAGACCTGCACGAACTCAAAAATACCGCCACCGAATATAAGGAAAAAATAGAGAAGCTCACGGACAATCTAAATAATCCGTCCAGTATGTACAACAACAAAGAAGTAAGCGACATGTTCGGCGATATAACCAAAGAGTTCAAAGAGATAGAGGAAGGCATCAAAAAAGAGATAGAATCTCCGCTAGAGACAGCCCCGCAAATATCGCAAAACAGAGACAAAGAGGAAGTTAAGAAAGATGCTTGAGGATCTAAAGCCACATATAGCCGAACTTAGGGATAGGCTAATCAAATGCGTAATAGTACTCGGCGTCGCATTTTTCGCATGCTTTGCCGTCTGGGAACCTATAATGGCTTGGGTTACCATGCCGCTAAAAGAAGCTATCCCGGATAGCGGACAAGTCGTAGCCGTCAAGATGGGCGAACAGTTCTTTACCGCGGTTAGCGTATCTTTTTTTGCCTCTCTGGTAATATCTCTGCCTGTGATTTTCTATCAAATGTGGTCGTTTCTGGCTCCCGGACTTTACGAACACGAAAAAAGATATATTCTGCCGTTTGTAGCCGGCGCAACCGGGATGTTTATAGCGGGCGCCCTATTCGCGTATTACTTCGTATTTCCGGTAGGCTTTAAGTTCCTAGTCAATTTCGGCGGCGGACAAACCACGGCAATGATAAGTATCGCCGAGTATCTTAGTTTCTTTTTAAAGCTGATGTTTGGTTTCGGGATATCTTTCGAGCTCCCTGTCATTGCGGCGCTTTTGGCCTTTTTTGGACTTGTGGACGACAAGCAGATGAAATCCTCTTTTAGATACGCCATAGTCATCATCTTTATAGTGGCGGCGGTTCTTACTCCGCCGGATGTCATGAGCCAGCTCATGATGGCCGCCCCTATGATAATCCTGTACGGCATAGCGATACTGCTGGTAAAAATGATAAACCCCGCCCCAAAAGAGGAAAATGAGCCAGCCTGATAGGACGCTTCTAACCTCTTCTTACGACTATGAACTCCCAAAGGAGCTCATAGCGGACTACCCCGCAAACCCAAGAAGCTCGGCAAAGCTGCTCGTCGTAGACAGGGCGAACGGTACGATTATCCACTCAAATATATCCGACATATGCGACTTTATACCAAAAGATACGGCAATAGTGGTCAACAATACGAAAGTCATAAAAGCCAGAATCTTCGGACGCAAAAAGAGCGGTGGAAAAATAGAATGCGTAGTCATAAAGCCGTTCGAGGACGGAGCTTTTTTGGCGCTCATTAGAGGCAAGGTAAAAACAGGCGATAGGCTCTTTTTTGAAGACGATCTATCGCTCGAAGTTTTGGAGCTTTTGGATGACGGCAGCAGAAAAGTCTCTTTTCTCGTAGGCGAAACAAAGATAGGGTTCGCAAAGCTCATAGAAAAACTCGACAAAATAGGCCATATACCGCTTCCGCCATACATAAACAGGGAAGATGAAAAGAGCGACGAGACCAACTACCAAAGCCGTTTCGCGTCAAACGCCGGAAGCGTAGCCGCCCCGACGGCGTCGTTACACTTTGACGAAGAGTTGCTTGACAAGATCAAGCAAAGCCATAAGCTATATGAACTGACCCTTCACGTCGGACTCGGCACCTTCAAACCCGTTGAAGCGGAAAACATAGAAGAACACCCTATGCATTCAGAGTATTTCGAGATTCCGGTCCAAACAGCGAAGCTTCTAGACAGCGACGCAAAGATACTATGCATCGGCACGACCTCGACAAGAACCGTAGAGCATTACCATCGCACGAAAAAAACCTCCGGAGAGTGCGATATATTCATAAATCCGCAAAATCCTCCCAAAAGGGCGAATATGCTCCTAACAAACTTCCATTTGCCAAAATCCACGCTTATCATGCTCGTCGCAGGGTTTGTCGGACTAGATAGAACGCTTGAAATATACAAAGAGGCGATAGAAAAAAAATATAGGTTTTATAGCTACGGCGACGCGATGCTTATCCTCTAAAATCGCTCCACCGCTTCAGTATTACCAAGGCCGACAAGCTATCAAGCCTGCCGTCCTTACTCTTTGTGTGTCCGCCGCCGGCTTCCTCCAGGGCCTCTTTCGAGCTGCCAAACTCATCGACATAAACTATCTCGCCGCCAAACTCCAGCAGCGAAACAAAATGCTTTATCCTCCGCTCCATCTCCTCTTCGCTAGCTCCGCCACGGGGAAGTCCTACGACCAGCCTTGAGGCTTTTTTGGCTTTTAGCATGGCGGATACGTCGTTTGCGGCCTGCTCCCTGTTTTTTCTGTGTATAGGCTCGCTTGCGACAGGAACGCCCGCCGCCATTATCGCAACCCCTATTCTTTTCAAGCCGATATCTAAGGCGACTGTGCTCAAAGCTGTTTATTCCCTTTGTACTGATAAAATATTGGAAATTTTAACATAACAACAAGGATAAAAGTGATGTATTCGGATAAAGTTATCGCCGGGTTCTTTATAGTATTGGCCCTGACGCTAAATGCGGGCTTTGTTTACGGAGAGATAGACAATGTCGCCCACCATAGCGTATACGAACTAGCCGTGGCAATCGCCGTAAACCTGATAGCGACGACGATGAAACTGGGAGATAAATCACAGGTCGGCTCCGTGCTGCTTGCTACGAGTCTCGTTGCGGATATTCAGCTATTTGCGGCGGCGGCGGTATGGGGATATGCGACGAACGTCGCCGGCGGCATCAACGCCGAATTCATGACCATAATAGTCTCGTTATCCTCCGGCGCCCTTATAGCGAATATAGTATCCGTAATATTATACATATCAGACACCGTACACTCCAAAAGATAAACTATCGATGAGGGAAAACGAGGCTTTCTGGATAGTCATAAGGCGCCTTCGGGTTCCTATATTGGCGATAATCGTCACATATACCATCTCCATTATGCTGCTAACGATTACGGACGGCAGGGATAATGACGGACATATATACCGTCTGACGTTTTTTGACGCCTTTTATCTGGTATCGTATACGGCGAATACGATAGGTTTCGGTGAAATCCCGTATGCGCTTACATATCCGCAAAGGCTAATGCTCACTATCACGATGTATCTAACCGTACCAGCATGGTTTTACGCCATAGGTACGATAGTCGGGCTTTTTAGGGACAAAGCGTTCAAAAGGGCACTAAAAAGAATCTCCTTTAGAAGAAGCATAGAGAGAATGGAGCAGGAGTTCGTCGTAATATGCGGCTACAACTCTATCAGCCGTATAATGATCGACAAGTTCCAGCTTTACGGAAAATATAGACTCGTAGTCCTGGACAAGCTTGAGGAGAAGATAGACGAGCTGAATCTTGAAGGGTATTACCCCATGATTCCGGCTCTAGCCGCAGACGCTACGATGACGGACGTTCTGGAGGATGCAGGCATATCGTCGCCGTATTGCAAGGCGCTTTTTATCCTATTCGAAGACGACAATCTAAACCTAAAGGTGGCCGTTAAGGCAAAAATTCTAAACAAAAACATAGAGATAGTGGCCGAATCCTCTTTTTATGCTGGACTGCAAAACCTAAAAGACGTCGGGGTCGAACATGTGATAGACCCGTATCAGCACGTAGCGACAAGAATAGAGTATATGCTGAATACCCCGCACCTATACGCGCTTCTAAACTGGCTTGGCGGCGGGAATCTGAACCTAACCAGAAAGGCGAAGCTGGGACGTGGAAAATACATAATATGCAGCCGAGGCAGACTAGGCAAAGCAATCAAGGACGTTTTGCTAAAAAACGGGATAGAGTACGAGATAGTTGACATCTTCAAAGAGACGAAGGCCAAAGAGGGCGGCGATAGGGAGCTGCTGCTAAAAGCCGGCATAGAAAACGCCCAGTGCCTCATAGCCGGCACGCCTGACGACGCCGTAAACCTATCCGCCATCATAACCGCCAGAAAGCTAAATCCGGACATATTTGTCATGGTTAGGGAAAATAAGATGGAGGAGAACTCCGTCTTTGCTGCGCTTAGGGCAAATACCGTATTTATCATGGATAAGCTAGTGGCGGTTAGGGCGTACAACATCATCGCAAGACCCTTGGTCGTAAGATTTGCCGACGAACTCCACGGCAAAAGCGACGAATGGGGCCAACATATAGTGGGAAGGCTAACGGAAATAGTCAACAAAAAACCACAACTAAAAGAGATCGGCATAGACGAGAACGAGGCCTACGCGCTGGCGCCTATTTTGGCCGAGAGAAACGTCACATACAGGGATTTGGTTGCCGACGTAGACGGAGAAGGGAGGGAGCTTGAGCTTGTAATACTCGGGCTTTTAAGAAAAAGCGGCGAGTTCGTCATGGGGCCTTCTTTCGGCTCAAACTTCGAGTACGGCGACAGGCTTTTAATAGCGGGGACAAACGACGCGATAGATGAATTCGAAGAGATACTCAACAATATAAACACGCTTTATTTTGTGTTAAACAAGCACGAGAAACCAAACTGGATAATAGAAAAAGCCGCTTGTTTATTCAAAAAAATGTAAAATCGCCGCAAAAATAAAAGCAAGGAGGGAGTTTATGAATATAGTATCTACGCCAAACGCACCGCAGGCAATAGGACCATACTCGCAAGCAATCAAGATAGAAGGGATGGTATACACATCCGGACAAGTGGCGCTTAGAGCCGACGGCAGTTTCAATGACGGCGACATATCTGCACAAACCGCGCAGGTATTTGAAAACTTAACGCAAGTGCTAAAAGCGGCCGGAAGCGGACTTGATAAAGTGGTAAAGACTACGGTGTTTCTATCCGATATGGACAACTTCGCGCCGATGAACGAGGTGTACGCAAAGTTTTTTGGCGACCACAAACCGGCAAGAAGTACCGTAGCGGTAAAGACGCTACCCAAAAACGCCCTCGTAGAGATCGAGTGCATAGCCCTGGCCTAACGGCTTTGGGTTTTATCCTTGTCGAAATAGTAATTTAACGCCTTTATAACCAGCATAAGCATTATCGCGTCAAGCATACTCGCAACGACTATCGACGAATACTCAATATTATCTATCGTTTTCGACTGAAGCCCCAGCGTGGCGGCGGCCACCATGAACATTAGCGGCATAGAGTCGGATAGAGCGAACAAAATGGTGTTTTTAAACCCCAGATAGCTATAGAACGTACTAAACGAGCCTATAATCCTGATGGAAACCATACACGCTATCAAAAAGAGCGCGTTTTTGATGATCTCATACGAAAATACGATGTCCAGCTTGAGCGTAGAGCCTACATAGATAAAAAATATCGGCGCCAAGAAACCAAACCCGAAAGACGAGAGTTTGTCGTGCAAATCTTTTTTGTGGTAGAAAAACGCCGTTATGAACATCCCGGCAAAGAATGCGCCGAGCACCATATCTATCTTCAGATATAGCATTATCGCTATCATCACGAAAAAAAGCGCCATCGAGAACCTAATATCCTGCTCTTTTGACGCAATATCCGGCATAATGGCTTTTTTTGCCTCCGGAAACCACCAGAAAAACGCTCTGGCAAGCTTGAAAAATAGTATGCCGGCGACGACTATGACGACCAGCGTAGCCATAGCCTTATAAAACTCCGCTCCAAATCCGAAGCTAACGGCACCGCTGAGAATGGTAAGCGCGACTATACTGATAAGCTCGCCGAGTATGCCTATGGTAAGAGCAAGCGAAAGCCACGGCTTATCCTTGCCGTAGTCTTTTAAAAGAGCCATTATCATGCCCAGCGAGAATATAGGGAGTATGACGACGTATATAAACGATAGCTTGAAGTACAAAACGGCAGTCAAGGCAAGCGCGTATAGAATCATAAAATAGAGTATCACTCTTTTAAACAATCTCGATCTTATCTTCACAAACTCTTTTAGGTTCACCTCTAGGCCGGCCAAAAACATCAAAAACAAAAACCCGACTTTGGCCATGATGAAAAAGTATTCGTTTTTTTCGAAAAAGCCGAGATGGCCGCCGATAATGCCGAATATTATTTCGATGACCACTATCGGAACCCTGAGGGTTTTGGAGACAAAAGGGGATAGCGCTATGAAAAACGAAAGCGCTATGACTATTACAATCGAACTTGACATATCTATTCGTTTCTAAGTACTGTCAGGGCGTCTACCTCTGAAGCTTTTTTGGCAGGGTAATACGACGACAAAAACACTATCGCGAGCGAGCCCAGCGTAATAAGGCAGAAATCGACCATGGAAAGCTCCAAAGGCAGCTTCGTGCTGCCGTATACGTCGGCCGGTAGGCTTATTATGTCAAAGTTTGAAAGCAGCAAGAGCGCTATAGCGGAGAGAATTACGCCGACGACTATACCGCCGCCGCCTATTATCGCCCCAAGCCTGAAAAATATCGCTTTTATCTCGTTTTTATCGGCGCCTAGCGACAAAAGAAGCGCTATCTCTTTTCTCCTGCTCATAACCGTCATCAAGAGAGAGCTTACTATATTTAGCGACGCTACGAGTATTATTAGCATCAGCACCACGAAGAGGGCTCTTTTTTCTAGCGCCAAAGCCGCAAAGAAGTTGCCGTTTTGCTGCCACCAGCCGACAAGCGCGTATTCGTCCGGAAGCCTTGTCTGCAGTAGCTTTATATCTTTTAGCGGCTCTTTGGAGTATATATGCACGCCGTCGTAAAGATCCTCGCTTCTACCAAGAGCCCTCGCCAAATCCTTTGCGTTTACGTACACATATCCCTTGTCGTACGCAAGAAGTCCGGATGAAAAGCTCTTATTTACGGAAAATCTTTTCATCATAGGCGAAATTCCGATGCCTTGCGGCTCTCCTTCGGCAAATATGATAGTCAGTTTGTCGCCCTTAACGAGGTCGAAGTCCTCTTTTAGTTTTTTGCCTATCAGGGCCTCGAAGCCGCCAAGTCCATCTTTGCCCAAGCTGCCGGCTACCACGTCGTTGATCTGTTTTTCCGCGGCGATATCCACGCCGAATACGACTACGCCCTCCATGTTTTCATTTCTTTTGGCTATGGCGCTAGCCCTTAGGAATGGGCTAAATTTGAACTCAGGATTATTTTTTTGAAGCTCGGCCACGAAATCAGATGAAATCTCATAGCCGTGTTTTGAATAAAGCGTTATCGGGTAGTTCATTGTAAAGAGCTTTTTCTCAAACTCCTTATCGAAGCCGTTCATGATAGCCATCGCGACGATAAGCACGAATACGCCCAGCCCGACGCCTATGAACGCCAAAGCTGCCGTTATGGATATAAACGGCTGCGACGGGTCAAATCTAAGATATTTAGAGACAATGAAGCGTATAAGCTTTTTATTCATCAGCTCTTTTTCTTATCGTAGTTTTTGAGCCTCTCTTCTCTTTTTTGGCTAGCCGGAACTATCTCTATGCTCTCGTCTTGGTACCCTATCTCTTCGGCCGTGGTGTCGCTGCCTATTTTAAACGAATGGAGTATTCTGACGGCGTTTATCTTGACGGTTTCGACAAGCTCGGTAAAGAGCTTGTAGCTCTCTTTTTTATACTCCACAAGAGGGTCTTTTTGATTGTAGCCCCTTAGTCCGATACCGGTTTTTAGTATATCCATCTGATACAGATGCTCTCTCCATGCCTCGTCTAGCGTTTGAAGGTAGAGTATCTTCTCTATCTCTTTTTTCTGCGTTTCGTCTACGACGGAGAGCTTCGCTTCATAGTATTCGCCCATAAGCTCGTAAACTTTTTGCTTCAGATCTTCATACTCCAGGCCTTCCAGCTGCGCCTCGTCTACTTCGAGACCTATATCTTCCTGCAGCAGTTCGCAAGCTTTTTGAAGGTTGAAATCCTCCCTCTCGAGACCGTAGAAGATTCCGGCGTCCGCCAAAATATTTTCCGCATATACGTATCTGTTTTCGTCTATTTTTGCGGATATATCAAAATCAGGGCTCAAAAGCTCGTTTCTAAAGCCGTAGATTATTTTTCTTTGGGCGTTGGCTATGTCGTCATACTCAAGCAGGTGTTTTCTGCTCTCGTAGTGCATACTCTCGACTTTTTTCTGCGCTTTTTCGACGGCGTTCGTTACCAGCTTGGAGTCTATATGCTCGCCTCTCTCAAGCCCCAGCCTATTCATAATGGCTTTTATCTTGTCGCTTCCGAAAATCCTAAGAAGCGTATCGTCAAGGCTTAGATAGAACTGGCTAAAACCAGGGTCGCCCTGTCTCCCGCTTCGCCCTCTTAGCTGGTTGTCTATACGTCTGCTCTCGTGTCTTTCCGTGCCGATGATAGCCAGACCGCCAAGAGCCTTCACGTCGTCGCCCAGCTTAATGTCGACGCCCCGCCCCGCCATATTCGTAGCCACCGTAACGGCGCCTTTTACGCCGGCAAGCTTGATTATCTCGGCCTCTTGCTCATGGTTCTTGGCGTTTAGCACGGTATGGGCGATCTTCTCTTTTTTGAGCACTTCGTGCAGAGCTTCGCTCTTTTCTATCGAAGCCGTGCCTATAAGTATCGGTTGTCCTTTGGAATTCAGCTCTCTTATTTTTTTGATTACGGCCTCATACTTCTCTTCTTCGGTCTTGAAAATAAGGTCGTTCATATCTATTCTAGCCACAGGCACGTTCGTCGGGATAGAGATAACGTCAAGCCCATATATCTCGCTAAATTCCGTAGCTTCGGTCTGCGCCGTACCGGTCATACCGGCAAGCTTAGAGTAGAGCCTAAAGTAGTTTTGGAACGTGATGTCGGCCAGGGTCTGGCTCTCTTCCTTGATTAGTACGCCCTCTTTTGCCTCGAGCGCCTGATGCAGCCCCTCGGAGTATCTTTTCCCCTCGCTTAATCTACCGGTAAATTCGTCTACGATGATTATTTCGCCTTCCCTTACGACGTAATCGACGTCTATCTTGAATAGGTATTGGGCTTTTAGCGCCTGGTCAAGCCTATGGGAGAGCACGGCGTTGTCAAGGTCGTATAGATTTCCGACGTCGAATAGCTCTTCGGCGTATCTGATACCCTCTTCCGTCATAAGGATTACCCTGTTTTTCTCATCAACCGTAAAGTGCTTTTCGACTTCCAGCCTTAAAGCAACTTCGTTCGCTTTTTCATATTGACCCATGAACGACTTCGTAGGACCGGAGATGATAAGAGGGGTTCTTGCCTCGTCAATAAGGATAGAATCCACCTCGTCCACTATCGCAAAGTGGTGGTTTCTTTGGACTTGCGAAGCCTTGGAGTACTTCATATTGTCCCTTAGATAGTCGAATCCGAATTCGTTGTTAGTGCCGTATGTAATATCTGCGTCGTATGCGGCCTTTTTTACCTCTTCGTCGTCTTCGTCCGAGAGTATGGCGCCGACGGTAAATCCTAGGAAGTTATAAAGTACGCCCATCTCCGTGGCGTCCCTTTTTGCAAGATAGTCGTTTACCGTAATTACGTGTACGCCTTCGCCCTTCATGGCGTTTAGTATGACCGCGAGCGTCGCGACGAGCGTCTTGCCCTCGCCTGTTTTCATCTCGGCGATACGTCCGTCGTTTAGCACCATACCGCCTATCATCTGAACGTCATGGTGTCTCATTCCAAGCACCCTTTTTGATGCCTCCCTGGTTATCGCAAAAGAGTCGAACAATGCGGCGTCCAGAGACTCTCCATCAATCACTCTTTTCCTCAGCGCAGCAAAAGCCGCTTTTAGCTCGTCGTCCGACATTGCCGCATATTTAGGCTCCAGCGCGTTTATCTCGGCAAGTTTTTTTCTATATCTTTTTAGCTCTTTTTCATTTCTAGTACCCATTATTTTGTTTACTATGGTTTTTATCATCTATTAAAGTCCCAAATTCGCTTAAGTTTGGCGCCCATAATACCAAAACTACTATAAACTTAAACCCCTCTAAGCTATACTGCGCGCCAAAAACAGGGTATCCACGATGCTTAAAAAAGCTTTTATCTGCGGCGCTTTTGCGCTCTCGTGCTTTGGCCTCTCCTTCGACTACGAGACGTTCGAGGCCTCGTTTGTACAGACCATAAAAAACAAATCCGGCAAAAAGATAGAGTATAGCGGCAGACTCGTCGCCAAAAAACCTAGCCAGGCGCTATGGGAGTACCAAAAACCGATGAAAAAAAGCGTATTCGTAAAAGACGAGACGGTCATAGTGTACGAACCGGAACTATCCCAAGCGAAATACCTGAAGAAAAAGAGCCAGATCTCGCTCGAGTCGATACTAAAAAACGCAAAGCCTGAAGGCGGCGACGAATATAGCGCAAAAAGCGGGGATATTACATATAGATTCAAAGTCTCCAACAACATGATAGAGAAATTGACATACAAAGACTCTCTAGACAACGACACGGAGATAGTTTTCAAAGAGAGGAAGAAAAACATAGCCGTTTCGGACAAGATTTTCGACTTTAGACCGGGACCGGATATAGATATTATAAAATAGTTGACGCGAATCAATAAAAAAACTCTTTTTTTTACATAAACTTCCCACAAAAAAGAGGAGTTTGAGATGAGTATAAAAGAGTTTTTGGGAAAAGACCACAAGTTTTGCGACGAGAGCTTCGCCGATTTTGAAAACGCTATCGTGAAATGGGATATGGCGGCCGCGAAAAACTCTTTTGAGAAGATGGCAAAAGAGTTTGAAGAGCATTTTACGATGGAAGAGAAGATATTGTTTCCGGCGTTTGAGCTAAGAAGCGGTATGAACTGCGGCCCTACCGAAGTCATGAGAAGAGAACACGAACAGATGAGATTTAACATCGGCATGATGGAAAAAGCGCTCATGGCGGCAAACAAATCACAGCTTCTGGGGCTTTGCGAATCGTTTAACATTCTGGTGCAACAACACAACTCGAAAGAGGAGCAGATACTCTATACCATGTGCGACCAGGTGCTGTCCGCAGAAGCGCAGGCGCTCGTAGAGCAGATGAAAGACACGAGAGATGCCGTCTGAAAAGCTGCTTGACGCAAGAGAGCTGGAGGCCCCTCTTCCTCTCGAGCAGGCTATAAAGATAGCCAGAAACCTAAAAGACGGGGAATATCTAAAGATGCTGCACAGGATGAAACCGTGCAGACTGGAAGCCGTGCTGGATAATATGGGGATAAGCCATCTCTACTTTGAATTGGACGGAGTCCACTACGTCTACGGCTGGCTAAAGCGTGACGAAGAGACAAAAAAATATATACTGAAAAGAATAGAAGATGAATACGGCAGGATTATCGTTATCTGACGCGCCGCCTTTTAGGACGGTATATCCGTTTTTTATAGCGGCCGCTTTTTTTGGCTTTATCGCTTTTTTGGCGCTTGCGTTTACTATCGACACAAACAGATACAACCCGTACGTCATAGCTTCGATCCATCTGTTTACGATAGGTTTTTTGCTAAACGCGGTTCTCGGCTCGCTAACGCAGATGCTCCCCGTGGTCGGCGGCGTAAAGATAGATAGCCCGAAAATAATCAAATTCTCCATAATCGCTTTTAGCTTAGCCGCTTTACTATTTTTTGGCGGATTTGTATTTTTGAGAGCGCTGCTCGGTATCGCGGGATTACTTATTTTATGTGCAGTAGCCTTGTTTTTCGGAATGCTGCTTTTTAAAATCTTTTCAAAAAAAGAGATAGTCAGCCAGATGGTCAAGGGGATGAGAGTGGCGATTATCGTCGGCATACTAGCTTTGTTGATAGGTATGCACCTGCTTAGCTCGCATGCGTTAGGTTCGCTTTCAGAGTCGCACGCCAAGTTTACACAAATACATATACTGCTTGCGGTATTCGGATTTTTCGGCACTCTGATCATATCCGTAGCGCATCAGGTGCTTCCGATGTTTTACGTCTCGCCCGAGTTCCCGAAGTTTTGCAGGATGTGGCCTATCGTGATAAGCATAGCCTCTGTGGCGCTTTTTGTTCCATATATATCATCGTTATCCCAAATAGTAATATGGATTGCGTTTGCGGCGTTTGCGGTCGTAGCCCTCAAAAAGATAAAAGAGCGTAAAAGACTGATGTCAGACGCATCCTTGAAGCTATGGCAGACAGGGCTTATCTCTTTGCTTATGGGGCTTGCGTTGTGGGCGTACTCTCTATTTTTCGAACTGAAAGAAGCAGAGTTTTTGTTTGCCTTGTTTTTTGGGCTCGGCTTTTTGGGCTCCATAGTCAAAGCCATGATGAACAAGATAGTTCCATTTTTGGCGTGGTTTCACCTGACGAGCATTGGGAAATGGGACGCTCCGAGCGTAAGGGAGATGATAAAGGATAAGGATGCGAACATAGAACTTTGGCTGCACTGGTGCTCGCTCGGCCTATTCGTACTCTCCATTTTCGCGCAGCCGCTGTTTCAGTTTGGATGTATGGCTGCGGCCGCCGGCTTTGCGGTACTGCTCAAAAATATCGTTGGCGCGGTGCTCATCTTTAGGCGCGAGTCGAAGGCCATACCTATCGCCTAGGCTTATCCATTACCGCAAGCACCTCTTTTTTGCCTTTTTTTGCGGCAAGCTCTCTTGCCGTCTGTCTTGACGAATTCCTGATATACACATCCGCCCCTTTTGAGATCAAAACACCAACCGTCTTGGCATTCCCGTATGAGGCCGCTATCATAAGCGGAGTCTCTCCTGCGTCATTCATAGCGTCTATATTTGCGCCCTTTTCCAAAAGAAGCAAAATCGCCTCGTAATTTCCGTAAAACGCCGCAAAATGGAGCGCGCTATATCCTTTTGCGTTTATCTCGTTCGCGTCCACCCCGGCGTCCAAAAACATCTTAACAATAGTCGGCCTATCGCTATATGCGGCCATCATCAGCGGCGTAATATCTCCGGCAATAAGGCAGCCGTTGAGCTCTTTTAGATTCTCTATTTGGGTGCGGGAAAAACGTATATTGTTCTCGCTTATCGCATCCACTACGCTCTTGTCGCACTCTATGCGCTTAATATTTTTGGATGTCGTCTCGGTTGTCCTATTCTTTGGCTTGACACCTTTTAGCGCGTCCACGAGGTCGTTTGAAAAAAGAATGGAGGTTGAAAGTAGCAAAGATAGCGTGATTTTATGCAAGTTTATACTCCGTTTTGGCGTTTTATTATAACCAAATACGGAGTAAAGAAAAGAGGAGAGAGAAGGTTAGTTCGCCTCTCTCTCGGCAAGATGATAGTTTGCGATTTCGTTAAAGTTTAGGTATTTGTAGATGTCGCTCTCTTTGCCTGCGATAGCGGCCGGAACAACACTCATATACTCTTCAACCGTAGGTATTTTGCCAAGCTTCGCGCAAACCGCGGCAAGCTCCGCGCTTCCCAAGTAAACCCTCGTGTTTTTACCGAGTCTGTTATCGAAGTTTCTAGTCGAAGTCGAGAATACCGTAGTACCCTCGGCGGCTTGCGCCTGGTTACCCATACATAGCGAACATCCAGGAACTTCGGTTCTTGCGCCTATCGCTTTATATACTTCATAGTAGCCTTCATTTTGAAGCTGTTTTTCGTCCATTTTGGTCGGAGGGACTATCCAGAAAGTGTTAACGGCTATTTTGCCTGCCCCTCTCATCACTTCTCCGGCAGCTCTATAGTGGCCGATGTTTGTCATACAAGAACCAAGGAATACTTCCTGGATCGCATCGCCCGCTACTTCGCTAAGCGGTCTTACGAAGTCAGGGTCGTTCGGGCAAGCCACTAGCGGCTCTTTTAGGTTGTCAAGGTCGATTTCGATTACGGCCGCATACTCAGCGTCAGCGTCCGGCTCCATAAGGGTCGGGTTTTTGAGCCACTCTTTCATTTTGTCGGCTCTTCTTTGAAGCGTAGCTTTGTCTTCGTATCCGGCCTCTATCATAGCCTCTATTAGAGTGATGTTCGATTTTAGGTATTCGATTACCGGCTCTTTGTCAAGTCTAACCGTACAAGCGGCGGCGCTTCTCTCCGCAGACGCGTCGGATAGCTCGAACGCTTGCTCTACTTTTAGAGTCGGAAGGCCTTCTATCTCAAGCACCCTGCCGTTAAAGATATTCTTTTTGTTTTTCTTCTCAATAGTCAGAAGTCCGGCTTTTTCGGCATAGTACGGAATGGCGTTCACAAGGTCTCTGAGCGTAATTCCCGGTTGCATTTTGCCTTTGAACTTTACAAGTACAGATTCCGGCATTTCAAGAGGCATAGAGCCTGTAACCGCCGCGAACGCGACAAGACCCGAACCGGCAGGGAAAGATATACCTATCGGGAATCTAGTATGGCTATCGCCGCCCGTACCTACCGTATCAGGAAGAACCATTCTGTTTAGCCAACTGTGGATTACGCCATCGCCCGGCTTAAGGCTCACGCCGGTTCTTGAAGTGATAAAGCCAGGAAGCGTTTTGTGCAGCGTCTCGTCTGACGGCTTAGGATAAGCGGCCGTATGGCAGAAGCTTTGAAGCACGAAATCAGCGGAGAAGCCGAGCGCGCTAAGCTCTTTTATCTCGTCTCTAGTCATTGGCCCGGTAGTATCTTGGCTACCTACAGTCATCGTATGCGGCTCGCAGTATGTTCCAGGTCTGATGCCAGCTACGCCGCACGCTTTGCCGACCATTTTTTGGGCAAGCGTATAGCCTTTGCCCGTATCTTTTGGCTGTTCCGGTTTTTTAAATATATTTTCGGCGCCAAGCCCTAGTACGTTTCTAGCTTTTGACGTTAGACCTCTACCGATAATTAGGGGCACCCTGCCTCCGGCTCTTACTTCGTCAAGAATAGTGTTTGGGGAAAGCTTGAACGTAGATATTACGCTTCCGTTTTTGCTGATTTCGCCTTTTTTGATGTCTATCTTGATGACATCGCCAGTTTCCATCTGCGTCACATCCGCTTGGATAGGAAGAGCGCCGGAGTCTTCACAAGTCGCGAAGAATATAGGAGCGATAACGCCGCCGATTACCACGCCGCCGGTTCTTTTGTTTGGCACGCCTGGGATATCGACGCCTAGATGCCATTGTACGGAGTTTGCCGCAGATTTTCTAGAGCTTCCGGTACCTACTACGTCGCCTACGTATGCTATCGGCATCCCTTTTTTCTTTAGCTCCGCTATAGTAGAGAGGCCTTCAGGCATTTTCGCTCTTAGCATGGAGTTTGCGTGAAGCGGGATGTCCGCCCTAGTGAAAGCTTCGCTAGCAGGAGATAGGTCGTCCGTATTTGTTTCGCCTGGAACCTTGAAAACTACGACTTCCATAACGTCAGGCGTAGAAGGTTTATTTGTAAACCACTCGGCGTTCGCCCAGCTGTTTAGCACCTCTTCGGCAAGTACGTTTGATTTTGAAAGCTCAACGATATCGTTAAACGCCTCATATACAAGAAGGGTATTTTTTAGCTCGTTCGCGGCGGCTTTCGCCACACTCGTATCATCGCCGCATAGAGCGTTGATTAGTGGTTTTACGTTGTAGCCGCCCAGCATTTTGCCTAGCATTCTTACGGCGTCTAGCTTCGAGATGCTTGCGCACTCTTCCGAGTTGTCAAGTATCTTGGCGAGGTACTCGGCCTTTACTTTGGCGCCGTCGTCAACACCAGGGTTAACTCTGTTTTCCAGCAGGTCCGCAAGTTCGGCGTTTGCTTTTTTTTCGCTTCTTAGTAGTTCTACTAGTTCGCTTACTTGGTTTTTATCAAGCGCCAGAGGAGGAACGCCAAGGGCCGCCCTCTCTTCAATGTGCTGTTTATAGTTTTCCATAAAGCCCATTTTGAAAGCTCCTTTTTTTCTATTTGGTTTGGGTAATATTACCCGCTTTTAAATATTTTTAGAATAATTATGTTTCAAAAAGTAATCTTTTTTTGGCACAAAAACTATATATTGTTACTTTTTTACTCAAAGGATTTTTATGCGCTTTAAACTAGAGGGGTTACAAGGGAGTTTAAACACCATAGATACGGTCTGCAAAAAGTGCGGCGAACTGCAAAGCGAGTGCGTATGCGATAAAAAACGAGAAACAAGAGCCAAAAACGAATACGCGGTAGCGCTATCCATGGAAAAAAGAAGCGGCAAACCGGTCACCGTAGCCGGGGTATTCTATATGTCGGAAGATGACGAGAAGGCGCTGCTCACGAAGCTGAAAAAGTCTCTAGCGGTCGGCGGAGCGGTAAAAGACGGCAAGCTGGAGTTTCAAGGCGAACACAGGGATAGGCTAAGGGAGCTTCTCAAAAAAGAAGGGTTTAGGGTAAAGAACTGATGAGAAAAATATCTATAGCGGTATGCCTGTGCGCCCAAATATTATTTGCCCAAACGGATCCGATAGTCGAGCTTATAGTAAGCGTCGGCAACATAATGAAACAAAAGCACGTTAACGAAATAATGTTTTTCGAAGGCGTGACGGCGGATAAAAACAGGGTAATCAGCATGTTCGTGCTTAAGCCGCAAGATAGAAATTCGCAGGAGCAAAAGGAGCTCATAGACGGTCTACGCCGATATGAAGATGCTAAAAAAGAGTTTATGGAAGAGGTTACGGCCAAAAACAAGGAGATGTTGTGCAAAAACAAGCTGCTTGCGAAGCTAAAAGAGATCGACCTTGTATACGTATATAGATTTAGATTTGAAAACGAACAAGAAACCTACGAAACATCCATAAAAGCAAGAGAGTGCCAGGGTTAAAAATGCCACTCCTTGCAATCAGATATGAACGAGCCTTTCACGGCTCTGGCGAACACCGTCACTTTCGTCTTGGTGCTTTTTGACAACTCCATTATTTTCGGCAGATCTTTTTCTTCAAAACCAAATAGCAGCTCGTACTCCTCGCCGCTACACCCCTGCTCTCTTCCTATTTTTTTTATAAACTCGTATCCGACACGGTTTAGTTCGCTAACCCTCTCAAGCTCTTTAAATAGACCATCCGAGATATCCATACAAAAACTCATATATTCCGAGGCTTTATACATAAACTCCCGTCTTAATTTCGGCGCAAAAAACCTGGAGTTTGGAGCTATTTTCTCTCCGGCAAAAAGAGCGTTCAACTCCCTCAGGGAGTCTCCTAGTTTGCCGGTGTACGCGAGCAGCTGCCCTTTTTTGAGTCCCTTTCTATATATAGGTTTATCGGTTTTCGAGATTATCGTGATTGAGATGTCTAGCTTTATATTTGCTATCGTATCGCCGCCTATTATTTGTATATTGTATTTTCTTGCCGCTTTTTTGAGCCCTTTTTGTAAGGAGAGTATATCTTCATGCGACATATGCGGCGGAATGGCGGCCGTTATCAGCGCATAGAGCGGCACGGCGTTCATGGATATGGCGTCCGAGATGTTGGCCAGCATCGCTTTGTTACCAATCTGCTCATAGCTCATCCACTCTTTTTTGAAATGCACGTTTTCAAAAAAAGCGTCTTGCGAGTACACGAATCCGTCTATAAACGCCCCGTCATCTCCGATATATTTTGAATTTGATATGTTCTTTATAAAAAATTTTTCTTTATTCAATGCGTTATTCCTGTGTGCGTTTTTGTAACATTAACGTATTAGGCCCAAAAACTAGGCATTTTCTAGTCTTATTTTAAAAATATTAGATGATATAATCACGACAGCTTGTCAATATGCTAACGGATAGAGGTTTAAATGGATATAAAAATCGAAAAACATGACGTCGTCATAGTAGGTGCGGGACTTGCCGGATGCGCAGCGGCAAGGGAGTGTCAAAAAGCCGGCCTAAAGACGGTAGTGCTAACAAAGCTTCACCCGCTCAGAAGCCACTCGGGTGCAGCGCAAGGCGGTATCAATGCCGCACTAAACGAGGAGGATACTTCTCTCCACGAGTTCGATACGGTAAAGGGTAGCGATTATATCGGCGACCAAGACGCCATCGAGCTTATGTGCAAAAAAGCCCCTGAAACCATCAGATGGATAGAGAGGATGGGCGCCGTATTCTCGAGAACGGAAGACGGCAAAATAGCCCAAAGACCTTTCGGAGGGCAAAGCAAACCTAGGGCTTGCTACGCAAAAGACAGAACGGGTCTTACGCTCCTTCAAACTATTTACGAACAAGCGAGAAGAGAAGGCGTACTATTTTTGGACGAATGGTATGTTTGCGACATCGTATACAAAGACGGCAAGGTAAGCGGCGTAGTAGCGTACAACCTAAGAGATATGGAATTTAGGCTGTTTAACGCCAAGGCCGTAATGTTCGCGACGGGCGGATACGCCAGATCGTACAAAATCAACTCCAACGCCCTTGCGAATACGGGGGACGGTCTATCTATCGTGGCTAGACACGGATTGCCGCTAGAGGATATGGAGTTCGTACAATTCCATCCGACCGGACTATCCGGCACGGGAATACTGATCTCAGAAGCGGCTAGAGGCGAAGGCGGTCTTTTGTACAACAGCCTCGGCGAAAGATTTATGGGCAAATACGCCCCTCAAAAAATGGAGCTTGCCTCAAGGGACGTAGTGAGCAGGGCTATTACGAAAGAGGTTATGGAAGGTAGAGGCGTAGGCCCAAATAAGGACTCCGTATACATAGACCTGACGCACCTAGGAGAAGAGGTCATCAATGCGAAGCTTCCTGAGCTTAGAGACCTTGCCATAACGTTCCTGGGTCTTGACATGGTAAAAGAGCCGATCCTTATTCAGGCTACGGCGCACTACTCTATGGGCGGTATTCCGACCGATATCAACGGACACGTTAGGAAAAATATCAATGAGACGGTCGAAGGGTTCTATGCGGCCGGCGAATGCGCATGCGTAAGCGTACACGGCGCAAACAGACTCGGAGCGAACTCCGTACTTGAGGCGCTATTCTTCGGAAGACACGTAGGAGAGCAGATGGCGGCGGAAGTCGGAAACATCTCTTTTAGAGCCGCAAACGCCGAAGACGCGAAAGCCGCGGTAGCCGAAGTAGAGGGCATACTCTACTCAAAAGGCCAAGAGTCGGTCACAAAGCTAAGAAACGAACTGCAAGAGAGTATGACCCTGAATGCCGGCGTATTCAGGACGCACAAATCGCTTGAGGCGCAAAAAGAGATACTAAAAGGTCTAAGAGAGAGATTCAAAAATATCTCGATTAGCGACAAAACAAAAACGTTCAACACGGAACTCCAAGAAGCCATCGAGCTTGGACATATGCTTGACTTCTCGGCGTTTATCGTAGAGGGCGCAATCAATAGAAAAGAGAGCCGCGGGGCGCACTATAGAGAAGACTATACCGAAAGAGATGACGAAAACTTCCTAAAGCACACGTTTGCGTATATGGAAAATGAAAATATCAGGCTGGAACTAGCTCCGGTAAAACTCGGAAAATTCGCTCCTGAGACTAGAAGTTATTAATTAAAGGCGTAAAAATGTTTGAGTCAAAAACAAAAAAGGTAACATTCAAGGTCTTCAGGTTCAACTCCGAGACCGATTATTTGCCTGCATACAAAACTTATGAAATGAACGTGGAGAGCCACGAGGTCGTGCTTGACATCCTGAATAGAATCAAGTGGGATATAGACGGCTCTCTTAGCTACAGAAGAAGCTGCAGACACGGTATTTGCGGAAGCTGCGCCGTAAAAGTAAACCAAAAAGGCGTACTTGCGTGCAAGCAAAACCTGTTTGAGCTGATCGAGATTTTCGGCACCGAGCTGACGATCGAGCCGCAAAATATCAAAAGAGCCATCAAAGACCTTATTATCGACAAAGCCGACTTCTGGGGTAAATACGATGCCGTAAAACCTTACCTTGAGGCAAAAATCGAAGAACATCCGACAAGCGAAAACCTGGTATCCCCGCATAGCGCAGAGAGGATAGACGAAGCCGATTACTGTATCCAGTGCGGTTCTTGCTACTACTCTTGTCCTTCCGTACAGTACAACGAAGACTACATAGGGCCTGCGGCGTTCGCAAAGGCTTACAGATTTACATCGGACGAGAGAGACTCGGCAAAAAAAGAGAGACTTGAAATAGTAAACGAAATGGGTAAAGGCGTTTGGGATTGCGTAAAATGCTTCGAGTGCGCGCAGGTTTGTCCAAAAGGCGTAGACCCGATCGGCAAAATCACAAGGCTGCATACGCAGATATTCGCGGAAGGCGTGGCCCAAAGCAACGTAGCCACAAGACACGCCGTAGGCTTCAAGCACTCCATAGAGAAGCATGGGCTTCTTGACGAAGGCGAGCTTGTAAGATACTCCGAGGGCAACATAGGAGTCATGAAACACCTGCCTGAAGCGTTCGATATGCTGACTCACGGCAAAATAGTGCTTCCTTGGGATATGCCAAAAAGCGAAAACCTAGACGAAATAAAAACACTTGTAGAGTCGTCTTCTACACAAAAGTTTGATTAGGATAGAGATATGACAGGACTAAAATACGCTCTTTTTACAGGTTGTACAGCCAAGAACTCTACGCCTGAGCTTATGAAATCGACTGAAGCGGTCGCAAAAAAGCTTGGAATCGAACTAATCGAACTAAAAGAGGCTTCGTGCTGCGGCGCCTCCCACCTGCAAGATTTCGACGAGTTTTTGTCTTTGGTGCTTAACGCCAGGAACATCTGCTACGCCGAAAAACTGGGTCTTGACCTGGTAACTATATGCAACACGTGCAATCTAAACCTGCTCATGGCTGACCAAAAACTAAAAGCCGATGCCGCGCTCAGAGCAAAAGTAAACGAAAAGCTCTCCGAGGTAGGCCTAGAATACAAGGGCACTAGCAGAGTCAGACATCTTCTATACGTGCTTATCGAAGATTTCGGCCTAGAAAAACTGGAAGATATGGTAGAAAAACCGCTCGGCGACTTCAATATCGCTCCGTTCTACGGCTGCCACAACATCAGACCTGGCGCGGTGCAAGAGAAGGCGAACGGAAACGAAAATCCGTATAACCCTACTTCGCTAGAAAGAGTAATCGGCGCGGTCGGCGGCAACGCTACCGAGTATTCGTCCAAAAACAAATGCTGCGGCTTCCATGCGGATCTGCAGTCCTCGAAAGCGGCTATCCAGATGACTGGCAACGCAATAATGGACGCAATGGACAACAACGCGGATATGATCGTTACGCCTTGTCCGCTTTGCCACCTAAATATGGATATAAAACAAAAATCGGCATCCAAAGCGCTTGGCAGAGACGTGCATATGCCTATCCTACACCTACCTCAGATGATAGGTCTGGCGCTAGGTCTTAGCGCGGAAGAGCTTGGCCTAAAACACAATATCGTAAAACCTGAATTCGCTCTCTAAGCCCTTCCCGGCTTAGAGAGTCTTAAAACCTTTCATTTTATAATCTACAAAAATATCCCCACAAAGAAAACCGATGGACTTTGAAACCGAAAGAGAGACCGAAGAGATATCCATATCCGGCGTCGAGAGACCTAAGAGATATAAGGTGCTGATGCACAACGACGACTATACGACGATGGAGTTCGTCATAGACGTGTTGGTAGGAATCTTCAGAAAGAGCGAGGCCGAGGCGGTACGCCTTATGCAAACGATACACGAAAAAGGGAAAGCCGTGTGCGGCGTATACACGAAAGAGATAGCCGAGACGAAAGTAGCCGAGACCATAGAACTTGCCCGCTCGAACGGTTTTCCGCTCAGATGCACAATGGAAGAAGAGTAAAATGATAAGCAAAGAACTAAATATAATCCTCGTAAACGCATTCAGGGAAGCCAGAAGCAGAAACCACGAATATATCATGGTTGAACACCTCATCTACTCTCTTTTGGAAGATGCGAATATAGACAAGATACTGCAAGAGGTCGGCGTAAACACGATAGAGACGAAGATAGCCCTCTCCGAGTTTCTGGATAACGAAATAGAGAAGATGCCAAAGGACCTCAAAATAGAGCCGGTGCAAACGGCTGCATTCCAGCGCGTAATGCAGAAGATGATTTTGCAGGTGCAGGGCGCAGGCAAACAAGAGGCGGACAAGAACGACCTGCTGGTGGCGCTTTTCGACGAAGAGGGAAGTTTTGGCGTAATGCTAATCAAGTCCTACGGCGTCGAAAAGGTGGACGTACTGGAGGCGGTTACGAACTTCACGCCCGATAATACCCAGACGCAAAAAAAACAAGCCGAAAAGAAATCATATCTGAACGAATTTACGACGGAACTGGTAGAACAGGCAAAAAAGGGCGGCATAGACCCGGTCGTCGGCAGGGTTGACGAAATAGAGAGGGCCACGCTCGTACTCTCGAGACGCAAAAAAAACAATCCTATCCTGGTAGGCGAACCGGGGGTCGGCAAAACCGCCGTCGTGGAAGGCCTTGCTCTTAGGATAGCCGAGGATAGCGTCCCTACTCCGCTCAAAGGCGCGAAGATATTCGCCCTGGATGTGGGCTCGCTCGTAGCCGGCACGAAATATAGGGGCGATTTTGAAAAGAGGCTCAAGGGGGTGCTGGCCGAACTTGAAAAAGAGGAGAACGTGATCCTCTTCATAGACGAAATCCACATGATAGTGGGCGCCGGAAGCGCGAACGGCAGCTCGATGGACGCGGCAAACCTGCTAAAACCGGCGCTCGGCAGCGGAAAACTAAGATGTATCGGGGCTACGACGTTCGCCGAATACAAATCAAGCTTCGAAAAAGACCGCGCGCTCGGGCGAAGATTTCAGAAGATAGACGTAAACGAACCTAGCATCGAAGAGAGCTACCAGATAATAGAGGGATTAAAAAAGAGATACGAGGAGTTCCACAACGTCAAGTACTCCCCTGAAGCGTTAAAAGCGGCGGTAGACCTGACAAACAAATATATAAAAGACAAAAAACTCCCGGACAAAGCGATAGACGCGATAGACGAAGCCGGCGCGGCGTTCAGGCTGCTGCCTGCCGCGAAACAGAAGCGGACGGTAAAAGAGATAGATATAGAGAAGATAATCTCGAAAATTACGAAGATACCTCTAAAATCGATGGAGAAAAACGAGCTTGAGAGCCTAAGGGAGCTGGAAAAAGACCTAAAAGGCGTAGTCTTCGGACAAGACAAGGCTATCGAAGAGGTCGTAAAAGCGATCAAACGCTCGAAAGCGGGACTAAGCAGAGCGGATAAGCCTATCGGCTCGTTTTTGTTCACGGGGCCTACCGGCGTCGGTAAGACTGAGGTGTGCAAACAACTCTCCTCTACGCTCGGAATCCACTTTGAGCGCTACGATATGAGCGAATATATGGAAAAACACGCCGTCTCCAGGCTAGTCGGCGCGCCTCCGGGATATGTAGGCTTCGAACAGGGCGGCCTACTGACCGAAGCGGTACGCAAGAACCCTTACTGCGTAGTGCTTCTGGACGAGATAGAAAAAGCCCACCCGGATATAGCGAACATCCTGCTGCAAATCATGGATAACGCCTCCTTGACAGACAATACCGGCATGAAGGCCGACTTTAGAAACGTCATACTTATCATGACGAGCAACCTCGGAAGCAGCGAAGCTCCCGTCATGGGCTTCGCCCCGGACGAATCCGCCAGAAGCGACGAGGCGGTCAAAAACTTCTTTACGCCGGAGTTTAGAAACCGTCTGACGGCTACGATAAATTTCGCGCCGCTCTCTCGCGAGACGATGATAAAAGTCGTCGACAAGATGTTGCTGGAGCTCTCTTTGTTCCTAAAACAAAAGAACGTCGAGATAACTTTCGACAAAAAAGCAAAAGAGTATCTTGCCGAGAAAGGATACGACCCGAAAATGGGAGCAAGGCCTCTAGGCGGGCTCATAGAACGTGAAGTAAAAGACGCGCTCATAGACGAGCTGCTGTTTGGCAAACTAACCAAAGGCGGCAAGGTAAGCGTAGGATTTAAAAAGGGAAGTCTAGAGTTTAGGATATGACGTTTTTGGACGCCCCGTTTGGCTCTTTTTGCCAGCATACGTACGTCTTTCCTGATCCAGAGAGCGCCGACGAGGACGGACTGGTAGCCGTAGGCGGCGATCTTGAGCCCGGCAGGCTTCTAAGCGCATACTCGAACGGGATATTCCCGTGGTTCATGGACAGAGGCTTCATCTTTTGGTATTCGCCTAATCCGAGAGCCGTACTATATCCACACGATTTTAGGCTACACAAGAGCCTAAGAAAGAGCATAAAAAAACAGAACTTCGAGTTTTGTATAAATAAAAACTTCAGGGGCGTCATAGAAGCGTGCGCCGCCGGAGAAACCAGAAAAGATACAGGCGGCACATGGATAAGCGAAGCCTTCATAGAGGCGTACGTCAAACTCCACCAGATAGGGTTTGCCCAAAGCGTTGAGTGTTATCGGGATGGAGAGTTGGTCGGCGGATTTTACGGGGTCAAGCTAGGAGGTGTGTTTTTTGGGGAATCCATGTTTTATAAAGCCCCCGACGCGTCAAAGGCGGCGCTCTCCTTTTTATGCGCCAACGCAAAGGGCTTAGGCATCGAGATAATAGACTGCCAGCAATACACCCCGCACCTGGCATCGATGGGTGCCATAGAGATAGACAGAAAAGAATTTTTAAATATCATAAGAGAAAAAATACCACTATGACTTTATAAATAAACCGGAGCAAAAATTGGAACAACTACTGGAGCTGATTAAAAATTACGGCTCTCAACTGTCTGCGTTTGGAGCGGCAATAGCGTTTATTTTTGCTGTTTATAAGTTCCAAATAGAGCGGGCAACAAGTCATTTTTGGAAAGAATTTGAAACATACCATAAACTAGTAAAAGAGCTTATTGAGCCACCATCTGAAAATGGCGCTCTATACATTGACCGCCAAACAGCAATTATTTACGAGCTACGATTTTATGGGCGTTACTATCAACACACACTAAGAATGTTAAAAGGACTTCAAGAAAAATGGGTTCTGGTTCCAAACCAATCCCCTCGTTTATTGGAAGAGCTAGATTTAACGGTTGAATATATCAGCAAAAAAGTATAATTTTTTGCCACAAACCCAACATACTAAAATAACAGAAAGTGCAAAGATTAGCAAATGAAACTAACCGCTGACGCAAAAATCCAAAATAAAATACATCGCATACGAGATACGGATGTGATGCTGGATTCCGATATAGCGGAGCTTTACGACGTAGAGACGAAGAGAATAAACGAGGCCGTCAAAAACAATCCTGATAAGTTTCCTGATGATTTGATGTTTGAATTGTCGGAAGATGAGTGGGAAACTTTGAGGTCGAAAATTTCGACCTCAAGTTGGGGCGGCAGAAGATACGCTCCAAAAGTCTTTACCGAGCAGGGTGTATATATGCTAGCCACTATTCTAAAAAGCGCAAAAGCCACGGAGACTACGCTAGCCATCATGCGTACATTTACAAAAATGCGCCGCTACTTACTGGAGCATGGGGATTTGGCCAGACAGATAGAAGAGCTTAGACGTGAATTGAGTATTAATAAGCAATGGACAAAGGATAGGTTATCGGCTACGGCTGACGCGATTACTATACTTGAAGATATGATACTGGAGATAAAATCAGCCAAAGAGGTCGAAAATATCGGCTTTTTGAGAGACAAATAATAATTTAAAGAGAAAACACGCACTTGAAAAACCTAAACCTAGCGTTAAAACTAAAATACCTTCACCACCTAAAAAGTCTCGGATACCATCACGTAAAGCCGATAAAAGATTTTGAGATAAAAGAGAGCTTCGAGCTCCCTTCCAGCATGGCAAGCCTGAAGGCGACGGTAAACGGTTGCCATCTGTGCGAACTGGCCAAAACCAGGACAAACGTCGTATTCGGAGAGGGAAACGAGAACGCCAGAGTGATGTTCGTCGGCGAAGGCCCCGGGGAGACCGAGGATAAGAGCGGCAGACCGTTCGTCGGCAAGGCGGGAGAGCTGCTGACGAAGATGATAGAGAATGCCATAGGCGTCAAAAGAGAGGATGTCTATATAGCCAATATAGTCAAATGCCGCCCGCCAAACAACAGAGTCCCCGCCCCTTCCGAGGCGGCAAGCTGCAAGCCGTATCTAGAAAAACAGATAGAGCTGATAAAACCGGAGCTGATAGTAGCCCTCGGGGCTACCGCCCTAAACTCGCTTTTGGGACAAAACCACTCGATAATGAAAGTGCGCGGCACAGTGATGGAGCATGCCGGAATACCGCTAATTCCGACATTTCATCCGAGCTTCCTACTACGAAACCCATCCGCAAAAAAGGAAGCCTACGCCGACATGCTCCTAGTCAAAAGCCGCCTAGGGCTATAATAACGACATGAAAAAGGCTAGACTCAAAAAATACTTTACGCTTGCGGGAATACTTGCGTGCGTCTCAAGCGTAAAACTAGCCGCTACCTCGGCCTCCTGCGCCGTCTTCGCGAAAAGCGATTTTTCAAAAACCTCAACAGGACTGTCCCCACCCTCCGAAACCTCAAATTAACGCCATATAAAAAAATAATTTTTGAGGATTTTTCTTGCACAAAAAAATAGTATTGTCAATTTTGGCAAGCGGTATATTGCTTGCCGATAACACCGTAAATATAGAAAAAATAACCGTAACCGGCGCATCCAAGAGCGAACAGTCCCTCAAGAGCGTAACGTCGAATATAGAGGTGGTAACGGCCGAAGAGATAGAGGAAAAACACTATACCACAATCACGCAGGCCCTATCTTCGCTAACCGGGATAAATTTCACCCAAAGCGGCGGAATGGGAACGGCTACAAATATATACATACAGGGCATGGATACGAAATACATACTCGTACTAATAGACGGCGTCAGATATAACGACCTCTCAAGCGCAGACGGCTCGGCGCAGCTTGAACACCTGCTTTTGTCAGACGTGGAACGTATAGAGCTTATCAAGGGCGCAAACCCTATATGGGGAGCCGACGCCGCCGCCGGAGTCATAAATATCGTCACTAAAAAAGCGGCGAAAGGATTTAAAAGCGGAGTCGACCTAATGTATGGAAGCTACAACACCAAAAGCGCCGCGGCGTCGTTTGGATATGGGGCGGATAGCTACTCCGTGTCCGGAGGCGTATCGAGATATATGACCGACGGGTTTAGCGCACAAGCGCCAAGAGGCTCCAAAGGCGACGACTTTGAAAGAGACGGCTACCAAAACACTAGCGCGAATATCAAACTCGGCTACGAACCGATAAGAAACCTCAAGATAGACGGTGAGATATATACGACAAGGGGCGCCTCGAATTACGACGCCTATTTGTCGCCAAACTCCATTCAAAGAATCAGCTATGAAAACACGATAAAAAAAGCCGCTATTTCATACAAAACCGACTCGCACTATATAGCTCTCCAAGCAAGCGAAACCGGGAGCAAAAAGGACGATATGGACACCTCGTTTGGCGTGAAGATATTTAAAAGCGGCGTCAAAAACTACGAGATAAAAGACGACTACAAATATGCGCGGTTTGGGAATCTGACGTTAGGAGCCTCAAAGGAGGAGATGGATATAAGATATACAAAAGTCGCCAGCTCGGAAGTAAAAAAAGAGGATGAGACACGCTCGGCGTTCGCCGCGAACACGATGTCGCATATGGGACTTACGCTGACGCAGGCAATCAGGTACGACGACTATTCGACGTTCGGCTCCAAGACCAACGCAAAGGCCGGCGCGAAATACGCGATTACGGACGACTCGTCGATATCGGCAAACTACGGTACGGCTTTTAAGGCGCCTACGATACTGCAGATGGCAAACCCTTGGGGAGCGTCTAATTTTGATTTGAAGCCCGAAAACATAAGGAGCTTTGATATAACTGCGACGTATAGGAAACTCAGCCTGACCTATTTTTACAACACCGTATCGAATCTTATAAGCTGGTCCGGCAGCGGATATGCAAACCTGGACGGCACTTCGATATTGCAAGGATACGAGGCGAAATACCTATTCGCCCCGAGCGATAAATTAACCGTAAGCGCCGCATATACAAGGCTAAAAGCCGAGGACGCCTCCAGGAAAGAGCTGCAGCGAAGGCCGCACGATACCGTCAGTATAAACATGGATTACTATCCGACCGCCAAGCTCCATATCGGACTCTACTCTACATACGTAGGCACGAGATACGACACCAACACGAAAGCTACGCAAACGGGCGGATACGCGCTATTCAACGGCGTGGCGAACTATACGCTCAACAAGACGGTATCTCTATACGGCAAGTTCGAAAACCTGCTCGATAGATACTATCAGAGCGTGGCGGGATATGCGACTCCTGGTAGAAGCGTATACGCCGGCGTCAAGGCCTATTTTTAGGCCTGTCTTTCAAGGAAGGAGAGGCACTCTTCGTAGTTCCTGCCTCCGATAAAGCGGTTTACTCCGTAAAACAGCGCGGCGTAACACATAAAACGCAGCAGCTGCTTGGCGGAGTATTTTTTAAATTCATATGCGTTTAGCATGGACGAGAGCATTTCCGGTTCGACTCTAGCGTCTTTGACGCAAAAACTAAAGGCTGCGACCCCGACGTCGAAAGCGAACGGGCCGCTAAACGCCTCTATGAAGTCTATGACGCCGACCAGCCCTGCGTCGTCGAAAACGGCGTTATCCAAAAACAGGTCGCCGTGTATTACGCCGTCCGTCGGCAGAGAAAGCATCTCGTCAAAAAGCGCGCCGTAAGGAGAAAACGGTGTGGCAGGCAAAGAGGCCTTCAGCTCCGAGACCTGCTCGCAAAAAGACGGGTTGTCGGAGCTTATGGATGCGCTCAAGGAGTGCATACCGGATAGAAAACGGCCTATCTCTGCGCAATGCCTATTTGTAACGGACACGGCGTCAGAGCCGACAAGTGCAAAATACAAAGACGACGGCTTGCCGCAAAGCGTCGGAATATGGCCAGGCGCATAAGGAGCGGCGACCGGAAGGGAGGATAGCAGTTCAAGCAGACGGTGTTCGCGCAATATCCGCTCTTTATCGGCCGTTTCAAACAGCTTTAGCGCGAATGCGCCGCCGTTTGTTTGGAGCAGGTAGACGCTATCGGAGACGCCGCTCTTTGTAGGCTTGCACGATAGCAGCTCTAAGTCGTACTCTGTTTTTATATGATTTTTTATTTGTTCAAACGATAGTTTTGTGATAATACCCATTGGGTAAATTTTATAGTTTTAAGGCTTTTAGAGTGAGATTTTTAGCGGTTATACTGTTTTTACAGCTGATTTTATCGGCGCAACAGATCGAGATAGGGATAAATTACGGCAAAACGAAAGAGCCGAAAACCGTCAAAATAGAGTACGAAAACGGCGAGACGGCGCTAACCGCGCTAAAGAGGGCGGCAAACGTAAAAACAAAAAAAGTAGGCGAATTTCTGTTCGTGACATCGATAGACGGCGTAGCTTCAAGCCCCGGGAAATTGGGGTGGTTCTACTCCGTAGACGGCAAAGGCGCAAATAAAACCGCATCGGCGAATATACTAACAGACGCAAAGAGCATGAAATGGGAGTTTCTGGTCGATAGCTGCCTTAGCGGAGCGCCGCGATGAGTTACCAGGAGTGGTTTGACGCACATGCGCACAGGCATGCCGAGATAGTCCAAAAACTAATCGCGGCCGGTATGGATAAAGAGCGGATAATAGAATATTTCGAATTTGAGAATATGCGAGTGAGCGAACCAAGTTTTTGCCCGCTATACAAAGAAGGCAGGAAGTGCCACGATAGCGAATATTTGAACTGTTACCTATGCGCATGTCCGAATTTCAGATTTTCGGATAACGGACTTGGCAGGCATGGCGAAACAAACATATACAGCGAATGCTCCATAGAGTCAAAAGACGGAAGCCAGCAGGATTTCGGCGGCAAGATACATCAAAACTGCTCAAAATGCACCGTGCCGCACACAAAAGAGTACGTAACAAAAAAATTCAATACGGTTTGGAAAGAGATAATGTCTGAATGCAATAAAAACGGTAAAGAGATATACGAGATACAAGGAAACAAGAGTTTTTTAAAGCCTCTAGAGGGTAAAAAATGCGCCTTCGTTTTGTCGGGGGGGTATACGCATACGGCCGAAATAGAAGGGATAACGGTAGCCGGACTTCCCGGTTTTATAGAGTACACCCCGGCGCTGGATATGGAAGTTTTGGAGCTCGGCTATCCAAAATCCATGCCGGATATCGCAAAGGCTCCGGACGGCCCTCCCTCCCCTGTGCTTATAGCCATGGCGGCAAGAAAAATAGCGCCGTTCGAGCTTCTGTTCGTAGACACGGGACTAACGATAAAACCCCAATGCAGCGTAAAAACGCTCGGATTCGGAGCCGCAAAATCTATTTTGGACGGAGCGGACACGGATGCGAAGGCGCTCTTTGAGGCCGGCGTCAAATATGCCGCCGAAATAGAAAAAACCGCCGACTACTTCATACTCTCTGAGTGCGTGCCAGCCGGCACTACGACAGCCTACGCCGTAACGAAAGCGTTAGGATACGAGTGCGACGGAGCGTTCGCGTCCAGCGGCAACGACAAAAACATCAAATCGCTCAAACAAAGCGTCGTGGACAAGGCGATCTCAAAAGAAGAGTTTGACGCAGGCGACGTATTTGGCGTACTCTCCAGATTTGGCGATACGATGCAGCCTTTTACCGCCGGGCTTGCCGTAGAGCTGTCAAAAACAAAGCCGGTAATTCTCGGCGGAGGCACGCAGATGGCCGCGGTATGCGCCGTCATAAAAGCGCTTGGCCTCACATCTTTGTTTGAAAATATCGCGCTGGCCACGACAAAATGGATAGCGACAGACAAAACGAGCGACATAACCGGTCTTTTATCGGCGATAGACCCGTCCATAAACGCCTTTTATCCGAACTTCGACTTCGCGGATAGCGAATTTAAAAATCTAAGACTCTATGAAGATGGATTCGTAAAAGAAGGGATAGGGGCCGGAGCGGTAATCCTACACGCATACCTGCAAGGAGCAGACAAGGAGAGCCTTAGAGAGGGTGTGGAAGATATATACAGGGCGTTTGCAGGCTGATGCAAGAGTTTGAACACGGCGCAAACGTGGCTTGGTTTGCCAAATCCATCGGAGCCAAAATGGACGAAATAATAGACTTCTCGTCAAATATCAACTTCGTAAAACCGTATATACGGATGCCGGAGGATTTCGGTTTTCTATATCCTTATGAGAGCGATGGGTACGCAAGGCTAAAAGCCGCGATAAGCGACAGATACGGTATAGATTGCAAAAACATAGAGCTTTACAACGGGGCGAGCGCCGCCATATTTTCGCTCTTTGCCCATCTGCGGCCAAAAAACGTGATATTGCAAGCCCCGATTTACTCGGAGTATAAAAAAGCAGCGAAGCTTATCGGCGCAAATTTGGAGTATACGGGCGACCCGAGAGATGCATTATCGGTATCCGTCAACCCGTCGACTCCAGACGGCGCGCTATACGACATAACGCCGCACGGACAAACTATCGTGGACGAGTCGTTTCTTGATTTTACGGACGGCAAATCATTAATGACAGAAGCTGTGCAAAACAAAAATCTATACGTCATAAAGTCTCTTACTAAATACTACGGTGCGGCCGGCGTACGTGTCGGCTTCATAGCCGCAAGCCGTTCGAACATCGAAAAGCTAAAACAAAAAGAGCCGCTCTGGAAACTCTCCTCCTTTGACGCGCACTACATGACGCAGGCGCTGAGCGACAAAAGTTTTGACGCGCGCTCTAAAGAACAAAACGACGCAAACAGGGAGCTGCTAAAAAACTCGCTTGAGGCTAGCGGACTTTTTGAGACGGTATTCGAAGGCAAAGCCAACTTCCTGCTCGCAAAATTAAGAGGGATGAACGCTCCAACGCTGCAAGAGCGACTGGCGAAGCATAAGATACTCGTGCGCAACTGCGCAAACTTCGACACTCTGGACGACAGATACGTAAGATTTGCCGTCAAAGAAGCGGAGCATATCGATAGGTTAGGAGCCGCCCTGTGCGAAATATAAGCGTTTTCGGCACCTCTAGCGACGCCGGCAAAAGCACTATATCCTTGGCGCTATGCCTGATTCTAAAAGAGAGAGGCTTTTCGGTAGCCCCGTTTAAGGCGCAGAACATGTCCAACAACGCATGCGTAACGGACGACGGA
This sequence comes from uncultured Helicobacter sp., assembly GCA_964568395.1. Lineage (GTDB taxonomy): Bacteria > Campylobacterota > Campylobacteria > Campylobacterales > UBA6016 > UBA6016. The sequence goes on along the minus strand of CAZMPN010000009.1, from coordinate 34,688 downwards.
GGCGAGATAGGCGTAGCCCAGTACATACAGGCCGAGGCTCTCGGTCTAGCCACCAGCTACCATTTCAATCCGATACTGCTAAAACCGCAAAAAGACAACAAGAGCCAGGTAATAATAAAAGGCAAGGCCGTCGGGGCGCAAGACGCAAGGGAGTATTTCAAAAACATAGAAAACCTAAAACCGGTCGCAAAAGAAGCGCTTCTTTACCTAAACGAACGCTACGACGTCGTGGTATGCGAAGGCGCGGGCTCCCCGGTAGAGCTGAACCTGGCGCAAAAAGACCTCTCGAACGTCTTTACGGCGTCGGAGTTTGGCAACAAGATAATACTCGTAGCCGACATAGAAAGGGGCGGCGTATTCGCCTCTATATACGGCACATACGCCCTACTCCCTGAAAATCTCAAAAAAAACGTCATAGGCGTCGTCGTCAACAAATTCAGGGGAGATATTACGCTATTTGACGAGGGTAGGCGGATAATAGAAGAGGAGTTCGGCATCACGGTACTTGGCGTCGTGCCGCATATCCATTTTACCCTAGGATACGAAGATGCGCTGTCGATAGATGGCTACGCAAAAAATCGCGGCGACATCAAAGTGGCGATCATCAAATATCCGCATATAGCCAACTTTACCGATTTCGAGCCGCTCATCGCGGACAAGGAGCTTTGCGTAGAGTTTGTCGATTCGTATTTGCCGCTGAGCGTTTACGACATGGTGATACTGCCCGGCACCAAGGCCACGATAAACGATCTTAGATGGCTAAAATCATCCAGATTATACGGCGAACTTCAGCGTTTTGGGGGTCTTAAAGCGGGAGTATGCGGAGGCTACCAGATGATGTTCAAAAACCTGATCGACGAGCACGGCGCGGAGAACCGACCTGGAGAGAAAGAGGAAGGTTTTGGCTGGATAGATAGCGACGTCGTATTCGAAAAAAACAAAACGCTTTTCAAAGGAAGCTACGAATATTGCGGCGAGAGCGTAGAGGGCTACGAGATACACTGCGGCAAGAGCGAAGAGCATCCGCTGTTTTTTGAAGACGAAAAGATATTCGGCACGCATATCCACGGCCTATTCCACAACGACTCGTTCCGTACCGGTTTTTTGCGAAGGATAAGAGCTGACTACAGAGGGTACGACTACGGCGAATATCGTAAACAAGAACTTGAGAGATTAAAAAATAGCGTAGCCCAGTCTATCGACGTAGACAAAATCATAGAGGCCATATCTTGTTGACCGCTCTGCTCGCCTATATCATCGACAGGATTTTCGGGGAATTTCCGTTTAGACATCCTGTTGCCCTCATGGGAGCGTATATATCGTGGTTTGAGCGAAGATTTTACAAAGACGGCGTTCTCATGGGCGGAATACTGGCCGTGTCGCTAGTGGCGCTTTGCGTCTCCATCTCGCTTGGAATACAGGCGGCGCTAGATAGCCTGCCGTACGCTTTTTCGCTAACCCTTACCGCCGTTGTCTCTTCTATGTTCATAGCCTCCAATATGCTATTTAACAGCGTCCGCTTGGCGCTGGAGGCGAACGACAAAAGGGCCGCCCTTAGCATGTTGGTCAGTCGGGATACCGCAGAGCTAGACGAGAGCGAAATCAACAAAGCGCTCATAGAGACCTACGCCGAAAACATAAGCGACGGTGTAATAGCGCCTCTTTTTTATCTGATACTCTTCGGACTACCCGGCATGGCGGCCTACAAAGCGATAAATACGCTGGATTCCATGGTTGGATATAGGACGGATAGATACGAAAAGTTCGGTAAAATATCCGCCAGACTGGATGATGCGGCAAACTTCGTTCCCGCCCGTATAACCGCGCTCATTATCGCATTATCGGCGGCAAGCGTCAAAAGCGTCAAAAGCGCCTTTGTATTCGGCGGCAAACACAAAAGCCCAAACGCCGGATATCCGATAGCGGCGATGGCCGGGGCTCTGGGTATAAGGCTCGGCGGGCCTACGCCGTATCACGGAAAGATAACGGATAAGCCCTATTTTGGAGAAGGCAGAGGCGAAATCACGCGGCAAGACGTCAAGAACGCGCTAAACCTGCAATGGAGATTCGATATTTTGATAATAACCTTTTTGGCAATCTGGAGCCTGGCATGAAAGTATTGTTTATAGGCGGAATAAAGAGCGGCAAAAGCGCGCATGCGGAGGCAAGAGCGCTGGAGCTATCCCCAAACAAAAAACCGTACTACCTGGCCACAACCGAACCGCTTGACGAAGAGATGAAAGAGCGAATATTAAGGCATAAAGCCCAAAGAGCCGACAGGTTCATAACCGTAGAAGAGCCGCTACATATGTGCGAGGCTTTAAGCGGGCTTGAGGGCGCCGTGCTCGTAGAGTGCCTCACTCTTTGGATAAACAATATGCTATACCGCGAAAAGAGCGAAAACGAAATATACGAAGAGCTACGCCGCCTGCTATCCCTTCAAAACGACGCGGTATTCGTCATTAACGAGGTCGGTGGCGGAATAATCCCGGACAATCCGCTAGCCAGACGCTTCGCCGACATCAGCGGCCGCGTCGCACAGATGGTGGCGGCGGCCTGCGACGAGGTATACCTATGCGCCGCCGGGCTGGCATTGAGGATGAAATGATAAAAAGACACCTGCTTGGGCTCAGATTGGCCTTTTCGATGATGACGATATTACCGTTTCGTATGCATGAGTTTAGAGCCGGAATGAACGGCGTAGCGGCGGCGTACTATCCTACGGTCGGGCTTTTTCTTGGCGGCGTGATATGCGCCCTATATGCCATGCTTCACGGCGTGTTGTCTGAGAGCTTTTTGCGGGTCGCCCTCTTTGTCCTTTTCGCCGCCCTTTACGGCGCGCTGCATCTGGACGGCTTCGTCGATACGATAGACGGACTTTTCGCCCCCGCTTCCCGTGCGCTTGAGGTGATGAAGGAGCCTGCCATAGGGGCGATGGGCGCCATATACGGCTTTTTGTTTTTGGCTTTGAAGCTTACGGCGTTTTTCAGCCTTCCGGATATAGGGCTGTTTTTGCTTATCCCGATGCTCTCCCGCTTTGGCGGCGGCTTGGCGATATATGCATATCCGTACGTACGCCAGTCCGGCATGGGATATGCGGCAAAAAAAGAGTTTACGACGCCGCTTTTTGTCTACTCCGCCCTGCTTGTAGGCGCAGCCGTTTGGCTAATAGACGCACGGTTTTTTTGGTTTTTTGCGCTTACTGTCGTTGTCTCGCTTGCTATCGGAGGTTTTTTGAATAGACGGTTCGGCGGTCTTAGCGGAGATATGTACGGCTTCGTCATCGAGTCGACGGAGCTCGTGCTTCTTTGCGCCGTAGTGATTGGTTGGGGTACGCTTTGAGGCTTTTTTTGATGAGACATGCGAGCGTGGACGAGCGGTATGCGGGATGCTACAACGGACATATAGACATACCCCTTAGCCGATATGGAAAGGAACAAGCCGCCAAAGCCGCGGACGCCATTCGGAATATATCCTTTGACGCCGTCTACTGCTCCGACCTGACGAGGTGCGTGGATAGCGCGAAACCGCTCGGATTGGAAAATATAGTCTACGACGAGAGGCTAAGAGAGAAGTCGTGGGGAAGAGCCGAAGGAATGAAGTACGACGATATTTGCGCCGAGTTTGGCATCAAATACGAGAATTTCGGGCAGTTCATAGACGCCGTAGGAGGCGAGAGCCTTGACGAATTCTCAAGAAGAATAAACTCTTTTTTCGACGAGCTAAGACGGAGGCCGTTTAAAAATACGCTAGTGATAACGCATGGAGGCGTAATAAAAACGCTTTTGATGACGGAAAAAGAGCTGACACTGGAAGAGGCGTTCGGAATTGATATTCCATACGCCGGTATCACGATAATAGAGGATTTTGGGTGAGGATTTTTGCGTTTTTTCTACTGCTTGCTACCTATCTGTTTGGAAGCGAACGCATAGTTACGCTCTCTCCGGCCGTAAACGAGATAGTATTTGCGCTTGGAGAGGGCAAAAACGTAGTCGGCACGACCAAATACGCCAACTACCCGGAGAGCGCGAAAGCTATACCGAGAATCGGCGGATACCACGACGCATCGATAGAAAAAATAGCGGCCCTACGCCCTACCCTCGTTATCAGCGAGGCTAGCGGCGAAGAGACGAATAGAAAACTGGAAAAACTGGGAATCAAAACGCTCGCGATACGCATAGACTCCGTCGGAAGCATAAAGGACGCCGTAAGCAAAATAGCGGCAAGGCTAGGCAAACACAAAGAGGGGGCGGCCATAAACGCCAAGATAGACGCCGGGCTGCAAAAGCTGTCCAAACTGCCGCGGACAAACCAAAAGATGCTGGTAGTATTCGGCAACAACATAGACCTATCCAAAAACATATACGTCGCCGGAAACAATCTCTATTTTGCCGAGCTAATCGCCAAGACCGGGTTTGAAAACGCGATAAGAAAAGACAGGAGCGGACAGCCGGTCATCGGAATGGAGGGTATCATAGCCTCGAATCCCGATATAGTCGTAGTGTTGTTCCCTTACACCAAAGAAAAAAACATCACAGCCTCCCAGATCAAAGCCGCATGGAGCGCGCTGCCTATCAAGGCGGCAAAAAGCGGTTCCATATTCGTGCTTGACGGCGACTACGTGTCGATACCGTCCGATCGCTTGACGCTCTTCTTGGACGATTTGAGGAAAATAGCGGAGGAGCACCATGCTAAAGTGCGCTAATCTGAATTTCGGATACCAAGACCGGGAGATACTAAAAAACATCTCATTTCGCCTAGGAGAGGGGCAAAATCTGGTCATTCTAGGGGAAAACGGCGCCGGCAAAAGCACGCTGGCAAAACTGCTGTGCGGCCTTATAAAAACGAAAGGCGGTATTTTGGTTTTTGGAGAGGAGCTATCCAAGCTACAAAACAAGGAGCGCTCCAAGCTGATAAACTACGTAGCCCCGAAACTAAACGTATACGACGAGGAGACTACGCTTTTGGAGTATCTACTGATGGGTAGATTTGCCTATAAACAAAAGTTCGAGCCGTACTCCAAAGAGGAGACGGACGAGGCTCTCTTTGTTATGCGCAAATTCCGTATGGACGAACTCGCAAACCATAGGCTATCTCTGCTAAGCAGCGGCGAAAAGCAGCTTGCGATGATTATGCAGGCCGTAATCCAAAACAGCGCGATCACGATATTCGACGAGCCGATAGCGAACATAGACATCGAAAGGTCTCAAACGCTTTTTGACGCGCTGTCTTGCGGCGCCGTCTTCAAAAACAAGATAGTAATCACGCACGACCTGCACTTTGCCTTTTCACTCGGTTTCGACGTTTTGTATCTAAAATCCGGGGAAATAGATTTTTTCGGCGACTCCGATGAGTTTTTCGGCGAACCATCCCTCGCAAGACGCTTTGGCGAGCGGATACTAAAAAGAGCCGACGGAGTGTATGCAAACTATGCGAAAATATAATATATTGCTTACGCTGTCGGCGCTTATCGTGCTTGCCGCGTCTCCGTTCGTAGGGATAGCCTCCATATCTTACGAAAACATATTCGATACCGCCAGCGCGGACGCTTTGATATTTTGGGAGATTAGGGCGCCAAGAGCCGTGCTTGCTTTTTTCGCAGGCGGAACGCTTGCCCTGTCCGGCCTTTTGTTTCAGACGCTTTTCAGAAATCCGCTAATGACCCCTTTTACTCTTGGGGTATCCAGCGGGGCCACGCTTGGGGCGGCTATAGCCATCTATATCGGATTTGGCGTATCCTTTTTCGGATTTTCGCTCATAACGCTCTTTGCATTCGCGGCTTCTATCGCGACGGTGGCTTTGCTTCTACTTTTCTCGAATCGATCGGCTTCCTCAAGCCAGAACTTGCTGCTTCTTGGCGTAGCGCTGTCGCATCTATATACCGCCATCTTGCTCGTAATATACTATTCCGGCAGCATACTTCAGGCGCACTCCATCATCCGCTTTACCCTCGGGAATCTAGGCACGACCGGTTTCTTGGAGCTGACGCCCGTGGCCCTATTCGCCGTCTCGCTTCTTTTTGCCGCTCTTTATTTCACGCCCGAGCTAAGACTGATGGGGGTATGCGAGGAAAACGCGAAGCTAAAAGGGGTAGACACCAAAAAAGTGACGCTGCTACTGCTGCTATTCGTCTCTTTGGCCGTAGGCTCGGTCGTAAGCATCGCAGGCCCTATAGGTTTTGTCGGCCTTGTGGTGCCGCATCTTCTGAAAAAACTTTTTTTACGCCCGTCCCACACACTCGTTTTTGGCTCATTTGTCGGCGGCGGCGCGTTCTTGCTGTTTTGCGATATTCTATCGCGAACCTCGGGCTTCGAATCGGAAATTCCGATAGGCGTAGTGACGGCGTTTTTGGGCGCTCCGTTTTTTATATATTTGATTCTATCAAGAGGCAAAAAATAGAAAAAAATGGTTTTATATTTCAGGCTTTTGGGATAAAATTACGAAAAAGCCACTTATAAGAAATTCGAAAGCAGGATAGAGCCAGTGAACGCAAAATGGAAGTTCGCCCTACTAACCATTGCGGTATGCGTGCTGTCGCTTTCGTCGTTTGCCACTTTATGGCTCTTCCAAAAAAGCGAAGCAAACGCGGCGGCGGTAGAAAAAGGCGAGCAGGCCGCGCTTAGGGTGGAGAAGCTTTTGGCTTTAAAATCCGGCGTATATAGAAAACAAGCCAACGACTACGCATACTGGAACGACCTCGTCAAATACGTCGGCACAAAAGACGCGCGCTGGGCGAAAGACAATCTAGACGGGAGTCTGGATGAGTTCGGCTCCAACGGCGTATATGTGCTAGACGCCAATAAAACCGTAATCTACTCCTCTATAGACAAAATGTTTTTGGGCGATATCTATAAGATAGTGGACAAAGAGAGCCTAAAGATAAACGAGCCATCCGAGATACATTTCTACGCGAAGACGAAAGACGGCATAGTAGAGCTTTTCGGCTCCCCTATCCAACACTCCACCCAAAAGTCAAAAAGCGAAAAACCGTACGGCTACTTCCTCGTCGCAAAGCATTGGGACGCAAAATACATCGATGAGCTCGAAAAACTAGGCCATGTAAAAATCTCCGTCGAAGATAATAAACCAAACGACAAAGAAGAGTCCTACTACGGCATAAACAAACATATCCCCCTAAAAGACATCAACGGCAAGCAGATAGCCGAGCTTCATATATTCATAGAAAACGACGTCCTAAAAGCGGTGGACGAGTACGCAAAGGATACGATAAAGCTAGCCTTGGTTCATATAGCCGTGATTATTACGGCTTTCATATTTTTGATGTCTAAATACTTTACCCTGCCGCTAATCAACATAACAAGGGCTATCAAGCAAAGAAACATAGAACCTATAAGGGAATATCTGCACAAAAGAAACGAATACGGCAATATCTCAAGGGCGATAAACGACGCCTTCAAAAGCAGGGCCAAGCTAAAAGAGATGAACAGGGAACTCGAACAAAGAGTACAAGAAGAAATCGAAAAAAACAGACAAAAAGAGCAGCTCTTGTTCCAACAGTCTAAAAATGCGGCCTTAGGAGAGCTCGTAAGCCTGATAGCGCATCAGTGGAGGCAACCGCTCAACGCCGTAGGCATCATCATGCAAAGCGCATACTACGACTATAAGCGCGGCGAACTGACCGAAGAAGATATGGAGCATTGCAACAAAAAAGGGATGGAGCTGATATACTCCATGTCCAAAACGATAGACGCGTTCAGAAACTTCTTCTTGCCTAATAAAGAAAAGGAGCTGTTTAGGGTAGAGACGGCGATAGACTCCTCCATAGAGCTTGTAGAGGCCCCGTTTGCGGAGATTAGCATCAAAATAGAGAAGCGCTATGAAGGCAAACATGATATTTTCGGCTACAAAAACGATTTTGAACAGACGATACTGAATCTGCTTCTAAACGCAAGGGACGCCATCGTAGGCAACGACGTAAAAGAAGGCGTCATAACAATAACGGTCAGATCCGAAGGCGAGCAGCTATATATAGAGGTCGCCGACAACGGCGGAGGAATAGCGGACAATCTGATAGACAAGATATTCGACCCGTACATCTCCACAAAGCACCAATCTCAAGGCGTCGGAATAGGCCTATATATGGCAAAGCAAATCATAGAGAAGCATCATAACGGCGAAATATCGGCGACAAATAACGAGCAAAACGGCGCAACCTTTACGATACGCCTTTTGCTTGAGCTAGGAACCAAAGAGTAGAGCCGCCTCGCTTGGAATCTTCGCAGGCCTCCCCTCTTTTACGTAAGCCAGCTTTACATGCGCCTCGAAAAGCTTCTCCTCGCCTCTGAAAACCTCTTGGAAAAGCGTAAGCGAAGCCGATCTTATATCCTTCGGGGTTGTTTTTATGTCCAAAACATCTCCGAACACCGCCGATTTCAAATACTCCGCATGCAGGCTCCTCACGACGAAAGCTCCGCCTTCTATAATAGGAGAGAGCCCTTTTTCAAAAAAAATTTCGCTTCTGGCGCGCTCTATGAACTTCAAATAGTTGGCGTAATAGACGACGCCTCCTATGTCGGTATCTTCATAATAAACTCTTATTTTCATAATATTCCATTTTTGTCACAAATTTACTACTAACGCATACTAAAATATTTTTTTCATACCAACGGTCAAATTATAGGGCATAAAGGCAAAAAAGGTGAGAAGGCGGCAAAAAATAGTCGGCGGTTTGTTTATAGCCGTTTCTTTTATAGTGCTTATCGGGCTCGGCTTTCCCATGCTTGCGCACCAGAGCGCAAAGCCGATTTCAGCGCAAAAAGATGTGGTTATGCCGATCAATTTTCTAGAGAAGCCTTATCCGAAAGTAGCGCTTTTATATTTCGGGGTGGTCGGCTGCAAAACGATATGCGGCCCTACGATGCAGGAGATAGACGGCGTCTATAAGGCGCTCAAGGATAGCAAGAACGTAGGGGTGTATTTCATAAATATCAGCGACCTACACGAAGGCTCCGATAGCTACGCCAAATATTTCAACCCGGCCTTTCACGGCGTGGAGATAAATAGCGCCGAGCTTTCAAAATTCCAAAAAGAGCTAGACCTCTACTACAGCAAACCGCTAACGGAGACCGGAGAGATGTATCATAGCGGGCATCTATATCTGTTTTCGCAACAAAAGGAGAATATATATAGATTATCGCAGGTATATATAACTAGGCCTTTCGACTACCGCACAATACAAGAACATATAGACAAGCAGTTAAAATGAACTTATCCGTACTGATGGGGATTTACAAAGATCTCCCGCCTCTGGTACAGCAAAAACTAAACGACGAGGCCGCGCAATCCGACAAGATATTCTTGTATATATTCATGATCAACTGGGCAATCGTGGCATTCCTGACGTCTCTTACGTACGGCACCTATATACTGGGGATAGTAGGCGGCGGCCTCATTACCGGACTGGCGTATGCGGCGTACGCGATGTTCAAAGGCACCAATATCTCCAGGATTTCTATGGGTATCCTGATTATGGGGTTTCCGATCATAATGATACAGCAGCATCTAGGAAGAATAGAGATGCACTTCCACGTCTTCGTCGTACTGGCCTTTATGTCCCTGTATAAGGATATTCTGCCGACGGTAGCGGCGGCGCTTACGATAGCCGTACACCATCTTTTGTTTACGTACCTACAGCTAAACGGCGTCTCCATAGGCGGAACCCCGATAATGCTGTACAACTACGGCTGCGGATGGGATATAGTATTCTTGCATGCCGCATTCGTCGTACTGGAAGCTATCGTCTTGGTATACATGATATATGCGATAACCAAGCACCACGTGGCGTCCCTGAACGTCTCCAGCATGGTTCAGACAATCACAAAAAACAACGACTTCACCATACGCACGAGCACGAGCACGCAGGAAGAGGCTGCTTTTGCAAATCTGATCGGCTCGCTAAGGGACGTGCTAAATACCGCCAAAAGAAGCGCGGACGAGACGGCGTCTATCACAAACAATATAAACGCAATCACGCAAAAACTAGGAAGCAGCGCACAGGAACAAAACCGCTCCATGCATGAGGTAACCCAAAGCAGCGATGCGATAAAGCAATCTCTCTCAAAAACCGGAGAGGATACGGCCCAGACAAAAGAGCAGCTGGACGCCGCAAACGCAACGCTCCTGGAGATCAACAAGAAGATATCCGATTTTACGAGGAATATCGAACATACAGCGCAAACAGAAAACAGCATGTCGGAGAAATTCTACGAGCTGACTAGGACGGCTGACGAAATTACGAATATATTGACGGTGATAAGCGATATAGCCGACCAGACAAACCTGCTGGCGCTAAATGCGGCGATAGAAGCCGCCAGGGCCGGCGAGCACGGCAGAGGTTTTGCCGTCGTGGCCGACGAAGTAAGGAAGCTGGCGGAGAGAACGCAAAAGTCGCTTACGGAAATCCAAAGCACGGTAAACGTAGTGGTCCAATCCATCGGCGATAGCAGCGACGAAATAAACAAAAACGCGGCGAATATCGCGAAACTGTCCAAAGACTCTTCGGATGTCAGCATAACCCTAGAAAAAACGGTGCATACGATGAGGGAGGCCGCGCAAAGGTCAAACTCGGCGGCAAGCAGCTTTTCCGAAAACAGCGAAAAGATAGGCAAGCTGATAGAGGCGATACACGCCAACGAAACGATGACGACCGCAAACTACGAGTATATACAAGAGATAGCGAATACGATATCCATACTTGTCAATAGCTCCGACAAACTGAAAAAAGAGTTGAATATTTTTAATACGTAGTAGGAAGGATGCGAAGCGGAAGGTCCCGCTTCGCCGCAAATAGGAAAACTTGTTATTCCAGAGTAACGAGGACTTGTCCGCTCTCTACCGTGCCGCCCTGTTTTACGTGTATCGCTTTTACAATACCGTCGGCGGGAGCTTGAACCTCCATAACCATCTTCATAGCCTCAAGTATAAGCAGGTCTTGCCCATCCTTGACTTCGTCGCCGACCTGCACCAATACTTTTATAACCTCGGACGGAAGCGGAGCGTGTACATGTATGTTGCCGTCGGCATCCATACCGCCGGCCGCACCGGCCGATAGGTCTTTTGCTTTTCTTTCTAGCTTGAACGATATGTTTTTCTTGCTCCAGCTCTCTTCGTATTCGGATGAAAATTCAGGCAGGGCAGATACCTTCAGTTCCGCTTCAGGCGCCGCCACCGAGTAGGAGTCGAATTTTTCGAACATATCGTGGACTATTTTTTCTTCGGCTTTTGCTCCGCCCTCTACGGCAAGGTGGTCCACTTTTCTGACGTTTACCTTCGCTTCGCCTTTCAGGAAAGCTATTCCTTTTTCGGCGCAGGTAGCGACTATGAAGAGGTTTTCTTCTGTAATCGGCAGGTTATTGTGTCTTAGCTGCTCTTCAAAGCAGGCTAGGCTTTTGTTGAAATCCCTGTCGGCGACGTCAAGCGGATTCTCTGTCGACGGCTCTAAATTTAACTGTTCCTTTGCGATCTTAACCAGTTCGGCATCAGGCGCAACAGGGGTTTTACCAAAATAACCGAGAAGCATTTTTCCGTAGCCGTCGGCTATCTTTTTCCAAGGACCGAATACGACGTTGTTGAACGCCTGCTGGAAATAAAACTGGCTCACGGGCGTAACGGACGTACCGAAACCGCCTCTTGCGACCACTTCGCCCATCGCTTCCAGCGCCGCAGGCAGCTTATCGAGAGTTTTTGTATCCCTCATCATTTGCGTGTTCGCGGTCAAAGCGCCGCCAGGCATAGGGGAGAAAGGTATAAGAGTACAGACCTCTTTCGCCTCCGGCGGAACGAAATAGTCTTTTAGGCAATCCTTCAGGACTTTTTGCGCCTCAAGCAGCTTTTTCGCCTCGAGCCCCATATCGAATTCGCTGCCTTTTAGCGCGTGCAGCATCGTTAGCGTATCCGGCTGGCTGGTGCCGCCGCTTACCGGGTCCATGGCAAGGTCTATGCCGTCTGCGCCGGCCTCTAGAGCGGCGAGATAACAAGCCACGCTCACGCCCGCGGTCTCGTGCGTATGAAATCTGATGTGCATATCTTGGCCTAGAAGTTCTCTGGCCGCTTTTATCGTGTCGTATATTTTTCTCGGTCTTGCGGTGCCTGAAGCGTCTTTGAAGCATACCGAGTCAAAAGGAAGTCCGCTATCTAGTATATTCCTAAGGACACCCATATAAAAATCGGCTTCGTGCGCGCCTTCGCAGCCCGGAGGAAGCTCCATCACGGTTACGCACACTTCGTGGTTTAGTCCGTGTTTTTTGATGCACTCGGCGGGATATATCAGGTTTTGAACGTCGTTTAGCGCATCGAAGTTTCTTATGGTGGTCGCACCGTGTTTTTTGAAAAGCTTTGCGTGAAGGTCTATTACGTCTCTGGAACCGGTATCCAGCCCTACATGGCTGACGCCGCGGGAAAGGGTCTGAAGTTTTACTTTAGGCCCGACTATACTCCTGAAGGTGTCCATCATATCGAAGGCGTCTTCGTTGCAGTAAAAATAAAGCGACTGAAATCTCGCGCCGCCGCCGAATTCAAAATGTTCTATCCCGGCATCGACGAACGCTTGTATGGCAGGTTTTATATCTTCCAGAAGTACGCGCCCGCCGTATACCGACTGGAGGCCGTCGCGAAAAGATGTATCCATAACGGAAATTAGTTTTTTAGCCTTCAAAATCTGTTATCCTAAAACAAAATAATATTTTTTTAAAAAAGCGTTTTATGCTCTATGTGCCCGCTGCATCGATATAACACGGTGGTTTAGTGTCCAGGATGGAATGCGGAGTTTTTATAGATAATAATAGCGTTAAGCTGCTTAGAATTCGCACCAAAAGCCGTCCGCGAGCGTTTTTGCGTATCGGTTTTGGGTAAAACCTACTAGAACCTAGGGCCGGTACGCGGCAAAAGCATCTCAATCCTAAGGCCGTTTTCTATATTTTCGGCTCTCAATATGCCGCCCATATTTTTCTCCACCATCGTTTTAGACAGGTAGAGCCCCAGTCCTACGTCTATCGCCTTGTGTTTTGTCGTAAAATACGGGTCGAATATCTTTTCCAGCGTGTTTTTATCTACGCCGCCGCCGTTGTCGGATATGGAGACCATGAGCCAGTCGCCCGCTTCGGAAGTAGTAATCTCTATTTTGCCGTTTGCGACACGGTTGGCGGCTATCGCCTCTTCCGAGTTTTTAAGGATATGTATAAGCACTTGCGAAAATTCGTTCTTATACGCCGTAATAGGGTGTTTGAAATCGAAGGTATACTCTATCTTTATGCCGAGTTCCGCATATCGTACCTCGAAGAAATTGACCACCTTTTGTATCTCTTCTTCTATCGCAAACTCCTCTTTCTTGGAAGACGGACGATAGAAAAGCCTCAAATCGTCGATCGTCTTGGAGAGCGCCTTTGTGATGTTCGTAATCCTCCCCACCATCGTGTTTAGATACTCGTCGGTCAGCTCGTTTGCGGCCTTTGCGTATTTCAGGTCTTGGGCCATAATGGAAATGGCGTTTAGCGGCTGCCGCCAATGGTGCCCTATATTGCTTATCACCTCTCCAAGGGCGCTGACCCTTGACTGCTGGAAGTAGAAAACCTCGTTTTTTTTGTTCTCGGCAAGGATATTGACCGTCTCCTCCATACTCTCGTTCAATGCGTTGGCTATAAAACCTATCTCGTTGTTTTGCATAGGCTCTATGTAGTTTAGCTTGTCCGTCTCGCCTCTTATATAGTCGAAGAAATTTACGATTCCGCCCCTTATCTTGTCGAGCGGTCTTAGAATCTCCCTATTTAGTCCGTGCCTAACAAAAAGCGCCATCAAAACAGCTATTACAACGGCTATTGCCGACATAAACATATACTGCTTGGCTATGTCGTGCATGATTTGTGTGTTATCGAACGATATCAGAAGGTGACCCGCCACATCCCCGTTTGCGTCGTTTATGCTTCTAGCGTAGCAAAAATAGTGCTTTCCGTCCACTTCTACGTCATCGAACACCTTATCCCCTGTGCCGGTGATCTGGATGCCGGGTATTATCCTCTCGGCCAATTTGATATCTGAGCTGTTTAGCACGGTAAAGCCGCCGACTTTATGTCCGTGCGGCTTCAGCCTTACTCCTTTATCCATCTCGTAATGGCTCACATATTTATCGTCCATCAAAAGCGAGATGTCGAAATTTGTCTGCTTCTTAAAAAGCTCGAAAAAGTGGTCTATCTCACGCCCAAGCTCTATATATCCGAGCAGTTCCCCACCCTTCCCGTATACTGGCGAAACGGCCCTCAGCGAAAAGAAGTTCATTCCCATCTCCAAGCCGACATATTCGCTTTGGCGCTCGGCGGCCCTTTGCAGCGTAGTTCTCCATATCATATCGCCGAACTCTTCCGGCTTATGGACCCTTAAATGGCATTTTTTATCTGGCATTATGAAGTAAAAATGTGTGATTTTATGTTTGGCTTTTATCTCGTCAAAAAATGGTTTCGTTACGCCCAGAAGTCTTTTTCTGTCTCCGGATGCAAAAGCCTCCAAGAAAACCGGATTGTTTTTGACCGCTATTAGCGTCTGGAGAAGGGAGGCTTTTTCAAAGTTCATATTCGTTTCAAATACGTTGTTGGCTATCGATATATTATAGCCGTTCTTTTCCTCGCCAATTTTTTTCATATCGAAATAGAGCGCTGAGGCGGCAAAAAGCGATAGCAGCGCAACGAAAAAAGCGATAAACAGATTTATCTTTCTGCTGAGCGTCCTGACTAAAAGTTGCGGCATTAAATACTACTCCAACGCAAGCGGCAGCTCTATCACGAACTCCGCCCCGTCTTTCATATTGTGCGCCCATATCCTGCCGCCTAGATGTTTCTCTACTATCGTCTTGCTTAGCGAAAGCCCCACCCCGGTTCCTTTTTCGCCCTTGGTGGTATTATATGGCTCGAACAATTTGTCGTTTACGAACAGCTCTTCGTCTATGCCGCCTGCGTTGTCCCCTATGCGCAAAACGGCGTTGTCGCCCTCCCTGGATAACCGTACGTATATCTCTTTATTTTTTATATCCTTATTCTCAAAAGCGTCTTTCGCGTTGTTGGCGATATTGAGGACGACTTGTTTGAATTCGCTCTCAAAACCGACTATGCTAAGACCGTCGCACATATCCGGCAATATCTCTATCCCGTCTTTGTCTAGCTGTATTTTGACGAGAGAGATAACCGACTCGACCGCTTTTTTTAGCTCGAACTTAGACGCGCTCTTTGACGGTTTATAGAAACTTCTGAAATCCTCGATGGTTTGGCTCATAAACTTTACCTGTTCGCCCATCTGCTTTTTGAAGCTATCCATATATTCCGGCGTCAGCTCGTTCATATCGTAGCTCATCTTCATATCTTGCGCCATAAGCCAGATATTGTTGAGCGGCTGTTTCCACTGGTGGGCTATCGCCCCTATCATGGAACCAAGCTCTGCAAGCTTATTTTGCTGCACGAGCAGCGCATGCTGGCTCTCTTTCTCTTTTTGGAGCTCCCTTATCTGGGTGATATCCCTCCACAGCATGAGCAGCTCGGTTTTTTGCCCCCTATTCATGGCGGATAGTACGACCTCTATCAGCACATATCTGCCGCCGCTGTTTAGATACGCCCATTCAAAGCGCTGGTTTTCGCCTGCCATCGCCGCCCTTATGAACATTCTCGCAGCGTTTTCGCTAAAAAATCCGGATTCCGGCTGCATTTCCGGGGAGAGTTCGCAAGGTCTTTTGCCCACTATGTCGGACGCCTCCATACCAAGCATCGAAGCCGCGGCTCTGTTGCACTCGACAAACCTACCGTCTTCGTCAAGTATCAATACGCCCTCCGGGCTGTTGTTGAATATGGCCCTAAATATAGCCTCGCTCTCAAATCTTTTTTCAACTTCGCTTTCGACTCTTTTTTCCAGCTCTTTGTTTAGGTTCTTTAGCTCGTTTTCCAGCTCCAGCCTATTGGCGATATCTCTAAAGACCGCTACGGAGCCTATTATCTCGTCGTCCTCAAAGAGCGGCGAACTAATCACGTCGACCGGAAATATCGAGCCGTCGCTCCTTATGAAACTATCTATTCCGACGTACCTGTCGCCGCTAACGATGGTTTTGTATATAGGGCACTCGACCAGGCTCGTATGTCCGTTCTGGCCGTGCGAATGGAAGAGATAGTGGGCCACCTCCCCGACCGGACTTTTTGCGGTTAGCCCGAGCATATCCAAGGCGGCGTTGTTTATATATTTTATTCTTCCCTCTACGTCTATGACGTAAAGCCCCTCGCCCATCGTTTGCAATATTGCGTCGAGCCTTTTTTTCTCGCGCTCGAGGCTTTTTCTGCTCCGAAGTAGCCAAAAAAGGGCGGCGGCGGCTATCAGAAGCATCGCCGAAAAGTGCAGCAGCCTAAAATCAAAGTCGACGTTAATATTCTGAAGCTCTTTTGACGGCATAAAAGAGATTAATGCGGCCGCATAATGCCCGCTAATATCAAAAACCGGCGTAACGGTAACCGAAAATGTTTGTCCTCCATGCTCTAGCGCATACGAAAAAGCCAAGCCTTTATCGAGCATCTTGGTAAAATCGGCATGCTTTCTTAGCGCCGCCGATAATTGGACGATATTTGCGCTTAGTATGTTTTTGCCGCCGCCGAGCTCGTCTTTTACGTCTTCGATCAGCCACTCGTCGCTAAATCCGGTCTTTGAATAGAGCTTTTTTTGCTCTTCAAAAATCTTCTGCAATATCTGGGACGCCCTTAACGCCATCAAATACTCTTTTGACGGCTCCAGCTTGCCCAGTTCGTTTTTGATGGCTCCAAAAGACTGGCTGAGCTCTACGCTGCCGAGATGCTCCCCGTTGTAGACTATCGGAAATACGTTCCTAAAACCGCTCACTACCCTGCCTGTTTCAAAACCTTGCACGACCCTTTTATACTTGTTGGCCAAAACGACCGAAGGCCTGGTGGAGTTGAGCGAATCTCCAAACCTATCCTTCTGGTGGAAACGCAAAAAGGAGTTGTTTTCCCTGTCGTGAAAATGGAGCTGGCGTACGTTTCTATCCTCAAGCCTCAGATAATAGGGGTGAAGCTCCCTGTAGAGCTCCTCTCTAGCTATATCTTTCAAGGAGTGATCCTTGGAGTTCGCTTTTTTCATATACGAGGCGACCGTCGGCGTCATTATATATGCGTCGAAATATGCGCTCATGCCTATCTTATGAGTGTTGACGGTTGCGTCCCACGCTATTTGCTGGCTTTTTGTCTGCTTGGAAAGATAGAACTCTTTTTGGTCTCTAGCGTCATCTTTTAAATAGTAGTATCCGCCAACCCATAAAACGCCCGTAATTACGGCGGTAAAAAACATGGAGGTATTTAAAAATTTTTGTTTATCTATAGGCAATTAGAATACTTTTTTTATATATAAATTGCCATCATTCTAAGATATTTTTTATAAATTACAACTTATCACAAATAAGCGGCGGCTAGTGCGGCGTAGTACATCGGATAACTCCTGATTTCGGCCGAGTAGCTCTCCATCGTAGAGAGCAAGAGATCCCCGGTTTCATCGCCGAAATATCTCAAAACTTCGCACGCTACGCCAATAGGCGAAGAGTAGCTGCCGTCGTTCGCTTCGGCCATCGTCTCGAACTCGCCTACGGAAAGCATCCACGTCCCGTTTCTATAAAAAAGAGCGGTAGCCTTCCGTATGGTCTCTAAAGCCTCTTTTTTATAATCCTGGTTGCCGCTAGCCAGATATGCGTCAAGATACGCTTTTGACAAGAAGGCGTAATCTTCGAAAAACGCTTCTATCCTAGGCTCTTTATCCGCCATAGCGCAGTGGTACAGCTTGCCGTCACGGCCGAGTTTGGAGCGAAGAGCCGAGAGGGATAGTTCGGCGACCCGCCCATATGAGGCGTCCACCCGAGATAGCGAGAAAAGCGCGCTTATCATCATGGCGTTCCACGAGCAGATAATCTTCTTGTCGATAAACGGATAGACTCTTGCCGCTCTCAATTTTTTTAACGCCGCCAGCGCTTTTTGCACCTCTTCGCCATCGTCAAAGGCTTCGTTTCTGGGGATATTTTTGCCCTCGAAGTTGCCTATTTTCCCGAATCCAAGCGTTCTTAACGTTTTGTCCGCATCTTTTACGCCGGCCTCTACGCATGCGTCATGCGCCTCCCGCCAACCATAGACGAAATATTTTCCCTCTTCACCCTCCGAGTCCGCGTCGCTGGCGGAATAAAAGAGATTTGATTCGCTCATCTTTTCCAGCATAAAATCGGCGCACTCCCTTGCGATACGCAAGAACAGAGGCTCCCCGGTTATCTCGTACGCCTTTGCGTACACCTCTATCAAGAGACCGTTGTCGTAACCCATCTTTTCAAAATGCGGCACAAGCCAGAAGCCGTCAACGCTATATCTGCAAAACCCGCCGTCGACTATGTCGTACATACCGCCTTTCGCCATGCACCTTAGCGTATGCGAGGCGATCCCTACCAGTTCGGCATCCTTGCTTTTTAAAAGCAGCGAAAGCAGGGCCGCATGCGGGAATTTAGGCTCGCCCATTATTCCGCCGTCTTCATGGTCGAAGTTTTTTAGGACGGCCTCTTTAAGCAGGGGTAAAACCGAGAAATCCACCCTCTCTCTTCTCTTTATCTCTGTATTCGCCGCTATCCTCTCTATATTCTGGACCACCCTATACACCTCTTGCGGCTCGTCTCTTAGCTTGTCTGAGAGCATCGCTACGACTTCGCCAAATCCCATCATCCCCTGCTTCGACTTTGGAGGTATATATGTTGCGGCGAAAAAAGGTTTTTTATCTGGTGTCAGAAATATAGACGTAGGCCAGCCGCCGGAACGCCTAGTAATAATGTAGTGTATATGCTGAAAGTGCTTGTCTATGTCGGGACGCTCTTCCCTGTCAACCTTGATAGAGACGAAGCGCTCGTTGAGTATACGGGCTAGCTCCCCGTTCTCGAAGACCTCCCTCTCCATCACGTGGCACCAATGGCAGGCGCTATACCCTATGGAGAGGAATATCGGTTTATTTTCAGCCCTAGCCTTCTTGAAAGCCTCATCGTTCCACGCATACCAATCCACCGGATTGTACGCGTGCTGCAGCAGATAAGGCGAGTCTTCGTTTATTAGCCTATTCGGTATCTTTTTTAAATCAGACATTTTGACTCCTTTTTGGCGATTTTAGCTTTTTCGCCTTCTGGAGTCAATACTATTTTAATGGCATTTAAGAGGTCCGTAGGCCATCATCGCGTACTGTCTATACACGACCAAAAACAGATAGAAAATAGCGAAGGCCGAAACGGCGGCAAATACCGCGCCCTTGACGACAAACTTGACGTTTTCTATCGATACCTTTTTGTATGCGATAAACATGGAGGCTATGACCGCAAGATAGTTAAATAGCGAAAACACCCTTATCCATGCGTCTTTCATGGAAGCCAGAGGCTTCACGTTCTCAAAAGAGAGATTAAACGCCCATATAAATCCGTTAACTGCGGTATGGTAATAACTCATAAAAAAGAAGCTAAAAGCGTGGCTTGCGCCGCCTATTATCATAATAGGCGCAAAGACGTAGCCGTAAGAGAGCATCGTCTCGCCAAACGGTCTGTTTAGAAGCCTTGAGGCTACAAAAAGCCCGCCGAGAGCAAAGAAGGCGGAAGCGATGATTCCGCTAAGAAGCGCCGCAAGCCCTACTCCGTCTACGCCAAGCCCGAGAGTGTTTATCTGGGCTCCTATCTTGGACCATATCATATCGGGCGCCGCCCCGGTTCTGCCTATGCCGTGATGAAGCCCCATAGTGATAGTGCCTACCGCGGCGATAGCGAGATAGGTCCACACGTCCGCGAAACTCTTTTTCGTTTTTTCGCTCACCACTCCCGATAGCGGCTTTACAAGCTCGAACTTGACCGCATCGCAGGCAATGGCGCAATCCATACAGGATTTACAATCATAATGGGCGCCTTTTTTTTCGAAGTTGAAAGGGCTTAGTTTGTACTCGCAAGCCTTGGCGCAATCGAACGTCTTACAAGAAGCGCAGTGTTCCCCGTAAGTCGATATCCGCCCGAAACCGACCTTTGAAAAAGCGGTAGTAATGGATCCTATCGGGCAGAGGCTTTTACAGTAGCTCATATCTTTGAACAGATAAAAAAGGCCGAAGGCGACCAAAGTGAAAACGGCAAAGAACAGAGCCGTGGCGACCGGAGCCTTCAATGCTCCAGGCCAAACGTAGATGACGCTCCAATAAAACAAGACTACGACAAGAAGTCCCCATATCGGATTTTTCAGCGCTTTTGGCATCTCTTTTTGAAGACCGAATTTTGTTATGTATTTGCCTATATATCCGTGCGGGCATATTCCGCAAAAGAGGCTTCCGAGAGTCGGAAGCGTCAAGAACATGAAAAAAGGCCAGAAGATGGACCAAAAAATCGCCGTAGTAAACGTATTTTCCTCAGGCTCGGCGACAAAACCAAGATAAAGCGCGTATGCGAATAAGAAAACGGTAACGGCTCTGACGGCGAATATAACCTTCTCGTTTCTAAACAAAAACCTCGTCGGCGCATATGCGAAAAGGTCGTTTTTATCTCTTTTTATATCTTTTACCACTTTTAGCTCCTAGAATTTATACGCGTACGTTACGAGCGCGCTTCTTCTGGCAGCACCCGTATAGTATACGCTCGTGCTCGTCGCGTCTTTTTTTACTTCCATGGCGTAGTGCTTGTCGAATAGATTGTCTACGTTTAGGTTGAGCGAGTGCGAGCCTTTTTCCCATCCGAGCATCGCCGAAGTCACGAACCTATACCCTTCGTAATCTTGCGAATTCGCGTCGTCTATGAAGTATTTGCTCCATGTGTCAGTTTTTATGCGCGCTTTATAGTTGCCGTATTTGTAATTGGCGAACAACGAGTATTGGTGTTTTGGGATATATTTGAGCCTGCTGCCACTCCTGTCGGCGGTATACGTAGTCATGCCGACCCTAGCCACTTCCGTAAAGCTGATATACTTGTAGTCGGAATAAGAGTATGAGGCACCCAGGGAAAAATCGTTTGTCAGCGTATATTCGCCGCTGGCTTCAAACCCTTTTTTATCGCTTTTGCCGGCGTTTTGCGTCTGTGTCTGTCCCAATACGTACGTACTGACGACCTCATCTTCGGTAACGGTCCTATAGATGGCCGTGTCAAAGCTAAATTTATCCATTCTGCCTTTTAGCCCCATCTCGGCGTTCGTGGCCCTGCTTTTTTTGAGATCCGTATTAATAGATAGTTCGCTCGTCGACGGCGTCTGTTCCGCCCTGGCCACCGAGGCGTATGCGCTAATGAGAGGCGTTATTGCATAGCTAACGCCTAGTTTTGGCGCAAAAAGCTCATATGTCTTTTTAGTCTGCCTAAATCCGGCGCCGGCTACGTACTTGCCTGCGCTATAGTCATACTTCGTCATTTCATTGGCCGACAGATCAAAGCTGCTCTTGTCGAACCTGGCTCCGATATCGATCGTAAGGGCGCCAAATTTCAAGCTCTCCTGCGCAAAAAGGCCGCCTATCTTATTTTTTTCGTTATCCACTTCGGCCAACGCCCCTTTTTCATCAGAGAGCGTAGCCGTGATTCTGCCGCCGAACCCGGTCGTATAGTCTTTATATTGGTATTTTTTGGAGTCGTTCGTTATATCTTGCCTATATGTCGTACCGAACACGAGAGAGCCGCCCTGTCCGAACAGCTTATGCGGATACGCGGCCTCCAAGTCGACCCCGGATGTAGTATTGTCGTTGCTGTCGTTGATTATTCCGGTAACAGGGTGGTAGTGGCTCCATCTGTTGACGTAAACCCTCGGCTTGAATTT
Organism: uncultured Helicobacter sp.; assembly: GCA_964568395.1. Classification (GTDB taxonomy): domain Bacteria; phylum Campylobacterota; class Campylobacteria; order Campylobacterales; family UBA6016; genus UBA6016. Next base: position 12,861 of record CAZMPN010000009.1, on the reverse strand, counting down.
TAGGTTCCCAAACTCCGTCTCGTATTTCGTATTGAAAAACAGGATTTTAGAGTATCTGCCTGTATGTTTCCATGCGTCTACGGTAGTATCCTGCTTGCCTGTCGTCTTGAACGTCTCGAATTCGGCCGGACTCATCGATCCCGGAAACTGCAAATTCGCCTCCGTATAGGCAAGTTCGCTCTCCAGTATTCCGTTTTCCATTATTTTGCCGTATTTTATGCTGGCCTGATTCGTATCGAAAGCGTTATGCCTTCTATAGTCCGGATTTGTGGCCCTTCTGGAAGCCGTAAGCGAAAGATAGTCCTTGTCGCTCGCCTTTATGGAGTATCGGAGGTTGAAGTTTTGGGCTTCGTCGGTTCCAAGGCCGAGCTTTATCCTGTTAGGCTCTTCGCTAAAAACCGACTTGGAGATTATCTGTATCGTACCTCCTAGCACGCCGCCGGCCGCTATGGAGCCGGGCCCCTTGGTCACCTCGACCCTCTCGATATCTTGCGTATCTATAAAGTCGAATCTGGTCATAGTGTCGGGATCCGTCATAGGCACCCCGTCCCTAAGCACCATAATCTCTCTTACGCCATATGGAGCTTTTAGTCCGGCGCCCCTGATGATGAGCCTGGCGTCGTAGCCGCCGTTTTTGCTATCCACAAGCACGCCCGGGATTCCGGTAATCAAATCTTTTATGTTTTGGGCTTTCGTGGCCTCTATCGTTTCGCTGTTTACGACAGCTATCGACTGCGGCACGTCTTTCGTGGCTCTCGCCTCTCTTGTGGCGGTAACGCTCACCGTATCAAGAGACAAGGTCTCCCCGAACAACGCCGCGCATCCTACTATCGATAAAAAAGGTAAAATCTTCATATTAACTCCCGAAAAAATTTCGGCATGAGAATATGAATGAATAGTTAATTATTTGTTAAAAATGTAAAACCATAACTTGCGCCTATGTTTCAAGGAGCGCCTCTTTGACGCTTCCAAACGGCGTGTATATCTTTTTTATCTTATACGATACGTTTTTGTCTCGCAGCGGGGAGTTGGACATAACGTCATCGATATTTGCGTCGCAATCCGCAATAACAAAATGGTCTCCGCGTATCCTAAATATCAGCGACCCTCCGAAACTTTTCATCAGATAGTCCGCAAGCTCTTCAAGCAAGGCGTTTCCGCCCTCCCAGCTATGCTCTTTGTTGTATTGCGTAAAGTTAGAGAGCGAAACGACCGCAAGGCACGACGGTACGGCGACGCCAGATCGCCCGCTTAAAACAACGGTGAGATAATCCTCGTTGTATAGCTTTGTAAGCCTATCTTTAAAGAAGTAGCTTAACCTCTCCTTGTCAAGCATACTAATATCGGCCATTTGGTCTATGCCAGTATCTATGCGTATGTCCGCCAACACCTTTACGGCGGCCCTTACGACGTCAGGGTGGTACCATATGCCGCTCAACTCTTCCAACTCCCTTAACGACTCTTCTATGCTTTTTCTGGGCTTATATATCCTATTGGTCGTCATTGCGTCGAAAGAATCCGCCACGGCCAATATGCGTCCGAAAATCGGAATATCTTCGCCCTTTACTCCGCCTGGATAGCCGCTGCCGTCGTATCTTTCATGATGATATATCACTATTTGCGCAAGCTCCTTGTACGAGGCTATGTTCGATAGCACCTGGAAGCCGGCGCCGACGTGTTCTTTTATCAGCTCATATTCAAGCTTCGTAAGCGACCCCGGCTTCAAAAGAACCGAATCCGGCGTCACCACCTTGCCTATATCGTGCAGCTTGGCGGCTTCCACCAGCTTCTTAATATCCGCTTCGCTTACGCCCATCTCTCTCGCTATCAACTCGGAATATACCGCCACCCTCTTCGTATGTCCGGCCGTATACGTGTCGCGCTGCTCTATCATATCCACCAGCGCCTCTATAAACTCTTCGTAGCTGTTTAGCCTCTCGGTATGGAGCCTCTCTATAAGCTTCTTTTGCGCAAACGAGTTCACGGCAAAACCTATATCTCCTGCTAGCTCGTCTATCATATCGCACTCTTTTTGGCTAAAACCGTCAGATTGCGCCGTACAAACGGTTATGACGCCTACCGGCGTTTTTGCGCTGCTGCTGCTCTTTAACGGGGCCGAATAGACCGCTTTTATACCGTATGTCTTTGCCTTTCTTCTGCAGTGTTCCGGGACGTTTTCATCGTCAAAATCCGTAATTTTGAGGCTTTTGTTGTTCGCAAACACGAATTCGTCCACTTCCGTTACTACGTTTTCATCGATAATCCCCTCTGTCGCGGCTACCTTTAGCTCATCGCCGTAAAGCAGGACTATTTTAACGCTGGCAAAAGAGTCGTTCATGCTCAACGTCTTTGCCGTATTCTCGATTAATTCATCCGTATCGTTCGACGTTATGAGCAGCTGATTGACGTCCGCCACCGTCTTCAGTATCGACGATAGGTGCATCTCCTTGGTATAAAGACTCCTAAGTTCGGCGGTTTTCTCTTTGACGGCGTATTCCAGCCTCTCCTTTATTTTCTCCTCTTGTCTGGCGGCTTCCCTTATGGCGATATAAACCACTATAAGCAGTACGGCGGAAAAAACGCCCATAAAATATGTCGTATCCCAGAAAATACCCATAATCTGATCTTCCAAGGAAGCCACCGGAATCAGTATGCTGGTAAGCCCCCTAACGTCGCCGACCTTGTATCCGTAAGCCGTATCGTACCTATTTCGTATATATTCCAATGTATTCTCTTTTTCGCCGTGGCAAACAAGGCAATACTGCTGCACCCTCAATGGCGACGCGAAAAAGAAGAACTCCTGATTGCCTTTATATATGCGTTTTATGCTTTCGTTTTGGTCCGGATTCGCGGCAAAATATCTTATGGCTTCCTTCTCTGTATCGTCCGCCATGTTTTTTGGGTTTCTCGGTTTGTCGGATACGTTTCTTATGGAGATGCCTTGAGTCGTGCGCCTAGAGTATTCGTCGCTTATAAGCGAGGCCGCGTGCGCCGGCAGAAAACCGACGGTCGAATCGTTAAGATCCACTCCGCTTTTCAAGAATTGCTGATGATACACAAAGCGCATGGAGACGAAATAGTCTTGCAACGCTTTGGCTCTATTGTAGGCTCTTGTTTCTACTATTTTTTGCGTCTCTACGTATCTTATGACGGTGTTGGCAAAGAGCGCCAGGACAACCAGTACAGCCGATACCCAAAAAAGCCTGGTGGTTAGATTTAAACCAATAAAAGCCGGAAGCTTCATATCGCGCCGCTCCTCTCTTAAAAGGCTAATAGGCAAAAAACGTTTTAACTAATCATACCCTATTTTTTTAATACGGCTAAGAGACATTAACATTACGTTTACTTTTGTATGAGATAATATACGAAAAACCAAAGAAGCTTGCAGGAAAATGGAATACAAACATAAAAAAGTAGCTTTGCTATTTAGCGGACTGATTTTGCTGGCGAACGTGGCGTCGGCATTCGACATATCGGATCCGTACGGCGTAGACGGCAAGGTTGCGGCGCCGGATTCATACTCCGCCCTCACGAAAGAGCCGACGATAAAAAAAGGGATGACTCTCTCCGAGCTAGCCAATTTCGCCCTCCATAACAACCCGCAGACGAGAGCAGCCTGGATAACCGCCCTGTCAAAAGCGCAAAACATAGGCGTAGCGAACGCGGCTTACATGCCGTCCATTAGCGCGGCGGGTTCGCTCGATGCGACAAAACAAAACTCCAAGACTTCCGACTTGTATACGAATGCGAAAAGCGGACAGATCTCCCTCTCCTATACCATCTACGACTTTGGAGCAAGAGAGGCCAATCTCCAAAACGCGAAAAAAATACTCGACGCCGCGAACGCCTCCCAAAACGCGCAGATACAATCGCTGTTCCTATCCGTGACCGAGTCGTACTTTGCGCTTTTTGGGGCAAAAGCCTCCCTCGAGGCGTATATCGAAGCGGAAAAGACGGCGAGAGAGAGCTATGAGGCCGCGCTCGCCAAATACAAAGCCGGGACGGCGACGCCGTCCGACAAACTGCAGGCCATGACCGCCTATTCGCAAGCTGTTCTAAACAGGCAAAAAGCGGAAGGAAGCCTAAAAAACAGCTACGCCGACCTAGCCAACACGCTGGGTCTGGACGCAAACACTAGCCTTGAAATAGCGGCGCCGTCCACAAATATCAAAGAGATGGAGGATCTAAGCAACATCGAAGAGATGATTTTTGAGGCAAAAAAGAGACGCCCTGATCTGGCGGCCGCGGCCGCTCAAATAGAGGCGGCGAGAGCCGGCGTAGAGGCCGCAAAAAGCGACGGCAGGCCGACCATCTCCCTTAACGGCTCCACCGGATATTCGGACACCAGTCTTGGCGCCCAAACGAAAAACAGCTCCGGCACGCTCTCTATCAACATCCCGATATTTAGCGGCTTTAGCGCTACATACAAAGTAAGGGCGGCGCAGATGGAGACAAGGCTAAAAGAGCTCGAATACGCAAAACTTGAAAAACAGGTCGCCCTCCAAACCTACAAGGCATACAACAACCTAAAAACACAGGCTACGGCCGTCAAAAGCAGCAAGGACCTGCTGGCGAGCGCGGATGAGGCGCTAAAAGCGGCAAGCGGTAGATACAAGGCCGGGGTCGGCAGCATACTGGACTTGCTGACCGCCCAGAGCGCATACGCAAGCGCCAGGCAACAGAACATAGACGCCGTATACAACTGGTATATCATGAGGGCGACTTTGCTGCAAAGCATGGGAAGGTTGGCGTTTAGCGAAATAGAAAAAATAGGTAACGGAAACTAAGATGGGAATAATGGACAGCATCAAAAACAGAAAAAAACTTCTTATAGGAACCCTGCTTGTCGTCGGTATAGGAGCAGCGGGTTGGTACTATAAAACAAGCGGCGGCCCAAAAGGGGCAGAGACGTACAAAACGCAAAAACTCGAAAACGGCGACCTAACGCAGACGGTATCGGCAAACGGAACGCTAAACCCGGTAGTTCTCGTTAACGTCGGCACACAGGTCTCGGGCACCGTAAAAAAACTGCTTGTCGACTACAACGACAAGGTAGAAAAAGGTCAGGTTTTGGCCATTCTGGATCCGGCGCTGTTTGACGCGCAAGTGGCGCAAAGCAGGGCCAGCGTCGAATCGGCAAAAGCGGCGCTGGAACTCGCAGAAGCTAACGAAAAAAGAATGAAGGAGCTATATGCGAAAGAGTACGTATCGGCGCAGGAGCTAGACCAGGCCGTACAAGCCCGCAAAAGCGCCAAAGCCCAGCTTGCACTCTCCATGGCGACGCATACGAAAGATTCCACGAACAAAGAATATTCCGTCATAAAATCCCCGGTTTCCGGAGTGGTCATAGATAGACAGATAGATCTAGGCCAAACCGTGGCCGCCAGCTTCCAGACGCCGACGCTCTTCAAGATAGCCCAGGATCTAAGACGCATGCAGATAGATTCGAGCTTCGCCGAAGCGGACATAGGGAAGATAAAGATAGGGCAAGAGGTGACGTTCAACGTAGACGCTTACAATAACAGGCAGTTTAAGGGCGTAGTAAAACAAATAAGGCTAAACGCGACCACCCAGTCAAACGTAGTAACGTACAACGTAGTCGTATCGGTAGACAATCCTGAGGAGATACTGATGCCAGGGATGACGGCGTATGTAAACATCAAAACCGCAGAGAGGAAAAATGCGCTTTTGGCGCCGAACGCCGCGTTAAGATACAAGCCTACTACGGTTGAGAAGAAAGAACAAAAAACCGCCGCGGAACAAAAACAAAACAAAAAACAGCAGACGGCGGAAGGCAGGAGCGCCACCGTATACATACTGGAAAACGGCGCACCAAAACCTGTAAAAATAAAAATAGGAATAACCGACGGCAGACAGACCGAAGTGCTGGAAGGGAGCCTAAAAGCCGGGGATGAAGTAATAGTGGACGAAAACTCCAAAAACGGCAAAAAACAAAACCAGCCTACGAGAATGTTTTGATGAAAGAAGAGCGTCCGGTAATAGAGGTTAGAGGCCTGGTAAAAAACTACAAAAGCGCCGCCGGAGAGCTGGAGGTGCTAAAAAACCTAGATATTTCGGTATCCCAAGGCGAGTTCGTAGCCCTGATGGGACCCTCCGGCAGCGGCAAAACCACGTTTATGAACATTCTTGGTTGTCTGGATAGACCGACATCGGGCAAATACATCCTAAACGGCATAGACGTATCTACGATGGATAAAGACGGGCTCTCAAAACTCAGAAACGAAGTAATAGGTTTCGTATTCCAAGGCTTCAATCTGCTGCCAAGGATAAATTTGGCGGACAACGTAGCGCTTCCGCTCGTTTATGCAAATATCGAAAAGGAGCAGAGAATACAAAAGGCAACGGAGCTTCTAAGGATGGTAGGGCTTGAAAAATTCGCGCATAGCTTTCCTAGCCAAATATCAGGTGGGCAGCAGCAGCGCGTGGCAATAGCAAGGGCTCTGGTGAACTCCCCGAAGCTGATTTTGGCCGACGAGCCGACCGGAAATTTGGACACCAAGACAAGCTTTGAAATCATGGATATATTTACAAAATTAAACCGGGACAACGGTATCACGATAGTTTTGGTAACGCACGAGCACGACATAGCCGAGTTCGCGCGCAGGCAGATACACTTCAGGGACGGCATGGTCGAAAGCGACACCGTATCCAAAGGCAAGACGACATGATACTCCCTATGCTAAACGAAGCAAAAACGGCGCTTTGGGCAAACAGGCTCCGTTCGTTTCTGACGATGCTCGGAATGATGATAGGGGTAGCGGCCGTCATCCTGATGTCCGCGATCGGCGAAGGAAGCAAGAGGTCAATCAACGAACAGATAGCGGCGATGGGAAGCAATCTCTTTATCGTAATGTCTGGCTCTACCACGTCAAGCGGAGCGAGAGCCGGGTTTGGCGCGGCACCCACCCTTACCGTAAAAGACGCGGCGGCGATAGAAGAGCTTCCCGGTATAGTCGCCGTGGCTCCTACCGTTATGGGAAGCGCGCAGATGGTATACGGCTCGAACAACTGGAGCGCAAGAATGGCAGCCAGCACTCCTGGCTTTTTCGACGTCAGGGAGTGGGGCGTAGACAAAGGCTATATCTTCTCCGATTCGGACGTGCGAAATGCCGCAAGAGTGGTCGTGCTGGGCCAAACGGTGGCTGTAAACCTATTTGGCGACGAAGACCCGGTAGGGAAAACCATCAGGATTAAGCAAAGCCCTTACGTAGTCATAGGCGTGCTCTCCAAAAAGGGGCAAAGCATGATGGGGGACGATCAGGACGATACGGCGATAGTTCCTCTCACGACCGGACAAAGAAAGCTTTTTGGCTCGCAGTTCAAAGACAGCGTCAGGATGATAATGGTCAAAGCCCAGAGCGAGGATATTATGCCAAAAGTCGAGAACTCCCTCGTTGAGCTACTAAGGGAACGTCACAGGATCAGGGACGGCGCGGACGACGACTTTAACGTGCGAAATTTCTCGGCCATACTTGCCGCAAGCGCGCAGGCGACCGAAGTAATGTCGATACTGCTTGGAGCCATAGCCTCCATATCGCTGCTTGTCGGCGGCATAGGCATCATGAATATTATGCTCGTATCCGTCACCGAGAGGACAAGGGAGATAGGTATCAGAATAGCGATAGGGGCCAGAGAGAGGGATATATTGATGCAGTTTTTGCTTGAAGCGGTCATGATTTCGCTGATAGGCTGCATCATAGGGGTTATAATAGGCGTCGGCGGAGCCTATATAGTAAAGGAGTTATTCCAAACGGCCGTGGAGATTACGCAGGGTTCGATCGCTGTAGCGTTTTTGGTGGCCGCCGGAGTCGGGATATTCTTTGGATTCTACCCGGCCAGAAAAGCGGCGAAGCTAGAACCGATAGAGGCGCTAAGGTATCAATAAGCCTCTCGCCTCTTTCACCGCTAAGTCCTAAACTGCGCTATGGAGGCCTTGAGCTCTTCCGACAGCGCGTCCAGATGCTCGACGGCCTGAGCTATCTCCTCTACGCTTTTCGTATTGGATGCGGATAGTTCGTTTACTTTGTTGATCTGCTCTATCATCTGCAAAAGCCCGTCCGCCATCTGCGTCACCTTCGCCGCACTCTTATCCGAAATCATAGAGGCTTGCGACATATACTCCGATACCTCTATAATGGCCGACTGCGTATCGGCGGATTTCTCGGCCAGAAAGTTGATCTTCTCGCTATTTTTCGTCATGGCGTCCGACAGCTCTCCGATAGATTGTGTGATGACGTTTATCGTGGAGTTGCTCTCGACAAGGCTTTTTTGCGTCCTCTCGGCAAGCTTGCGCACTTCGTCAGCCACGACGGCAAAGCCTCTCCCGTGCTCTCCGGCCCTAGCGGCCTCGATAGCCGCGTTTAGCGCCAGAAGATTTGTCTGTTCGGCTATATCGCTTATGACCGATAGCACGCTTTTTACCTCATCCGCTTCCCTGGATACGACTACGAGCCTCGCCGCAAGCTCGTTTTCATCTGCTACGGCGACCTGTATTTTTTCTATCATCTCCAAGATAACCTCTTTGGATTCGGTCAGCTTCTTGTTGGCTGCGCTTATCTGGTCTTTTGAGTGCATTATCTGCTCTCTCGAATCATCGACGCTTCTTCTTAGTATTTGCCCGTTTTCGGCGCTTTTTTCGATCTCTCTTGATTGCTCCTCGCTTCTTTTGCCTATAAGCTGGCTTGCCGAATTTAGCTTATGTACGATTGAGGCATTCTCGTCCGCGCCTTTTTGCGCGCTTATTATTAGCGATCTGAAGGATTTTAGCAATATGTTTACGTTGTCGACTATGTGCGTAATCTCGTTATCGCCTTTGTATGTTATAGGGGCTCCAAGGTCGTGGTTTGCCGCTATGTCCGCAACCTGCTTTTTTATATCCTCCGCTTCTTTTATGATGTCTACCGATACGAATCTAAGGAAAAACGCAAGAGCAAGAGAGAGCGCAAGGCTAAGCAGGGTCAAGGACGTCGCCGCAAATACCGCATCGCCTCTAATCTTTTTGGAAAACTCCAAAATCTCCTTTGAGTAGACGTCTTCACACTCCTTGAGGATATCTATCCTCTGGGTGGATATGGCAAACCAATCTTTCGGGTCTATCCCGAAATCTGAGTTTTTAGATAGCGCTACTTGGCACATGGACGAGACTCTCTCGAAAGCCTCCTTCTTTTCCCTCTCCCTATAGACGGAAACAAAGGAGTCCGGCGCATTTTTCAAGAACAGATCAAGCGTCATTTTTTGAAGCGCGGCTATGGATATAAACCTATCCCTTATCCCCTCTCCGAAAGCGTTTTCGGCAAATGTGGCGGAGAGCGTAGCCCTCTCAAGTCCTCCGAACTCTTTGTATCTCAAAAACATCAGATAGGCGTTTAGCGATCTGCTCATCTGCACGTTGTCGCTGGAGCTGGCCAAATCGCTTACGGCGTCAAGCAGCAAATTTATCGTCTCGGTATAGTATCCGGCCGCATCTTTTGCGTCTACGGCCAAGGAGCTTATTTTTTGTCTCATAATGGATAGCTCTTTTAGTTTTCCGTTTATACCCGCTATCCTCTTTTTGAGCGCCTCTTGTGTTTCAAACTCCTTTGCGTTTGCCTCAAAAAAATCGTTCATGGCTTTCAGCTGGGCGTCCGACGCGCCTCTTTGCCCGCCGAGCTTATCGGCGAACACCTCGCCTTTGCTTCTAAGATAGGTAAAGCTCATACCTCTCTCTTTTTGAAGCTCGTGGACGGCGGGGCTTATTTTGGTTGCAAGCTGGGTCAGCGCGCTTAATCTTTCAAAATCGCTGTTCGTACTTACAGCCCTAAACAGCAAAAATGCGCTTATCGTCATACCTATGCACGTTACTATTACGCCAACCATGAACAGTTTTATCCGTATTGACAAAGCCATAAGCAGCCTTTGATGAGAATTATAAGAATTATCGAGGATACAACAAAACGGCCGCTACTTTCTTGATATCGGTCAAGTTTCGCCCCCAATTCCTTTATTATTTGTTTTGAAATAAAATTACGCAAAGGATTTTATGGATGCAGACACTAAGAGATGCGGTTTTGAAAGCCGGAAACACGTTTAGGGACGGGTTTAGAAAAACAAAGAACATAAGCTACAAAGGCAGCGTGGACCTTCTGACTGAGTATGACGTGGCGATAGAAAAAGAGCTGATAGCCTCTCTTGGAGGCCTAGGCTACGAGATAGTCGGGGAAGAGAGCTGGGGCGGCGGCGAGCTTCCGCAAAACGCCATATTCATAGACCCGATAGACGGCACGACGAACTTCGTACACCAGATACCGTTTTGCGCCATATCCGTCGGCGTCTGGGAAAATGGAGCGCCAAAATACGCCGCAGTCTACAATCCGGTACTAGAAGAGTTCTTCTGGGCCGAATCCGGCAAAGGAGCATACCTAAACGACCAGCCTATATGCGCATCCAAAGAGTCTGAGCTGCAAAAATCGCTCATAGCCACCGGCTTTCCATATACAAAGGCTGAAGCCGGGGAGGATTTCAGATGGGTGCTAAAAAAGATGGAGGCGGTACTGCCTTACACTAGAGACATGAGAAGACTAGGCGCCGCGTCTGTGGACCTCTGCTATACGGCGAAGGGGGTATTCGACGCCTTTTATGAGATAAACCTGAAACCGTGGGATACGGCGGCGGGCGTGCTTATCGTCACCGAAGCCGGAGGGCGAGTATCAAACGAACTGGGAGGCGAATTTTGCCTGACGGATAGGGGCGTGGTCGCCTCCGGAGCGAATATTCACGACAAATTCATCAGGCTAATCGGTGAGGCTTGAAAACTCTCCGGTTACCCAGATAAGCTTCCGAGGCAAGCGCTTTTTTGTCAAGCGGGACGACCTTCTGGAGCCGACGCTAAACGGCAATAAGGCAAGAAAGCTATATACGTTCGCGGTTCACGGCTTTGGCGCGGATACCGTCGTCAGCTACGGCGGAGCCCAAAGCAACGCGATGTACTCCATATCGGCGCTTGCGAAAGCAAGAAACGCGGAGTTTTTGTACTACGCCAAGAAGCTGCCTGGCACGCTCAAAAACAGCCCTAGCGGAAACCTCAAGGCCGCGCTCGAAAACGGCATGAAGCTTATCGAACTGGAATACTCCGACTATGAAAAGAAGGCAGCCGAACTTCTCGACCAAAACAAAGAGAATACGCTTATTATCAGGCAAGGCGGAGCGGACGAATACGCCAGAGATGGGCTAAGACTTTTAGCCGAAGAGCTAAACGGATTTGCGAAAGAGCGAAACCTAAAAAATCCGCTGGCCGTTACCAGCAGCGGCACCGGTACGACGGCCGGATATATGTCGGATTATCTCGACTTCGAATGCCTGACTGTTCCGGCGGTATCAAACGCGGAGTTTTTGACGCGAGAGTTTGAGAGGCTTGGGGTGACAAAAAAACCTACGATACTGGAGACCGCCGACAAAATATCGTTCGCCTCGCCGCATCCGAAACTGCTTGTCGTATACAAAGAGCTTCTGGAAGCAGGGGTAGAGTTTGACCTCATATACGACGCCAAATGCTGGCTTGCTCTGGCGGAAAATATCGATTATTTCAAAGAGAGGGACGTCATATTCGTCCACTCAGGAGGGCTACTGGGAAATGAAACCCAGCTGGAGCGTTATAAACACAAGGGGTTTTGTTAGACCTCTATTTTGTTTTCTATGCTAAGGCCGAAGCCTGATATCCCGACGAACTCTTTGTTTTTTGAGTGCGTCAGCAGGTTTATTTTTTTGATGCCGAGAAGCCCCAATATCTGAGCGCCCACGCCAAACTCTTTTACCTCCGAGCTCTCAGGGTGGCTCGCATCCACGAATACTATCACCCCGCCCTCTTTCGCCAACAGGTCCACGCTTCTGGTAAGCGAAGTAAATCTGCTTTCGTTCGATAGCAGCTCGATATCCGTAGATATGTTATTGAACCTGACGTTTGCTGTCTCGCCAGGCGTCCCGAATACGAAAGCCGTATGCACTTTGCCGGTATGGTCTTCAAATCTCTTTTGCACCGCATCTCTACCCATAAAGCTAGAGCTCTCGGAGGAGATCTCTTTTACCAACTTCTCCCTTTTTAGCCTATACTCGATAAGGTCGGATACGAATACTATCTTTAGGCCGTGCTTCAGGGCGAACTTCTCCAGGTCGTCGCGTCTGGCCATAGTGCCGTCTTCTTTCATTATCTCGCATATTACGCCTGACGGGTAGACCCCCGCAAGCTTGCATATATCCACCGAGCCTTCCGTATGCCCCGTGCGCACCAGCACCCCGCCGTCTTTTGCGATAAGCGGAAATATATGCCCAGGACGTACGAAATCATCCGGCTTCGTATTCGGATCTGCGAGCAGCCTTATCGTATCGTCCCTCTCGTAAGCAGATATGCCGGTAGCGCACCCCTTCGCATCTACGGATACGGTGAAAGCAGTCTCATGCGAGGAGCTATTCTTCGCCACCATCGGCTTTAGGTCCATCCTCTCGGCGTCCTCTCTCGTGATAGCTACGCATATTAGCCCTTTTGCTTCGGAGGCCATGAAGTTTACTTTCTCGGGCGTGGAAAACGCGGAAGCGTATACGAGGTCACCCTCGTTCTCCCTATCCTCGTCGTCCATCATGATTATCATGTTACCTTTTTTGATCTCTTCGATTGCCGCCAAAACTCTATTAATAGGCATCTCTTCTCCGTACTTCATTTATTTATACGGAATTTATCGTTTTTTTGTTGACAAACCGATTAAGTTCTGCTACAATTACGGCCTCAAAAGTTGATTGGGGTATCGTCTAGTGGTAGGACAGGTGGTTTTGGTCCATCTAACCGAGGTTCGAATCCTTGTACCCCAGCCA
>CAZMPN010000008.1:0-83371 GCA_964568395.1 uncultured Helicobacter sp. | reverse complement strand
GAGATAAAGCCTAGGAACAAGTCGCCGCCAACCGCTTTTGAAAGGTGGATAGCAGTCATGTTATCGCCGCCGACAAGAGCTTTTTTATCGCCAACAAGAATTTGAGAAGCGTTTGTCTCAGATACTATAGTTTGGAAACCGTTAACTATAGTTGCTACACCTTTTTGGAAGTACGCAGGATCCATAGCAAGTAGCGTAATCGCGCCAAAACCGATAATAAAAGTAAGGATATAGAAATATCCGATAAGGCCCGTCGCATAGAAAACAGATTTTCTAGCTTCTTTTGCGTCGGAAACGGTAAAGAATCTCATAAGGATGTGCGGGAGACCGGCTGTACCGAACATCAAAGCAAGACCTAGGGATATAGCATTCCACGGATCCGATACGAGGCCGCCAGGCTCCATGATCTTAGCGTGGGATTTGTGTATCTCCGTAGCGCTTTTAAACATCCCCTCAAAGCTGAAACCAAAGTGCATCATAACCATGAACGCTATGAACGAAGCGCCAGAAAGAAGCAGGATGGCTTTGATGATTTGGATCCAAGTAGTCGCAAGCATACCGCCGAACGCAACGTAAAGAATCATCAATACGCCGACAAGGATAACGGCGGTCGAATAGCTAAGACCGAATAGAAGCTGGATAAGCTTACCGGCGCCGACCATCTGAGCAATCAGATAAAGGATGACAGTAACTATCGTACCGGCAGCGGCGATTGTCCTAATGTCTTTTTGTCTAAGTCTAAAAGACGCAACATCCGCAAACGTATATTTACCGAGGTTTCTTAGAGGCTCAGCTATAAGAAACAAGATTATAGGCCAACCGACAAGGAAGCCGATAGAGTAAATAAGACCGTCGAAACCGCTTGTATAAACAAGACCGGAAATACCAAGGAATGACGCGGCCGACATATAGTCGCCGGCAATAGCAAGACCGTTTTGTCCGCCAGTGATTCCACCGCCTGCGGCATAGAAATCTTTCGCCGTTTTTGTTTTTTTAGCGGCCCAGTATGTAATACCGAGAGTCGCACCGACAAATAGAAGGAACATAACAATAGCGTTTACGTTCAACGCTTGTTTCTGAACGGCGCCATCAATACCACCAGCCGCAAATGCGGTCGCCGCTAGAGAAAGAGCAGCAAGTATCGCCAAAAATCTTTTCATTCGCCCGCCTTTCTAACTTCTTCTTTTACTTTTTCGCTCAAGTCGTCAAACTCCGTGTTTGCTCTTTTTGTATATATACCAGTAAGTATGAACGATACAACGATAATACCCACACCCACAGGGATACCTACCGTGGTTACTCCACCGCTTAGCGATACGCCAAGGAGTTTTTTATCAAACGCTATTACAAGAATAAAAGCGTAATACATAACAAGCATAATAGCCGCAAGCTTGAGGCTAAAAGAGGTTCTTTTAGCGACAAGTTCTTGATAACTAGGGCTGTTTTTTACTACTTCGACAAGATTGTTATTCATGCGTGTACCCTCGTCTTTAATTAAAAGTTGTAGTTGGCGATTAGCCTATATTCGTTGAAATCTTGATTTGGAACGAAGTCTCTGGCATAGATACCTCTAAGTTTTAGCTCAAGATTTTTAACAGCACCCGGTTTGTATGTGATGTCAAAGTCGGTTTCGCCAGCTGCATGCCCACCAACTGTTGGCGCAGCGATTGTTCCATTATATACGGATTGCGAGCCAACATTAAACTGTGCATAGCTTACATGTGCGTTTAGGTTTGGCATAATGTCATAGCTTCCTCCAACCTTCCAAGAGGTAGCTCCAGCCGTATATCCAAGTCTAGTTACGGTGCCTTGAACAAATCCAGGAGTGCCACCCCAAGGGGTTATCATACCGCCGTTTAGCATTGTACCCCTACCGTCTTCTTTTTCTGTTTTAGATATTGCGCCATACACGTTTGCTCCAGCCATAGGGACAACAGCAAGTTTAACGGCATTCAGCATACCTTTCACAGAGCCAAGACCAAGCTTTGCAATGCGCTGATCACCAACGCCGTTTTGGTTCCAAAATTGATATGAGGCAACCATATCAAGGCCTAGTTTGAATTTATAATCAGCCTGCGCATAAACTGCATTAAGAATATCTACCGCATAGTAGTCCCATACTTGTAGCGTTAAACCTTTTATGCTGTTATTTATAACAGCCGCCGCATATACTGGTCTATTATCAACATTGTCCACACCAAGGGCAACTTTTGACATTGTTCTAAACTCACCAGTTTTGCCGCCTAGCCCATAACCACTTTGAAGCGCTAGGTTATTTGCGGAATACCCATTTGCAAACGTACCAGTTGCCATTCTTGTAACAACGGCACCTATAAGAGTAGTATCAGGTAAATCTTTATTGATTACAACCGCAGCTTCAAATAGGTTTGGAAGCATCCTAGCGTCATCCATACCGGCAAGCGGCGTATTCAACTCTTGTCTACCTATTTTAACAGTGGTTTTTCCAAAGTTACCTTGCAGGTATGCTTGACCAAGATACGTAACATCTGGTCTGTCTGTTCCAGTGCCAAATAGCGTCGGATCAACTTTGGTATTGTCTTGATTTTTCATACCTAGACCGTTTGTTGTATAAAACATTGCTCCAGCAGAAACACCATAAAGAGCGGCAGTTTCATAACCAAGCTTACCGCCGATTGCAAACGCATCTCTATCTTGCGCAGTAGATGTCTTTGCGTAATCTCTATTGATATAAAAAGCCCTGATTTGACCAGATGCTTTTCCTTCCTTGAACGCGCTAGCAAGGTCGCTAGCCGCAAAAGAACCGGTAGATGCTACTATCGAAGCAGCTACCAGACTCAGCGTAACCTTTTTCATTAAACACTCCTGTTTTGAATTACGCTTTGATTGTAGAAATTTTGTATAGCAAGAACGTAGCATGGTAGAAAATGGGTAACAAATAGTGATAATTTTACGTTTTTGTAGTGTATTTTTGTAACACTACTGTCTTTTTTCTAGTTTATATCCTAGTCCCTTGGCGTTTGTTATCAAATCTTCCTTCAAAAGCTTTCTGAGACGGTTAATCTCCGTCCTTATCGTGGCGTCGTCTATGTCGTCGCGCTCCCAAACCCTATTTCTAAAGGCGTCGAGGTCAAAAGTAAAATTCGTATTGGATGCAAGCAGGTCTATGATCTGCAAATGCTTTCGGCTTAAAGCCTGCTCTTTGTTCTCATAGTAAAGTATCTTGTGTTTCTTATCGTAGCGGTATTTCGGGCTTAGTATCAAAATATTCGAATTCTTGCCCTCCATTAGCTTGAATATCTGATTGATACGCAGCCAAAGCTCCTCTAGTTTAAAGGGTTTCTTTAGATAGTCCGAACACCCTAGATTATATGCTTTGGTTATATCATCTATGTCTGTCATTGCGGTGATAAATATCAACGGAAGGGTTTTGTCTTTTTTGCGCACCTCTTCCAAAAGCCCGTATCCGTCCAATGTCGGGACGTTGATATCGACCACCAGAACATCGTACGTATTGTTTTTTACCGCATCTAGCGCATCGGCTCCGTCAAAAAAATCGTCCACCTCGCTGCCAAGCTCTCTCAAAAACTCCGCAATGGAGCTTCGAAGCATCGCCTCATCCTCAAGTAGCAAAATTTTCACGCAGCCTCCTTAAAATCCGTGCGAACTGAACGCATCTTCGAAAAAGTCTTTAAAAGCATAGGCAAACCATACCTCGCCGTCCTCCATCGCCGCGCAACAGATGCCGACGCCGTTTTGTACGGCTATTTGATATACGAGGCTGAGCCCTATGCCAAAACCGCCTCTTGCGTCAAGCCCCCTATAAAATCTGTTGAATATGCTCCCCATGTCCGGCTTATAGAGGGCGCGGTTTACTATTTGGAATATTATCTTACCCTTCCCGTCGGGGAAAAGCGATATTTTGATCTCGCTGCCCTCTTTGGAGTATTTTATAGCGTTGAATATATTATTGTCAAAAATCCTTTGGAGCTGCGTTTTGTCGAACGATATGAACATCTGCTCGCGCGCCTCGAACGATATGCCTATATTCGCCCCCTCAGAGGGCTCCTTGAAATAATCAACCCTCTCTTTCAAAAATTCTGAGATGTTTATGACCTCTTTTTTGACCATAAACCTGTCTTTTTTTATAAAGTAGCTAAGGTCTTCGTATATATTCGTAATTATCTTGACGGCCGCCTCTATCTTTATAAGATGCCTGCTTCCTTGCCCGGTCAGACGCATCAGCTCTATATTGGCTTGTATTACGGCGAGCGGCGTATTTATCTCATGTATCGAATCTTTAATAAACTTATCGCGGGACGCCAGAGCTTTTTCTGTCTGCCTTTTGGCGACGCTAAGCTCCTCGTTTTTTTTCTCCAGCACCCTCGTCTTTATCTCCACGGACTGCTCGAGATTTTCGTTAAGCTCTTTTAGCGCCCTGTTTTTATCTCTGATCTCGTCCAGCATTTCATTTATATTTTGGGCAATCTGGCAAAATTCGGCTATCTTAAAATCATCTTCGCCAAGAGGCGTATACCCCTTGTCGTAAGTCTTCAAAAAGCCGGTGATGGCGCCGAGCTCCTTTGTTACCCTGGAGACGAAAAAACCAAGGAAAAGACCTATGCCTATAACCATAGTCAGCGCCATAATAAGCAGCTGGACAAGTATCTCTATGGACGGCTCTTTGAAATGCGAATATTCGCTATAGAGTATATAAAGCACGAACGCCGACATTATTCCAACGACACCAAGCGTCATCGATAAAGCCGACTTTCCAAGGGTTATTTTATTTTTCAAATCTCTATTCTTTTTGTAAAACTACGGACACAAAGAACTGTTATTTTACAAGAAAAAAATTTGCGCAAGGAATAGGCTATGATGCGGCTAGACGAGCGGTGGCAGAAAATACTAGACCAGGTAACTCATCTGTTTATGCCCGTAGTAAACCCGCAAAACGGCAAGATATTCGGGGTCGAAGCGCTCCTCAGGGGGTATGACAAATGCGGCTTTTCAAACATGGACGATCTGTTTGACGAGGCATACAGGGACGGCGTGCTGTACGACATAGATTTGGAGCTTAGAAAAAACGTCTTTCAAAAATTCTTGGATATAAAGGCGGAGTTCGCGAGAAACGACGAACAGCATACTGCGGCGTCGCTAAAGCTTTTTTATAATCTGGACAGCAGGATATTGGAGATGATAGACTATAGCCCGGGCAACACCAGACAGCTGCTGAAAGAGTATGATATACAGCCGTCCAATATCTATTTCGACATATCGGAAAGACACAAGTTCTCGACATATGCGAACACGAAGAACATACTCAACACATACAAGCTACAAGGCTTTAGGGTCGCTATCGACGATTTTGGAAGCGGGCATAGCGGATTCGAGCTTTTGTACCACTCCGAGCCGGACGCCGTCAAAATAGATAAATTCCTGGTCAGAAATATAAGAAAATACAGCAAAAACCGCCTTTTTTGCACAGAGATAATCAAGCTCGCGCACATCAGGGGGGCGATAGTCATAGCGGAAGGGATAGAGACGAAAGACGAGTTTTTTACGTTAAAAGAGCTTGGATGCGACTTAATGCAGGGGTTTTTTATCCAAAAACCCTCAAAAGCAAAAGAGATAATATCCACGGTAGAACATATCAAAGAGCTCTCCGAAGAAGATAGAAGGGTCGGCAATTCAGATGTTGCGCTCATCATGAACCAGCTTGTAAGTCTGGAGCCGATAATCAAAACGGAGCCGATAAATACCGCGATAGAGAAGTTCCAAAAAGACGACAAAAGCACCATATTCCCGGTTATAGACCTTGACGCACAACCGATAGGGCTTATAACTGAAAAAAGCCTGAGACGCTACATATACTCCCAATACGGCTTACAGATCATACAAAACCAAAACGTCGGCAGATATACCACCCAATGCCCAATAGCGGATATAAACACCCCGATAGAGGATATTATGGATATGTTCGCAAATCATGACGAGCTAGAAGGGGTTATAATCAGCAAAGAGTTCAAATACAAAGGCTTTTTATCCGCAAAATCGCTCATCAACGCGCTAAACGAAAAAAACATCAAAATAGCCAGGGATCAAAATCCGCTCACAAAGCTTCCAGGCAACGGTCTTGTAACGGAATTTATACAAAAAGCGACCGAAGACGCCGAAAACGAGTATATGCTCTGCTATCTGGATCTGGACAACTTCAAACCTTTTAACGACAAATTCGGCTTCAGGCAAGGCGACAGGGCAATAATACTGTTTGCCGACACCGTCAAAGAGGAGCTCTCGGCGTTCAAGCCGTTTATCGGGCATATCGGCGGGGATGATTTCTTTATAGGCTATAAAGCCGAGGACGGCGCGCTATCTGATTTTGAAGAGAGGCTGAAAAGCGCGCTTGTAAAGTTTGCGCAAAATGCGGAGTCGTTTTACTCAAAAGACGACAGAAAAGCCGGTTTTATAGTCGCAAAAGACCGATTTGGGATAGCGAGAGAATTTTCGCTCCTCTCGGCCAGCTGCGCCGCCGTAAAACTGCCAAAACACAAACAAGGGATAATAGCCGAAGATATAGCATACGTAACGGCCAACCTCAAGAAAACAGCCAAAAGCAACAAAGATAAATATGCTTATTACAATTATTAATTATTATGTAACCGTATGGTAAAATTAACTAATTATAATTATTAAGTAATCTTCATAAACACTCCGCAACGGCCCTTTGGGGCCGAGGCTTTTTTATCCGAATAGTTTTTCTATCTGCTTTAGGGCCCACTCTACGCGTTCTTCGGACGTCGCAAAATTAAATCTAAAAAATGTAGTTTGTCTGCCGCCATAAAAAAAATCTCCGCCGCTAAGAGCAACTCCGGCATCTTTTAGCCTCTGGGGTATTTCGCCTTGAGAGAGTCCGCTTCCGCCGAAGTCAATCCAATACAGATACGTCCCCTCCGGTGAAAAACCGTTGAGATAACGCTTCGATTCCACAAACCTGTCGACCTTTGTCTTGTTTTGATAAAGATAGCTCACTACGTCGTCTACCCAAGAATCGCCGTTCGCATACGCACCCTTTAGCGCCTCTATGCCAAATACGTTCGGCAGCGTCTGGTGCATATTTTTTGCCAAGAGCTCGAACTTCTTTCTGTTTAGCCTATTTGGAACAACGGCGTACGAGACGTTTAGCCCTGGTATATTAAAACTCTTCGTAGGAGCGGATAAAAGCACGAGATTATCTAAAATATCTTCGAACGACGCTAGCGTAGTATGCTTATGGGGCGCAAAAACGAGGTCAAAATGTATCTCGTCGGAGACTATCAAAACTTCGTATTTCATGCATAGCCGCATCAGTTCTTGAAGCTCTGCGGCCTCCCACACCCTGCCGCCTGGATTGTGCGGCGAACAAAAAAGCAGTATCTTTGGGGAGGCGCTCTTGAATATCTTCTCCAGATTTTCAAAATCTATCACATATCGTCCGTCTTTTACGGCAAGGGGGTTTTCTATAAGCTTTCTATCCGCCGCCTTAACGACTCCGAAAAACGGGCCGTAGACCGGGGGCTGGACGACTACGCCATCCCCCCGCTCGCTTAAAGACGTTACCGCCGTAAACATCGAAGCGGCAACCCCGGTCATCGGGACTATCCACTCTTTATTGATTTTGGCGCCAAACCTTTTTTCAAACCAAAGGGCTATCGCTTCAAAGAAACCGTCATCAACCGTCGGATACCCGTAAACATTGTATTTGGCCCTAGCGGCTATGGCCTCTATGACGCACTGCGGAGCCTCGAAGTCCATATCCGCCACCCAAAAAGGCTCCAAATCCCCTCTTCCAAAAAGTGGGACCATTCCGTCAAATTTTAAAGAGCCGCTGTTTCTCCTATCTACGAATTTCGGGATAAACATCACCCTATCTTCTTCCATGCGCTAACTTGCGACACCGTATGCTGGAACTTTCTAGAGCTCTCCCTGATGACAAACTCGACATCGAGCGGCTCGCCGAGCATCACAAAATTATCCGAAAGTATCCGCTTTAAAGCCGCAAAACTGCTCTCTTCCTTACTGGCGAGCCACTTATCTTCGGAGGTAAACGCCGCGTCCCAGCTATACGGGCTGGCTATCAGAAGCACGCCGCCGGAGTTTAGCCTCTCATGGATATTTTTCAAAAACTTCTGGGGATCATAGAGCCTATCTATCAGATTTGCGGCCACTATCAAGTCATAATCCCTGAAGTGCGGCTTTAGGTTGCATGCGTCGCCCTGCCAGAACTGCACTCTAGACATATTCTCTTCGTCAAACCCAAACTCGTCGGCAAATATCTCTTTCGCCTCCCAGATATACCCCTCTTGCTTTATTTTATATCTTACTACCCCGTCCTCTTTCATCTGCACAGCGTTTTTGACGAACCTGGCCGAAAAATCTATGCCGGTTACCTCCTCAAAAACTTTCGCAAGCTCAAAACTGCACCTTCCGACCGCGCAGCCTATATCTAGAGCCTTTTTTTGAGCTGTTCCGGCGCTAAAAGAGAGCGCGATTCGCGATATTTTCGCGGGAAAATTGGCCACCCCAAAATATTCGTCGCCGTAGTGAAATTCCAGGTATTCGGACACCGCGCTATCGGTTTCATATACGGAGGTTTGGTCGCTTACCGAATTTTCGCTCTCTACATACCTAAATCCGGCATGCTGAAAGAAGTGGCGCCTGAAAGCGTATCTTGAAGCGGACAACACCTCGTTTCCGGTGGATATGAAGGAACCACCCTTTATTATGTTGTGCCTTCCGTCAAAAGTAGGCGTCGAAAAATCGTCGTACAAAGGATGCGTATCGAATCCCTCAAACGGATATATCGGGGTCTCGGTCCACTGCCACACGTTTCCTACTACGTCAAAAAAATCGCCGTGCGCAAACTCGTTCACCGGACATGCGGAGGCGTAGTGTTCCAGGTTTATATTGGCGGCGGCTTTTGCGCCCCATTTAGGCTCCTCTTTTACGCCGCTATATTCCCTAAGCCTATGCCACTCCGCCTCGGTAGGCAACCTCAACGTTTTGCCGGTTTTTTTCGAAAGCCAGTTGCAATACGCCTTCGCCTCAAGATAGTTGACGTCAACCGGCCAGTTTAGCGGCATATCCGTCTCTTTGCTTAGAGCCCTATATCTATAGCCGCCGTTATCCGACACCCAAAAAACAGGGTGGGAAGGCTTTTTATACTCCAGCCACGCCCTACCCTCGTCGCTCCAAAATTCCGGCTTTTGATAGCCGCCGTCTTCCACGAACTCCAAAAACTCGCCGTTTGACACAAGATACTTTGATGCTTGAAACTCCCTTAGCCTAGTCTCAAAATGGCCGTACTCGTTATCCCATCCATAATAATCGTCGTCATGCGCCTTGCCAAGCTCAACCAGTCCGCCGGAAACTTTTAAAAGTTCGTTTGCCGGAGCTTCCCCGCTTTTGGAACATATACTAAATAATGGGCTCTCCTTGACCTTGTCTATTCCTAGCTGCCTGATCAAAACTGAGCTCGTCTCGAGATGGATCCTCTCGTGTTCGCACCCCATTATTACCGCCCAAAACGGATCGTCCCAGGAAATTGGCAAAGAGAGCTGACCGTTTTTGATAAAATCCAAAACCGCGTCTTTTACTTTTACCCTATACTCCCTAGTCTCTTCGACGCTTGGCCACTCATACATCGCCTGGTTGAGATCGTCCCAGCTCATCTCGTCCACGCCTATTGCGAAGATGGACTCAAAGCGCGGATTTATGCGCTCTATTTTTTTGGCAAGAAGCAACTTGTTTACGTAAAATGCGGCCGTGTGTCCATAGTAGAATATTAGCGGGTGCCTTAGCGGTTCCGGCTGCTCATAAAAAACAGAGTCGTCCCTTAAGATATCGAACAATCTCTCATACAGCTCATAGGTCTTTAGGAAATATTCGAGAATTTCTGCTCTCTTCTCCCTTATGTTTGCGCCGCCAAGCTTGATATTTCTGGTGTTAAATCCTTTAATCATCAACGCTCCTTTACACAGGCCGGTAAACCTTCTTAAAAAAGATTATACCAAAGCCTATTTGGCAAACTCTTTTTTATACAGTTCCTCGTCAAAGCCGACGACTATTTTTCCGTTATACTCTATAACCGGTCTTTTGATCATCGTGGGCTCGCTCGCAAGAGCGATTTTTTTATCTGTCTCGCTCATCGTCTTATAGTCAAGTCCGCTGCTTTTGTATTTCGTCCCTTTTGTATTAAAGAGCCTATCCATTCCGACGGCGTTCGCCCACTTCTCTACCTCGACGGACGACGGTTTTTGCTTTTTGAAATCCACAAATTCGAATTCGAACCCGGATGATCTCATAAAATCAAGCGCTTTTTTGACGCTCCCGCAATTTGGTATACCGTATATTTTCATCTTCTCTCCAGCTTATCGATATCCTCTACTATCTGCACGTCTATAGCGCCCTCCTCTGTATATTTTGGTTCGCCGAAATCCCGTCTCGTTTTGAAGCCGCTTATAAAATCGAAGTTAAAGGGCCTAAACACGACATATCCGAGAGCCAGCGACAATAGACCTATGGCGGACATATACAAATCGTGCGTTGCGGCCGACAGGCCGAGCATATATGAACCAAGAAGGAGCGCGCCGCGGTTGGCCGTCAGATTCAGGAAGAAAACCCCGGCCGCCCCTTTGAAAAGACCGCCGAAAAAAGGCGAAAGATTGACAAAGCGAAAACCTTTTTTTACGGCTGCAAACAAAACCACCGCGGCCGAGACGGCAAGAGCGGTAGTAAATATGAAATATGAAAAAAGCATATCAGCCCCGAATATGAACGCGGCCCAAATATCCCTTTTGAAAATGTAATCAAACGCAAAGCAAAAAAAGCCAAAGTAAAGACCGAAATATCTCATAAAACCTTCTTTAATTCGTATTTTCGGACATGCACAAAAAAACGAATTATTAATCAACTTAATAATTTTTTTAAAAACATTTTAAAATTTTGATTAAAAAACCTAAAGTTTTGCTAAAATACTCCACAAAATTTGCCCAAGAGAACTTAGATGAGCGCTAAAACAATAGAAGCCAGGCTCTTTAAAAAATATAATAAAATGTTTTTGACGCGCGAGCAAGTCGAGGCGGAGACCCATGAGGTCGCCGACAAAATCGACAGCTCATCGTCTGTGGAAGACACATGGCTCATAGCCGACGTAGCTAGGTTTGTGGCTAGGCTCGGCGAAAAAAACGTAAGAACAAAGCAACAAACCGTCGAATACTACACGCAAAAACTACAAGATATATGGAGGAAGCAAGGCCATTAGGAGATTACGCTCCTAAAAATAGGCATCTCCCTTATCTTGCCCATATCCGTTTCCCCGTTTACGTTCACTATCTTAATAGCTCCGTACCCTTCCTTGAAGTCGTTCGCAAAATCATACACCATACCGACAACCGTCAATTGCCCGCTTTTTACTTCCGCCTCAAACTCCGACCTTGCGTTGCATACTTGTTGATGTACGTTTGAAACCACGGCGTTTAACCATTTTTCGTTCTCCGAATAGCCGTCTTTCGCTTTTTTGATAGATATGGATAGCGAATCTATCTCTTTTTTGATAAGCATACTCTCTTTTGAATAATCGGACATAGCCGCCTTAATGGCGCCGCATCTGGAGTGCCCCATGATAATAAGAAGCGGAGTATGCAGATGTCTTACGCCGTACTCTACGGATCCGGGATTTGAGCCAAACTGGTTTCCGATATTCCTGACTACGAATATATCGTTCTCCGGCGTCTCGTCGACCGCCGCCATCTGAAATCTGGAATCCGAACATCCCACAAGCGTAACCCTTGGATGTTGCGTAGCGACAAAAGATTCAAAGAATGCCTTGCCTTTTGTTTTTTTATAGAAAGCGTTGCTTTTGAAGATCTCGTCGACCATTTTTTTGGAGACTTCCCTGACGTCGCTTATCACGAAGTTATCCCTGCCTCCGCCTGAAGCTAGTAGCGGCGCGGCGCCTATCGCGGCTATGCTAAGCCCTGCGAATCTTACAAAATCCCTTCTCTCCATCTTTGAAAGCTCCTTTTTATTTCATTATATCAAAAACAAATTTTTACGATACCGGGCACATCGTAGGCTCTTCGCCTACTATTTCGGCCGCCCTCATAATAGCGGCGTCTATATGCTCCACTATGTTATTCTCGCCGACCAGCGGGGTAACGCCGGTTTTATCCATAAATCTCTTTATCTCATTTTTTACACCGGATAGAACAAGCACTGTGTCTCTATGCCTTAGGCTATGGGCCAGCTCTTCGAGCGCGTGCAGGCCTGCGGCGTCCAGCATCGGCACGTACCTCATCCTGAGTATCAATACCCTCGGAGGCTTATGCATAAGCGTAAGCGTATCTTTTAGCTTATCCGTGATCCCGAAAAACAGAGGCCCGGTTATCTCATAGACAAGCGTATCGGCCGGCAAGCTTTTCTTGTCCGTCGCGTCCCTGTCGTATCCTTCGACTACGGATTCCCGCACCTCTGTGACCTTTGTAATTTTCGCTATAAAAAGTATCGAGGCCAGAGATATGCCTACCTGAACGGCGAAGTTAAGATCCACGAGCACGGTCAGCGTAAAAGTGGTAAAAAGCACGACCCTGTCCGCCCTCGGGGAACGCATGATGGATTTTATATGCCTTATTTCGCTCATATTCCACGCTATTACCATCAAGATACCAGATAACACCGCAAGCGGAACCTTGACTATAAGCGGCGAGAGCAGCACAAGAAAAAGCGAAAGCCATACGGCGTGCATCACCCCAGAGACCGGAGAGAAGGCTTTTGATTTTATATTCGTAGCGGTTCTGGCTATGGCGCCTGTGGCCGGTATCCCGCCAAACATCACCGAGGCTATATTCGCCCCGCCCTGCGCCACAAGTTCGGTATTTGATTTGTGCCTATCTCCCGTCATCGAATCGGCTATAACGGCGCTGAGCAAAGATTCTATCGCCGCAAGAACCGCTATGGTTATGGCGTCCGGAAGAACAAGCAATATCTTTTGGATGCTTATCTGCGGCAAAGAAGGGGAAGGCAGAAACGACGGAAGTGCGCCAAACCTGCTCTCTATCGTCTCCACCGGAAGCCCGAACGTATATACGCAAAAAGCCCCTATGACTACCGCCGCCAGAGGCCCCGGAATTTTTGGATACTGTTTTTGGAACAGTATGATTACGGCTATCGACGAGAGGCCTATCGCAAGGGCGTAAAAGTTGAGCGTATGTATATGGTCTATATAGGACTCCAGCCTATCCGTAAACGCTATCGGCGTGTGGGCTATTTGAAGCCCGAAGAAATCTTTTAGCTGGGTAAAAAATATAAGAAGCGCTATTGCGGAAGTGAACCCCGTCAAAACCGGGTAAGGTATGAATCTAATAAGCGCGCCGGCCCTTAAAAAACCGAAAGCCAAAAGCATTATGCCGGCCATAAAAGTAGCCAGCACTAGGCCGTCGTATCCGTGCTTTGAGACGACGGTCGCCACGGTTACCGCAAATGCCGCAGTGGGTCCGCCTATTTGAAACCTGCTGCCGCCGAACGCGGAAATAATAAAACCGGCCACGATAGCCGTAAAAATACCGGCCGACGGGGGCACATCGCTGGCGATAGCGATAGCCATAGCAAGAGGCAGCGCTACTATAGCTACCGTAAGCCCCGCCAAAGCATCGGCAAAAAACCTATTCTTTGTGTAACCCTCTTTTAAAACTTCTATTAGCCTTGGGCTAAACTCTTTTAAGAACTCTTGCTTCAAAAACGATCCATTTTGCTAAAAATGAACCGATTTTACTCCCAAAACTCTTATTTTCACGAAAAAATAGCCGTTTTTACCTTCCGGCAGGCAAAAAACTAGGCAAATCCGGCAGATCTTTTTCGCCCCAGCCACCGCCGAGCGCCTTATAAAGATTCACCGTACTGACGGCCGCATTTTGTTTTGAGATTGCGGCCTGCTGTTCGGCGGCTAGCCAGTTTTGCTGCACCAGAAGCATATCCGAGTAGGATATGGAGCCTACCTCATACCTGAGCTTCGCCTGGGAAAACGCTTTTTTCATGGCATCGGCCCTTTTTTGGTTTGACAGCGCCTGCTCTTTGGCGTGGAAGTTTTGGCCTATCGCGCTGTCCGCATCGTTAAAGGCCGCTACCACCGCCTTTTGGTAGCTTGCCAACGCTTGTTCTTTTGAGGCCTCCGCCTCTCTTACCTGTCCCGCTATATATCCTGCCGAGAATATAGGGATATTGACCGCCGGGGTAAACTGCCATATTCTAGTAGGAGACGCAAACAGCTTATTTAGCTCCGAACTTTGGTTTCCTATCATTCCGGTCAGGCTGATGCTAGGGAAATATGCGCCTCTTGCCACCCCTATCTTGGCGTTTGCCGCTATTAGGTTTTGTTCCGCCGCATGCACATCCGGACGCCTCAGAAGCACCTCGCTAGGAACTCCGGCCGGGACTTCCGGTATCTTGATGGATGAGAGCTTGGAAACCTCGATGGCTTGCGGATTTCTACCAAGAAGCACGTTAAATACGGCTTCTTCGGCTATCTTTGAAGCCTCCAGGCTCGATAGCGTAGCCTTTGCGCTTTCAAGCCCGGCTACAGATTGGAGCCAATCCGTCTCGGAGGCGCTCCCCAGATCATATTTTACTTTCGTATTTTTCTCTATCTCGGCGCTCGCGACTACGTTTTCTTTTGCTATGTCCACCTGCGCCTCCAAAGAAGAGAGCCTGATATACGAAGCCGCAACGCCGGACGCCACCGAAAGCTGCGCCGTTCTTCTATTGTATTCGCTAGATAGCAGCATCGCCCTTGCCGCCTCCGTCGCCCGTCTTACTTTTCCGAATAGGTCTATCTCGTAGCTGACCATATTGAGAGAGGCGGCATACGTCGCGGTAATTCCGTTGTTGAGATTGTTTGACGTAGAATTCCTGACGCCTTTTCTATCATACGAACCGTTTGCGTTTATATGCGGGTACAGATACGATTTCGCCTGATCGAACTGCCCCAGTAGAGCCTCTACTTGCGAAGAGGCTATCTTGATATCGTAGTTTGCCGACAAAGCCGTATCGACGGCTTTCGACAGCCCTTCGTCCCCGAAAGAGCGCCACCATTGCGAATCTATCTCGCTCTTATTGATATCTTTGGCGGATGCGTTTTTGAAATTTTTTGGCGTCTCCAATGACGGCTTGACATAGTCCGGGCCTATGGCGCATCCGGACAAAATAGCCGCCAAAGACAGCGGTATCAAAACTCTAGTTTTCATCTGCTGCTCCTCTTTTTGCCAAAATCTTCTCCCTGGCCGTAGCGACCCAGTAATACAAGAAAGGAATAAAGAACCTCTCTATAAACGTAGCCGCCATCATACCGCCGAACATCGCCACGCCTATCGAAAATCTGCTCGCCGCTCCTGCTCCGGAACTCATAATTAGAGGCAGCATACCGGCCAAGAATGCGACGGAGGTCATCATCATCGGCCTAAACCTCAGCCTTGCGGCCTCCATCGTAGCGTCATATATACTTTTGCCTTCTTTTCTTTGGTCTTCGGCAAACTCTACGACAAGTATCGCATTTTTTGCGGACAATCCTATGAGCGTCAAAAGTCCTATCTGGAAAAATACGTTGTTATTCAAAAACGGAATGACCCAGACTACCGCATAGGCGCCCGCTATACCGTATGGTACCGCAAGCATGATCGATATAGGGAGTATCCACTTCTCATACAGCGCGGCCAAAATCAGATACACGAGCACAAGGGCAAAAGCCATAATCACGAAGGCTTTCGAACCGACCAGCTTCTCTTGCAGATAGAGTCCATCCCAGTCATACGTAGTATTGCCCGGCAAAACGGTCTCGCCGAGATGTTCGAGCACCCTTATAATCTCCCCGGAACTAAATCCAGCCGCAGGAGAACCCATGATAGTAGTAGCCAGGGAGCCGTTGAAATGCTCGATGGTAGAAGGTGCGCTTGACGGCTGCACCCTTACGAAGTTCGAAAGCGGAAGAAGCTTCCCGCTTTGGCTTCTAACCCACGCCTTGCCTATATCTTCAGGCTTGCTTCTATACTGAGCCTCAGACTGCACCTGCACCCAATACGTCTTTCCGTTTTTATCGAATTGATTGACGTTGATATAGCCGACGCTGGACTGCAAAGTCGTAAAAATATCCGAAATAGCCACGCCGAACGACTTCGCTTTTTCCCTATCTACCTCCACCATCAGTGTAGGCGTATCGGCCCGCATCGTAGTAAACGACATTTTGAGCGCTTTTTCGTCTTTTAGTTTTTTGAGAAAATCGTTCGTCGTTCCGGCAAGCTTCGTCATATTAGTATCGCCCATCTGAAGCAGCTTGAAGCTGAACATATCGGACGGCCCCATACCCCTGATAGGCGGAGGCGGCATCGCTATGACGTTCGCCTCTTTTATCTGTCCGTACTTTTTGCCTACGGAGCCGAGCGCTCCAAACAGGCTAAGCTCTTTTGTTTTTCTCTCGCTCCACGGTTTTAGCCTGACGAATACGGCGGCCGAGTTCGGCTCTTGCGAAAACGTCATGATATTAAGACCGGTAACGGCCGTGAACATAGCCACCGTCGGCTCTTTTTTGAGTATCTCCTCTACCTCTTTTACGACCTCGCTAGTTCTATTCGTAGTCGCACCGTCTGGAAGATTGATGCTGGTAATGAAATAACCTTGATCCTCCATCGGAACGAACGCCGTAGGAAGCGTCTTGTTGAAAAAGTAGATAAAACCGTAAGTGGATAGATATACCAAAAACACCAAAGACGATTTTCTTATCATCCAACCGGAACGATTGACGTAGCTGTCCGTCATCAGCGCAAATTTTGCGTTAAACCATCTAAAGAACTTCGCCGGTTCGGACTCATGCTGTTTTAGTATGAGCGCGCCTATAGCCGGAGCAAACGTGATGGCCATAAATCCTGAGAATACGACCGATATGGCTATGGTTGCGGCGAACTGCTTGTATAGCTGTCCCGTCATGCCCCCTACAAACGTAGCCGGTATAAATACGGCGCACATAACCAAAACTATCGCGATAACAGGCCCCGATACCTGCATCATGGCCTTTAGCGCAGCTTCCCTAGGTTTTAGCTTTTCGGTTTGAAGTATCCTCTCCATATTCTCTATAACGACTATTGCGTCATCGACTACTATACCGATGGCAAGCACCAGACCAAAAAGCGTCAGCGTATTTATCGAGTATCCGAGCACATACATCCCTATGAAGGCGCCGGTAAGCGAAACAGGGACGGATAGTATCGGGATGAGAGCCGCCCTCCAGCTTTGCAAGAACAGATATATTACGAGGCTCACCAAGATTATCGCTTCCATAAGCGTCTTGACGACCTCCTCTATGGAAATCTTGATAAACTGGGTCGTATCGTACGGTATCATGTACTCTATGCCGGGAGGAAACTTCTTTGACAGCTCCCCCATCTTTTTATACACGGCGTCGGCGGTATCTAGCGCATTTGCGTTGGTATCGGCGAATATACCGATAACCGCCGCCGGCTTGCCGTTTACTCTTGCGAAATACTCGTAATTTTGGCTTCCAAGCTCTATTTTTGCGACGTCTTTTAGTTTGATTGATGAGCCGTCCGGATTGGAGCGTATGATTATGTTTTCAAACTCTTCCGGAGTAGAAAACCTGCCCTTGCTGGTCAGCTGCATAGTCCACATCTGTTCAGGAGCGGTAGGGGCCTGCCCTATTCTTCCTGGAGCCACCTGGATGTTTTGATCCTTGATAGCCAGCGATATATCGGATGCCGTAACGCCGAGCTTAGCCATCTTGTCCGGATCCGTCCAGACCCTTATCGCATAGTCTTTTCTGCCGAATATCTGGGACCTTCCGGCTCCTGGAATTTTCTTGATCTCATCAAGCATATTCGTTAGTATGTAGTTGCTTATTTGGGTATCGGACATGCTGCCGTCAGGCGACGTCACCGATACGATAAGCAAAATATCGGACGTTCTCTTCTCGACGCTTACGCCAAGGTCCCTGGTGGTCTGAGGCAGAAGGGATAGTACGGAGTTTATGCGGTTTTGTATGTCTACGGCCGCCAAATCCTGATTTACGCCTATGTTAAACGTACAAGTGATCGTAGCCGTTCCGGACATGGCGGACGCCTTGCCGGTCATATACATAAGTCCGTCGGCGCCGGCTATCTGTGCTTCGAGCGGAGTCAAAATATTGTTCGCTATCGTTTCCGCATCCGCACCTGGATAAGAGGCGGTTACGACGACGGTCGGCGGAGTAAGATTTGGAAATTGCGAAATAGGCAAGCTTTTGATCGCCGTAAAGCCCAGTATCATTATGATAGCCGCTATAACGGCGGAGAGGACGGGCCTATTTATAAAGTATTTGCTAAACATCAAAAACGCCTTTTACTATTTGCTGCCGGAAACAGTTACCGGGGCGCCCGGCTTTAGCTTAGCAAGACCGTCTACCGCTATTTTTTCGCCGCCCGAAAGCCCGCTTGTAACCACTACGTCTTTATCTATCCATTCACCAATCTGAACAGGTCTAGCGGATACGGTGTTGTTCGCCTCGTACACATATACAAACTTGCCTTTGCCGCCCGTAAGCACCGCTTTTTGGGGAACAAAAACGGAGTTTTTCCAGACCAGGCCCTTGACCTTCACCCTTACAAACTGACCGGGCGCAAGCTTCGCATCGCTATTTTTGAATACCGCCCTATACCCCATCGTGCCGGTAGCCGTATCGAAAAAAGGAGCCGTAAAGTTGATATTCCCGCTTCTATTCAATACCGTGCCGTCAGACATCGTAAGCTCTACTTCGTATTTACCGTCTTTTGGCGCGACAAGTCTGCCTGAGCTAATCGCATTTTGATACGCAAGTCTTTGGTTTTCGCTAAAACTAAAGTTTACATACATCGGATCGGTTTGATAAACGGTAGTCAAAAGGCCGTTTGCGCCGGCGGTAATATATGTGCCGATATCTATTTTCGTTTTATCCACAAAGCCGGAAACTGGCGCTTTTATCTTCGTATACCCAAGATTTAGCTCGGCCTGGGCTAGCGAGGCTTTTGCGCTAGCTACCGCGGCGGCGGCGGTTCTCTCATTTGCCGTCGCATTGTCAAGCTCTTGTTTGCTTGCAGCGTTCGCTTCGGCAAGCGGTTTTACCCTTGCCAGCACGGCTTTTGCGTTTTCATACGATGCTTCCGCCTGCATAAGGGCGGCTTTCGCCAAGTCCCTGGAGTTGATAAGATCGGACGGGTCTATAGTAAATAAAACGTCGCCTTCCGATACCTTGGAACCCTCGGTATAGTTTCTTTTTTGAAGATAGCCGGAAACCCTTGAGTAGACCTGAACCGTATTAAACGCTTGAGTCTGCCCGTTCGCTTCTAAGATAGCTGGCAAATCGCCGATTTTTGCGCTTTCTACGCTTACGGGAACCGGTCCTGGCGGAGGCGGCTCCATGCCGGCGGCTTTTGGACGTTCGCATCCGACCAAAAGCAAAGATAGAGAGGAGGCCGCTAAAACTATAGAGAGTCGTCTCATGTAGCAAGTCCTATATTGTTGAGTTTTAATTTGGGAGATTTTTTGTAGTAATTTTAGTGCAGTAATAAAAAAATGTCAAGTAGTACTTGACATTTTTGGCTAGCTTCTGTCGCCTCTAGGTTTGCTGGCGACTTTCAATCTTTTTTTAGCTTTTACGACAGGCTTTGAGGCTACTTTTTTGCCTTTTTTGGCTACTTTTTTAGCGACCCTTTTGCCTACGGCTTTTTCAGGCTGCACACTGCTTGCTGAAGCTTCCTCTATGAGTTCCGGCTCAGGTCTATTCATGACAAAAGCCTTCTCGAACATATCTTCGGCAACGCTCCATCTATCGGCTTTCGCCTTCAGCATCACCAAAACCACGTCCTTGTTGTCTTTTTTGGCTCTGGCTATCAGACACTTTCCGGCCCTATTCGTATAGCCGGTCTTGATTCCGACGGCATATTTGTATTTATCCAGAAGCTTATTGTGCGTTCTTAGATGATAGACCTTGCTGCTTTGCTGTTCGGTTACCGCCACATGCTCAAGCTTGGCTATTTCGTTAAAAAGTTTGTTTTTGATTGCGTATTCGGTAAGCTTCAACAAATCGCCAGCGGTTGAGTAGTGGTTTGCATATTGACCCCTGTCAAAACCTGCCGGATTGGTAAAATTGGAGTTTTGAAGACCGATAAGCCTTGCCTTGTAGTTCATGACTCTCGCAAACTCCTCGACGCTTCCCGAGATATGAATGCCTATCGCGAATGCCGCGTCGTTGCTTGAGTTTACCATCGCCGCTTTTACCAGATCGATAAGCTTTATCTTATCGCCCACCCTAAAGCCGGCCTTGGACGGCTCGACGAGCGTAGCTTCTCTCGTTATCGTTACGTCTTCTTCAAGCTTGCCGCTTTCTATCGCTATGATACTGGTGAGTATTTTCGTAAGGCTGGCGGGCTCTACTCTTTTGTCTTTGTTTTTAGACATCAATATTTCAGAGCTGCCGACCTCTTTTACGATGTAGGAGCTAATAGGAATCGAAGACTCTATCGAACCTAGATCTGTTTTTGCGAAAGCGCTTGAGCCGAGTCCAAGCAACAAACAAACTGTCAGCCCGATTTTCTTCATTCTAATCCTTCATTCTAATAGGTGGGTTTTGAAACGATTTTGCCAAAACTTTTTTTAAATATCAGCAAATTCCTTTCATATCGAAAACAACAGACAGGCAAAAAGTGTTCCCTAATATTAACCGCTTCCAGAACTCTCCTTTTTATATTTCATTATGTATAATCGCTTTAATTAGCCAATTTTTTAGGGGACTCCAAAGATTATGCTTACATATCAAGCGCTAAAAGAATATCTGTTTAGACTAGACCCGGAGACGGCGCACAATCTGGCCGAAAGCGCAATAAGGCTCTCAAGGCTATGCACTCCATGCCAAAACTACTTTATAGACAAGAATTTTGTCGTGGACGATAGGCTTACTCAGATAATATTTGGCAAAAAATTCTTAAATCCGGTCGGCCTTGCGGCGGGATTTGACAAAAACGCCACGATGATACGCCAGATGGCGATGTTCGGATTCGGTTTTACGGAAATAGGGACGGTAACGCCAAAACCGCAAGACGGAAACGCGAAACCTAGGCTATTTAGGTTTATCGAGGAAGAGAGTCTGCAAAACGCTTTCGGCTTCAACAACCAAGGGATGCTCGCCGTCAAAAAAAGACTCGAAAGAGCGCATCCTTTCGTGCTTCCGATAGGCGTCAACATAGGCAAAAACAAACTGACGGCCGATAAGCTCGCCATAAACGACTATAAAACTCTTGTCGAAAACCTGCACGAGTTTGCCGACTATATCGTGATCAATATATCCTCGCCGAATACAAAAGGACTAAGAAGCCTGCAAAACGAGGAATTCATAACGGAACTTTTCAAAATGACGGGCGAAACCACGACAAAGCCGGTACTGCTCAAGATAGCGCCGGATCTGGACAAGAAAGAAGCCCTGTCGCTGTGCGTAAAAGCCGTAGAATCCGGAGCGAAGGGAATCATAGCAACG
Organism: uncultured Helicobacter sp.; assembly: GCA_964568395.1. Lineage (GTDB taxonomy): Bacteria > Campylobacterota > Campylobacteria > Campylobacterales > UBA6016 > UBA6016. Next base: position 61,812 of record CAZMPN010000008.1, on the reverse strand, counting down.
AATACGACGATAGACTACTCGCTTCTGAACGACGCGAAGAATTTTGGCGGCATAAGCGGAAAAGTACTCGCGGATAAGAGCTTTGAGATGTTCGACCATATCGCGGCAGAGCTATACGGAAAAACGACTCTTATCAGCGTTGGCGGCATAGACGGCGCGGAAGAGGCGTACAGAAGAATAAAAGCCGGGGCGAGCCTTGTCCAAGTATACACCGGCTTTATCTACAAGGGGCCTTCGCTTGCAAAAAGAATAAACGAAGGCATAATGGAGCTTATGAATTTCGACGGATTTACGCATATATCGGAGGCGATAGGATGCGAGAGAAAATCTAGAAGATAATGCTTCGAAAAGTTTTTTATACACTAATAATTTTTACCGGGGTTGCAATGGGTAGCGCTTTACCGAAATTTGAAACGAAAACACTCGCCAACGGCATGGAGGTTGTAGCGATAAAACTAAAACCAAACTCCGTCGTGACCATAGACGTATTCTATAAAGTCGGCTCCAGAAACGAGGTTATGGGCAAAAGCGGCATAGCGCACATGCTTGAACATCTAAATTTCAAGTCCACAAAAAACTTGAAAGCCGGCGAGTTTGACGAGATAATCAAAGGGTTCGGAGGCGTAAACAACGCCAGCACCGGATTTGACTACACGCACTACTATATCAACTCCAGCAGCCAAAACATAGAGAAGTCGATGGAGCTCTTTGCGGAGCTGATGCAAAACCTTAGCCTAAAAGACGAGGAGTTCCAGCCGGAGCGCGACGTAGTCGCCGAAGAGAGAAGATGGAGAACGGAAAACAATCCTATGGGGTATCTATACTTCAATCTCTTCAATCTGGCGTTCGGATACCATCCATACCACTGGACGCCGATAGGCTTTATGGACGATATATTAAGCTGGAAGATAGACGATATAAGGAAGTTCCACAAGACGTTCTATCAACCCTCGAACGCGATACTGATAGTCGCCGGGGATATAGAGCCAAAAAAAGTATTCGAGAATGCCGAAAAGCAGTTCGGCAAAATAAAAAATAACGGCGAGATACCGGCCGTACATATGCAAGAGCCAAAGCAAGACGGCGAAAAAAGAGCCATAGTCCACAAAGACACAAATGTGGAAATGCTGGCGATAGCCTATAAGATACCGAACTTTGAGCACGAAGACATCATAGCTCTTTCCGCAATATCCGAGATACTCTCAAGCGGCAAAAGCTCTAGGCTGCAAAAAGAGCTTTCCGACAAAAAAAGGCTCGTAAACTCCATATACGGCTATCCGATGGACCTCAAGGATCCTGGGCTTTTTATATTCATGGCCGTATGTAACGAAGGCGTAAAGGCCGAAACGGTCGAAAAAGAGATACTAAAAGAGCTTGAAAAGCTAAAGACAAAAGGCATAGAGAAAAACGAGCTGGAAAAGATAAAAGTCAATACGAAAGCCGATTTTATATTTAGCCTCGAGAGCTCTAGCCATGTAGCGGATCTATTTGGAAGCTACTTTGCGAGAGGCAACGTAAAGCCGCTGCTGGAATATGAGACAAAGCTATCCAAGCTCTCCGCCGAAGACATAGTAAAGGCGGCAAATAAATATTTCAACAGCGACATAAAAACAACTATAATTCTTAGAAAAAAGGAAAACCAATGAACTTTTGCGCAGGTTCGTGCACAGCCCTGATTACCCCGTTTAAAAACGGGAAACTAGATGAAAACTCATATTTTGAGCTGGCGAAAAGACAGATAAGGCTCGGGATAGATATGATCTCGCCGATGGGAACTACCGGGGAAAGCCCTACCGTTACGCATGACGAGCACAAAAGATGCATAGAGATAGCCATAGAGGCGGCCAAAGGTACTAGCGCAAAAGTACTTGCCGGCGCCGGCTCAAACTCGACATCTGAAGCCGTTGATTTGGCTAAATTCGCCGCAAAAGCCGGAGCGGACGCAGTGCTCGTAATTACGCCATACTACAACAAGCCGACGCAAGAGGGGCTATACGAGCACTTCAAAGCCATAGCGAACAGCGTAGACGTCGGCGTAATGCTATACAACGTGCCGGGCAGATGCGCCGTTGACCTAAGGCCGCAAACGGTCAAAAGAATAGCGGACGAATGCAAAAACGTCTACTCCATCAAAGAGGCTAGCGGCTCAATGGAGAGATGCGTGGAGCTTGGCATCATGATGCCGGAGCTTGCGATACTAAGCGGCGACGACGGAATCAACTATCCCATTCTAGCGAACGGCGGCAAGGGCGTAGTGTCCGTTACGGCAAACCTGCTTCCAAACAAACTAAAAGAGATGACGGATGCCGCGGCAAAAGGCGATTACCTAAGGGCAAAACAGATAAACGACGAGCTATACGCCCTAAACAGCGTTTTGTTCATAGAGACGAATCCGATACCTATTAAAGCCGCAATGTATATCGCAGGGCTTATAGACAATCTGGAATACAGGCTGCCGCTTACGAAGCCATCGGCGGACACGATGGCCAAATTGGAAGCCGTACTAAAAAAATATGAAATTTTGAAATAGGACGAACATGAAAGGCAAAACTCTTGTAATTAGCGGTGGAACTAGAGGCATAGGCAGAGCCATAGTCGATATATTCGCAAAAAACGGTGCCAACATAGCCTTTACTTACAACTCCAACGAAGAAGAAGCCAAAAAAATATGCGCCGAAATCGGCAAAAAATTCGGCGTCAAAATCATGGCTTACAAGCTCGACATACTTGAGCCTGACAGCTATAAGGCCGTATTCGAAGAGATAGACAAAGAGTTCGAGAGGGTCGATTATTTCATATCAAACGCTATCATATCCGGCAGAAGCGTCGTCGGCGGATTTGCGCCGTTTATGCGTCTAAAACAAAAAGGGCTTAACAATATTTACACCGCTACCGTTCTCGCATTCGTAACCGGTGCACAAGAAGCCGCAAAGAGAATGGAAAAGGTAGGAGGCGGCGCGATAGTGGCGCTAAGCTCCACAGGAAACCTGGTGCACACCGAAAACTACGCCGGACACGGCAACTCAAAGGCGGCTTTGGAGACGATGGTAAGATATGCCGCGACAGAGCTTGCGCCAAAAAATATCAGAGTCAACGCACTCTCGGGCGGCCCTATAGAAACCGATGCCCTAAGAGCTTTCCCTAACTTCGAAGAGCTAAAAGCGGAAGTTATCAAAAGAACGCCGCTCGGCAGAATGGGACAGGCGGAAGATTTGGCTCCTATAGCGCTATTTTTATGCAAAGAAGACTCCTATTGGATTAACGGCCAAACCATCATCGCGGACGGCGGCAGCTCCTTTACATGATGAATACTCCAAACACCCTTGCCTTCATCAGAATACTCGTATCCCCCGTTATTTTCTGGATACTCCTGAACAGAGACAACGCAGCGCTCGGCATCCATCCTAGCTGGATGGATTTTTTTGCGGGGTTTTTATTCGTTCTAGCCGGGTTAACGGACTTTTTTGACGGTTTTATCGCAAGAACATGGGATGAGCGCACGAAGCTTGGCTCGATAATAGATCCCTTGGCGGACAAGATGCTGACCCTCGCCGCGTTTTTGGGACTAATGAGTCAAGGCGCAGCAAGCCCTTGGGCGATTTTTTTGATACTTACTAGAGAATTTTTTATAACGGGGCTAAGAGTCGTAGCCGTATCGGAAGGCAAAGAGGTTAGCGCCAGCTTTATAGGCAAACTAAAGACAACGGTGCAACTAATAGCGATAGGCTTTTTGATAATGCACTGGCCTTTCGCCTCTCTTCTTTTGTGGGCCGCGGTAGCCATCACGATATACTCCGGGTACGAGTACACAAAAGAATATATCAAACTCTAATTCGGAGCGTATCTTGGGTTTTTTCGTTTCACTTCTCGTTCTCTCGTTTTTGATATTCTTCCATGAGCTGGGCCACTTTCTGGCCGCAAGGATGTTCGGCGTCAAAGTAGAAGTATTCAGCATAGGTTTCGGTAAAAAAATATTCTCCTTCTCGACCGCAAAAACGGAATATAGGCTCTCTCTTATTCCCCTTGGCGGCTACGTCAAAATGAAAGGCCAAAACGACGCAAATCCGGCAGAGGTAAATACGGAAAGCGACGGATACGGCTCAAAAACACCGCTCCAAAGAATTATCATTCTCTTGGCGGGCCCCTTTTTCAATCTTGCGTTGGCGGCGATTATCTATTTTGGCCTAGCTCTGGGCGGCATAGATACGCTGACGGCAAAAATAGGGCAGATCTCGCCAAACTCGGCGGCCTCTACTGTTGACTTGAAAAAAGGGGACAAGATACTCTCCATCAACGGCGAAGAGATACGATATTGGCACGAAATAAGCGAGAAGATACAAAAGGCCGGCGCTTCGCAAATAGCGATGACTATCGCGAGGGATGGCAAAATAACGACCTTGTACGTAAAACCGCTTATCGTAGAGACCAAAAACATATTCGGCGAAAACACGAAGAGATATATGATAGGCATAGGCCCTCTCGGGGAGAGCGTAAAAGTATATTACAATCCGATAGAAGCGGCCGGCTTGGCGGTAGAAAAGACATACCAATCCGCGAAATTTATCGCCATGGGTATAGAAAAACTGATAACCGGAGTGCTCTCTTTAAATAACGTAGGCGGCGTAATATCAATAATGCAAGCGACAAACGATGCGACGCATTCCGGCTTTGTTACGCTTTTGCTTTTAACGGCGCTCATCTCCGTAAATCTAGGCGTGATTAACCTGCTTCCTATTCCAGCGTTGGACGGCGGACATATTATTTTCAACCTGTATGAGATGGTATTCAAAAAAATGCCTAGCGAAGCGGTATTTACAAAGCTGACCCTGGCAGGCTGGGCGGTGCTTTTGTGGCTTATGCTTCTTGGGCTATATAACGACCTAAATAGAATAACCGGAGGGTTTTGATGACAAAGCTTGAAGCCGTAATAGAGAGGATAGAGAAAGCGAGGCTGGCATACGACTCCAAAAGCATAATAAAACTGGTGGTCGCCAGCAAGTACGCAGACGAGCGGCAAATAGAGGCTCTTTACGGGGAGGGGCAAAGAGCGTTCGGCGAAAACAAGATACAGGATATGAAGACAAAAGCCGCCACTCTATCCGAATTCCCGATAGAGTGGCATTTTATCGGCAGACTGCAGACAAATAAAATCAACATGCTACTTGAACTGACCCCGGCGCTTGTACACTCCGTAGATTCTTTTGAGTGCGCAGCGGAGATAGACAAAAGAGCAAAAGTAAAAAACATGAAGGTAAATGCTCTCTTGCAGATAAATAGTGCAAAAGAAGAGACAAAAGCGGGAGTTATGCCTGAAGTTGCGCTGGAAGAATACTGCAAAATAGCCTCCCAACTGAAAAATATCAACCTAAAAGGCGTTATGACCATCGGCGCACACACGGAAGAAAAAGCGATAATTCAAAAAAGTTTTGAGCATTGTTTTAGCATTTTTGACGCACTGAAGAAAAATGGAGCAACCATCTGCTCCATGGGAATGAGTTCCGACTTTGAACTTGCTATAGCATCGGGCTCCAACATGATACGGGTCGGCTCCATACTTTTTTAATAATTAACTAAATTATAATTTATCAATATATAAACCACCTTCAAACTACGTAAAAATTTACATTTTTAGTTATCATTTTTTTATGTTTCTTATAGCCTGGGGTTCTTTATCTTCAGGCTTTGGCATTATCTCAGTTTATGCAAAATTAACATTACTTTATATCACAATTTATTATACAAAATCTTACAATTTAAACAAAATTTAATTTTTGCGGCGTTAGAATGGAACTCGTCAGTTTTAGAGCGTAACATACCTCAAAACACCACATTTATCCCACAATTTTTATCACAAATAAGGAGTGAGTATGGCATTGAATAGAAGGGATTTGCTTAAAATCACGGGTATTTCGGCTGCGGCTTTGGCCGTAGGCGGATGTGCGGCCGAAGGTACAGCCGTTGATGCGCCAAAAGGCTTTAGCCTTGCAAACAACGAACTTATGCCGGCATCAAAAGGCAACAGGGTAGTTGTGTGCGGCGGCGGCTTCGGTGGTCTTACCGTGGCAAAATATCTGAGAAAAGCAAGCAAAGAGATCGAAGTTGTTGTTATAGAAAAAAGAGACAACTTCATGTCTTGCCCGTACAGCAACGTTTGGCTAGGCGGAGTACAAGGCGTTTCTTTGGATACTCTTTCATTTGACTACTACGCGCCGGCAGTTAAAAACGGTTATACGTTTATTCAAGCGACTATTACCGGTTTTGACAGAGAACAAAGAGTTGTTAAAACAAACATGGGGACAGTAGGATACGACTACCTTGTGCTAGCTCCTGGTATAGAGTATGACTACTCAAAACTAACAGGCGGCGACAAAGCAAAAGAAAGAACTCTTAGAATGGAGTGTCCTCCTGCGCTTATGCCTGGAAGCGAGCACCTTGCGCTTCACAAACAACTAAGAGATATGGAAGAAGGAAACTTCATCATCTCGGTACCGGAAGGCGCCTATAGATGTCCTCCGGCTCCATACGAGAGAGCCGCAATGGTTGCTTACTACATGAAAGCAAACAAAATAAAAGGAAAGGTAATCATCCTAAACCCAGGCGAAAAACCTGTCGCTAAACCAAAAGAGTTTATGGAAGTTTACACAACCCTATATCCGGATATTATCGAATTCCATCCGTTCACGACTGTAAAATCTGTCGATACGGCTAAAAAAGAGGTTACGGTAAACGTCAAAAAAGGCGACGCTACTGAAGTTAAAACAATCAAATACGAAGTGGCGAACATCATCCCTAAAAATATGTGCCACCCACTTATAAAAATGGCGGGGATAGACCACAACGCGGATGGCTATGCGACGCTTGTACTTCCTAGCCACGCAGCCAAAAACGATCCTAGAGTATACGTAGTAGGCGACGCTGTTGCGGCTACAAACTTCGCGGCAGGAAGCGGTTATCCGAAATCTGGCTTTATGGCAAACGCTCAAGGTAAAATCGTAGCAAAACAAGTTGCCGCAGCAATGGGCAAAATCAAAGACGACGGCTTGTCTCTACCTGACAATACTTGCTTCTCCCTAGTAAACGGCGCTCCAAAAGAAGGTATCGTTGTTAACCACAAAGTTGAGTACCTAGTAGAAAAAGACAAAGACGGCAAAGATGTAAGAAAAATCAAAGTTAGCGCAAAAACAGGGGCTAGAAGCAAAGACCTTGGTAAGGCGAACGACGAGTGGTTCAAAAGCATCATGAACGATTTGTTCAGCTAAGAACAGAACAAGAGAGGGGCAACCCTCTCTCCAATATTTGGCTTTTTTGTGTAAAATAAGTTTTATTTAAAAAAGTCAATTTTTGAGATAGGAGTTATAAATTTTGGAAAGAAGAGATTTTCTAAAAACTTGCGCCGTATCCGCGACGATAGTTGCCGGCGGGGTTGTTTTTCTAAACGATGCGAGAGCTGCGAACCTACCGGTTACAATGTATAAAAAAGCGCTTTTGACGGACGCTAACGGCAAACCGATCTGGTTTGATACGATAACGCCGGATGCGCCTTTTATATTCAACTATCCTTATGCCGCCACCCCTAACTTCCTTCTTTTGCTGGATCTTCCGGTAAAACCTATGGAGTACACTACAAGCGAAGGCGGCAAATACAACGCTCCTGGCGGAATAGGCAAAGGTAAAAATCTTGTCGCCTACAGCGCAATATGTCCGCACCAATGGTCATATCCTACAAAAGAGTTTACCGTTGTCAACTACTACGGCAAAAAAGATCCGGGCTGTATGCAAGGCGTACAGCTAATCAAATGCTGCGCGCACCTGTCCGTTTTCGATCCTAAAATTTGCGGCAAAAAAGTGGACGGTCCCGCCGAAAACCATATGGCGATGATAGTGCTAGAAGCGAATGAGGCAAAAAAAGAGATATATGCGGTAGGCGTTGCCGGAAAAAATCAGTATACTGAGTTTTTCGACCTAAACAAGCAAGAGCTAAGAAAAGAGTACGGCTCGTCCGCAAACGCAAAAGCGGAAGTTGAAAAAGCGACGGTTATTAGGCTGGAGAAATATTCCGCAAACATAATCAAATGCTAAGAGGGTTTTAACCCCTTGGCATTCAAAAGATAGACCTTCCTTCCGTCAAACTCGACAACCCCCTGCTCCTTTAGCCTCCTAAGGGTCCTAGACAAAGTCTCTGGCGTTATATTCAGTATCTTGGCTATATCCACATGTTTTTTATGCTCAAAAATAGCGGGGGTATCGGCGAGCATCGATACAATCTTCTCTTCCGCACTCAGACAAAGCTCTTTTTGTATGAAACCTTCCAAAATTTTCATTTTTTGGAGCAACGATTTAATAAAGCTATACGATATGTTTTGACGTGAGAGCATTTTTGTTTTAAACACGTCAAACTCTATTTTTACAATCCTTACGTCGGTAGCAGCCCTGCAGGTAGCTGGAAACGGCAACATATCGAATGTAGGCAGCTCGGCTATCATCGAAGGCGCCGCTATAGAATGGAGATGATACTCTCCGAATTTAGAGTTTGCCTTTACGAGCTCTACGCTGCCATCCAGCAGGATATGCAGATATTTAGAACTATCCCCCTCCATAAATATGGTATCCCCGGCCTTAAAAGACTTCTCAAAAGAGATCTCCTGCAGCTCTTTGATTTCGTTATCGCTCAACTCTTCAAACATACCGCAATTTCTAAGATTCATCACAAACCCTTTTGATGCTACAATTAGCAAATATTTTTATTCTAACATAAAAGAAAAATAGTGAAAAGAAGCAGATTTCTAACCCACTCCCCGATTAATTTCGTTTTTACGAAAAACTCCAAGGATTTTACGGTCGAGGAACTCCCTCTCTACGAATTTAGCGGCGACGGCGAACATACGATAGCAACCGTCAGGAAAAAGGATCTGACCACCTGGGAGATGCTAAACGTCGTTTCGTCAAATATAGGAGTCAAGCTAAGAGATATCGGGTACGCCGGCCTAAAAGATAAAGACGGTATGACCATACAACATATATCGCTGCCAAGAAGCTTTGAAAACGCCATAAGGGATATTAGCCATCCGAATATAAAAATTCTGAATATTACCAGACATAGGAACAAGATAAAACTGGGGCATTTGGCCGGGAACAGGTTTTTTATCAGGCTCAAAAAAATAATGCCCTCTGATTTTGCAAAACTAAAAAACGCCCTCTCGAAAATCTCTAACGAAGGAATGCCCAACTACTTCGGATACCAAAGGTTCGGCAGAGAAGGAAACAATCATGAGCTCGGCCGAGAAATAGTATACGGCACGAAAAGGGAGAGAAACCAAAATCTAAAACGCTTTTTTATCAGCGCCTACCAAAGCCATCTATACAACGAGTGGCTTGATTTTAGAATCAACGCGTCAAGGCTTATAGAGAGCTTCGATAAAAAAGAGTTGACGGATGCGATAAGGGTGCATTTTGCATCTAAAAACATATCGCTAGACCCGAAAGTTGCGCTGGAGCTCAAAAAGCAAACCCAGTTTTTAAAGATTTTTAACGGCGAAGCGATGTGCCACTATCCGCACGGCAAGCTATTTACCGCCGAAAACGCCAACGAAGAGGCCGTTAGATTTGCCCAAAAACAGATATCCCCCACCGGACTTCTGTGCGGCGAAAAGAACCGGATATCCGGCGCGGACGCATTCGAAATAGAGAAATGCTTTATGGATGAGAAAATAAAGGCTCTCGGCGACAGAAGATACGCATGGATATTCCCAAGCGAGTGCGAAATAGAGTATGACGAAGAGGAGGCGCACGCAAAAATCAGGTTCGCGCTCCCTAAGGGCTCATACGCCACGTCTCTTCTCGAGGAGATTGTCGGCACCGAGCTAAGAGGAAACGGAAGCGACGATTTTTTTGACGAGTAATATTTTTGCGAATATTGCGCTAAACATGGCCACGCTCACCATCATGAACATAATCACAAGCTGAAAAGATACGGCCTTCATCGGTGGCGCCCCGGCAAGTATCATGCCTACGGTTACGCCAGGAATATGTATAAGACCGACCGTATGCAGAGTATTGAGCGTCGGCAGCATGGACGCCTTGGATGCAGCCCTTACGGCGCCATTCATGGCTGACGAAATCGAAGCTCCGAGCGCAATTTTCCCCTCGATCTCGTCTATATTGTTTTTTACTTCGCCTTTTAGCCTGTCCGCGAATTGGGTATAGACGTTAAGGGCATTTCCGACAACCATACCGGAAAGCGGAATAATCTCTTTGGCTTTAAAAGATATGATCCCTATAGACAGCAAAAGCGCCAGCACGCAAAAAGACGACCCTGCTACTATTATAAAAGAGGGTACAAAACCGCCGCCGTGCAACCCTATCCTACCCTTGGCCACGAAAGCCGCATACAGGCACATAAAAAGCCAAACGCCAAAGTAATAAATAAACGATTCGAACGAGAAAACAAAACTGAGCATAAAACCGAGCAGCAAAAGCTGGAAAAATGCGACCAGAGAGCCGACGGCTATCTTTTTTTCAACCCCCAGCCCTTCCCTGTAAGAGTAAATAACGGCTATCAGCACCAGTAAAAAAGAAGCTAAAAAGGAGTAGTCTAGGTCTTGCATTGGCTTTTTATAAATAAGATTATTTTTATCTTATTTGAGTTAAAATCGAATTGTTTAGATACTAACAAAAAAACACTTAGGAGGATTGCATGCCGACAGTAAATAGATATGTAGATATAAGCACGGTAGACAAAGAGGCTAAAAAAGATTATATAGATAGACACTCGCCATTCGTACACTGTGAAACGTCTGCAAAAAAAGGCGAGAAGTTCGCCGTTAGAGTCCAAATGGGCAACGAATACAAACACCCGGATGATTTTGACCACTACATCGCGTATATCCAGCTATTTGACGGCGATACCATGCTTGGCCAAGTTACATACACTCCCGGCGCACAAGGCGCGGCGCCTGCGAATGCGGAAGTTACTTTCACGATAATTCCGCAAAAATCGAAAATGAAATTGACCGCCATGAGCTACTGCACAAAACATGGTCTATGGGAAAGCGATCCCGTAGAAGTAAGCGTAGCTGAATAAAGAAGCGGGGGGTCTCAATGCCCCCCCCTCTACTCTATCTTATATCCAAGACCCGAAACGTTTTGGATAAGCTCTTTTCCCACCTTCAGCCTTACTCTTTTAACCAGCGTTCTAAGAGCCAGATCGCTCATATAGTTATACTCGTAAACAACATTTTGGATATGGTCGTTTGTGACTATCTTGCCCCTGTTTTGAAGCAGCAGCTCCAAAAACAGAAGCTCTTTTTTGGTAAGTTCCATCTCTTCGCCATCTTTATAGAGGGCTCTTAATACCATGTCATACACGAAGCCGTCGCCAAAAGATACTTTCAGGTTGGAATTTTTGGAAATTTTCTCAAGTTTTATCGCAAGCTCTTTTATATGGAAAGGTTTTTTGAGGTAATCCTCCGTGCCCAGCTGATAAGCCTTGTCTATAGTCTCGATATCGCTATCGGCGCTTATAATGATTACCGGAAGCTCTTCGGAGCTGCTTTTTACTTTTGCAAGAAGCTCAAGTCCACTCGCGCCTGGTAGATTTATGTCAACTATAAAAGCGTCGTATTTTGCACCGCTTTCGAACACGCCAATAGCCTCCGCACCGTCAAAAAAAGTGTCGACTACGTGGCCTATGTCCTCCAAATATCGTTTGATAGCCTGCGCTATCGGGTATTCATCTTCAACCAACATTATTTTCATAACACTATCTTAACAATTTTTATTAAAACGATACCTGAAAATATTTTTATTCCCCTCCGTTTCGACCTCTATATCCACGCCAAACTCGTTACAAATCTCCTTTACCATACTGAGTCCGACGCCGTGCCCGCCCTTTATGCCGTCCTCCCTTGTATAAAGGTCGAATATCTTCCCTTTGTCTTCTATCTTTTTCCCCGTGCTTTCAAACTCCAATATCCACTTTTTATCATCTCTGAAAAATTTTACAAATATGGTTTTTTGCGGATGCGAGTACTTGATGGCATTCGAGAGGTTGTTGTCTATAAGCCTTGTCAACTTGGCCTTATTGATAAAAAATAGCGCGTTTGGCTGTATCTGGCTGGCTATCGTAATATCGCTAAGTCCTGCGATATCCCTAAAAAATTCTACCCTCTCCATCACAAGTTCGCTTGCGTCTACATTGCTTGCCGTCTGGAACGTAGGGGAATCTTTTATCGTCGAATAGCTAAGGTCTCCGTATGCGCTTGAGAGACTCTTGGCGGCGCCCAAGATAGCCGAAGTGGATCTGTTTTGCCCGTACTCTTTTATTAGATACTCGGCGTTTAGCGTGATTACCGTCAACGCCGAGTTGATTTCATGCACCGCATTCCTAATAAACTTCTCTTTTTCCTTGATAAGCTCTTGGTCTTTTCTGATATTTTTTGCGACTTCCTCTTTTATCTTCGCCTCCAGAGAGGTATTTATTACCTCCAGGTTTTGCTGTATCTCCTTTAGCGTCGTAATATCGTACGCAAAAACCAAAATCCCAAGCTTATTGCCGTCGTTATCCGTAAGAGGGCTTCTAAAAACAAGATATATTGCGTTTTTCCCGGCCACAAGACAGTCTTCTTCGCTGATGGAACAGAGCGATTCATCGTCGACGACCTCGCTTTCAAAGTAGCTGTTGCGTAAAAACGAAAGCCCCTCGAACGACGTCTCGTTCTTGCCCACTATATCCCTTGGATCACTACCCAAAAACCTAGCCAGCGCCTTGTTGGCAAGCAAGATATTGCCTTCAAAGTCTTTTGCGTATATAAACCCGGGGACGAGGTCTATCACCTGTCTGAGCTCGTTTTGCTTTTTCTCGAATCTATCGGCGGCCATATTAAAAGCGTCCGCTACCGCGTTAAAACTCGCCGTGTTTATCTGCTCAAGCCTTGACGACCACTTCCCCTCTTTTAGGTCTTTTGCGAATTTTGTCAATCTGGCGAAAGCCGAAAACTCCTCCCTTAGAAAATATAGCAGCAAAAAAACGGTGCCGGAGACAGCGATAATAATAAAAGGAACCATTAAAACATTGAAGCCGTAGAATAGGAAAAACAGGCAATAAGGCAAAATAGCCGCTATACAAAAGAGAATAATTATCTTCTTGGAAGTTTCCATATATTTACCGTAAAATTTTATTTCAAATTTATCATAAAGAGTATTATGAAACAGGGTTTCTTCGGCAAAAACATGAGCTTTTATCTGAGTGCGGCGTTTATAAACGCATTTGTGGATTTAGGCCATAAGATCACGATACAAAATATAATATTCAAGACGATGAGCGGCTCGGAGCTTCTCATTATGACGCAAATAGTTAACGCCCTCATACTGTTACCGTTCGTGCTGTTTTTTATTCCGGCAGGCGAGATGAACGACAAAAAGAGCAAGCTAAAAAATATGAAAACGCTGGCTATGATAGCCGTATTTTTGTGCGTTATGCTGACGCTATTTTATGCCGCAGGTTTTTTCTGGGCGTCATTCTTGGCCACATTGGCGCTCGGCACGCAAGCCGCCTTTTATTCGCCGGCGAAATTCGGCTTTGCCAAAGAGCTGTCGAAAGACGAAGCCGGACTCGCCAAAATAAACTCAGCCCTGCAAAGCGTATCGATAGTATCGATACTGCTCTCGACTCTTGCTTTCTCTATGGCCTTCGAAGCGTTAAGCGTTAATTTTGACGGCGCCAAGGACGAATACACGAGGATCATGATGCCGATAGGCGTCTCGCTTACGATTTTAAGCGCCATAGAGTATATATTGCTCTCTAAAATAACGGTTGAAGACAAGACGCAAAATATAGCCGTGCAAAGCAGGATTGCAAAGTATAGAACGATTTTATCAAACGGCGGCATTCTGGCTTCGATGGTTCTATTGGCGCTATTTTTCGCTTTATCCCAAAGCGTTATGGCCTCTTTCCCGTCGTTTGCGAAAGATTCGCTAGGCATAACGAGCGTAATGGCCACGCAAGCCGCAATGGCGATAAGCGCCATAGGAATAATAGTCGGCTCTTACGTCGTCGGAAACTACAAAAACTCCAGGCACAGAATAGCGTTTGTCTTTTTCGGAATGATAGGATATTCGCTATTTTTGGCGTTGCTTCTTGGCGGCGAGATCTATTTTTCTTTCTTTTGTATCGGAATTGCCGCGGGCTTTATCATGGTGCCTTTGAATACGCTCATACAAGAACGCACCAAGAAAGAGCTCTTGGGCTCCGGTATCTCTTTGTCGAACCTGCTCCAAAATGTCCTTATGCTGCTCTTTTTGGGAGCCGGAGTCGTAGCGGCGCTGCATGGATTTGACGCAAAAAACATATTGCTGCTGTGTTCGCTTGTAGCTTTTTTGGCGGCCATATACTCTCTGGCGGTGTTCCCTCAGCCTATCATAGAAGCCTTTATAGCGTTTTTATTCGGCTTCAAATATAGATTTAAAAGAATAGGCGCGCTGCCTACCGACGGAAACGGGAAGATTTTGGTCGGAAACCATGTAAGCTACATAGATTGGGCTTTTTTACAGATGGCGGTGGATAAAAAAATACACTTCATGATGGAAAAAGAGATATACGACAACCCCGTCTTTAAACCTTTCCTCGGTTTTTTCGGAGCGCTTCCCATCGACTCCAAAAACGCTAAAGACTCCATGGTAAAAGCTGTCGATATTTTAAAAGATGGAGGCATTATAGTCTTGTTTCCGGAGGGCGAACTGACAAAAGACGGCAATATTGGAGCGTTCAAAAGAGGGTTTGAGCTCTTGGCGCAAAAGAGCGGAGCCAATGTGTATCCGTTTTACATAGAGGGGCTTTTCACAAGCCGTTTTTCAAAAAAGCCTATGCCAAGCTATAAGCCAAGAAACGTATCGATAACCATCGGGGAAAAACTGGAGGAGGCGAATACAAAGACGGCCAGAAAGGCCGTCGAAGAACTTCGTTTTAAGATTTGAACTGATTTAGTTTCGCGTTTAGATTTTCGGTCAGCTTGTATAGATGCTCCGCTGCGGAGGCTATCTCCTCCACGCTTCTGGCGTTAGAGGACGAAAGATCGTTTACTTGTCCTATAAGCCTCACTATCTTCTCGGCATCTTTTGCCAAGCCGGCGGACTCTTCGGCTCTATGCGCTATTCCTACGACGTTTTTGTCCATTACGCTAGTGCTTTCAAGTATCGACTCTTCGACGCCTTTGCTTACCTCGACAAGCTTTTGGATATTCGCGGCGTTCTTGCCCATTTGATCGGCCGCATCCACGATGGACTGGACGATAACGTTGATTGTGGCGTTTATCTCCGTTAGGCTCTTTTGCGTCCTCTCTGCAAGTTTTCTAACTTCATCCGCGACAACCGCAAATCCTCTGCCGTGCTCGCCGGCTCTGGCCGCTTCGATAGCCGCATTGAGCGCCAACAAATTCGTCTGATCCGCTATATCGCTGATTACCGTCAGGATTTGTTTGACGTTCTCGGCGTCTTGGCTCATCTGCTCAAGTTTTTGCGCCAAAGCGGATTCCGCTTCGCTCGCCTCTTCTATATCTTGTCCGAGCGTAATCATCCTATTTTTTGCGGAGAGAAGCTTATTGCCGGCGTCTTGTATTTCAACCTTTGCGGCCGCCGCACCGTGCGCGCTATCTTCTATAGTGGTCTTAACCCTCGAAATTTCCCTGATCGTCTCTTCTACTATTTTCGTGCCCTCCTCGGCGTTTTTACCGATTTGCATACTGGTGGAGCTAAGCTCGCTAGAGACGGAGGCGTTTTCGCTCGATGAGCTTTTTGCGTCCTTTATCGTAGATTCGAGCGTATCAAGCAGCTTATTGAAGCTTGATACTATCTCTCCTATCTCATCCTTGCCGTCATACTTTATTTTGAAGTTTAGGTCTTTCGTGTCTACAAATCTATTCATCCCGTCCCTAAGCGTATGAACGCCCGACATTAGATTTGAAATTATAAGAACCGACAATCCTATCGCACAGCCAAGAGAGATAAGAGAGAGTACGACTATTATAGTCTCGCCGCTATGAGCCGCGGCAATCGACTCTTTTGAAGACCTGTCGGCCTCTTTTTGGTTAAACTCGGCAACTTTTTGGAGCGCGGCTCTTACTTTTCTGAATTTTTGGGTATACGGCGCATCGTATGATTTCATAAATGCGAATATCTGGTTTTGCCCTTGTAAATCCCTCACCGTCAGAAGCTTATCTATTACTTCGTCTTTTATCTTTTTCTTCAGCGGGGTAAATTCGTCCCACTCTTTCTTAAACTCCTTATATAGCTTCTCTTCTTCGGGGGTCATTGGCAGTTTTTCATAAGCCGCAAGATTTTCGCTTATTATTTTGTTGCCCTCCGTTATCCTGTCCGCAAGTCTTTTTGCTTCCGATTCAGGCATTATGACGTTTTCGTACGTCAAATACCTTACCACCGCTACCCGTATATCGTTTTGCGCCTCAAGTGCGGTCAGAAGGGCGGCGACAGATTTTAGATTTACCTCCGCCACCTCTTTTAAATTGCTTGTCGTGTTCTCTAGTTTAACGAAAGAGACTACGGATATCGTAAGCATAAGCAGCGTCGTCAATACCGACAA
The DNA here is from genome assembly GCA_964568395.1 of uncultured Helicobacter sp. Classification (GTDB taxonomy): domain Bacteria; phylum Campylobacterota; class Campylobacteria; order Campylobacterales; family UBA6016; genus UBA6016. The sequence goes on along the minus strand of CAZMPN010000008.1, from coordinate 45,221 downwards.
AAGCATCAGCTTCGCTTTAAAGGTCAGATTAGCAAGCATAAAACTTCCTCTTAATATTTTTTACTATTATAACAAACCGAAAATGGCATTTTGGTGGCTACTTCTGACCCCTGAGCTGATAGGTAATATCGCCGGCCCCAAAGCCTATCACAAGTCCGCTATCTATAAGTTTTTGCGAATTTTCAGACACTATTCCGACCCCGCCCTCTTCTCTTTTTATCCTCTGTGCCAAAACCGGACTATATCTGGCAAACGTCTGCGCAAAATCCAAATCCCTCGGCTCCTCGTTTACCGCCCATACCGGCAGTATCACAAGCTCGTCCACGCCCTCAAAGCAAGTAACGAAGTGCTCCAGATTATCCATCGTCCTGGACCATTTGTGCGGCTGCCAGATAGCGGTTATCTTGCCGTATCCGCCGAGCTTCGCATATAGTTTTGCCGATTTGATGGTAGCCTCTATCTCTGTGGGATGATGCGCATAGTCGTCTATGATTGCCATCTTATCGTCTTTATGAAGCACGTCGAACCTCTTTTTGATACCCTTAAATCTTCTAAGATTTTTTCTTATCTCATCGACGCTCAGCTCATTCATTGCCGCAAGTACGGCAAGTGAAGCGTCCAACGCTATGTGCTCCCCAAAACCCCATACGGCAAATTCGCCAAGCTCTCTCAGCTCAAAAAACGTGGTCGGTTCGCCGTCTATTAGCTCATATCTGATATTTTTTATATCCTTTGACGGATAGAGTCTCTCGGCCTCCAAGTCCAGAGACGACAAGAACTCGTCTTCGGCGTTTATAACCCTCTTTTTGGCTTTGGACAGAAACTCAAGATAGCACTCGTAAAACCACTCGGTATCGTAGTCGTAATACTCCATATGCTCAGGCTCGGCGTTTGTCACTATGGCGCAGTATGGGTTTGAGTTTAGGAAGCTGCCGTCCGATTCGTCGGCCTCGAATACCATAAGTTCGCTTCCCGGAACGACTCTGCAGTTTGCGCCTATCGCCTTGCTCTCAGCCCCTATGAGCGTAGAGCTGCCTAGTATCTCGGCGAGCATGGCGGTCGTAGTGCTTTTGCCGTGCGCGCCGCATACCGAATATACTTTTTTGTCCGATAGCACCAGTTTTAGAGCCTCTAGTCTCGTTATTACCTGCACACCCTTGTGTCTGGCTTGTTTCAATTCAGGATTTGTAGGTTTTACGGCGGCGGAATATATGAGCATATCATGGCTATCCACGGCAAACCTGTTGTGCGGCACCGTTATCTTGATGCCAAGGCTCTCCAGATCCTCCGTTATCTTCGTGTTCTTGACGTCAGAGCCCGTTATCTGGTGCCCTTCGGCCAACAAAAATCTAGCTATGGCCGATAGCCCTATGCCGCCTATTCCTACAAAATGAACTTTCAACTGTTATCCCTTATAAAAAATCTCTTAATCTCTTTATCGCTTCTTCCGTTTTGTCGGGGCTTTCCACGAGAGCTATACGCACATATTCGTCGGCGAAACCGCGGGCCAGAAAGCTTCCCGGCAATACCAGCACGTTTTTTTGCCTATATAGCTCTTTTGCGAACTCTACGCCGTTGCCGACGGCAAACCATATATAAAAAGTAGCGTCTGCTATGGGGGCGCCTAGATATTTTTTCGCTATCTCGAAGTTTTGCCTATATTTATATCTGGCTTCAATTACGTGCTCTTCGTCATTCCAGGCGACGGCGGCTGCATACTGCATAGGAAGGCCGTTGGCAGCCCCTACGTATGTGCGGTATTTCATATACTCTTTTAGTATTTCGCTGTCTCCCGCTATAAATCCGCTTCTAAGGCCGGGGGCGCTTGAGCGTTTTGATATAGAGTTTAGCACTATGCAGTTTTTGAAACTCCCATTGCCTACGGCAATCGCGGCCTCAAGGAGGCTAGGCGGACGTTTATCGAAATATATCTGGTTGTAGCACTCGTCGTTTACCAAAAGAAAGTCGTGCTCTAACGCGGCCAGCATCCAGGTTTTCAGCTCTTCCATATCCATCACGGCGGCAGTCGGGTTGTTAGGGGAGTTTAGTATCACGATGTTTGGCTTTTTGCCGTTTTTGATATGTTCTTTTAGCTCATCGAGGCTCGGCAAAAACCTGTTTTCGCTTCTTAAATTCATATGAAGCACTTGGGCCCCGGAAGCTATCGCCGCCCCTTCGTATATCTGATAAAAAGGATTCGGATATGCCATCATAGGCTTTTCTTTGCCGAATAGGAAAAACTGCGGGAAATTGAATAAAACCTCTCTGGTGCCGAGTGTCGGAATAAGCTCGCCGTTTTTTAATTCTACGCCGAAATTTCTGTGCACGAAACCGTGCATCGCGCTTCTAAGCTCATCCTCTCCAGCGGTCTTTGGATATTTATTCAGCGTATGCGAAGTCTCACAAAGCCTATCCCTGATGAAGCTCGGCGTATCAAACTGCGGCTCGCCGATGGTTAATTTTAGCGGCGAATATCCAGACTGTGGATTTACGTCCTTTATAAGCGCCGTTAGTTTTTCAAATGGATAACTTTCAAATTTCATTATAGATTTCCGATCGTAGATGATATTTTTCCGAAAGCCCATGTTCTTCTAGCGTTCGATAGCTCTTTTTTGGATATTTCGGCTATCAGTATCTCCTCGTTTGAACCAAGAGCGGACTCTATCTCGCCGTATGGATTTACCACGAAGCTATCGCCGTAAAAACTCCATTTCCCCTCTTTGGATTCAAACTCTCCGACCCTGTTTGCGCGGAGAATATATGTATTTGCAAGAAACGCCCTGCTTTTTGTTATTTCACGCCATCTGCTTCTGCTTTCAAACGTGGAGGCGGTAGGCAAAAGCACCAAGTCGGCCTTTTTGGCTTGTATCTTTTGCCAGATCGCGTCGAAATGTAGCTCAAATCCGCCTACCACGGCTATCTTGAAACCGTCTACGGTTATGAAGCCTGGCGTCTTGTGGCAGCACCCTTCATCAAAAAAGCCTCTTTCGTTCCAGTGCGAATAAGGCATTAAAAGCTGCTGCTCGAAAGCCTTAAAGGATCCCCTGTCAAAAACGCCGATAAGTTTATATATCTTTTTTTTCTCCACCCAGACAAGAGGGGATACGATTGTGATATTATAGACTCTGGATAGGTTCAGCAGGTTATCTTTTTGTTTTTGAGCCTGGTCTTCTATGAGACCGAGCGGAGTCTTTTCAAGCTCTTTGAAAAAAAGGTTCGTTACGTACTCGGCCAAGACTATTAACGATACTTTTTTGCTTTTGGCGATAGCCAGATAGTAATCCAGCTTTGCTTTTTCTATCGGCAGGGACGGCAGCTGTACGGCGGCGACGCTTAATACTCTTTCTTCCACTTGCTATGCGTCTTTTTTCGAGAATTCTTCTATCTGAAGCTTTGCCTCTTCCAGCATCTTTGACGCGCTCTCAAGCTTTTTTATCCCCTCTTTGTAGACCTCTACGCTCTTTTCAAGCGTGATTTCGGGATTGGAGAGCTCCTTTAAAAGCTCTTTAGCCTCGTCTAGTTCTGTTTCAAACGACTTTTTCTCGCTCATACTTTTCCTTCCAAAATATCCGCCACCAAATCGGCAAACTTTTCTACTTCAACCAAAAACGCATCATGCCCGTAATCGGAATCGATACATATATAAGAGACGTTCTCCTTGCCCTGCTTTTGCATCACTTTTGCGATATTTTGCATCTCTGACGGGAAAAACATCGTATCGCCTTTGAAGGAGAGCAGATACAAGGAGCTCTCTATCCTTGCGAGAGCGTCCTCTAGCGTATCATACCCATAGGCGACGTCAAAAATATTGATCGCCTTTGTCAGATACAAAAGAGAGAGCGGATCAAACCATTTTACGAAGTTGTTGCCGTTATAATCCAGATACCTCTCGACTTCAAACTGCCCGAAAAGCTCGAAAAGGCCGTCGTTTGCGACATAGTTTCGCCCAAACTTTCCGCTCATTCCGCCCGGACTTATATATCCTAGGTATCCGGCCATCCTGGCCGCGGACAATCCCGGAAGTCCGTTTTGTCTTATCTCCTCAATATCGTAGTTGCCGTTGTCGAACGCAGGGTCTGCAAGCAGAGCCGATTGCGCTACTTTGTTTAGCGCTATGACCCAGGGGCTTGTAGCGTGCGTAGCCGCCATAGGTATAACTATCTCGGCAAAATCAGGATATTCGACGGCAAAAGAGAGCGCCTGCATACCGCCCATGGAGCCGCCTATTATCGCCTTGGCTTTGAATATTCCGAGTCTAGCGAAAAGCGTTTTTTGCGCCCTGACCATATCCCTGATTGTTATAACCGGGAATTTAAGGCCGTACGATCTGCCTGTTTTTGGGTTTTCGCTTTTTGGGCCGGTCGTGCCATAGCAGCTTCCAATGACATTGACGCATACTACATAGTATTTTGTCGTATCCACGGCCTTGCCGTCCCCGATTAGCGCATCCCACCAGCCGGGCTTCTCTCCCTCCGAGTATCTGCCTGCCGCATGGTGCGAGCCTGAAAACGCATGACATACGACTATTACGTTGCTTTTGTCCTCATTTGGCTCTCCGTACGTTTCGTATACCATCCGGTATGGCTCAAGTATCCGCCCGCTGTCTAGATATAGCGGGGTACTGAAGTCGATCGTATTAGTTGTGATCTGCACTTTTTTTGTTATCTGCTCTCGTGGTAGTTTGGCGCCTCTTTTGTTATGAATACGTCATGCACATGGCTCTCTCTAAGGCCCGCGCTCGTAATCTCTACAAATTCGGCTTTTTCTTGGTAGTCAAGAACGTCTTTTGCGCCGAGATAACCCATGGAAGAACGTAGTCCGCCTATCATCTGGTAAACTATCTCGTGGATATGGCCTCTATACGGCACTTGGCCTTCGATGCCTTCCGGAACTAGTTTGTCGGCGGCGGTTCCCTCTTGGAAATATCTGTCGTTCGAACCCTTTTGCATCGCGCCGATACTTCCCATGCCTCTGTACGCCTTATATTTTCTGCCTTGATACATTATAGTCTCGCCAGGGCTCTCTTCGGTTCCGGCAAGCATAGAGCCCACCATAACGCTAGATGCACCAGCCGCTATAGCTTTTGCAAGGTCGCCAGAATACTTGATGCCGCCGTCCGCTATTACCGGCACACCGTGCTTTCTGGCCTCTTCCGCCACGTCCATAATAGCCGTTATTTGCGGCACGCCTACGCCGGCTACTATTCTAGTCGTGCATATACTTCCTGGTCCGATACCCACCTTAACGCCGTCCGCGCCAGCCGCTATCAAATCCCTAGCGGCTTCCGCCGTCGCTATGTTTCCGGCTATGACCTCTACGGCAAATCTGGATTTTAGCTCCCTTACCGTATCGATGATGCCTTTTGAGTGTCCATGCGCAGAGTCCAGCACCAACACGTCCACGCCGGCGTTTACTAGCGCTTCCGCCCTGTCAAACTGCCCGACGCCGATGGCGGCTCCAACCCTTAGTCTGCCGAAATCATCTTTGTTCGCATGCGGATACTCGATTCTCTTTTTGATATCTTTGATCGTAATAAGGCCTTTAAGCACGTTATTTTCATCCACTATAGGAAGCTTTTCGATTTTATGCTTATGGAGTATTTTTGCCGCTTCGTCTATCGATACGCCGACCATTGCGGTAACCAGCGGCACCCTGGTCATTATCTCGCCAAGCTTTCTTTTCGGGTCAACCTCAAACCTCATATCCCTGTTTGTGCATATACCGACAAGCTTGCCGTAATCGTCTATCACAGGCGCGCCGGAGATATGAAACTCGTTTAGCAGATACATAGCCTCTTCAAGCGTAGTGCCCTCCTTAAAAGAGATCGGATCCACTATCATGCCGTTTTCGCTTTTTTTGACTCTTTTTACCTGCTTTACCTGGGACTCTATATCCATATTCTTATGGATTATACCGATACCGCCGACTCTAGCCATCGCTATAGCCGCCTCATATTCGGTTACGGTATCCATCGCGGCGGAGACGATAGGGGCGTTAAGCGTTATGTTTTTGGTAAGCCTACTGGAGATGTCTACGTTTTTTGGCAAAATTTCCGAATATTTAGGGACTAAAAGCACGTCCTCAAATGTTAGGGCTCTTTTTTTAATTTTCATATCCATCTCCTTCTTATATTAAATTATTTTTGTATGCGCAAATATCTTCGACTATGGAAGCCGCGTCAAATAGCTTTTGCTCCTCAAAATGCGAAGCCAAAAGCTGAACTCCTATCGGCAGTTTCTGCTTATCGTATCCCGTCGGCACCGATATTCCTGGAAGTCCGGCAAGATTTACGCTAATCGTATATATATCCTCCAGATACATCTCGAGAGGCTCCTTGAACGAGTTAAACTCAAACGCGCTGCTAGGCGTTACCGGCATTATCACGATATCTGCCTCTTTAAAAATGGAGAGATATTCGTTTTTTATAAACTCCCTAGCTTTTTGAGCTTTGACGTAATAAGCGTCGTAATATCCGCTAGATAGTACGAAGTTGCCCAGAAGTATTCTTCTTTGCACTTCGCTGCCAAACCCCTCGCTTCTGGTCTTGACAAACATCTCGGCGACGCTTTTTGACTCCGCCCTGTAGCCGTATCTTACGCCGTCGAACCTTTGCAAGTTCGTAGCCGCTTCCGCCGTAGCCGTTACATAGTAGGCCGCAACGTCGTATTTTGAGTTTAGCAGATTTTTGTAAATTACTTTATGTCCGGCTTTTTCAAGTTCCTTGATGACGTTTTTTATAGACTCTCTTATGTCGTCGCTAGCCTGTTCTACATAGTTTTCCACCACGGCAAACGTCAATTTGCGTTTTTTGTCTATTTTGTCGGCCGTCGTTACGTGCTCTACATTCGCGCTCGTCGAGTCCTTTGGATCAAAACCGGCTATTTTGTCGTAAAGCAGCGCCGTATCTTCCACGCTCCTGCCGAAAGCTCCTATCTGATCGAGGCTGGAGCCGTAAGCAACCAAACCGTATCTGCTCACCCTGCCGTATGTCGGCTTCATACCGACGCATCCGCAAAGAGCCGCAGGCTGTCTGATACTGCCGCCCGTGTCGCTCCCCAGAGCCGCTATAGCCGAGCCGTTCGCCACGGCGGCAGCCGAGCCGCCTGAGCTTCCGCCCGGAACCCTTAATTTATTATGTGGGTTTAGCGTTCTGCCGTATACGCTGCTCTCCGTAGTGCTACCCATCGCAAACTCGTCCATATTGGCACGGCCAAAAAGCGAGCAGCCGCTAGCGAGGAGATTTTCTATCGCGGTGGCGTTGTAAGGCGACACATATCCTTTTAGGATATTGCTGGCGCAGGTAATCCCCCACCCCTTCACGTTTATGTTGTCTTTTACGAGCACCGGCACACCCTCTCCGGCCTCCTCAAAGCCGACATAAGCGTTTATATCCTTGGTTTCTTCCACTCTTTTTTTAAGGTCTTGTTTTAATCCGGCAAGATCCTCTCCGCCTAGTTTAAGAGCCTCTTTAAACGTTATCATTACTATTTTCCTTATTTGCTTTCGGATGTTTTTTTACAAAAAATACGCCGACTATAAAAATAACAGCGAGAGTTGCGCAGCCTGCGACAACTACCCAGAACGGTACCGCATCGGCTAGATTCAAGATAGCGCCTTTTCGCATCTAGGACATAGCCCTTCCTCTGAGTCGGAAGCATACCTCCAGCATCTAGGGCACTTATGTTTTGCGGATTTCATTACGCTAAACTCTTTTCCTCCAACGTCGAAAGTCGCCAGCGCTTCTCCTTCATCTTTTTCGCAAAGAGCGCTCACAAGGAAGAAATCTTCCATATCTTTTTCGCTATTTAGCCCCTCAAAGCCTTTTGGTAGACCAAGAGCCAGCTCAAGCGTGCTTTTTACGCTTCCCTCTTTTTTGAACTTCTCTACGGCCTCAAAGAAGCCGTCCCTTATTTCAAGCAGTCTTGCCGCGTCCATATCCGATTTTACGCTCACAAGCTCCTTTGAAACAAGCCCGAATACGCTCGTCTGGCCCTCTCTCAAAAACTGAGGCATATACTCTACCACCTCATCGGCCGTATAAGTAAGTATAGGCGCCACGAGAGTAAGGAGCGATCTTAGTATCAAAGCCATAGCCGTCTGCGAAGCGCGTCTGCTCTCGGAGTTTTTTGCGTCACAGTAAAGCCTGTCTTTGCAAACGTCCATATATATGTTTGAAAGCTTGCTTACGACAAATGCGTTTAGCCTGATCATCGCCTTCGCGTATTCGTACGAGTCGAACTCTTTTTGCACCTCTTCGAATACGGCTTTTGCCTCGGAGAGTATCCATCTGTCAAGCTCGCCCAGCGTCTCAAGAGGAGAGAGCTCTTCAAGGTCGCTGATGTTCGCCAGCAAAAATCTAAACGAGTTTCTTAGTTTTCTGTATTGCTCCGAAATCTGTTTTAGTATCTCCGTCGACACCTTGACATCGTCGGTAAAGTCGCTCATCGCTACCCAAAGCCTCATTATCTCGCTGCCGTACTCTTTTAGTATCGCCTCCGGAGCCACTACGTTGCCGAGCGATTTGCTCATCTTGCGACCGCTTGCGTCTACGGTAAATCCGTGCGTAATTACGTTTTTAAACGGCGCTTGCTTGTTGACGGCGCATGAGAGCAGAAGCGAGCTCTGAAACCATCCCCTATGCTGGTCGGAACCCTCCAGATATACGTCGGCCGGATATTCGCCTGCATCGTATACGCCGCTTTTTAACACGGAGAAGAACGTCGAGCCGCTATCAAACCAAACGTCGAGAATATCCGTCACTTTTTCGTAGTTCGCGGCTTCGGTCTTCATGCTATAAGGCAAGAAATCCTCGACAGGCCTGGAGTACCAAGCGTCCGCTCCTTGCTCGTCAAAAATCTCGGCCGCAAGAGAGAGCGCCCTCTCGTCAAGCAGCGCTTCGCCGGTTCTTTTATCCCTAAGAAACGCTATCGGCACACCCCAGTCTCTCTGTCTGGAGATGCACCAGTCCGGCCTGTTTTCTATCATGCTCTTTAGACGGTTTTTGCCCGCTTTCGGATAGAAGTTTATTTTCTCTATCTCGCCAAGGGCTATCTCTCTTAGCGTTCTGTCATCATTCGCCAGCTTCTCATCCATAGCGATAAACCACTGCTTCGTAGCTCTATATATCACCGGTTTATGCGTTCTCCAACAATGCGGATAGGAGTGGATGAACTTGGACACTTTAAGAGCCGCCGCTCCAAGCATTTCGACTATCATGTCGTTGGCTTTGAATATATGCATACCTACAAATTCGGAAGCATTCGGAATAAGCCCTAGTTTTACGATAGTCTGGTCGTATTTACCCTCTTCGTCAACCGGCATTATTACGTCAAGATTGTATTTTAACCCGACCCTATAGTCGTCTTCGCCGTGCCCTGGCGCCGTATGCACGCACCCTGTGCCGTCTTCGACCATTACGTGGCTTCCAAGAACTATCGTAGAGGCTCTGCCGTTTAGCGGATTTATCGCGGTTAGCTTTTCTAGCGTTTTAGATGGGAACGTCTTTTTGACATCGCCCGCAAAAAGCCCGTTTGCCTTGCATTTTTCTACAAGCGAAGCGGCGACGATATAACCGTCCGTTGTCAAGGCATACTCTTCTTCCGGATTTAGCGAGATACCGACGTTTGCCGGAAGCGTCCACGGCGTAGTCGTCCATATTACGATAGACGCCTTCTCCTCGCCTATCGCGGCTAGAGCCTCTTTGCCAAGCTCAAAGGCCACGAATATTGAGTAGTCCTCTTTGTCTTTGTACTCCACTTCCGCCTCTGCAAGAGCTGTCTTAGCGGCCCAGCTCCAATACACAGGCTTGCTTCTTTCAACAAGAAGGCCTGCTTTGGCTACTTCGCAAAGAGCCTTATATATATTGGCCTCAAATCTAAAATCCATAGTAACGTACGGCGTCTCCCAATCGGCCTGCACGCCCATCTTTTCAAACTCGCCCATCTGGATACCGACGAACTTCCTGGCGTGCTCGCGGCAAAGCTCCCTTATCTCCTCTTTTTTCAAGGCGTCCTTTTTCTCTTTGCCGAGCGCCTTTTCTATCTCCTGTTCTATCGGAAGACCGTGGCAATCCCAACCCGGAGTGAAGCGCACGGAAGCGCCTTTGAAGAAATTGTGCTTTACGATAATATCTTTTAGTGTTTTGTTGAGCGCGTGGCCGATATGTAGATGCCCGTTTGCGTACGGAGGGCCGTCATGCAGAGTAAAGTCGGCTTTTTTGCCTCTTTTTAGGCTCCCATAAACGCCGTTTTTTCTCCATGCCTCATATCTTTTAGGTTCGTTTTGCGGCAGATTTGCCCTCATAGGGAAGTCTGTAGCGGGTAAAAGAAGGGTGTCTTTATAATCCATAATTTCTCCGAAGGGGTTACAAAAAAGAGTTTTCGTAATCTTACAAAACCCTAGGTAAAAAAGCGTTAAAAGGGTTTGTGGGTACAATCAAAAAAAGATTAAGAGCCTAACAAGAGGATTTAGATGAAAAACACCGTTTTGGTCGTCGGGGAAAAATTCAGGTATTCGGACGATTTTTTGGAGTACCTAAAAAGGCGGATACGCGAAAAACTGACCAAGATCGACGCTTTTTTGTTTATAAAAGATAACGATCCCAATATTCTGGTGGAGTTCGAAAACTACATATCCAAGTCGTCAAACATCATAATAGCGGCGTCAAAAAACAATTTCGCCCTCATAGGCAAAATGCTCTCTACGCATATGAGCGATACGCTTGTGCCGCGCGGGAATATGCTGATACCTTCAAAATGCAAAACGTACATAGAAGGCAGCTATACCGTAACGATAAGTGGCAAACCGATTAATGTAATCCGCATAGAAACGAACGAGGATATCCCGCAAATACTCATAGAAGAGCGCGTAAAGCTGAAAAAAGCCTTTATACTGGGCGAAAACGAGGAGAGCGTAAGGGTGCTGCTATCCCCGGTGGCGCAAGCCAGCGACATATCCGTCAATATATTTGAAAATAGCGGCGGCTATACGGAGATAATATCCGAGGAAAAAAAATACGGCAAACTGGAAAACTTCACAGGTAGAATAGGCAAGCTTTTCGGGCAAAAAGCCATAGTGGCCGACTCCCCGGAGGAGTATATAATAGATACCTTGCGGGAGAGGGGCGAAAAAATAGCGGTTGCCGAGAGCTGCTCGGGCGGGCTGCTTAGCTACAAGTTCGTCCATATTCCTGGAGCCAGCGACGTATTTGTAGGCTCTTTGACTACTTATGCCAACGAGGCAAAAACAAGCTGGCTCGGAGTAGAAAACTCTATAATAGAAGAGTACGGAGCCGTCAGCGAGCAGACGATAGCGGAAATGCTGGACGGCGTACTAAAAATATCGGGAGCCGACTATGCGGCTGCGATTAGCGGCGTGGCAGGACCCGGAGGCGGTAGCGACGAGAAGCCGGTGGGGTGCGTATATATAGGAGCGAAGCATAGAAGCGGCGTCCAAAAAATAGAGAAAAAAAATTTCAAAGGCGATAGAAGCCTTATACAGTCGAGTGCTGCGGCATATTCACTAAAAATAATTTGCGAAATTTTGAAAGATTTTTCAAAAACGTCTTGACAAGGCAAAAATTTTCGTATATAATTCCGGCTCCTTTTGAGTGAAACGCTCAAAAAGAACAAGACCCGTTAGCTCAGTTGGTAGAGCATATCCCTTTTAAGGATAGGGCCGTTGGTTCGAGTCCAACACGGGTCACCACCAAAAAATCTAAGGCACCCTATCGTCTAGAGGCCTAGGACACCGCCCTTTCACGGCGGTGACAGGGGTTCAAATCCCCTTAGGGTGACCATTATTTTTTTAATCATAATTTTTTTCGGTCGTTTAGCTCAGTTGGTAGAGCGCCACCCTTACAAGGTGGATGTCATTGGTTCGAGTCCAGTAACGACCACCATCATTTCTTCATTTAGTGGTCCGGTAGTTCAGTTGGTTAGAATGCCGCCCTGTCACGGCGGAGGTCGCGGGTTCGAGTCCCGTCCGGACCGCCACTAAATCCTAAAATATCTCAACTTATACAAATCAGAACTTTCAACAAATAAACCGTGCCTACTCTGCGCCATATCACAAGAAAAACTTGCAATGCCGCAGCGATACAGTAAAATTAGCTAGGCATACCCCACTTTTTCATAGCCACTTCGCTCTCTTCGTGCTCTTTGTCGCTGAAGTTTTCATGGCATACGCCTATCTGTGCGGCTTCCGGATGCTCTTTTGCAAGCTCCTCCATATCTTTTTGGTGAGCCTCGGCGCTATGATGGTTTTCGACCAGCTCCTTTAGCCTCATTTTTTGCGCTTCGAATTTATCCATACCAATCCTATCGTACTGTTTTATTTGAATTTAACAAGCAATTATTTCTATGCGGTCTTCAGCCTTCGGCACTAGACATAAAAAACTATAAGCCTCATCCCCTATCGTCTCGTAGCTATGTGCAACGCCGGCAGGTATAAGCAGGACGTCACCGGCTTTAGCCTCTATCGTCTTATCACCTAGCACCACCTTTGCCCTGCCGCTTAGGACATACTGCTCGTGTTCCACGCTATTGGTATGAAGAGGCATATGTCCGCCCGCTTCTATAATAAAATTTCGCATCGCAAAGTTCGGCGACTCATCGGGCGAGAGGAGCATTTTCATGCTTACGCCCTTCCCTGCTTTTTGCGGCAAGGCTTCTATGCTATCAATCTCTTTATGCAACATCAAAACAACCTCCATCAAACTATCAATAATCTTTTTGCGTCTTAGCTATCTCTTCTAGTTTCCCTATGCTATTTATCTTTTGATCGACCAGATGCAAAACGGTCACCGTGACCTCAAGGCCTGAGTCGTCAAAAATACCGTTAGCCAGCAAAACTTGGCTATTTATATCCAAATATTCCTGACTAAGAACAATAAATTTGTCTCCAAAAATACGGTAAATAGGATAATCCAGATATAGATTTTTCAAAAGAGAGCCGAACTCCTCCAGGAAGGCGTCCCCTTTTTGCCACCCATATCTATCGTTGAATTGGAATAGATTTTTGATGGATATTATTGTGGCAAAACGATATTCGGCGCTATGTTGATTGCTTTGGAGCGTTCTCTCCAGCGCCCAGTGGTTGTTTAGACCGGTCAACTGGTCTTTGATGTAATAGGCAAGCCTCTCTTGCTCTATCGCCGTTTTTGGCAACTGGCTAGAGTGGTCCACTACTACGTCGCGCAAAACGATTACCGCTATATCCACCACTTCCGGGTCAAATTGTATACCTCTAAGCAGTTTTATCTCATCCAGCGCCTCATCGACGCTTTTGCGAGGCTTGTATATCCTATCCGTAGTCATGGCGTCAAAAGCATCGGCAAGTATCATAATCCTAGAAAGCGGCGGAATCTCGTCGGCCTTCAAGCCGTTAGGGTACCCGTTGCCGTCATATCGCTCGTGATGAGCACCCACTATTTCCGCCAAATCCTTATACATATCTATTCTGGACAGCAGCTCATATCCGGCCCTTAAATGATATTTGATCAAGTCGTGCTCAAGCAGCGTAAGCCTTCCCGGTTTTAGAAGAATGGAGTCTGGTATTGCGATCTTCCCTACGTCGTGCAAGATGGCGGCCTCTTTTATTTTTTTTACGATCTGTTCGTCGTGATACATACCCCTGGCTATAAGTTCGCAATAGTACGCCACCCGCTGCGAATGACCGGCCGTATAGGAATCCCTCTTATCGATCAAGTCCACCACGAGCGAAATCATGCTCTCGTAATTTCTGTTTTTCTCAATCTCTTTTTCTCTGAGCTCAAGCGCTTTTTTCCTAACAGCCCAAAACGATACGATTATTACGGCGCATCCAAATAGCCAAATAACGGATAGCACCGCATAAAAACGCTCTATCATCGGCTGCTTCTTGGCGATAAATGTCGCGAAAGGAACCGTAATATCGATACCGCCGACAATATCGCCGCTTTGATAGTTTTGCTTTACGTGGCATTTTAGGCAAGTCTCGTCCGCCTTCATCGGAATCATTAGACGCAACGATCCGTCTCTGCCCACATCGCCGACCTCAAAATATTCGGTTTGAAGCTTGTTGTTTTTTAGCTGCCCTAACGCTTTTTGCTCCCACGCGTCGGAGCGGTTGTTTGGATTTCTCGGATCCGTTGACGAAATTCTAGTTTTTGTGCCGTATAGCCCGCTATAATTTTCCATCATTTGACGCAGAATATATGACGAGTTCATAAGCGTCAAATGCTTTCCGGACGGAGTGACGACATCTCTTTCCGGCACATGCGAAAGATAAGGGTTCGGCGGCGTTCCCTTGTTGGCGTCCACATACACGCCGCCGTGCGCAATCGCCCACATACGCGTAGCCAAATCTTTATCCAAGGCGGTTCTTGCGGTATTCTTTGCAAGGGCAACCACCTCCCTCTTTTGCTCGCTCCAATAAAAAATAGCGGCAAGCAGTATGACTATAGACCAGGCAAGCAGAGCCGCGACTAAAATCTTATTGTAGGCCGAGAAATCGCCGCCCCCATCGTTTTTGGGCAAAATATTCGACATAAAATTACCCATGAACGCCCCCTTTTTTATAATATATAAGAATACTACTATTGAGATAATGCTTTGTTTTGTACAATTCGAATTACTAAACAAAAAGCGAAAAACAGATGTCCGGCTCCATAATCCTTACGACTTTCAACGCAAGATATACGCACACTTCGATAGCTCTGCGCTATCTGTACGCAAATCTGCGCGAACTGCAAAACGACGCCCATATAATGGAGTTCGTCATCAACGAAAACATACAGACGATAGCCGAAAAAATCCTGTCAAAAAACCCGCGCATCGTGGCCGTATCAACATACATATGGAACGCTGGCGACGTCAAGGAGCTTATAGACACGATCAAAAAAGTCTCGCCTGGCACGATAGTGGTTCTTGGAGGCCCGGAAGTGAGTTACTTTCCGATAAGGGTTGATTTCAAAAATGCGGACTATATCGTACAAGGACCCGGCGAAAAAGCTTTTTATGGGCTGTGCGGACAAATCCTAAAAGGCGAAGCTCCGAAAGAGAGAACAATAAAAGCCGGCAAGCAGAGCATAAAAGAGATCGAGCTTCCATACAAATATTATACCGACGAGGATATCGCCCATAGATATATGTACGTAGAGGCATCGCGCGGATGCCCTTTTGAGTGCGAATTTTGCCTATCCTCCATAGACGAGCGGGTAGAGTATTTCGATACGGCCAAGCTGCTCCAAGAGTTTGAGGCATTATGGCAAAAAGGAGCCAGGAACTTTAAATTCATAGACAGGACCTTCAACCTGAATATGAAAGTAGCGAACGAACTGCTCGATTTTTTCCTAGCCAAGGAGCCGCCGTACCTGCTGCACTTCGAGGTCATTCCGGACAGCTTCCCGCAGAGGCTAAAAGAGAAGCTAAAACTATTTCCTCCGGCCTCGCTCCAGCTTGAGGTAGGCATACAGACGCTAAACGAAGAGGTGGCGGCGCGAATAAACAGAAATATCGACATAGAAAAAATCAGGCAAAACGTAGCGTTTTTGGAAAACGAAACGCATGCGCATATGCACCTGGATCTCATAATAGGGCTTCCAGGCGAAAGCGTGGATAGCTTCGGCAAAAACCTAAACGAGCTATGCCGCCTCACAAAATCCGAGATACAGGTAGGCATACTGAAAAAACTCTCGGGCACTACGCTCTCAAGGCATGACGACGAATACGGCATGGTATATTCGGATACGCCGCCATACGACATCCTACAAAACAATCTTATATCTTTCGGGCAGATGCAAAAACTAAAGAGATTTGCCAGATTTTGGGATATAGCTTACAACAGCGGAAATTTCAAAGATACGATAACGCTGCTTTGGCCAAACGGAGACGTTTTCGGCTCTTTTTACAGTTTTTCGGAGTGGATTTACGAGCAGACCGAGTCTACGTGGCAAATCTCCCTGAATAGGTTTGCGGAGCTGCTTTTTGGGTATTTAACGAAAGAGGCAGGGCTTGACAAACAGGATGTCGCAGACTCAATAGTCGGCGACATCGCAAGAGTCGGCGGACGCTCTTTGCCAGCGTTTTTGAAGGAGTACGCCTCTCATATTCCAGGCCAACACACGAAGGAAGGGTCGAAGTTCGGCAAAAGACAACAGCTCTGGGCCGAGCAAAAAGCCTAGGATTGCATCTTGTATGCTTTGTGCACTAACTGCCCGTTTGCGTCGAAATAGAGATAGTTTAGAACATCGGACGCCACCTCTAGTCCCGCTAGATATCTAAGGGCGATATTTGCCTCAAACGAAGCTATGAAGGCTACGATAGGCGGCGCTATCCCGGCTGGTTTCCTATCGTTAATGACAAAAGATTTTGCGTACTGCGCGTTTTTAAAAAGACAGACTTGGCCGTGCCACTCCTCGACTGAAGCGTATAGCCACGGTATGTTATTCGCTTTCGCATACTCTTCCAGCTGAGCCCTGGTCGGCAAGTTGTCTGTCGCATCTATAAGAAGGTCGAACGAAAGTCCTTTCTTTGCGAACTCTTCGAACGGCTCGGCGTATGTTGTTAGCCTCACCCCGTCATACCTTGAAGCCACAAGCTCCTCTACGCATTTGCACTTTAGCCTGCCCTCGTCCGACATCTTAAAGGCTATCTGCCTATGTATATTATGAATCGATACGGTATCGAAGTCGATTAGATGAATCTCGCCTATACCGCTGGAACCTAAAGTAATCGCAAGCGTGGAGCCCAGACCCCCACATCCTACAATAGCTATCTTTTTTGTCGATAATAGTTTCTGAGTATCTTCACCCCATAGTTTTATCTGTCTGCTGAAATATTCGTTCATATCGGCGGGCATTTAAAAATCCGTGTTTTAAGTTAAAGCATAACTATAACAAAATTATAAAAAATTATTTTAAAGAGGCGCAAAAGCCAGGTGCAGCAGTTCTTATCAGACCTAAACGAAATATTGGCAAGCAGTCTTGGACTTACCCACGATGAAAATATCGGCCTATCGGGGCTAAGCGCCAGCTTGCTTCTGGCCTTGACGGCTTTTGTCTTAAGCATAATAACGGCGGTAAAAATATACAAAAGAAAACCGAAGCCGGAACCGATAACGATCAAGGAAGAAGAGCCGGAAATCGCGGTGCAAAAAGAGGTTACGATAGACATAGGGGAGTTTGGACGTATTCTTGACGACACGAAGGTATTGGTAAAAGGAACCGAACTGGAGTACTTCATACTCAAAAAAAACAAGTACGAAAAAAGCTCGCTTCCTCCAGGAACAATAGTGGTAATCCTGAAGAGAAACGCGAAAGAAGCCCACGTCAAACCGGCCGACGAAAAAGACGTCAGACGGCTTAAAGGGCGTATCTAGCTTTTGATAAAATCTACGACGGAGTTTTCAAGCTCGGATATTTTTAGCGGCGTTTTGTTCGGCATCTCGACATGTAGCAGTTTTTCTACGTCGGGATGGAGCGTACACGAAAACGAACTCTTTATCTCCGCTATGGCGTCCCTGTCCCTAAACGATTTTTTGGATGGCTCGAGCGCCTCCAGTACGCTAGGCGAGAATTTCGTCCATTCCGCCGTAGAGTACATAACCGTCTTTTTGCCGCCGGCTTTGTAGGCTTTTGCGCAAAGAGCCGTATGCGGATCCATCAGATAGCCTTTTTTTGCGTACTTGGCGATAACCTCTTTTGAGTATTCGTCGTCTCCGTATACTGCGTCAAAGTCGGCCCTGAGCACCTCAAGCTCGCCATCCGTCAACTCATAGCGTCTGTTTTTGGAGAGCTCGTCCATAAGCTCCTTGGTTCTTTTGGAGCCGAACTTGTCAAACAAAATCCTCTCGATATTGGAAGAGATCAAAATATCCATGGCCGGCGATATGGTCTTGACAAGCTCTCTTTTAGTCAGGTCGTACGAACCGGTAGTTAGCAGTTCCGTCAATATATTGTTTGCGTTTGACGCTATATTGATTTTATCTATCGGAAGCCCCATCCTTTTCGCATAGTATGCGCCAAGAGCGTTTCCGAAGTTGCCGGATGGCACGATGACGTCTATTTTCTCGCCTATTTTTATCTCGTTTTTTGAGAGAAGCTGCAAATACGCATAGAAATGATAAATAGTCTGAAACGCTATCCTTCCGAAGTTTACGGAGTTTGCGGCAGAAACCTTATATCCGTATCCGGCCAGCTTTGCTTGAAAATCGCTAGACGCAAGAAGCGATTTTAGGGCGCTCTGCGCATCGTCGAAACTGCCGTCTATGCCTATTACTTTTAGATTCCCGCCGTCTAGATCCACCATCTGGAGCTTTTGAATATCGCTAGTGCCGCCCTCTGGATAGAGGCAGACGACTTTCACGTTCTCGGCGTTTTGGAACGTCTTTAGCGCAGCCGGACCGGTATCGCCGCTTGTAGCGGTCATAACTAGATATTTTTGGTTCTGCTCCTTTGCCAGATCGGAGAATATAGAACCGAACGGCTGAAGCGCCATATCTTTAAACGCCCTCGTAGGACCGTGATAGAGCTCGCATACGAATAGATCCTCTTCTATCTTTACGACCGGCGCCGAATCGGAACTGTCATAGCTATCGTATCTGTCGAGGGCTTTTTTTAGCGACTCCTCTTTGATATCCATATCAAAAATTCTAAAAATATCAAACGCCAACTCTTTATAGCTTTTGTTCTTTGCGCCCAGCAAATATTCGGCGTCGATAGTCGGTAGATGTAACGGGGAATACAAACCGCCAAAACTTGCGGATGGATTTAAAAGAGCGTATGAAAACGTGACCTGCTTTGGCTTGTTGCCGTCATTGCCTCTAGTTTCGATAAATTGCATAAAAAGCCTCTAAGTTTTTGGCTTATTTTATCAAAAAGGGGCTTTGCGAAGCGTTCCTACGGATACACCATCTTTTTTGTGACGCCGCCGTCCACCACAAAATCGCCGCCGGTAATGAAGCCGCCATCGCGCCCTATCAAAAACATAACCAAATCCGCTATATCTTTTGGGGTCCCCACCCTGCCGCTGGGATGCCACTCGTTGTCCGCTTTTGTCGGTATATAGTCCTCATCGGTATTTATCCAACCTGGAGAGATGGAGTTGACGCTAACATCCGGGGCAAGCGACATAGCCAAGGCATGTGTAAGAGAGGATATGCCGCCTTTTGACGCCGAATATGGCTCCGTTCCAGACTCCGACATAAGCGCTCTGGTCGACGATATGTTGATTATGTGTCCTTTTTGGCTTGAAAGCAGAAGCGAAAATTCTCTCGATAGAATATACGGCGCCGTCAGGTTTGTGGCGACCACCTTGTCCCAGTCGTCGTCTGTTTGCTCATTTAGAGGCTTATTTATAAAAATTCCGGCGTTGTTTACAAGGGCGTAAATCGAACTGAAATCATCTTTTATCCGCGAAATCGTATCAAGCAAAGCGCCCCTATCGGACAGGTCGCATAGATAAAAACGATTTGCAAAATGCCCGCCGTACTCTGACATATCTATGCCGATAATATTATATTTTTCGGATAGGGTCTTTGCTATCTCTTTGCCTATTCCGTGCGATAAGCCGGTAACGATTACGTTTTTCACAAGCTTTTCCTAAAAAACAGATGAAGAAAAATAGCGTAAAAAACAAAAAAGGCCGGTAAAAACCGGCCCAGTATAAGGAGGTGGGAGTAAGTTTACGAAAAATGCGTGTTAGACGATTACCATTTAACTTCTGTAGTAACCATAAATGTTTTTTTGTCTAGCCTATCGCCTGCAAGCGTGCTAGTTGCAGACGTTTTCTCTTTAGCGTCAACGTTTTTGTAGTTTGCTATAAAGCTAACATTTTTACTATATTTATAGGCAACACCGGCTATCCACTGAGTAGCGTCACCTGAGTCAAGTTCATTTTTACCGGTCGGAGAAGCTACTTGGTCAGGATATTTTACTTTCAAGTCATCATATCTGGCAAGGATAGTCCAGTCTTTAACAGGTCTTACCTCTGCATTCACAGACCAAGCTTTGTACTCTTTGTCAAAGTTTGAAACGGCAGCTTTTGCCGCATCGTTATGCCCCGCATCTTTAGCCGTCACATATTGTGCGCCGACTAGGAAGTAAGGGTGGTTGAAAACACCGTGCAATATATACATATCTCTATCATACTCTCCGGCGTCGCCAACGGTAGCTCCGTTATCTTTATGGTTTGCGCTGTGAAGACCCGCAAAAGAGACGTTTGCATACATATCTTTCGTTCTGTCATATTTGCCGACTTTTTTGCCGTCGCCAAGAAGGTGCGCCGTTAGCCTCCACTCATAAGACAATTGGCCTTCGTTTGAATTTTTTTGGTTGTTTTCTGATTTATCAGAATGGTAGCCTTCGCCGTTGAATATACCCAGTTCAGACGTGAAATAGTCTGTTTTTGTCTTAAAGTTTACGCCAAGGTCGGCAGAGTTTACAAGATCTGGTCCAACGCAAGTAGTTGTGCCGGTTACGCAAGAGAATTTATCCTCTACTAGAACCTTGTTAATTGATCTATAGTACCAAGAGTTGTGCTCTTCGTAATCTATCCACGGTCTATGCGCTATACCGATTTCGGCGCCTGTATATGGGAGTACCTTGTCAAGCCAAAGGTATGCGTATTTTACATATGCATTTGAGTAAGTCGTCGAACTTTCAAGTTCTTTTGTGGCGTCAAGAGTTACCCTGAAGTAATCTTTATCATTAAAGAAGGCTTTTAGCTGTACATAGTTTCTTCTAGACTCAAAACCTGCAGAAGATGAACCGCCGTTTGCATTGTTTGCGCCGTATTGGTTGCTAGTAAAACCAAAGTAGTGAGTACCGCTAAACTCTATAGACTTGGCTTTTGAAGTTACAGGGATACCTTTTACCTCTTTGCTCATTAGCTCGGCGACATTGTTTTCTTGTATGAAGTTACCGATTTTTTGTCTGTTTTCGCCCGGTTCCGTGAAGATTTGTTTTGTCTTGATGTCCTCATATAGCGTAATACCGCTAGCAGAAGCCACAGATGCAAGCGCCGCGAGAGCGACAAGAGAAGCTCTAAGTTTCATTTTAGCCCTTTTGTAGATTTAGAATTTTTTTGCGGGCTGATTGTAGCTATGGGGTGTTACAGGATTGTTACATATGTCAGAGTTCGCAATAAAGCGGTTCTTCTAGGAAAGGATATTTTTTCGCCATTATCCTCATCTTCATCTCGTCGCCGGCTTGCTTGTACGAGAAGTACTTTTTGTATATCGCTATTTTCCTCTCCAAGGCTTCAGCCTCTTGGCGGTATATCGGTATGGACTTGAGCGCCGAGATGGCGTCCGCGGCTTTTTGCAGCTCACCCTCTCTTAAAAGAGACCCCGCCCTTTGCATTCCTTTTTCGCCGAGCTCTTTTAATATTTTGTACTCTTTTATCTCTTTCAAAAACGGGTGGCGTTCAGCCAGATCAAACGACGTTTTGAAGTCTTTATTCGATAGTTTTTTCAAAAACAGGTTGATCGTCTCGCGTTCGGAGAGCATCTGCTTTATCGTCTCCGTCTTAGAGCCGACGCCTCTAAATACGGAAAAACACTCTTTCGCGTCTTCTATCTTGCCGGCCATGAGAAGCATTTTCGCCTTCTCCACCAGAGCCTTCCACTCATCCTCCATGCTTTTATAGTGCGCAGAGAGCTTGAGGTATCTATATCTCTCCGCCAGATTGTATGCGTTCGCGAATTTTCTACTCCTTATGAAACCTATAAAAGAACGCATTGTCTCGATAGACTCTACGATCTCTTTTAGCTCGTTTCTCTTTTGGGAAACTTTCGAAAACGGAGCCAGCTGCCTTATCGCCCCGTCATAGTTTTCGCTTTCCGCCATTTTTAGCGCGCTCATGGCGAAGGCCGAAAATACGTCTTCCAGCATACGCGCGGCATCCGTCAGGATCAAAAGCTCGTTGTCGTCGATCAGCCTATAGCATGCGAAAAAGTCTTTTTGCGAAAAAAGTCTCTTAAAATCGGCGAATAGAGCCGAGATATCATATACGTACAGTATATTTTTAATATCCTCCACTACGAGAACCAGGCTTTTTTCGTCAAACTTCGCGCTCAAAACCTCATTTTGGATATCAAGCTTGCCGCTTCTGACGGTCCTCTCCTCTTCCATATTGAAAACGCCGAAGCCGCCGTCTCTATACACCGACAAAAACAGCAGGTTGTCGTTTACGAAAAAGCCTTTTTTGCAAAAAGAGGAAAAACGCATATTGTATTTCGTAGTCTTCATGACATCCGTATCGACGGCTATTATCTGCCCCTCTTTGGATACGCCGACAAAAGTCTTCTCGTCCAGAAATCCGGCAAAACAAGCGTCATAACCGGAAGCCACAAACGAGCCTTGCAGCTTCAGAAGCGACGGGGAGCAGACGTAGCCCTGTCCGCTGTCCGACACGAGAGCCACCCTGCTAAGGTCGGAGTTGAAACATATTTTGGACGGCACGAACTCTTTTTCGACGAATACGGAGCTAAGAACCCTGCCGGAGCTTACCTCGAAGAGATTTAGCTTGAAATCCGCCGTATAGAACAAGATAAACTCGCCGCTATAGTCGACTTCCAAAAACAGGATTTGCGACTCTGAGCCGTATCCCAGAATTTGCGATTTTGATGAGAAGTCATATACTACGAGCTTTTTCGCTTCTTCCGTCAGAAAAGCAAAAAACGTAAGACCGTCTTTTTCAAAACTCCTAAATCCGCCGTGCTTTTGCCCGGATAGGTTTTGCATACGGTAGTCTTTTTGCAGCCCTTCTTTGGCTACCTTTATGGCGCCGTCTTGAAGCGCCGCGACTATCGTTTTGCCTTCAAATATTTGAATATCTATAAACCTAGACTGGCCTAAAATCTTATAGCTACTGTTCACCAAACCGCCTTAAAATGGAGCTCATTTCAAAACTAATTACAGCTGCGAAAACAGCTATTTATAGTATGGTTGCGAGGAAAAAATGCGCCAACTTAGCAACTCTTAAGTTTAGCTTTTTTGACAAGGCAAACGCTATAAAGAGCTGTTTTCCCATAGGGCTTATGGCAAAAAATCGGCAATTACTTCGTCATACTTCTCATTAATAGAATAGACTATGAATTTCGAATATTCCTAGTACTTGCCTCTTTTGCCAATAAGCGCAGCTCGCAATAAGTTTTGAAATGAGCTCTAACTATATTATAATACGACTAATCAAAAATTATAAACGACTGGACATAGATGCAAAAAACAATAGCCGTAATAGATACGTTCGGCTTCTTTTTTAGAAGCTACTTCGCAATGCCTCCGCTGAAAAGCAAAAGCGGTTTTCCAACGGGACTGCTTACAGGATTTTTAAATTTTTTGTCAAAAATATCCAAAGAGCACGAAGCGGACTATATGGTTTTTTGCCTAGAGAGCAAAACAAAAGGGTTTAGGGAGGATATTTACGCGGACTACAAAGGCAATCGCCCGGACGCCCCCGAAGATTTCAAGGCGCAGCTCCCGATAGCGATAGAGTGGCTGGGCAAACTAGGGCTTAAGACGATGTCCGTAGACAGCTTTGAGGCCGACGACATCATAGCCTCCATCTGCCGCGTAGCCGAAAGGGACGGCCTCAAGACCAGAATAGTCAGCCACGACAAAGACCTCTACCAGCTAATAAGAGACGGGCAGACCGTAGTTTGGGATCCGTCCAAGAAAAACATAGTGGACGAGGATGGATGCGTCGCAAAATTTGGCGTACACCCCTCTTTGTTCATAGACTTCCAAGCCCTCATCGGGGATAGCGTCGACAATGTCCCGGGCGTCAAAGGGATAGGGCCGAAAACGGCGGAGAAGCTGATAAACGAGTATAAAACGATAGAGAACCTATACGAGAATATCGAAAACATCAAAGGAAGAACGAGGGAGCTGCTGGAGGCTGGCAAAGAAAACGCCTTCATGAGCAAAAAGCTCGTAACCCTGCAAAACGACATCTTGAGTTCCTTAGACTATGCGGAGTGCGTACTGCCGGAACAAATAGACTTCACGAAGATAAAAGAGGAAATGCTCTCCCTAGACATCAGACATCTACTCCAAAAAGAGAGCCTGCTCGAAACAGCAAAACCTACACGGCACGGACACGCCAAGGAAGAGCAAGGCGACAACGCCTTTAATGCGGTTCTAATCAAGAGCGACGCCGAGCTGGCGCAAATAATAGGCAAAATCCCAAACGACGCCATCTTGGCCTTCGATACGGAGACCGATTCGCTGGATACAAAAGAGGCGAATCTCGTCGGCTTTTCGTTTTCATGGAACGAGTCGGAAGGTTTTTATGCGCCGGTTGCGCACTCGTACCTAGGCGTGCCGGAGCAGATATCAAAAACCGCGGCAAAAGAAGCTATAAAGAAAATGTTCGAAAAAAGGATAGTCGGGCACAACCTAAAGTTCGATATAGCGGTAGTCGAGAAGTTTTTGGGTTTTGACGGACTGACGGCGCACGCCGACACGATGCTGCTAGCATGGCTCGACAACCCGGAGAGCGCCGTAGGTCTCGATGCGATGGCCGATAAACTCTTTTCGCACAAGATGATCAAATACAAAGAGACGGTAAAAAGCGGGGACGACTTCTCGAAAGTTCCGGTAGAGGACGCGGCTCTGTACGCCGCCGAGGACGCCGTATTCACGCTAAGGCTTTACAATGCGCTTCATAAAAAACTGGCAAACAACGAAAAGGCCATATACAAGGATTTCGAGGAGATAGAGATGCCTTTTATGCGGGTTCTGCTCGATATGGAAAAAGAGGGAATTACCGTAGACAGGGCTAAGCTAAAAGAGTTGCAGGCAAAAAACGAGGCCGAGATAGAGGCGGTCAAAAACGAAATATTCAAGCTAACCGGCTTCGAGTTCAACATCAACTCCACAAAACAGCTCTCCGATATTCTATACGAGAGGCTCGGGTTGAAGCCGCAAAAAAAGACGAAAACCGGCCTCAGTACGGACGAGCGCACACTCCTTAAGATGACGGACGAGCATCCGGTAATAGAGAAGATACTGCTCTACCGCGAGGTCTTCAAACTAAAAAGCACATATATAGAACCTATGCTGGAGCTATCCGCAAAAAACGAAGCGCACAAGATATATACGAGCTTTTTGCAAACCGGAACGGCTACCGGCAGACTATCGTCCAAAAATCCGAACCTGCAGAATATTCCGACGAAAACGGAGTCCGGGAGGCAGATCAGATACGCATTCGTGCCGACGCAAGGCAACATGCTGATAGGTATAGACTATTCGCAGATCGAACTGAGGCTTCTCGCGCACTTCAGCCAAGACGAAACGCTAGTCGGGGCTTTCTTGGAAGGACGCGACATACATCTGGAGACGGCGCAGAAGATATTTGGCGAAGCGGCGGCAAAAGAGAATAGAAACAAGGCTAAGACGATAAACTTCGGGCTTTTATACGGAATGGGAAGCCAAAAGCTGGCCGATAGCCTATCCATTAGCGCCAAGGAGGCCAAGGAGCTGATAGATAGCTATTTCGCTTCGTTCCCTACCGTAAAGGCTTTTTTGGAATCGATCAAAGAGTATGCGAAAGAACACGGTTTTGTAGAGACGATGATGGGCAGGAAGCGGTTTTTCGATTTTAAAAACGCCGGGCCTAGAGACGAAGCGATGTATCTAAGGGAGGCCGTCAATACCGTATTCCAAGGAAGCGCGGCGGATATCATCAAAGCGGCAATGATACGGATAAAAGAAGCGATAGAAAAAGAGGGGCTAAACGCCAAAATGATACTCCAAATCCACGATGAGCTGATATTCGAAGCGAAAGAGAGCGAAGCAAAAGAGCTTGGAGCGAGGTTTGCGGAGATTATGGAAAACGTCGTCAAGCTAAACGTGCCCATCAAAAGCTCTATCAATTACGGAAAAAGCTGGGGTGAGCTTAAATAACTAAACAAGAGTTTTTTAGTACAATTTAGAAACTACAACAACATAGGAACACAGATGCAACGAGTGTTAAATTTTCTCTCATCAATGGGTCTTACCAGCGTGCTGCTGCTTATTTTTGCGGCGGCGGCCGGCGTGGCTACGTTTATAGAAAACGACTACGGTACGGAGACGGCCAGAGCCCTAGTATACAACGCCAAATGGTTTGAAGCCGTCATGGTGCTGCTGGCAATCAGCCTTACCGTCAACATAATCAAGCAAAAACTTTACACCAAAGAGAAGATCGGCAGCTTTTTGATGCACTTCTCTTTCATAGTCATCCTGCTTGGCGCCGGAGTTACGAGATATTTCGGATATGAGGGCGTAATGCACATAAGAGAGGGCGAAAGCACAAACCAAATGCTGTCTACCGATACGTATCTGCACGTATCCGCCGCGACAAAAGCCTCAAAAACCGATAGCGAGACAAAAGTGCTGTTCGCCAAAAACTCAAAACCTGATTTTTCCACGCAAATAACAAACAGTGGAAAAACCTATACGCTGACTCTAAAAGAGATAATACCGAACGCCGTCAAACAGATAGAAGAGGTAAAAGGCGGCAAGCCTATGATCTCTCTCGTTATAGCCGCCGACGGCGAAGCCCCGTCCCAAAAACTGCTGGAAGCCGGCTCGCCGGCGACTTCCAACGGCATAAGCTTTTCGATAGGAAGCGATGCGGCTCTTATTACCTCCGCGGAACCGGCCGTCAAGTTTTTTGCCAAAGATTCAAAAATATTCTTCACGTCGAACAGGGATGTCGAATTCATGACGATGGCCGACAGACAAACCGGCAAGTACGCAAAAGGCGATCTGTACGAACTTGAAAAAGGCAGGCTATTCAACATAGAAGGCATCAGCTTCGTTCCAAGATTTGTAACGGCTTCTGGTGCGGTCAAGCTAATGCCGTCGCCAAATAAGATGAAAGGCCAAAGCCTGGATACGGCGTTGATATTCGACATAACAGACAAATCCGACACAAAAACGCTTACGGTTATGGGGCAGGCGCAGGCTTTGGGCGAAGACGCCAGCGTAAACGTAGGTGATGCGAATATCACGGTATCGTACGGCTCAAAGCTCATGACACTTCCTGTGTCGATTAGGCTCAACGACTTTATATTGAGCAGATACCCCGGCTCCATGAGCCCCTCATCATACGAGAGCAACGTAACGGTGGCGCAAAACGGACAAAACTTCGACTACAGGATATATATGAACCATACGCTTGACGCAAACGGCTTTAGATTTTTCCAATCTTCATACGACCCTGACGAAAAAGGCACGATACTCTCGGTATCCAAAGACCCTGGCAAAATCCCTACATATATCGGCTACATACTGATGGCAATAGGTATGGGATGGCTGTTGATAGACAAAAACTCACGCTTTAGAAAACTAAACAGACTGCTAGAGGTGCAAAAAGGCGCGGCGGCGATACTGGCCGCCCTACTTTTCGCATTCGCACCGGATATGAAAGCGGCGGACAACAATGTGCAGCAGCAAGCCGCAAACATACTTGAAAACGCAAAATCTGTCAACAAACAAGTGGCGGACGAGTTCGCCGGCCTAATGGTGCAAGACGCGCAAGGCAGAATAAAACCGGTAAATACGCTGGCTATAGAGATAATGGATAAGGTGTCCGGCGGCAGCACATTCGACGGACTTAGCGCAAACGAGACGCTTTTTGCGATGCTGCTGGAGCCTAAAAGCTGGCAGCAAATCAGAATGATTAAAGTATCGCACCCCGAGGTCAAAAAACTTCTAGGCCTATCGCCGGAAGATAAAAAAGCGGCTTTCGCAGACTTTTTTGATACTACTGGAGCCCAAGGCGGATACAAACTCGGCATGTACGTCGACGAAGCCAACAGGAAGAAGCCTTCGGAACGAGGAACGCTGGACAAAGAGATACTAAAGCTGGACGAGAGGCTCAACATCTGCTATATGGTATACAGCGGTAAACTGCTAAGAATATTCCCAAAACCAAACGACCCAAACAACACCTGGCTAGACCCGGCGTCCGCGGTAATGGGGCTTGACGCAAATAGCTCAAACGCGATAAGAGAGAGCCTGAGCATTCTTTTCGCAAACGCCTCGCAGGCGTCAAAAGACCAGACTAAGGCGGCGGCGTCTATAGCGGAGATAGCGAAAATAAAAGCCATGCAGGAAAAATACGGCGCGGCCGTGATGCCTAGCCAAACAAAAGTAAACATAGAGCTTCTATATAACAAACTGGATATCTTCAAAAATCTGATTTTCGTATACCTGCTTGTAGGCGCCCTGCTTTTGGTAGCCGAGTTTGCATCTTTGTCAAACGAATCAAAAGCGCTGCAAACGATAAAAAAGGCGGCGCTCTGGATATTAAGCGTCGGTTTTGTATTCCATACGCTAAACCTTGCCGCAAGATGGTATATATCGGGACACGCCCCTTGGTCCGACGGCTTTGAGTCGATGACATACATAGCTTGGGCGACCGTACTTGCAGGGATACTATTCACCAAAAAATCCACGTTTACGCTGGCGCTCACGGCCGTACTGGCGGGTGTGGTGCTATTTGTCGCGCATCTAAGCTGGATGGATCCGCAAATAACAAACATAGTGCCCGTACTAAAATCTTACTGGCTAACAATACACGTATCAATGATTACGGCAAGCTACGGCTTCTTGGGCCTTGGAGCGCTTATCGGCTTTGTGAGCCTAATACTATTTGGCCTTAGAAACGATACGAAACCCGCGATAGATAAAAAAATAAGAGAGCTTGCGGTTATCAACGAGATGACGCTAATAGTCGGTCTATTTATGCTTACCATCGGGAACTTTCTTGGCGGCGTATGGGCAAACGAGAGCTGGGGCAGATACTGGGGCTGGGATCCTAAAGAGACTTGGGCGTTCGTATCCATCCTCATCTATACCGTAGTCGTACACTCTAGATACATACCGAAGCTAAACACTCCGTATGCGCTCTCGGTACTCTCAATGTTCTCGTTCTCGTCGATAGTCATGACATATTTCGGGGTAAATTTCTACCTATCCGGGCTGCATTCATACGCGCAAGGCGACCCGGTTCCGGTTCCTAGCTTTGTATATATATCTGTCGCCGTTATGATACTGGTATCGGTAGTCGCGTTTAAGAAGAGGGATTTGAAGCTTTTAAAAGCGGAAAATTAATCGCATATGTTCGAGCTTGAAATTTTCTTCAAGCTCGAGTTGTTTTCGTTGTGTTCAGCCTCTTTTTTCTCTTTTTCGCCAACAGAAGAAGCTTCCTCGCTTTTTATCTCCATATGAACGTCTTTCGGAGCGGCCGCTTTTTTGACAGATGCCTTCTTTTTGACTACTTTCTTTTTAGTAGGTTTTTTCTTGGACACCGTTTTTACTTTCGGCTTTGGAGCCATCGCCTGAACGGCTTTTTTCTGCTCGTTTTTAAGCATGACCCCGACCAGTTGGCCCAGTTCGCTAGAAGGATTGATATCCTCTATTACGACCCTTTGCGGAAGCTTACTAGACTCATCGGCGTGAGTTGACTTCGAAGAATCCTCTTTTATCCCGCCACTCTGGCTACCGATAACAAAATTATCGGCAAAACAGAAGGTTCCAAGGCATACAGCGGCTAACAAGGTTTTTTTAAACATTAAGCACCCTCAATCAAAATTTGGTGTAAATCGGAAAAAGCAGCCTTTATTTTAGCTGCTTTTGTTGCGAACTAGCAAATTTTGAGCCAAGTTTTTGATAAAATAGTGGCGATTTTTACCTAAAAGAGCATAAATGACAAAAAACGAAAGCAACCTAAAACTACTTTTCTCCATGCCGGTTATCGTCGCCGCGCTTGGCTACTTCGTCGATATCTACGACCTTATACTCTTTGGGATTGTCCGCGTCTCCAGCCTAAAAGAGCTTGGGCTGACTCCGGCGCAAATCACCGATATCGGCGCGCAAATACTAAACATGCAGATGGCCGGGATGCTGCTTGGCGGTATTCTATGGGGAATACTAGGGGATAAGAAAGGCAGGATGTCTGTGCTTCTAGGCTCCATCATACTGTACTCTACGGCAAACCTTCTAAACGGATTCGTCCAAGACGTGCACAGCTATATGGCGCTCAGGTTTATAGCCGGTATCGGCCTTGCCGGCGAACTTGGCGCCGGCGTTACGCTGGTATCCGAGCTGCTGCCAAAAGCCATACGAGGATACGGCACGATGATTATCGCAACCGTCGGCGTAACCGGAGCGGTGGCCGCCAACTTCATAGCCCAGAATTTTGACTGGAGGACTGCGTATATCATAGGAGGGTTGCTTGGCTTCGCGCTTTTGCTTCTTAGAGTCGGGCTAATGGAGTCCGAAATGTTCAAGACCCTCAAAAACTCCAACATCAAACGCGGCAATTTCCTTGATCTGTTCACAAAAAAAGAGCTGTTCGTAAAGTACTCGAAATCAATCATGATAGGGTTGCCGCTCTGGTTTTGCGTAGGAATACTAATACTCTTCTCCCCTGAATTCGCAAAGGAGCTGGGCATAGAAGGGAGCGTTAACGCCGGACACGCCGTAATGCTTTGCTATATAGGCCTGACGGTCGGCGACTTTGCCAGCGGATTTTTGAGCCAAAAAGCGCAGAGCAGAAGAAAAATAATCTTCCTGTTTACCGCGGCGGCGCTTTTGTTCTCGATAATCTACCTGAACATATCGGGCGAGTCGGCTTCCCTATTCTACGTATTGTGCTTCGCGATAGGCGTAGCGTGCGGTTACTGGGCGCTTTTTATTACCGTTGCGGCCGAGCAGTTCGGCACGAATATACGTTCTACCGTAGCCTCCACCGTTCCAAACTTCGTGCGCGGCATGGTAGTGCCTATGACGCTTGCGTTTTTGGCTCTAAAACCATATGGAGGGGTAGTATTTGCGGCAGGGGTAGTCGGGGCGGTCGTCTTTACGATAGGGCTTATCGCTATTTGGAAATTGGAAGAGACGTTCCATAAAGACCTAAACTATATCGAGGCGTAAATGATAAAAACAATTTTGGCGATATCCGGAGGAGCCTCTATCGGAGCGGTTCTCAGGTGGTATCTAGGCTCCAAGCTAAACTCGGTTTTTCCCGCTATTCCGTTAGGCACCCTGGCGGCGAATCTCATAGGCGGCTATCTGATAGGCTTTTTTGTAGCGTTTTTTGCCCAGAACGCCTCGCTTAGTCCTGAGTGGCGGCTATTTATCATTACGGGGTTTCTGGGCGGACTTACCACTTTTTCTACGTTTTCCGCGGAGATGACGAGTCTCATACAGCAGGCGAAGTTTGATACATTGGCGATAGGCCTTCTGTCCCACGTAGGCGGTTCGCTTTTGATGACGGCTCTTGGCATATTCAGCTTCGGCATACTGGCGCAAATAGTAAGATAGGAGATAAAAATGGACGGATACAGAATCGTTTTTTCCACGCTAAGAGATAGGAAGCACAAGGAGACATCGGTATACGAGTGGCTAATAGAAACCGCAAAAAAACTGGGCATAGACGGCGTAACGGTCATAAACGCCTCGGAAGGATACGGTAGGGACAAAACGCTCCATTCGGCCGGTTTTTTCGAGCTATCCGATCAACCGATAGAGGTAGTAATGCTGGCGGACGAAGAGAAGTGCGACAGGCTTTTTGCGAGGTTGAAAGACGAGGGGCTCTCCATCTTTTACGCGAAATCAAAGGCGGAATTCGGGTTTACCTCCTAAATCATGCGAAAAGAACCAAGCGATGGAGAGCTGGAGGCAACCTGGGGCTCTTTTTTATTCGAAGATACGATAACAAATGACAGGCACTGCGCGCTAGACAAAGAGCGGCTGCTTGCCATGGATAAGAATCTTGTTTTTGAGAAGCTAAAAAGACTCCCGGATGAGAAAAAAAGAGCCGTCTCGCTCTTTTTACACCAACACACCCAGACCCCTCCGCTATCCTACAAGAGCGTAGCAAACCATTTTGACGTCGACATAGCGGCCGTCAACGGCATCCTAAGCTACGGCAGATACCTGTTTTTCAACATTTTAGAGGAAGCGCTTAGAGATGATAAATAAAAACATAGTGGGTCTTGGCGTAAACAGTTTCTTTACGGACGTAGCGACGGAGATGATACTTCCTTTGCTGCCTATTTTTCTTGAGAGGTTTTTACATGCGACAAAGGGCGAGATTGGAATCATAGAGGGGACGGCGGAGTTTGGCGTCGCCCTTCTGATCGCTATTAGCGGCTTTGTCTCCGATAGGCTCGGCAAAAGAAAAATCATCACAGTCGTCGGATACGGCTTTTCAAACCTAATCAAACCTTTGGCGTTTTTCGCCTCAAGCTCCCTCATGGTCGGCATCATCAGAGTTGGGGACAGACTTGGCAAAGGGGTGCGTACGGCGCCGAGAGACGCCCTTATATCCGCATACACCCAAAAAGAAAAGAGCGGCTTTACGTTCGGATTTCATAAGATGATGGATAGCGCCGGAGCCGTTGTCGGCTCGCTTATCGCTTTTTTTGTTTTATGGCGTTTCGGAGAGAGTGAAAGCTCGTTCAGGAGCGTTTTTGCGCTAAGCCTCATACCTGGTATTTTGGCCATGCTGACGCTTCTATTCTTTGTTTCCGACGCATCGTTTGAGCCGGCCCCGGCGAAAAAGTTTCGTCCGAGCGCCCTGCCAAAACAGTTTTATCTGCTGGTTGTCTTCCAGACTCTTTTTAGCCTTATAGCCATGAACTACTCTTTTATGGTGCTAAAAGCGAACGAAGCCGGCATGGCGCTAATCGTTACCGTGCTCGCCTACGCTCTATACAACTTTTGCATATCTATTTTTGCGATTCCTATAGGACGGCTTGCCGACAAAATCGGCAAAGCCACGCTTTTGTCGATCATTTATGCGGCTTTCGGAGCGACGGCTTTGCTGCTCATGGGCGGAATGCAGGCGCAGATATGGATCGCTTTTGCCCTTTATGGTTTTTTTGCTGGCGGATTCAACTCTCTAGCCAAAGCGATCATCTCAGACGTCGCCCCAAGAGAGCTTAAAGCCACCGCTTACGGCGTATACTATACGAGCGTCGGGTTCGCTACGCTTTTATCCCTTGTTATCGGCGGCTATATCTGGGACAACGTCGGCGGACAGTGGCTATTTTTTATCGCATCGGCCGCCGCGATGGCTCTCTCGCTGCTACTGTTTGGCAACAGAAAATATTTCAATATCGACGCGAAAACATCATAAAAAAGTGCTACACTAAAGGATAAAATACAAAAACAGAAGAGCTTATCCGTGAGCGCTATAAAATCTATTTTCGCAAGAGAGATATTGGACTCCAGGGGCAACCCTACGGTAGAGGTGGATATAAGGCTCGAAGACGGCGCGTTCGCCAGGGCGGCCGTGCCGTCAGGGGCCTCGACCGGCGTAAACGAGGCGTGCGAGCTAAGAGACGAGGATAAAGGCAGATACGGCGGCAAAGGCGTGCAAAAGGCGGTAAATAACGTCAACGCCGAATTGGCAAAAGCCCTTATAGGCATGGACGCTACGGCTCAGGGCACGATAGACGAGACGATGATGAAGCTGGACGGCACGGAAAACAAAAGCAGGCTGGGCGCAAACGCGATACTCGGGGTCAGCCTTGCGGTCGCCAGGGCGGCGGCTATCTCTACGCAAACACCGCTATACGAATATATAGCCGGCGGCAAAGCGACAAGAATGCCGACTCCGATGTTCAACGTCCTAAACGGCGGCGTGCACGCCAGCTGGCAAGGACCTGATTTCCAAGAGTTTATGATAGTGCCTACGGGAGCTCCTAGCTTCAAAGAGGCGCTTAGATATGCGGCGGAAACCTACCAAAACCTTAAAAAGGTATTAAAAGAGGCTGGATATAGCGTAGGCGTCGGGGACGAAGGCGGCTTTGCCCCCGCCCTGCCGACAAACGCCGACGCAGTAGAGATGATACTAAGAGCGATAGAAAAATCGGGCTACAAACCCGGCGCTGACATCATGATAGCCATCGACCCGGCTTCTAGCGGATTTTACGAAAACGGGCTGTATAACCTGAGAAGCGAGGGTAAAAAGCTGACTTCCGCGGAAATGGTAGATTTGTATGATAGCTGGGTCTCAAAATACCCTCTCGTAGTCCTAGAAGACGGACTTGCCGAAGACGACTGGGACGGCTGGGATATACTTAGCTCAAGGCTAGGTTCCAAGCTGGAGCTCGTGGGCGACGACATCTTCGTCACAAATCCGAAGTTTATAGCCGAAGGCATCAGAAGGAACACGGCAAACGGCGTACTAATAAAGCTAAACCAGATAGGCACTCTATCGGAGACGAAACAAGCGGTAAAAATGGCGCACGACGCCGGATGGGGCGCTATGGTGTCGCATAGAAGCGGCGAAACCGTCGATAGTTTCATAGCGGATCTTACGGTCGGACTAAACACCGGGCATCTAAAAACCGGCGCTCCTTGTCGCGGCGAAAGGGTCGAAAAATACAATCAGCTGATGAGGATAGAGGAGGAGCTGGGAAGCGCGGCTACATACGCCGGAAGGAAAGCGTTCGTCAGGTAAATCAGGCGGCGCAACTATAAGCCGAGTTCTGTCGTGTGTAGTTATTTATCTAAACCGCAAGTCGCCAAGCGGCATCAAGCGAAGAGCACTATTGCAGGGCGTTTACCATACTCTTCTTGCTACGGATTGGGTTTACATGGCTCCCGCGGTTGCCCGCGCGACCGGTGGGCTCTTACCCCGCCGTTTCACCTTTACCGGACGCTAGTCCGGAAGTCTGCTCTCTGTTGCACTATCCCTCGCCTTGCGACGGCCGTCCGTTAGACGGAATCCTGCCCTACTGTAGCCCGGACTTTCCTCTTTTGGATACCCCAAAAGCAACTACCCGTTGCGCCGACAAAATTCTATCCAAAAACCGCTTTTTCAAAACAGCTCCAAATCGCCGCCCTCCTCTTCCAGCGGCACACCCTTGAACTCAAACTCCAGCTGCAGGCACGAAGAGTATAGCGAGTCGTCGAGATAGTGTATATCTATGGCGTTTTTATCGATAAAAATCCCGCTTCTCCAGCCCGCCAAGTCGCCTGATATGGCACCGCAATACATCACTATCTTATCTATGTTTTTCGAGGAGAGGTCGAGAGAATTTTCATATAGCAGCTCCGAGATGTTTTTGATGGCAAACGAGAGCTCCTCAAACTCGAAAAGCATTTTCATAGCCCCCGCATATCTTGCAAGCCTATCGGCAAAAGAGCGTAGGTATGCTCCGTCTTTGCGTTCGGCGAATAGAGCCAGATCATCCCCCATTTCGCTCTCGAGCTCATGGAGCTCTTCCATCTGCTCCAAAACGGCGGCGTCTATCTCCGAGACATACTCCATCGCAGATAGTTTTTGCGTTGTTATTTTTTGGATTTGCGGCTTTGATGCTTTTGCCTCTTCCGTAACGGCGGCCTTTTTATGCTCTTCGAACCTTTTGGAGATAAGCTCTTTTTGGACCGCATTGCCGTATAGCTTCAGCTTTATTCTTTCATATTCCAGGAGCGTAATGTCGACGAAGAAATAGATTTGCAGATTTTCGCCCTCTATCCCCACCTCTTTTTTTACGATTTCAAATATCCTGTCTTTGCCCTTTGCGTTTTTTATGCAGGCTTTATTGACTTTGTTTGGCGTATCGTCGTAGTCGTACAGATGTCCGAGATAGCCGCTTTTTTTCTCAAAAACGTCGGGCAGATAGCCGCCGTCTATAGCGGGCGATAGATCCATGTGCGAGAGCAGGCTCAAAAAAGCGTCGTTTACGTACGCCAGCCTGCCGTCCCTAAAAAGTATCACCGGATTCGGGCTGGCGTCGGCTATCACGCTCGTGGCGTTTTTGATGACCGATTCCAGCTTTTCTCGAGCCTCTTTTGCAAGATACGCCGTGGCTAGCCTTTTTTGCTCAAGCTGTACGCAAGCCTCTTTTATGGCTTCGAAAAACTCGTCCATATTGATCGGTTTTATTATGTATTTGTCGACCTTTAGCTCTATCGACCTCATAAAATAGTCCTGATCGCTAAAAGCCGTAGTCAAAATGACATGCGTCTCCGGGCTTACCCGATATATCTCTTTTATCATATCCAGCCCGTTCATGGCCGGCATCTGTATGTCGCTTATTACTATCTCCGGTCTCTTCTCCTTGAATACGGCAAGCCCCTCCAGTCCGTTTTGCGCCTCGTACAGATTGGCGAAACCGAGACGTTTTAGCGTTTTGGATACGGACTCCCTGGTGTCGCGCTCATCCTCTACGTATAAAACGCTATATTTTGAAGCCAACTCGGAAAATAAACCGCCGGACATATTAACACCTCTTATTTTCTTTATATATTGATTGTCGCTCTCCGAAGATTAAAAAGAGGTTATATCGATAATGTTTTTTGGAAGTTTATTAGGAAACCAGCTCCTCTTTCGGCTGGGATATATAATACCCTTGGGAGTAGTCTATATTCAAAGCCTGCACCGTCTCCAAGACCTCTTTTGAATGTACGAATTCTGCTACGGTGAGCGCTCCCAGCTCATTTGCGAAACCGACTATCGCTTTGGCTATTATCTGGGCGTCCTGGTCTTTGTGGATGTTTTTTATCAAGCTGCCGTCTATTTTTATAAAGTCCGGTTTCAGCTTTAGTATATGCTCGAAGTTTGAGTATCCGGCGCCAAAATCGTCTATAGAAACCTTGGAGCCGTAAGATTTTATCTTCTCCACAAAGGCATATACGTCGTCATAGCTGTCGATTCCCTCGGATTCCAGTATCTCAAATACGACCCGGTGTCCGATATTGCTCTCTTCTAGCCGTTCTATGATAAATTCCGACATCTGTTCGTCGCAAATATCCAAAACCGACAGATTGATACTAAACGAGCAGTTTTCATCGGCGAACCTCTCAAAGGATTTTTGCACCACGCTTCTTGTTACCTTGTGGTAAAGCCTGCTTTTTTTCGCGACGTCCAAAAACATATACGGGCTGACCACCGCCTCGTCTTCGTCCACAAGACGAACCAGACACTCGTACTTTTCTATCTTTTTGTTTTTATTGTTAAGGATCGGCTGATAATACGGCACTATTTTATTGTTGGCTATAGCCGTCTTCAGCTTTTTTATCCAGATGATATTTTGCTCGTATTGGCGCTCCATCTTCATCGAGTTGTCATAGAACATAAACGGTTTTTTGGCGTTCTTTGCCTGCCTTAACGCCACGTTTGAGGCGGTCATGAGATACTGTCCCCCGTTTGCGTCTACGTTATCGTCCATACAGGATATACCTATCGTGGCGTTCATCGGCACGTCATGTCCGTCTACGATTAACGGGGTTGAGGCTATATGCTGCAAAACTATCTCCGAGATAAATTCAAGCCCCTCTCTAGGTATTCTATTTTTGAACACAAGCGCAAACTCGTCGGCATGCAGCTTGAAGAGTTTGACCCCGTGCGCTATATCCGAAATTCCGCTATCGACAAAACCAGAAAGCCTGGAGGCTATTTGGCGAAGCGCGCTATCCCCTGCCTTATGCCCATAGAAGTCGTTAAACTCGCGAAAGGAATCCATATTTATAAACATAAGCGCGTACGGCTTCTTGTCCCTCACCTCCCTTATCATGGCAAACCTATTCGCCAGCCCGGTCAACTGGTCGATAGTGAACTGCCTGACGAACTCTTTTTTATTCCTTTTGGCGTTTCTGATATAAAAATACATAACCGGCATCGCCAAAACAAGATAGAACATCGACGTCTTGACGGCAAACCAAACACTGCTGTCGTAAACGTAAAGTATATATCCCTGCACTATGACGCCGATTATATACAGCGAACAGAGATAAAAAAACGTTCTAAGGCCTGAGGATATTTGAAGCGGCATATTTTCTGCTCTTTTTTTATTTTTATGTTACGAAAAACAGGTTACGCCCCGGTTACGAACTTGTCACTTTTTTACCCAAACACTATTTTTGAAACCGTTTTGTTTTATTTCTTCTCTATATTTCCGCTCCAAAAAAACACGGATAAAAAAATGCGTCTTATGCAAAATCTCTCAATCAGAAAAAAAATATTTCTCATAGTCGGAATATCCCAGCTTCTTGCGATAACGGCCCTGTTTGCGGGCTATATCGGAATATTCGTACTCAACAACTCGATAGACAAGATGTACAACGAAAGCGTAAACCCTCTGGAGAATATGCGCCGCCTAAAAGAGCATCTCGAAATCGACATCAAAAAAAACGTACTCGAAGCCAAAGAAGGCAGAGGGGATTTTGATAGGCTAGCCAAAAGCGCGAACGGCAGCGAAGCCAAGATAGACGCCATGATGTCGCAGATAAAAAACGCAAAGCTGACGGCCAACGAGATGAAAGAGATAGCAGAACTAGAAAAGCTGTCCGGTTCCGCAAAAATAGGCCTAAAGCAGCTAAACGAAGCGGCGAAGGCTAAAGATTTCGGACAGCTTTTGGATTATGCGGAGAGCGATATGCCCTACTCCATAGACCCGATGCTGCCGATACTGGACAGGCTAATGTCCTCCCAAATAAAAAAAGCGTCGCAGCTATACGAAGATAAAAAAACGGCTTACGCGATGTCGCTCTCCATTCCGGCAGTAGTATATCTGGCGGGCATACTTCTGGTCGCGATGCTGGTCATCCTGAGCATACGCCAAATACTAAAAGCCGTCGACGGACTAAGGCTGGATATGGCCAGCGTGCTTAACGATAAAAACTTGACGCTCTACAAAAAAAGCGCCGGAGCCGATGAGCTGTCGACCATCTCAAACAGCTTCTTCGAGCTTTTGAAGAACTTCAGGGAGACGGTATCGGACGCAAAAGACTCAGGCCACAAGAATGCGCAGATATCCGCCGAACTTAGCGCCACATCGGCACAGATAGGAAAAGTCGTGGACGAAGAGGTAAGGCTGATAGAGAGTATCGTATCGATGGGTGAGCAGATACATGCTACCGTAGAGCACGGAGAGGCAAAAAACGAAAAATCGCTGCATATAATAGAAAAGGCAAACAACGACCTATCCGACGCCGGCAGACTGGCGCTGGAGATGACGTCCGACATGAGGAAAAACTCGGCCGAGCAGACAGAACTCGCGAATAGGCTAAGTATTTTATCCGCTCATGCGGCGGAGGTGAAAAATATATTGAATATCATACAAGATATCGCGGACCAGACAAATCTGCTAGCCCTAAACGCGGCCATAGAAGCCGCAAGAGCCGGAGAAGCCGGACGTGGATTTGCGGTCGTGGCCGACGAGGTGCGAAAACTTGCGGAGAAAACACAAAAAAGTCTAACCGATATAAACGCGACCGTCACCACAATAGTCCAAGGGGTCGAAGAGTCATCCGAGTTGATAGGCAAAAACGCGGAAAGCTCGGCCGGAATATCCGACATTTCGATAAACGTAGAAGAAAAAATAAGTGTCGGACTGGAGGCCATGAAAGAGGCTACCGCTACGGCTAGGGAAAATTTCTCAGATCTCAAAAAGATAGCCCAGCTCACATCGGAGATATCTCAAAAACTAAAATCGGCCAACGAATTTTCGGCAAAAAACGCAAGAAGCGTACAGGAGATCGCCGCCGCCGGCGAATATCTCTCCGAAGTTGCGGATGAGCTAAGCCAAAAACTAAATACGTTTAAAACTTGAAAAATGCAGACCCGGAAAACAAAGCCTGTTTAACCCTCTTTAAATACGCTCTATAATAGAATTTGAGCATGAAATTACTAACTGCGCTTTTAAAAATTGTTTTGGGGTTGCTCCTTCTTGTGTCAGCCTTCTTCGTATACGCCTTTATATATCTAAGCGAAGAGGTGGAGCCGCCGGCGTCGATAAAAATAGAAAAAGGCTCAAACCAAAAAGCCCTTGAATCAATCGAAAAGATCGGAATAAGCGTCAATACCGTGGACGCAATCGTCCTAAAAATACTAGGCGGCGCAAAAAGCGGCAATATATCGTTAGAAGGCGCAAGAAACAGGCTTGAGCTCCTAAAAGCCGTCAACAAAGGCAAGCAGCAAAGCATGAGCATCACGTTGATACCGGGCGAGACGACCGAGATGTTTCTTAGAAACCTTGCAAAAAAAGAGTCCCTCTCTCTCGAGAAGCTAAAATCCGCCTACTATAAAAAGACGAGCTCGCCGGAAGGCGTGCTCTGGCCCGAAACCTACACCCTTGCGATAGGAAGCGACGAAGAGGCCGTGATAAACGAGATATTCGAATTCTCACAAAAAAAATATACCGAGCTAATGGAGCTGAAGAAAATCCAAAAAGAAGAGTTTGAGAAAAAAGTAGTAATAGCCTCTGTCATAGAAAAAGAGGCCGCAAACAAAGAGGAGATGCCGCTCGTCGCATCCGTCATCTACAACAGACTGAAAATAGGCATGCCGTTGCAAATGGACGGCACCCTGAACTACGGCGTCTATAGCCACCAAAAAGTAACACCGCAGAGAATCAGAGAGGATGACAGCAGCTACAATACCTACAAGAACAGGGGGCTTCCCTCTTATCCAGTTTGCAATCCTTCAAAAGAGGCGCTTGAAGCCGCTTTTAGCCCCGCAAGTACTGATTTTCTTTACTTCATGAAGAGCAGAGAAGGTAGGCATAACTTTTCAAATAGTTACACTGAGCATAAGTCAAATATCAATGATGTGAAAAAAAGTAACAGATAAATCGTTTTTTGGAGCAAAGCAGACTTTTTACGTTCTATTTAATCTCTATCCTTAAAAAAACTGTTACAATTATACTCGTAAAGCAAATTAGAAAAGGATTCTGACATGTCACAAACAACAAAGATTATTTGGACTGAAATCGACGAGGCTCCGGCGCTGGCTACATACTCACTGCTTCCGATAGTAAACGCGTTTACGAATGCGGCGGGCGTAGCGGTTGAGACTAGAGATATCTCTCTTTCCGGTAGGGTTATTGCAAACATGGCCGAGTGGCTGCCAGCTGAGCAAAGAATTCCTGACTACCTAAGCGAACTTGGCGAACTTACGCTTAAAAAAGAAGCGAACATCATCAAGCTTCCAAACATATCCGCTTCCGTCCCTCAGCTTATAGCTACGATAAAAGAGCTTCAAGCAAAAGGATACAAGCTTCCTGACTATCCTGAAAATCCGCAAACAGACGAAGAGAAAAAAATCCAAGAGGCTTACTCAAAATGCCTAGGTTCAGCCGTTAACCCGGTTCTTAGAGAGGGTAACTCCGATAGAAGATGCGCGGCGTCTGTAAAAAACTACGCTAGAAAAAACCCGCACAAACTAAGAGATTTCTCTGAAGGCTCTAAAGCAAGAGTCATGCATATGGATAGCGGCGACTTCTACGGTAACGAAAAAAGCGTAACGGTAGAAAAAGGCGGCGCTTTCAAAATCGAACTTGCAAAAAAAGACGGTTCAACCGTCGTTCTAAAAGACGGTCTAAAATCATCTGACGGCGAAGTACTAGACGGTACATTCATGAGCGCAAAAGCGCTTAGGGCGTTTGTTGAAAAATCTATCGAAGCCGCCGCAAAAGACGGACTTCTCTACTCCGTACACCTAAAAGCTACGATGATGAAAGTGTCTGATCCGATTATGTTCGGCCACTTCGTTACGGTATTCTACAAAGACGTGTTCGAAAAACACGCCGATACGTTCAAAGAGCTAGGCGTAAACGTCAAAAACGGTCTAGGCGACGTATATGCGAAAATCGCAAAACTTCCAGCCGACAAAAAAGCGGAGATAGAGGCGGATATTAAAGCCGTATACACGAAAAGACCGTCTATCGCGATGGTTGACTCCGACAAAGGCATCACAAACCTACACGTTCCAAACGACGTAATTATCGACGCTTCTATGCCGGTTGTCGTTAGAGACGGCGGTAAAATGTGGAACTCTGAAGGAAAAGTACAAGACTGCCTAGCGGTAATCCCTGACAGATGCTACGCTACTATGTACGCAGAGATCATGGAAGATTGCAAGAGAAACGGCAAATTCGACGTAACTACTATGGGTACGGTGCCAAACGTAGGTCTTATGGCGCAAAAAGCGGAAGAATACGGCTCTCACCCGACAACGTTTGAAATCCCGGCTGACGGAACCGTAAGAGTAGTTGACGCAAACGGCAACGTGCTTATGAGCCACGAAGTAGAGGCTGGCGATATCTGGAGAATGTCTAGAACAAAAGACGTTGCGATAAAAGACTGGGTAAAACTAGCAGTTACAAGAAGCCGCCTTTCAAATACTCCGGTCGTATTTTGGCTAGACGAGAAAAGAGCGCACGACGCCGAGATTATCAAAAAGGTAAAAAAATACCTTCCAGAGCACGATACAAACGGCCTAACAATCGAGATCCTAGCTCCTGAAAAAGCTATGGCTTACAGCCTTGAGAGAATCAGAAAAGGTCAAGATACGATTTCTGCGACAGGTAACGTTCTGAGAGACTATCTAACGGACCTATTCCCGATCCTTGAGCTTGGCACGTCCGCTAAGATGCTCTCTATCGTTCCGCTTCTAGAGGGCGGCGGACTATTCGAAACGGGCGCCGGCGGTTCCGCTCCTAAGCACGTTCAACAGTTCCAAGAAGAGGGCTACCTAAGATGGGATTCGCTTGGCGAATTTTTGGCTCTTCAGGTATCTCTAGAGCACCTTGCAAACACGTTTGACAACAAAAAAGCGGCTGTACTAGCAAAAACACTAGACGTAGCAAACGGCAAGTTCCTAGACGAGAACAAATCTCCTGCTAGAAAAGTAGGCGAGATAGACAACAGAGGAAGCCACTTCTACCTTGCTATGTACTGGGCGGAGGCTCTAGCAAACCAAGATGAAGACGCGGAACTAAAAGCGAAATTCTCTAAAGTTTACGCCGACCTAAAAGCGAACGAAGAAAAAATCAACGCCGAGCTTATAGGCGCCCAAGGCAAACCGCAAGACGTTGGCGGCTACTTTAGGCCAGACTTTAATAAAGCAAGCGCGGCTATGAGACCATCCGCTACGCTAAACGCAATCATAGACAATATAAAGTAACATAATACCGCTCCTTTTGGGGCGGTCGACTCAAGTTTTTTCGTGTAAAGTTTGCCAAAAAACTTTAGACCAAAGAAACGAACTATAACTTTGAAAAGGCACTAAGAGATGGAAGGTAGAAAAGTAACAATCATCGGAGCCGGAAACGTCGGCTCCACAATCGCGTTTATTCTCGCTATGAACGGCGTATGCCATGAAATATGGATGAGAGATAATAAAACGGAGATCGCGAAAGGAAGAGCCCTTGATATGTCCCAAGCGGCTCAAGCGGCCAGAAGCCATGCCGTCGTAAAAGCGGCGGTAAATGCGGAGGATATAGCTGGAAGCGATATCGTAGTCGTAACGGCTGGAAGCCCTAGAAAACCCGGAATGAGCAGGGACGATCTGCTATTTATCAATGCCGAGATTATGAAAAACATCTGCCTCGACATCAAGGAACACGCCCCAAACGCTACGATAATAGTAGTATCAAATCCGCTTGACGCGATGGTATATACCGCCGTTAGAACGACCGGCTTTGATAGAAGCAGGGTACTTGGTATGGCCGGCATACTTGACGCGGCCAGAATGGCAAGCTTCATACAGCAAAAACTAGGCTATGGCGCAGGCCAAATAAGAGCTTCCGTAATGGGCGGACACGGTGACGACATGGTGCCGCTGCCAAGATATTCTACCGTTGCGGGCGTTGGTCTGTTTGACCTTCTGAGCCCGGAAGAGATAGATGAGATAGTCCACCGCACAAGACACGGCGGCGCCGAGATAGTAGAACTGCTTCAAACCGGCTCAGCATACTACGCTCCGGCGAAATCTACGGCGATAATGGTCGAATCCATCATGAGGGACACGAGACAGATCCACTCTTGCGCGGTAATGCTGGAGGGCGAATACGGCTATAACAACATAGTGACGGGCGTACCTATTATGATAGGCGCCAAGGGTGCGGAAAAGGTAATAGAGGTAAACCTGCTGCCTGACGAAAAAGAGGCGTTTGCGCGCTCCGTTGCAAGCGTACAAAGCCTTGTCGACAAACTAGAAAACGCAGACTTCTTTAAGGGGCTATAACAATGGAATACAGGATAGAAAAAGATACGATGGGCGAAGTGCGCGTTCCAATGGACGCTATATGGGGAGCTCAAACACAAAGAAGCCTTGAAAACTTCAAGATAGGCACGGAAAAGATGCCTTTTGAACTTATAAGCGCGTTTGCTGTCTTAAAAAAAGCTTTGGCTCTGACCAATAACGAGCTTGGCAAAATGGATGAGACAAAAAAAGACGCAATCGTAAAAGCGTGCGATGAAATCATGGAAGGCAAGCTGGAGGGAGCGTTTCCTCTTTCCATCTGGCAAACAGGCAGCGGTACGCAAACAAATATGAACATGAACGAGGTTATCGCTCACAGAGCGATGCAAAACATGGGCCTTGACTACACAAAAGAGAAGACCATACATCCAAACGACCACGTAAATATGTCCCAAAGCTCGAACGACACATTCCCGACGGCGATGCATATAGCGGCCGTCGTAGAAGTGGAAGATAAGCTTCTAATCTCTCTTAACCATCTAAAAAAAGTGCTTGCCGAAAAAATGGCGGCGTTTGACAACATAGTAAAAATCGGCAGAACGCACCTTCAAGACGCTACGCCTCTAACTCTAGGCCAAGAGTTTAGCGGC
Organism: uncultured Helicobacter sp.; assembly: GCA_964568395.1. Lineage (GTDB taxonomy): Bacteria > Campylobacterota > Campylobacteria > Campylobacterales > UBA6016 > UBA6016. The sequence continues at coordinate 652 of CAZMPN010000008.1, read as the reverse complement.
TACGTAGCGATGCTGGAAAACTCCGAAGCGCAAATAAAAGTCAACCTTGAATTCGTAAGAGAGCTTGCAATCGGCGGCACGGCGGTAGGTACCGGGCTAAACGCGCACCCGAAACTCTCGGAGACGGCGGCAAAAAAAATCAGCGAGATAACCGGCAAAAGATTTGTCAGCGCACCGAATAAATTTCACGCGCTTACAAGCCATGACGCCCTAACATCCCTGCATGGAGCGCTAAAAGGTCTTGCTGCAAACCTGATGAAAATAGCAAACGACATCAGATGGTTGGCGTCTGGTCCTAGATGCGGCCTCGGCGAGCTGACAATCCCGGAAAACGAGCCTGGAAGCTCAATAATGCCGGGCAAAGTCAACCCTACTCAGTCTGAGGCGATGACGATGGTGGCCTGCCAGGTGATGGGCAACGACGCAGCGGTAGGCTTTGCAGCATCTCAGGGAAACTTCGAGCTAAACGTATTTAAGCCGGTCATCATATACAACGTACTCCAATCGATCAGACTGCTGTCCGACTCGATGGTAAGCTTCGCCGACAACTGCGCGGTCGGAATTGAGCCGAACGTCGAGAAAATTACGGCGTATCTAAATGATTCGTTGATGCTGGTCACCGCTCTAAATCCGTATATCGGATATGAAAATG
>CAZMPN010000007.1:0-86905 GCA_964568395.1 uncultured Helicobacter sp. | reverse complement strand
AACGAGCCTGAAACTTTCAAACAAATCGTAGAAAAAGCTAAAGCGGCTCTATAATTTATTCCCCGCCTAATTAAAAGGCGGGCCCTTCTTCAATCTATTTACCGTCTCGGCGGCCTTTTTGGCATCCATCTTCCCAAGTATTTCAGCCATTTTCTTAGCTTCAAGATTAAATAGTATCGATGCGGCAGAACTTGCATTCATCTCGGAGAGTATTCCGGCGGCGGCCGATGGTTTCATTTTCACGTAACTCTGAGTTATCTTCTCGTCTTTTGCTTTTTCGATAGCCTCCAGTACTTTTTTATTCTCGTCAAGCATGTTTTTTATATTCTGCTCTTTTTTTGACATATCCGCAAGCGCTTTATTTACTTCGTTTAGCCTCTGCACAAGCTTTTGTTCTTTTTGGCCCTGAACGCTCTTGTTTGCGTTTTGCAGAGCATTTAAAGCCTGCTCTTTTTCTTCAAGTCTTTCAATCTGCAGCATAAGTTCCGACTTTCTCTGCTCGAATATCTTGTTGCACTCGTCTACGCTAAGATACTGCTGTTTCGACGCCGCAAAAAGAGCCGCAAAACAAAACGGCAAAACTAATATCTTTTTCAATCTTCGCTCCTGTTGTTATAAAGCATCACGCCTATTTCGTCAAGCTCTTTGGCTTCCCTTACGGCCCTAGCCTTAAGAACCTTTTTAATCTCTTCGTCTTCCAGATGCTTCATTTTCTCATATTCGGCGTTAGCCTCTTTGAGTGCGCCGATTAGCATATTTTTTTGGTTTTGTTGGTAGGCAAGGGTTTGGGAGAGGCTCTCTATTTCGTACCTGAACGCTTTTTTCATATCCTCAAAGGCGATAAGGTTTGAAAAAGAGCCCTCATGCGGAGGCTCCAAAGTGTTAAACCTCTCTTTTGTGTTTTGAAGATTTGCCTTTGTTTTTAAAATCATCGATTCTACGGCAAAAAGAGAGTTTTCTATATCGTCAACCCTCTTTTTTCTCAGTTTTACGACTGCCGTAAATTTCGTTTTCATCTAAAAATGGTGTCGTTCCTCTCCGGCGAGATAGAGACCATTTCTATCTTGGTATCAATAAGCTCTTCAAGTCTAAGTACGTACTTTTGGGCATTTGCAGGCAAATCGGCAAAGGTTTTGGCGCCTTTTAGGCTCTCCCATCCGTCCATCTCTTCGTATACCGGGGTTATACCTTCCATCGACGACGGTACATAATCAAGCATTTGCCCGTCTTTTTTGTATTCGACGCATATTTTTATCTTTTCAAAACCGTCAAGAACGTCGAGCTTCATAAGCGATACAGCGTCAACTCCGTTTAGCCTGCAAGCGTATCTGACCGCCACGGCATCAAACCATCCGCATCTTCTTGCTCTTCCTGTCGTAGTTCCAAATTCCGCGCCCTGGACTCTAAGCTTTTCACCGGTAGCGTCTTCAAGCTCGGTAGGGAATACGCCGTTTCCAACCCGCGTAGAGTAGGCTTTTGCGATACCTATCACTTTGCCTATATCCTTCGGACTAAGACCTACGCCGCTGCAAGAACCTGCCGCGATAGTGTTTGAGCTGGTAACATACGGATAAGTACCGTGGTCTATGTCGAGAAGCGTACCCTGCGCACCCTCCAAAAGAATATTTTTGCCATCCTTCAACGCTTTCCAGACGATTTGAGTCGTATTTGATATATACGGAGCCAACGCCTCTTTGTATCTTCTTATCTCACCCATAAGCTCCGACATGGAAGGTATCTCTACACCGTAAGCCTCAAACAGCTTTTTGTTGTCGGCAAAATAAGCTTCAAGCTTTTTAGAGAGCGTATTTTCATCCAACAGCTCCATGATCATAAATCCGCTTCTTGCGACTTTATCGGTATAACAAGGGCCTATACCCCTACCTGTCGTACCGATAGCGTTGGCGCCCCTCATTTTCTCTTTTGCGGCGTCTATTTGAGCGTGGTACGGAAGTATCATATGCGCCCTATCCGAGATAAAAAGCCTGCCTCTTAGGTTTTCAAACGGCTTCATCTCTTCGATAAGATGGAAAGGGGATACGACGACGCCGTTACCGATAATATTTACCGCCTTCGGATTAAGAACGCCGGACGGAATAAGATGCAGCGCTATCTTTTTGCCGTCAAGCACTATAGTGTGTCCAGCATTGTGTCCGCCTTGATATCTGACGACATAGTCGTATTTGGAAGCTAGCAAATCTACTATCTTTCCTTTTCCTTCATCGCCCCATTGAAGACCGACGATTAGATCCGCTTTTTTCTCAAAACTCATACGCTCAACCTTTTAATAATATTATCAGTATAAATCGCAAAACCGCAAGAGTGTTTATTGTTCGTGGCATAGTTGCCGCCTCTTGCCAATACGTCGTTACCTATAAGCATCCTGAAGAAGCTATCTGTATAGTAGCTAGCCTTGGAAACATAAAGAGGCGCCAGCACTATATTCTCATACTTAATTTTTTGACACATCTCGCCCATCTTAAGAAGCTCTTCTTTTATGCTATTGGGCGCGTATTTTATAGCCATCTCAAGTTCGCCTGGACGCTCCATATCAAGAAGCACGTTTAACCACTCCACACCCAAGGATTTTAGTTTGAAATAGTCGCTCTTCTTAAAGGCGTCCAAATCTATCTTGAGCTCGGCAGCCGCAGCTTTAGCTATCGCAACATTGGAAAGCTGCAAAATAGGCTTCAACCCTATTTTTTTGAATATCTCTATTGATAGGTTCGCCGCATACGCCATATCCGTAGAATCCAGATATTCCGCTCCGATTTGATTTACTTCCGTCGAAGGAAAATGGAAAACAGGCTGGACGTAAAACCACTTTTTGTGGTCCGTGCTTCTTCCAAGCCTCTTGGTGATAATCCTTACGACATCAAGCGAACTATCCGCCCTTAACGTCAGGGAGCTATTATTGGAATCGGCGAGCCTAATAATATTTTTGGCATCGGTTGAAGCGGTAGTCTGATATTTTTGATAGCTAAAAAACGGCGTAACTATCTCTTCGAAACCCTCTTTTGCAAGAGTCTCTACGGCCTTATTTTCTATATCCCTCTTAAGCGCCGCGCTTTGCCCGAAGTAAAGCTTCCCGCCCTTTGGTATTTCATGTTCGTGAGCCAAAATCAGCCTTCCAAATAAAAGCTTCTAGCAAACGCCTTTGAAGCGGAAGCGTCAAACTTTCTCATGTTTAGTTTTTCCATTGCTATCTCTATCGCCTCCACGGCCCATGCTGCATGATATACCTCGACATAACCCATATGGTTTATTCTGAATATCTTGTCGTTTAGATGGTCCTGGCCGCCGGCTATATTGACTTTAAACTCGTTTTGCAAAAGCTTTCTGAGGGCATTAGCGCCGTCAAGCTCGTATGTGCTCATTGAAAGAGCCGGATTTTTAGGGTATTGCTTTAGTCCTATGGCGTCTAGCGCCGCCCTGGTGGCCTTAGCTATTTTTTCTATCTCCCTGAACTTATTTTCAAGCCCCTGCTCCAATAGGTCTGCCAGGACTTTATTCAGACCGATTGTTAGAGTAGTGGCCGCAGTCCATGCGGTAGTGTTTTTTCGTTGGTTTTTAAGCTCGGTCGCAAGATTGAAATAAAAACCTGCGGGTCTAGCCTCTATTTTGGCGACCGCCGCGTCGCTTAAGCCCATCATGGCAAGACCGGGAGGAAGCATTAGCGCTTTTTGGCTTCCGGTTATTAGGCAGTCTATATTTGCCGTATCTATATGCTCGACACCGACGGCCGTGATTCCGTCAGCCACTATCATTACGGCCGGATTTATTTTTTTCACTTCAGCCGCTATGGCCTCAACGGGATGTCTTACCCCGGTAGAAGATTCGCTAATTTGGATAAATATAGCGTCGATAGACGGGTCGTTTTTGATTTCATTCGCAATAGTCTCGACAGATACGCTCTCGCCCCACTCCACTACGATCTCTTTATAGTCCACGCTGAACGCTTTTGCTATCTTGCCGAATCTCTCGCCGAATTTGCCGCCGTTTACGGTCAGCGCTTTTTTATGCGTCAAGTTAAGTACCGCGGCCTCCATTGCGCCGCTTCCCGACGATACGAGCATCAAAGCTTCAGGCATTCCGAAAAGTTTTTTAAGCATCTCTCTGGTGCTTGCGAAAATAGCTTCAAATTCTTTTGTTCTATGGTGGATAGTCTCTGTAGACATAGCCGCTCTGACAGATTCTGGAACAGCGGTAGGTCCAGGGGTAAGAAGTATCATAATCCCTTATTCCTTGCAAATATAAAAATTTAAAATAGTCCCAAACTATACCAAAAAGTAGGTAAGAGTTTTAAAAAAACCTTTATTTTAAAGGAGTTTGAAGGGTGTAAAAAAAAATAAAAAATATCTCAAAAAAATAGGATAATTTAAGCCGTATTTAAAGTTAAGATGTTGTATAATTGCGGCTTTGATTTAGCTACATTAAGATTTTCGCCTGAACCCTTTAAAATCAAGGGTTTTTAGAAAATTTTAAGTTTAGCTTAAATTGTGCGGCTCTTTTAAAATTTAGGATTTTTTAGCTTTTGTCACGTGTTTGTAAAAACAATGTAGCAAAATCTAAAGCAAGTCCGGTCGGCAGTTTATGGTTCCCTTTACGGGCTACTGATTGGTTATCCCAATCCATTTTAAAATAAGGAAAGTTCAAATGAAAAAAGTTCTAGTTGCTGCTCTTGTAATCGCAGGTCTTGCATTCTCTGGTTGTTCAAAAAAAGCTGAAGAAGCTAACGCTACTGTTGAAGCTAACGCTACTGTTGAAGCTAACAAAACTGAAGCTAACGCTACTGCACCAGTAGAAGCTAACGCTACTGAAGCTAACAAAACTCACTAATTGCATGTAAAGCCTCTCGGGGCTTTACCTTTTTATCTACAAACCTACACGAAAAACCAAGAAATACCCAATCAATAGACCGCTTCTTTAATTACATCCATCATTCTTTTATTGCTATCGATACCGACAAACTTCTCAAAAGCAAAAATCGCTTGCCAAATAAGCATATCGAGACCGTTTTTATGTTCTTTATGAAGCTTTTTTGCCATCTTTAAAAAAGACGTCTCTTTATAGATGCAATCGTAGGCAAGCTTTGCATTTGAAAGTAGCGGCGTAAGTTTTTTTTCGTTTAACGGAAGCTCTTCGTCGGTAAGCCCGGCGCTTGTGGTATTGACAACCAAATCAAACTGCTCCGACTCATCCAGAATATCAAACGTAACGCTACAGAATCCGGCATCTTTAAAAAACCCTAAGCGTCCGCCGCTTCTGTTGGCGACGCATACAAAAACTCCGGCATTTCTGAGCGCAAAGGCTATAGCTCTCGCCGTTCCTCCCGCGCCTAAAATAAGCGCTTTTTTCGGCATGAAACCGTCCAATGAAGCTATAAAGCCCGGTGCATCGGTATTAAATCCGTGCAGTAGACCGTCTTTGACCACAATGGTATTCACGGCGCCGATATTTTTCGCATAGTCGTCCAGAATATCGCAAGCCGCAAACGCGTCTTCCTTGAACGGGACGGTAATATTGATACCGCTAAGCCCGAGCCCAAAGAACCTCTCCTTTAGACGGCTTCCGTCGTCCAAAAGATACCTAGTATAGCAGGCGTCTATTGCCAAATCTTTAAAAAGGGAGTTGTGTATAAGCGGGGATTTGGAATGCGATACCGGATTGCCGAATATCGCAAAAAGCTTTCTATCCAAGGCTTTTAAGATCCTCGAAGCTGGAAAGGTTTGCCGCAAGCTTGTTTTTTATCTCTTTTAGCTCCAGCTCCGGTACGCTGTCGGCGACGACTCCGGCTCCCGCCTGAAAGACTATCATATCTTTTTTCACGAGGGCCGTCCTGATCGTAATGGCAAAATCCATATTGCCGTCAAATCCGAAATAACCGACGGAACCGCTATAGAAGCCTCTTTTCACGCCTTCAAGACGAGCGATAATCTCCATCGCCTTTATCTTTGGCGCCCCGGTCATCGTTCCCGCCGTAAACGTCGCACGGAATAGATCGAACATCGTCTTATTCTCTTCCAGATTTCCGGTAACGTCGCTTACCATATGCATAACGTGCGAATATCTCTCGACTCTCATCAAATCGCCGACCTTGACGCTTCCGGTCTTGCTTACCCTGCCTATGTCGTTTCTCGCAAGATCCACCAGCATTATATGCTCGCTTCTCTCTTTCGGGTCGTTTAGCATCTCGTGCTCTAGCTCCAAATCCCTCTGGATGTCGTGTCCGCGTTTTCTTGTTCCGGCTATCGGACGTATTAAGATCTCGCCGTTTTCCAGCTTTATCATAACCTCCGGAGAACTTCCCGCTATGCTAAAATCCTCGAACGATAGAAAGTACATATACGGGGAAGGGTTTTTGGCTCTTAGCACCCTATAAAAGCTATACGCATCGACCTCGGCCTCCACGATAGTCCTGTTGGCTACAAGTATCTGAAATACGTCTCCGGCTTTGATATGCTCTTTGCCTCTTAGCACCGCACCCTTAAACTCTTCATCCGACAGCATCGTCTTTGCGGTAAAGGTGCCTTGCGGTTTTTTGAGAGGAATGGCCGAGTAGTCCGATAGAAGCAGCTTCTCTATATCAAGCAGGGCATCTTGCGGCAAACAAGTCGACAACATAGTGAGTTTGCAGTTTTTATGCGAATACCCTATGACGATTTTCGGCCTTATCATATCGAAATCGGGGATATTGGTCTCGTCCGCAAGCGCGTCCATGCAAGGTTTCAATACCGGTTCAAACTCTTTTATAAGGTCGTACCCGACATACCCCACGAAACCGTCTACGAAACCAAGCCCGGTCTTTGCCGATAGCTCCTTATAAAAAGCGTTATCCAGCTTTGAATAGTAGTCCGATAAAAACGCGAGAGGCTCTTTTTTTATCTCTTCGGTCTTTTTGCTCTCGTCCGTATAAAACGTCCTACTGTCTTTATATGAAACCCTCTCTCTTTCGCCTATGAATATGTAGCTATAGTTGCCAAGCTCGTTAACGGTGGCGCTCTCAAGCAAAAAGACAAGCTCGTCCCTAAAGCGCTCCTTTAGCTTCCCGTAAAAAGCGATAGGCGTGAACTGGTCTATAAAAACGGATTTGTATTGCAAAATTAACCTTTTATAATAAACGCGTCGTTTTTGATCTGCTCTCTTACCTTCGGCAGAGCTTTTGTGGCGCTATCTTTCGAATCAAAAGGGCCGACCCATACTTTTGTAATGTTTTTATCGTTCTTGACCGCGGCCCTTGTCGCAGACTGAAACCCGGCGGCAGAAATCTTATCGCTCAACCCTTTTGTGGATTTCTCGCTTTCAAAATATCCGACTTGTATATAGTAGGTTCCGCTTACGGCTTCGCTCTTGTTCGCTTCGGCCTTTTTAGGTGTTACAGCTGCCTGTTTGACGGGCTGCTTCGGTTTTACGACATTTTTGGTGGCATCCTTAAAAGCTGTCTTAACATCCTCTTTTTTCGGACTCTCTTTTACGGCAGCCGCTTTTGGCTGAGGCTGCTCTGACGCGGTCTTAATAGGCACAGTGACAACGGTAGTCTTGGCTGGCTGCTTTTGCGCCACAGGCGCGCTTCCCTCTTTTATAGGCACGACCGGAACCTGCTCTGCTTTTGGCTGCACAACCGGAGCGCCGGGTGTCGGCTGAGCCGTTTGAACGGCTTGCGCAGGCTGCGCCGATGCTTGCGTTTGCGCATCTTGCTGCAACTTTTTGACTATTGCGTTTAGCTTATCGTCCGCACCCGCGGTCGTATTTGCGGTTGCCGTTGCAGTGGAGGCGGATATATTCGCCTCGTTTTGCACAGGCGAAGCGACCGGAGGAAGTTTTTTTACCTGTTCCGTAGAGGTGATAGGAAGCGGCTGCTTCGTCTCGGAGGCTCCCATAAACTTCATAATGCCTATAATTATGAAAAACAGCAGTAAAACACCGGCGGCGATAAGGAAAAACTTCTTGCTGGAACTGTTCTCTTTTTGGTTCCCCAGCAACAAGTCGTTTAGTTCGTTTTTATCATCCATTTTAACCCCTTATAGATGCTTTGACCAAGATGCTCCGCGCTCTTTTTGATAGAGTTCGTAAGGCAGCGTCAATATGTTGAATTCCGGCGGAATCTGATCGTTCGGAAATACATTCCACTGTGTCGGAAGCCTTTGAGAGAGTTTCATAGAAAGCGTCTTTGCAAGATGAATTCCCTCGTGTAGCGTAGTGTGCCCCTTGTGAATATATAGATGCAGATGCCCTTCCGTCTTGCTCTTGTAGGCCGTAAAATTTATAAAACCCTCTTCGCGAAACAAAAGCTGCGCCCTATGCCAAAAACGCTCCGGATCCCTGCCGTTATAGTCAAAAACTATATTCTCTACTTTTTGATTTGGAAGTATTAGAGAGTGGGCTACGGTAATTTTGCCGTCTTGATGGTCGGACATGACCTGCATGGTAAGAGGTTTATCCACTCTCTCGAACTTATTAAAATAAGTCTTCCCCTTATACTCCATTTTTTCGGATGCGCCGTCCCTTTTTTGCCAATAGTGCGTTGTGCACATTTTGATTAGTTTTATATCGACATTATACATTGGACGTCGCTTTCCCTTTTTTTAATATATAGCTCTATCGTAAATTACGAACTTCTCTGCAAGCTCTTTCATTTTTGCGGCTATCTCTTTTTGTTTCGCTTCGTTGTTTACGTCGTCAAATACGTCGCAAATGGCGTTAGCTATGATTTTAAACTCTTCTTCCTTCATACCTCTTGCGGTAAGCGCCGCAGAGCCTATTCTAACGCCGCTTGTTACGAATGGGCTTCTCGTCTCCCCGGGAACCGTGTTTTTATTGACGGTAATTCCCGCTCTCCCAAGCGCAGCGTCCGCGTCTTTGCCTGAAAACTCTTTGTTCAGGAGGCTTACAAGCACAAGGTGCGAATCGGTGCCGCCCGATACTATGTCGTAGCCCCTGTTTACAAGAATTTCGGCAAGCACTTTGATGTTCGCCTTTACCTGTTTCGCGTATGTTTTCCACTCGGGCTTTAGGTTTTCGCCGAAACCTACGGCTTTTGCGGCTATGATGTGCACAAGCGGACCGCCTTGCATACCTGGGAATACGGCCTTATTTATCTTTGTGGCTATCTCTTCGCTGTTCGTCATTATCATACCGCCCCTTGGACCCCTAAGAGTCTTGTGGGTAGTCGTAGTTACGACGTCCGCATATGGAAATGGCGACGGATATTCGCCTGCCGCAACAAGACCCGCATAGTGGGCTATATCTGCAAACAGTATAGCGCCTACGGAGTCCGCTATCTCCCTAAATCTTTTGAAGTCTATCTCTCTTGAATATGCGCTGGCGCCGCAGATAATCATTTTCGGCTTTACGATGTTTGCGATATCTTGCACCCTATCGTAGTTGATATAGCCGTCAAGCTCTACCCCGTAGCTGAAGCTCTCATAGTTTTGGCCGCTGAAGTTTACTTTTGCGCCGTGTGTCAGGTGTCCGCCGTTTGAAAGATCCATTCCTAGGATTTTGTCGTATGGGTTCAAAAGAGCCGTGAATACGGCACCGTTTGCTTGGCTTCCGGAGTGCGGCTGGACGTTTGCGTATTCGCATCCGAACAGTTTTTTGGCTCTCTCTATCGCCAGCGCCTCTACCTCGTCGGCAAATTCGCAACCGCCGTAATACCTTTTGTACGGATAGCCTTCGGCATATTTGTTGGTAAATATGCTCCCAGACGCCTCCATAACCGCCGGAAAAGTAAAGTTCTCGCTTGCGATCATCTCAAGATGGTGCGTCTGCCTGTCAAGCTCTTTTTGGAGTATGTCGTAAACCTCTCTGTCGCTATTTTCCATAAAACCCATAGTAAATCCTTCCTAATTAGCTTAATCTTCTCATTGCAGGGAACAAAATAACGTCTTTTATAGACTCTTGTCCCGTTAAAAGCATAACGAGCCTATCGATACCGATGCCCTGTCCCGCGGTCGGAGGCATTCCGTATTTGAGCGCCTCCACGAAATCCTCGTCCATATCGTTCGCCTCTACGTTGCCGGCAGCCTTGGCTTCAACCTGTTTTTTAAATCTCTCGTATTGGTCGATCGGGTCGTTTAGCTCGTTAAAGCCGTTCGCTATTTCTCTCCCGGCAATGAAGAGCTCAAATCTGTCCGTAATCTCAGGATTTTCCTCGCTTCTTTTGGCAAGAGGCGAAATCTCGACCGGGAAACCCGTAACGAACGTAGGATTTGTAAGCTTTTTCTCTACGAAGTTATCGAATAGTTCCGCCAAAAGTTCGCCGTAGTTTAGCTTCTCCTCGAACTCTACGCCTTTTGATTTCAGGTAAGCCTTTATACTGTCCCTGTCTTTTGTAGCCTCGGCAGGCACGCCGCCTATATCGGTAAGGGATTTTACATAGTCCACCCTGCTGAATTTTGAAAGGTCTACTTCGCGCTCGCCGATTGTAATGACGCTTGGAAGGCCCAAATTCTCCCTAAGATATCCGAACAGCCTCTCGGTCAAATCCATAAGATATTCGTAGTTTTTATAAGCCCTATAAAACTCTATCATCGTGAACTCTGGGTTGTGCGTATGGTCAATCCCCTCGTTTCTGAAGCTTCTGTTGATTTCAAAAACGGCTTCGAAACCGCCGACTATCAACCTTTTTAGATATAGCTCCGGGGCGATTCTAAGGTATCTATCCTCGCCGAGAGCGTTATGGTGGGTGATAAACGGTCTAGCCGTAGCGCCTCCTGCTATCGGGTGAAGCATAGGGGTCTCGACTTCCAAAAACCCTTCGTTCTCAAAAAATCTTCTGACAAGGCTTACGACTTTGCTTCTTGTCTTTAGCGTATCAAGCACGTCGCGGTTCATGATGAGGTCAAGATATCTCTGTCTGTATCTCGTCTCCATATCCGTCAGGCCGTGGAATTTCTCAGGTAGCTGGTTTACCGCTTTTGTAAGTATCTCCATGCCCTGTACGTGCATCGTAAGCTCGCCGGTCTTTGTTATGAACGCATAACCGCTAACTTCGACTATATCGCCGACTTCTACAAGTTTTACAAGCTCCGCAAACCACTCCCCAAGGTCGTTTTTGGAGTAGTATATCTGCATTACCCCAGCTTCGTCCTCTATCTTCGCGAAAGCCGCTTTACCCATGAGCCTGAGGAATTTAACACGACCGGATACAGTGTATATTTTGTCGCTTTTTTTATTCCCCTCTTCTAGGTCGAAAATATATTGGTTCTTTTCTATAAAATTTGCGGTATCGGAGTCTCTTTTTGAAACCGAGGTGTATGGATTTTTACCCATAGCGCGGAGCGCCTGCGCTTTTTCTATCCTCTGCTGCGTATAAACATTATCGAACATCTTGGTTAGTTTTTTCCTTTATTTGTTTTTTGGCAATCCTTGCAAATTCCGTATATCTGCATCGCATGGTCTTTGATTACAAAACCTTTTTTGGCCGCTTCGGCTTCTTGGAGCTTCTCTATTTCGTCCGATTCGAACTCTATAATCTTGCCGCACTCGGTACATATCATATGGTCGTGGTGCTCTTTTATGTTCAGCTCGTACTTCTTGCCGTCAGCGCCGAACGATATGCTTACCACAAACCCCTCTTTTTCGAAGAAGTTTAGGGCTCTATATACCGTCGCTATGCCTATATTTTTACCGCCGTCTTCTTTTTGGGTGAAGGCCAGAATCTCCTCTGGAGTGAAGTGCCCCTTGTTTTTATACATCGCGGCCATTATGACCTCTCTTTGCGAAGTATTTTTGAGGTTTTGCTCTTTTACCGTTACGCGTAGTCTTGAAATCAGAGAGTCTATGCTTCTCTCTTTCATTTCGCACCTACGCCGAGGCTTTTGTTTATCTCTTTTGAAGCCTCTTTAGCGGCCTCTTCCTTGACCTTGTCGCCTATCGCGGAAGTATTCAAATCTTCCGGCTTTAGCTTCATCACGAAACCGCCCGTCGCCTTCATAGGAGCGTACATAAAGCTATCATGGGCGTAGCCCTCTATTTTGCTTTGCAGAAGCGATATGTTAGAGAGGGCGAAAACTATTACGGAGAGTATCAGGAATATCTTACCGCCGGCGGCGACAAAACCGAGAGCCTTGTCGGCGATACCTAGTCCGCTCAGGTCTACCGCTTTTGAAACGAGAGAAGCGGCGAACGTAATACCGAACCAGATAGCGGCAAAGAGCGCTATAAAGGCGACTACCGTAGCCGTCGTTTCGCTTTTTAGGTTGAACATATGCGCAAAAAATTCGCCAAACCCGGACGAAAATCTAGAAGCCAAAAAGATACCGCCGACTATAGCGGCAAGCCCTGCGACCTCTTTTATAAAACCGTGCAGGAAACCCTTCAGGCCAAGCGCAAAAACCAAAAATAAAACTATAATATCTAGACTGTTCACCGTAGGCCTTATAGTAGTTTGTAACTGCCGTAATTGTACCGCCTTAATCATAAAAAAAACATTTTTTGTCTACAATTGCCGCCATGCCAAGAATAACGAAACAAGAGGCTCTGGAGCTTTTAAAACAAACACCTCTTTTGGAGCTCGGCCAAAGAGCCCTAGAGGTAAAAAAACGGCTTCATCCGGAAAATATAACTACTTTTATCGTAGATAGGAATATCAACTATACGAATATTTGCGTAGCGGGGTGTAAATTTTGCGCCTTCAAGCGAGGACTGAACGACGAAGACGCCTATGTGCTCGATTTTGAGACCATAGCCGAAAAGATAGAGGAGCTGATAGAAATCGGCGGCACCCAGATACTTTTCCAAGGCGGAGTGCATCCGAAGCTTAAGATAGAGTACTATGAGGAACTGGTCGAGTTTATCCACAAAAACTATCCGCAGATAACGATACACGGCTTTTCGGCGGCGGAGATAGCATACATAGCAAAAGTGTCAAACATTAGCCGCAAGGAGACGTTATTAAGGCTTCAGGCAAAAGGGCTCTCCTCTATTCCGGGGGCGGGAGCTGAGATACTCGTAGACAGGGTCAGGAATATAATCTCCCCAAACAAGCTGGATACGGCCGGATGGCTCGACATCCACAAAAGCGCACACGAAATAGGCATGAAAACGACCGCCACGATGATGTTCGGATCCGTAGAAACGGACGAAGAGATAATAGAGCATCTGGAGCATCTAAGAAACCTACAAGACGAAACGGGCGGCTTTAGGGCGTTTATACTCTGGTCGTTCCAACCCGACAATACGCCGCTATTTCGCGAATACCCGAACATAACGAAGGCTACGTCAAATAGATACCTGCGTATCCTAGCCCTCTCCAGGCTTTATCTTGATAACTTCAAAAACATCCAGAGCTCATGGGTTACGCAAGGCTCGCATATAGGCCAGTCCGCTCTCTTTTTCGGCGCAAACGACATGGGAAGCACGATGATGGAGGAAAACGTCGTGGCGGCCGCAGGCGCGGCGAACAAAATGGCCGAGGATGAGATAGTAAGGCTCATAAAAGATGCGGGCGGCATTGCGGCGAAACGAAATACCGCATACGAAATACTCAAAACATACGAATGAAAAAACTACTATTTTTAATATTGACTCAAGGTTTATTGATGGCTAACACACTTTTGCATTTTGAATTTGAAGGCGCCAAAGTGCCGGTAATTTTCGAGGAAGACAGGAGCCTTCCGACGGTATCGGCAAAGATGGTATTTCTAGACGCCGGCTCGATACAGGACGGCAAAGAAACCGGACTCTCGAAGCTCTCGTTTAGGCTTCTAAACGAAGGGACGAAAAAACTTGGCAGCACCAAATTCGCGACGCTTCTGGACGAAAAAGCGATAAAGCTATCCGCATACAGCGGTTTTGAGACGGCCGGAATCGAGTTTTCATCTCTAAAGGAGTATGTAAAAGACGCTGTCAAGCTGACGGCGCAACTACTATCCGATCCGAACTACTCCGAGGATACGGTCAAAAAAATAAAGCTCATCACGATGTCGCAGATAGCCAAAAAAGAGGATGACTTCGACCACGTAGCGGACGCGGCTCTAAAAAAAGAGATATTCCACGAGACTCCGCTCGAAAATGATCCATTAGGCACGAAAGCAAGCATCGAAAAAATAACGCTCGAAGATATAAAAAAATTCATATCGCAAAATATCGGGGTAGGCAACTCGGTCATCGTAATAGGCGGCGACATAAACAAGGAAGAGGCTCTATCTTACGCAAAGTCGCTGCTTTCGGCGCTGCCAAAAAACGGCAAAAAAGAGAGCGAGCGGTTTTTTGAGGCGAAAAGCAGCAAGAAAGAGTTGAAGATAAAAAAGAAAAGCGAGCAGGCGTATATATATTTCGGTTCAAAAGCGAATATCAGAGCGAGCGACAAGGACGCCTACAAGGCAAGGGTGGCCGGCTTTATCCTCGGCTCAAGCGGTTTTGGGAGCCGGCTTATGGAGATCATAAGGGTGCAAAACGGACTTGCGTACTCGGCGTATGCGAGATTTAATCTGGCGAAGACAAACTCGTATTTCGGCGGACATCTACAGACAAAGCCGGAAAACGAAGAGAAGGCGAAAGAGCTCGTCAAGAAAACGATAGCGGAGTTCGTCAAAACGGGGGCCACGCAAAAAGAGCTGGACGGCGCCAAAAACTTCATACTGGGCAGCGAACCGCTTAGAAACGAGACGCTTTCGCAAAGGCTATCCAGAAGCTTCAACGAATACTATCTTGGGCAGCCGCTAGGTTTTCACAAAGAGGAGCTGGAGCTAATCAAAAACCTATCGCTAAAAGAGCTAAACGACTTCATCAAAAGCCATAGCGAGATAACAGAGCTTACATTTTCCATTCTGACGAAATAGATGCTATTTGAAAAAACGGATCGGGAGAGGCTAGAGAAGCTCGGTATCCTGTCCGTTTTGGATCTGGCGCTGTTCGTCCCGCAAAAATATGAAGATACCACGCTGGACAAACCACTGGCCGAAAACGAATTTTGCGCAATCTACTGCGAGATACTCTCCAAGCAGAGGACTCCGAAGACGATCACCTACGAGTTGCGGCTCCTATCCCACAATAAAGGCCATATTAAAGCCGTTTTTTTCGCCCCCAAGAGATACCAGCAAAACCTCTTTTCTGTCGGCGAAACGCTCTATCTATACGGCAAAATATCACACTACCCGTATCTTTGTATAGTCCACCCAAAGAAGATAACCTCCGTCGGCGAAATAAACAAAATATATATCAAAGGTCCGCAAAACAGGACACACAAACTGCTTGCGCAAAAATACCTGACGATCGACGCGCTAAAAAACGAGGGATTGGACGACGATACCGCTTCCTGTCTCTTAAAGCTTCATTTCCCGTCTAGCACGGCGGAGATTTATGAAAACGGCTCGTATAAAAAAGAGATAGAAAAAGCGCTAAAGCTCACCGAAATATACTCCTACCTAAAGCTCCTGGCGTCAAAAAAAACGACCCTTCCGGCGCAGAGAATAGAGCCGTCGCCGCTACAAGTGTTTTTTGAAAAGCTCCCGTTTAGGCCTACGAACGATCAGCTGGGGGCGATAGAGGATTGCAGAGGCGACATACAAAAAAACAGGCAAGCAAGACGCGTCGTAATAGGCGACGTAGGAAGCGGCAAAACGACCGTCATATTGGCGCTCGCGCATATGACAGGCAAAGACAAAACTGTGCTTTTGGCGCCGACGGCCATACTAGCAAACCAGATATACGAAGAGGCAAGAAAATACCTCTCTTTACAAACGGTCCTGGTGACGCAAAGCTCAAAAGCAAAAGACGGCGATATAAACGAAGCCGATTTCATAATCGGGACGCACGCCCTTTTGTACCGCAAGCTTCCGGCATGCAAAACGGTAATAGTGGACGAGCAGCATAGGTTTGGCACAAACCAGCGCCATCTCATCTCGAAACTCGTAAGCGAAGGGGAGTTTAGGCCGCATTACTTTCAATTCTCGGCTACGCCAATTCCGAGAACACAAGCGCTAATAGAGGCTACGCTTGTAGATATCAGCACAATCAAGGAGACTCCGCTCAAAAAAAACATAGAGACAACGGTCGTATCAAAAGAGGGGTTCAAAGAGCTGTTTTCGCACATAAAAAACCAGATTGCAGAAGGAAATCAGGTGGCCCTCATCTATCCGCTGGTCGAAAAAAGCGATATGAGCGACTACATGTCGCTAGAAGAAGCGGAGGGGTTTTGGAGAAAACATTTCGACAAAGTGCATGTGACGCACGGCAAAGACAGCGCAAAAGAGGATGTATTCGAGGAGTTTAAAAACGGCGGAGAGCTTATCGTATCTACGACCGTCATGGAAGTCGGCATAAGCCTTCCGAAGCTCTCGACGATAGTCGTGGTGGGCGCCGAAAAGCTGGGCCTAGCCAGCCTCCACCAGCTAAGAGGAAGGGTCGCCAGAAACACCGAATACGGCTGGTGTTTTTTGTATACGAAAGATACAAACAACGAAAGGCTCCAAAAATTTGCCGCCACAAAAAGCGGATTTGAGATAGCGGAGCTCGACTTGCAATACAGGGACTCTGGCGATTTGTTGACCGGCAAAGAGCAGAGCGGAAGGCAGTTTAGATGGTTTAATATCAAAACGGACGAGAAGATAGCGAAAGCGGCGAGAGGGCTTTTGGAGTCGTTTTTAAAGAGCGTAGCTGTAAAATAAGAATATGCTTAAAAAAATAGTTGTTTTAACCGCGATATGCGGCTCTTTGTTTGCGCTAGACATAGAAGTAAAACTCGCCAAAAGCAAGGGCGATAAATACTCGGTTCTAAACCTTGAGAGCGGGGAGCCTTTCGTATGCTACAAAAACGAAGCAGACGAAGCGCCGAAAAACAGCTATATCTGCGAATTTTCTACCCCTCCGAAAACCCAGTTCAAAGGGTTTGAGAGCGAATTTTTCAATGTTAAGCCTTATATGAACGGCGGCTACAAACTGGCAATTACCTCAAAGACGAAATCCGAGATCTTCTCACAAAATTTCGACCCGAAAAGCAGTTACGAGAAAAAGGCCGGCTTTGAGAAAAGAGCCAAAAAATTCGTCATAGTGGCATACGAAAAAGAGCTGAAATTCGTAACCCCAAAGAAAAGTCCCGGCATCAACTTCCCTGTCGCGCTCGGTTCCGACCCTTACGTATACGTAAAGACTCTCGACATAGACGGACTGCCGATAAACGATGCGAACAGCCTGCAAGACATAGCCGAATTCAACTCGGTAAAAAAGCTGTACGAAAAGGGTGAGTACAAATCGGCTATGGCATACGCCGAGAAAGCCCAAAAGACATATCCGAATTCCATCTTTTTCTCCGAATACGAGCTAATCAGAATAAAATCGCTGGTGGCGATAGGCGGAGCGGCAAACAACAATGCGGCTGTCGAGCTAGGTAGAAATTGGCTCAAAAATTTCCCGGCAGACGAAAAAGCATCCGAAGTGTTAAGGGCGGTCATGAACGCTTACGCCAAAAACCAGGATTTCAAGAACGCCGACTACTATTACGAGAGGATAGTAAACGATTTCGGTTTCTCCGAGATATCCAAACAGGCGATGATAGACTACGGCGACGCGCTTAGATTCTCCAAAGCCAAAAGAGCGATAGAGCTATACAGAAGGGCGTTATATGAGACAAAAAATATCGAAACCGCATCGATAGCCGCATTCAAAGCCGCCGATACCTACCTATCGATGGGCGACACGGAGAACGCCAAAGAGTACTACGGCAAAATCCTAAAAGGAAATATCAACTTCATACTAAAAGACGCTGAGAAAGCGTACGCATTCGCGAAAAAGCTAGCCGGAGCCAATATATACGGCCAAGCCCTCGAGGTCGGCGAAGCGCTGCTAGCCAGACTCGACAAGAAAAACGAAAACTACGAGATGTTGCTTAGCGAGCTTGGCGACTGGGCGGCCGCGGCAAACGACAACGCAAAGGCGAAAAGCTACTATAGCAGGTATCTGCAAGAATTCAAAGGCGGACGATTCGCCAATCTCGTAGAGCCGAAACTGGACAAGCTAAACTTCGGCCAGGATAAAAACATCAGCCTAGCCGAACTTTCGAAACTGGCCCAAAAATATCCAAAAGAACAGATAGGCCAAAAAGCGCTCGTAAAAACCATGAAAGGCCTTCTGGATGCGAAAAGGTATGCCGAGGTTTTGGCTCTAGAGCCGCAAACGGCGGGGCTGCCTAAGGAGCTAATCGGCGAAGCGGGGCAATACATAGCCAAAGCCGAGAAAGAGCTATTCGGCGCCAAGCTCGCCAGAAACGAATGCAAAGAGGCATTATCGCTGCTCGCAAAAAACAGGATAACACCTCTGGCGGCGGAAGAGCCGAAGCTGTTTGAGTGCTATATGTCGGCGTCAGAATATGCGAAAGCGCTTACGTTGTCGCAAAAACACCTGGCAAACAAAGATCTTGCGGCAAAGCTGCCTTGGCTATATAGATTTGAGAGCGCCGCCATGAAACTTGGCAAAACCAAAGAGGCGTATCAGGCTACAAAAGACGTCATCACGCTTTCAAAAATCTATAAAAGAAACGAGTTTGCCGACATAGCGTTCGATGGAGTAAGTTTGGCGATGAGCTATAAAGATCCGAATCTTCTAAACGAGTCAATAATGATAATAGAGTCGAAATATCCGAAAGACCCTAGGACGATTACCGCGTATAAGGACGCCATCAGATTTGCCATCGCAAGAAACGATATGCTCTCAAACCTAAAATACTCGGAAAAGCTATACTCCCTGCAAAACCAGCTCAAGGTATACGTGGAGAGCCCTTGGATAGAGTTTAACTACGCCGGGCTTCTGGCAAAACAAGGCGACCATAAGAAGGCAGCGGCGATCTTGTCTACGCTGACGAGCAAAAAACTAAACGACTCCGATAGGGCAAGGGCGCTTTTTGAGATTTCATCCAACTACACGGCGGCGGGAGAGAAGGCAAAAGCGAAGGCGTCTTTGCAGGAGTGTCTAAAAGTAAAAGCGGACTCTCCTTGGAAAAAACTGTGCAAAGAGTCTCTTGATATTTTAAAATAAGGCGGCTATCTTGGACGCTACGGCGTCTTTGTCGCCCCTAAAATCAGCCGCTATCTGCGCCTTATTGAACGTGACTTGTCTCTTGGCCAGCTGCGACGTGTGTATAGAGATAAGCTCTTCACACTGCTCCTTGCTTATTTCGCCGTCCAAATAGGAGAGCGCCTCCTTAAGCCCTATCGATCCCATAGGCTTTGCGTCTCTGCCGTATCTGCCCAGCAGATACTCCGCCTCTTCGAATATGCCAGCTTCCAGCATCTTTGCGGTACGACGCCTAATCTTAGCCCTAAGCTCATCTCTGTCGACAGTGATTTCATATATCTTTAGATTGGCGTCTATCTTTTTTTTTGGAGCCTCGGCGAATATCTTGCTCGCCGGAACGCCAAACTCGAAAAAGATCTCAAGCCCCCTGCTTATCCGATAGCTATCGTTTTCCTTTACGTTTTGCGCAAACCGCCAATCTATATTTTTCAGCTGTTCATAGGCATCCGCTATGTCATTTTTCACAAGCTCCAAAGCGCGCGCCCTAGACTTTGCCGATATTGCCGGCATATCACTAAGCCCGTCTATCATCGATTTGAGGTAAAAAGAGCTTCCGCCTACTATTATCAAGTGTTTTCTATCTTTGAGCGCAGCCTCTTTGGCCCTTTCGTATTCATCCATGAACATCGCCGCGTTAAACGGCTCGTTCGGATATATGATGTCTATGCCAAAATGCAATACTGCGAAAAGCTCTTCTTTGGAAGGTTTCGCGCTCGCTATATCCACCTCTTTGTATAATGATAACGAATCCAAGGAGAGGATATACGCCCCTTTTTTAGAGGCTATATCGAGAGCCGTATCGCTCTTTCCGGATGCCGTCGGGCCAATTATCGCTACTTCTATCATTTTCGAATTTTATCCAAACTCTTCAAAAAGCCCTTTTTGGTTAAAATCAAATCAAAAACAAAAGGCATGAACATCCTAGCCAAGTTAAGACATTTTTCAGAGCTCGTCATGCTCTCACACACCATTTTTTCGTTGCCGTTTATCCTTATAGCCATGATTGTCGCGGCGGAGGGCATGCCCCCGATTTGGCTCCTGGCGCTCGGGATAGCAGCCGCATTTTTTGCCCGCACGTTCGCTATGGGCGTAAACAGGTTTGCCGACAGGGAGTTTGACGCCAAAAACCCTAGAACCGCGACTAGGCCGAGCGTGGATGGAAGGGTATCGGAGGGCGCGCAGCTGTTTTTCATACTGCTGAGCGGCGTCGGCTTTATAGCCGTCTCTTTTTTCGTAAATACCCTGGCTTTCAAGCTATCTTTTGCGATATTGCCCGTACTTGCGGCATACTCGTATTTTAAACGCTTTTCTTCCGCCGCGCATCTTATACTCGGGCTCTCCCTGGGGCTAGCTCCGATTGCCGGAGAGATAGCGGTCGGCGAAAGCGTATCGCTTTGGAGCATATACCTGGCCGGGGGGGTGTTGTTTTGGGTGGCCGGTTTCGACGTATTCTATGCGCTGCAAGATATGGAGTTTGACAAAAAAGAGGGACTACACTCCATTCCATCGGTATTCGGCGAAAAAATGGCGCTAGACTTTGCCGCCGTTTTCCATATGATGACCGTCTTGTTTTGGTTCTTGTTCGCAAAAGAGGCCAATCTGGGAGCGCCATCCTTCCTAGCGGTCGGTATCGCCGCCGCGCTGCTTTTGTATGAGCATATACTCGTAAGGCGCGACAGAGAGGCTATCAATAAAGCGTTTTTTACGCTAAACGGATACCTTGGTATTTTGTTTTTCATGCTTACATCAATAGACATATGGATAAATAGATGAAACTCGTACGAATAGCGGCCAAAATCAGCTTCGAGGAGACGGATGGGCGCCTCGAAGAGTTCGAGAGGGAGTTTGAGACGTTTAGCGAGACAAACTCGAATCCAGTAGACGACGCGATACAAAAACTAAAGGCCAGGGAGGGTAAAAATGCCCCTGACGAAATGACTATCATGCTTTTGGCCGAGCTTCACAAAAAAATAGACGAGCTGACCAAAATAGTCAAAGGCGAAATAAAAGAGTATGTATCGCTAAAAAATAATACGTTGCTCGATTTTGCGTGGTTTGAGACGATACAAATCGAAGGCATAGAAACCGGAAAAAAGTATTACGGGAGAGTAGATATGCCGCTTTTTAGACAAAGGCTGATACCGATATTCTTCGAGGGGGTCGAGCCCGGAATAGCGAAGATAACAAAGATATGGCCAAAAGACAAGGTTGATTTCGACGGATATTTGGCCTCAAAAGATAGGGAAGAGATAGCGAGGGAGAAAGCACTATGATGGATTTGATACTTGTTGCGCTAATCAGCGTAGCCGTTTTTTTCCTATTTGTATTCGTATATATTAGAGAGAACGCAATCAACAAGAAACTAAAACTATACGAAAAAACTTTCGACCTAATAAACCAAAATATGCACAAACTGGAAAAAGAGCTCAAATCCAGGCCGCATCATGAAAACAGAGCCGAAAACGACCAAAATCTGGAAGAGTTTTCCGAAGTCAGCCGCCTGATTATAGATAAATTCCAAGAGCTTCAAAAAGACAACCTGGAGTTCAAAGAGAGCATCATCGAGAGGTATCTCGACCTGGAGAACAAGATAAAGCCTATTACGGCCGTTGCGCCTAGCTCTACCGGACTGGACGAAAACAGGATAACAACTCTTTTTTCAAACGGGTTTAGCATAGAGGAGATAGCAAAACAGCTTCGCATAGGAACCGGAGAGGTCGAGTTCGTCCTAAAGCTGCACGATATAAAATAGCGGCTAGTCCGCGATAATAACA
Organism: uncultured Helicobacter sp.; assembly: GCA_964568395.1. GTDB lineage: Bacteria > Campylobacterota > Campylobacteria > Campylobacterales > UBA6016 > UBA6016. The sequence goes on along the minus strand of CAZMPN010000007.1, from coordinate 65,117 downwards.
TCCATCGGATTTATAGGCACATCTTCTTTCGTTATCTCAAAAGTAAGCTCTTTATCTATCCTGCCCACTATCGCGCCCTGCTCTATTTTTTTACCGGCCTGCACCGTAGGCGCTATTTTGGTGAGATGGGCATAGATCGAGTGCAGATTTCCGTCATGCTGCACGATAACGACATTTCCAAGAGCCGCAACCTGCTTTGCGAACACTATCTTGCCGTCCATGATGTTTTTTACCATCACGTCCGAAGAGTTTGAGCGAAGCGTTACCGAATCGTTGTGTATGCGTATCTTGTATATCGGATCTATATACGGCCCAAACTGCTTGATAACGCGAAATCCCTCAATTGGAGCCGGAACTTTGCGCCCCGTGTATCTTGCGGATTTTGTGGCCTGATAGGATGAGCCCATCATCTTTACGTCGTTGTTTAGCTCTATATCGTCTATGTTTATATCTCCGGTCGGTTTGTCTCCCGGAGCTTTTTGGACGGCCTTTGGAGCCGGCTTGCCCCTGGCCGCTTCGGCAAGTTTTTGGCGCTTTAAGATATTTAGCTGCTCAAGCGTAGCTCTCGCCTGCTGCTGTTCTTTTGCCAATTTTTCAAGCTTCGCCTTGTACATTTCGGCCTGTTTTTGGATTTTGGCTATAGTCTTGATACGCTCATCTTTTGCTTGGGCGAGCTTGAGTTTCTTTTGTTCTAGCGCGCTCATCGAGCTCTTGATGTGTTTTATCCTCGTCTCCAGCTCGGCTATCATTTTTTGGCGCACCATATATTCGGCTTTCAGCTTTGCCGTATACCCGCTGACGGCCTTCGAAAGCGTCTTTGAGAGCTGCGACTTTACTATGTCGTCCTCGCCGGACGGCTCGGTCTCGGAAAGCACAAGGGATGCGGAGAGGTCTTTGGCCAATATGGCTACGAGCTTTTTTTCAAGCTCCTCTTTTTCGTTTTCAAGCTTCTTTTTCTGCTCTTCTATACCCTGCACTTCGCTATTTTTTTGTTTATGCTCCTCGGATAGCTTCGCGACGTCCGCTTCCAACGCCGTTATCTGGGCGTCGAGGCTTTTTATCCTGTTTTGCTCCTCGATAATGTCCTTTGCGGCGTCGTCTATCGAGCTAGACAGCCTGCTAAACTCTTTTCCCTTTTGGGCTATCTGCGACTGCGTTTTTTTTATATCTTTATCTATCGCGGCGGTAGGGTTTGCAGCCGCCAATAGCGAGACGCCCAGAGGAAACAGAACAAAGATCGAGGCTTTTTTCAACTCTCAAGCCTTCTAAAAGCAACCATGGAGACGGCGAAAAGCGACACGCCAAGCGCCAAAGCCCCGAGATGAATAAGACTCTCCCTGATATCAAAATATATCCCCCCGTCAAGACCTATGCTTTTTAGGTACAGCGCGGCGTCCGGCGAAATAGAGAGATAATAAAACGTGCCTATCGTAATAGCGACGGCAAAAAACGAATCCACTACCGCCATTTTTATAAGCACTACGCTTCTCATCCAGACCGGAGCCCCAAAAATCGCCATTATCTGCATTCTGGAGATATGCTCGAATCGCCACACCTCCATAAACTTCACGAACAGGAGTATGTTAAACACGAACACGACGGCAAGATATGCGCTAACTCCCGATTTGAAGGCGTCAAGCAGGTTTGCGATGGCATTTTGCGTTCTGGCAAAACTCTCCACCTTTATAACGCCCCTGAGGGACTTTAGAGATTTCGTTACGGCGGCGAGCTCCTCCTTGCTCGGATATTTGGTTAGTTTTATCCTATAAAAAGACGGAAGAGAGGTTTTCAGCTGCTCATATACCTCCGGGGCAAGATCATTGCTAAAGCCTGCAAAAAAAGGCTGCGCATCTATCTCTTGCGCAGACGCCACCAGATACGAGCCGTGCTTAAAGGTGCGCTCCTCGATTTTTTGCGTGGAGACCGCCACTATCGAATATTCGTTTGCCAGTTTATGCTCATATTTGTCAGCCAAATCGCTAACCGTCAGATACAGCTGATAGCTAAACAGCAACGCTACAAGCGAAAAAATCAGCGTTATATGGCTTTTAAGGTATTTCATGGATATTTCCGTTTTCGATATGGAGGGTTTTGTACGGCAAATCAAAGCGGCTAGGGATGTGGTGCGTCGCTATAAGCACGGTGATGCCGCAAGCGTGCGCCGTCTTTAAAAGCTCCATTACCACTTCCGCGGAGTACTCGTCGAGGTTCCCGGTAGGCTCGTCCGCCGCTATTATAAGCGGACTATGCGCAAGGGCCCTGGCAACCGCCGCCCTTTGCTGTTCACCGCCGGACAGCTCATCCGGGTAATCTTCTGATTTATGGGTCAATTTGACATGGTTTAGCAGTTTTGCGGTCTGCTGTTCGCATATATCGGCCGCGTATCCTGCTATGATGAGCGGAAGCATCACGTTTTTCTTGATGGTCCACTCTTCAATCAGCTTGTAGTCTTGGAATACAAGACCCATCTTGCGCCTAAGGCTGGTAAGCTTGCCGTTTCCGGCTTTTACCATGTTTATTCCTGCGACCTCTAGCGCGCCGCTAAGCGGTCTTATGCCGCCGTAAAGCGATTTTATAAGGGTGGTCTTACCGCTTCCGCTAGGCCCCGTCAAAAATACGAATTCGCCCTTGTTGATAGAAAAATTGCCGCCCTTCATAACCGGCTCTTGTTTCTTATACCCTAAAACCAGGTTTTGGGCGTTAACTATTTTTTCCATACAGATACTCTTTAATTATTTTATGCGCTTTTTTTGAGGCTTCCACGCAAAGCGGGGCAAAAGGATAGTAGTACGCCTCTTCTTTGCCGCATACTATATATCTCCTATCTGGTCTTGCCACATCCCCGAAGGTGACTTTGAGCGCAAAGTTCTTCCCGTCTTTTGAGACAAGCACCTCTTCGAAGCTAACCAAAACCCCCTCTTCCACCATGGCCTCTTTAGGAAGAGAGTTTAGCCTCAGGACGCTTATTTCTCCCCCTAGCTCAAAAGACTCTTTCTTTGGCTGGCTATTCGGCTCTTTTTCGGGATATATTCTCATCTCGAAAATATCTTTACCCTTTCTAAGCCATCTGTCTTCGTATTTACTGACTATCTCGGCAGGCTCGTTTTTCGTCGAATCTACCTTTGCCTTCGGCAGGCTCATGGCGGAGTTAAACGCATATTCGAAATAGTCCCTGTCGTCGCTTCTAAGCTCCACGTATCCGCCATCCCTTAACGCCCTTGAACAAACGGCCAAGAAACTCTCCGATATTACGCGTCTAGTCGGACTATCCGGCCACGGCACCGGAAAGTGTACGAATACTTCCGACAAAGAGTCCGGCTTTACCGTCTCTATGATAAGCCTGGCGTCAAAATCCATAACGTAGATATTGTCTATGCCTTGCAGTTCGCACTGCCTTAGCACCTGCTCGATGGATGGCTTATATATCTCTATGCCGACAAACTTCTTGCCAGGCGACTCCTTGGCGCGATACAAAAGATGCCTGCCGCTCCCAAATCCTACCTCTATCGAAACCTCGCCGTCGAAAAACTCCGGATGCTCGCAAAAATAGAGCGGATCCAAAAGCTTCGGTGATTTCGGCTTTACTTTTTTTAGCACGAGGTTTGACGATAGTATCTCGCCGCAGCAGTTTTTACAAAAAATCGAAATCGCCTCTTTTGTTAGATTGAGGTCGGAAGGTCTGGTAATCTTCTCAGGCTTTATGAGAAATCTTCCGTCTTTTTGTTTTACCGTCAGGGCAAACTTTACTCCCCTCATCTGCACGAAAGCAAGCGAGTATTTCCTGGCGTCAAAAAAATCGATAAGCGTCAAATCGCCGTCTGAAAACGGCTTTATATCGTCTTTAATACTGCTGACAAAAGCGTGCGGCAATCAAAGTCCCTTTGGAACGAAAAGCTCTACTTCGTCGCTCGGCTTGCTGGCTATCCCATCCCTATCTACGGCTTCTATAGAATATTGGTATTTTTGGCCCAAATCCACGTCTTTATCTTCGTAGGTGAAGCCTTTTATGTCGGTATAGGTAATTACTTGCTTATTCAGAAAACTTCCCCATTTTTTGGTAATTTTAAAAGTAACCGGCTCTTTTTCGTTAGAGGTCCAAGCTAGATGGACCCTGTTTTCTTTTATAGTCGCTAGCGTGAATGACGGCGTGAGCGGCTTAGGTCTCGTAACGCCGGTAGCCGATAGCTCGAAAGGACTCTCAAGACCGTCTTTGTCTACTACCGCGACCTTATAATACCTGACCGCGCCGTCCTCGTCTATCTTGTCCAAAAACTTCTTTTCGGTTCCGGCGTATACTACGGAGTATTTGGAATCCGGTTTCTCCGCCCTATACAGGTTGTATTTGTCGAACTCTTTTTGCTCCGGGGCTTCCCAGCTTACGGCTATCTGTTTTGGAAGGTCCTTTGAGGCGTAAACTTGCGTCGCAGGGAGCGGCAGCTTCTTCGTATTTACGGCGACGACTTCGCTAGGCTTGGAGTAGACGCCGTCAAACGTCTTTGCTATTATCCTGTAGTGATAGACTCTTCCGCTCTCCACTTTCGTATCGATATATTCGGCCATAAGCCTAGGCGATACTTTTGCTATATCGTCCCAATTTTTATCGTTCGGCCCGCTTTTTTGCACGGTATACTCGACCACGTCGGGGCTGACGTGCGGTCTCCAGACTATCTTGGCGCGGTTTGGCAGATTGTCCACGGCGGCTATAAAGCTAACCGCCTCAGGCACAGGTTTTGTCTTTACGCTAACGACCGGGGTGGCGTCCGACTCCGTGCCGTCTTTGGTATACGACGAAAATCTATAAGAGTATTGGGTGTCCGGCTTTAGGTCTTTATCCGCATAATGGGATACAAATCTGTCCTTTAGCGTATCCACGAGCTCGGAGCCGCCGTTTTCGGCGCTTCTGTATATCTTATACCCTTCCACGGCGGGATTGTTGGTATACTCCCACTCAAAACCTATGGAGCTCCTATCGGAAATACTCCTGACGTTCATCGGCTTTGGAAGGTTCGGGTCTATTTTGGGACGCTCGAGAAGCGAGTCTTTGTTGGCGCATCCGCTAATCAGAGCCGCCAAAAATAGAGGCGATAAAATCCTGACAAAATATCTCACCTGCGTTCTCCATCTCAAAAAGTTTGTTAAAAAGGGCATTGAAATCGTCCGGCGGCGGAGCGAAAAAACTTACCTTTTGCAAGTTTACCGGGTGGTAAAAATACAAAACTGCCGCATGAAGCATTACCCTGCTTGCTTCTATCTTAGCATTTTGGCTTTTAAAACCGTATAAATCATCGCCTACGATATGCCGTCCCAAGTGGGCCATGTGCGCCCTTATCTGGTGCGTTCTGCCGCTAAACAGCTTCGCCGCTATCAGCTCAAACTTGCCGTTTGAAGAGAGCGCTATTTTTTTAAATGCGCTTTTGGCCTCTTTGCCCTCTTTTTGGACGGATATCTTTATCCTATTCTTAGGGTTTCTGGCAAGATTTGCCTCTACGACGACATCTTCTTTTAGGGGGGGCTCTATAATCGCCAAATAATACCTGCCGGCGCTCTTATCGGCAAACTGTCTTTTTAGACCTTCGGCCGCCTTGTCCGTCTTTGCCACGACCATGAGACCCGAGGTTTCGCGGTCTAGCCTATGCACGATACCTTCCCTATCCTCGCCGGTCGACTCCGCCAGCTTGAAGCCGTTTCTTTTGAGATAGTCGACGAGCGTGCTCTCGGTCGTTCCGCTGCCTTCGTGCACCGTGAGGCCGGATGGCTTGTCCAGCACCAAAATATCATCGTCCTCAAAAACAATAGTCGGAACAAGGACGGACTCCTTTTTTTCCTTCGCGAAAGAGTCGACATACTCGAGAATATCGATACTATCGCTCTCTTTGGCTTCATAGGAGGCCTTTTTTATCTCTTTGCCGCCTATACGGCAAAATCCCTCTTCGATAATCTTCTTGGCTTCTTTTCTGGATATTTGGAGTTCGGAGGCTATGATAGAGTCGAGCCTCTGGGGAGAGCCTGCAAAAAAGGTTTTTAAAACGGCCGTTTTCATTCGTGTATTATAGGTATATTTGGCTAAAATCAGCACAATGATACAGATAGACAGACGGATATTAACCCACTTCGATTTTTTTATAATACTCCTTATCGTGCCGATAGCGCTATCGTCGCTTTTTTTGATTAGCGAAGTCAACGAAAGCTTGGCAAAAAAAGAGGTGGCCTACATACTTATCGGCTTTGGAGTCTTCGCTGTAATGTCGCTGCTGCCTATCAGGAAACTGGTATGGCTCATTCCTATCGTCTACTGGATAGACATCATGCTGCTCATATCCGTAAAATTCTTCGGGGTCTCCATACTCGGAGCCAAAAGATGGCTTGAGATTCCTTTCACTACGATGACTATACAGCCTTCGGAGATTATAAAACCCGCCCTTCTTTTGATGCTGGCCTATCAAATCCAAAAAAACCCGCCGCCCGAGGAAGGCTATGACTGGAAAACGTTTCTGAAAATATCGATGTACATAATCCTGCCTTTCTTTTTGATAGCGATAGAACCGGATCTGGGTAGCGCCGGGGTAGTGCTTATGCTCGGCTTCGGCGTTCTTTTTTTGATAGGCGTCAGATGGAAGATATGGGCGGTGCTGATAGCCGGATTTCTGGCGGCCTCCACTCTTCTTTATGAGGTCGGGCTAAAAGATTACCAAAAACAGAGGATAGCGGACTTCGTAGCCGAAAAACCAAGCTATCACGTCCAGCAGTCCATCATAGCGATAGGTTCCGGCGGACTATTCGGCAAAGGCAAGGAAGACGCCACGCAGGTGCAGCTAAAATTCCTGCCGATCGCAACGACGGACTTTATCTTCGCATACCACGTCGAAAGATTTGGGTTTTTTGGGGCGCTGCTGCTCATTTTGGCGTATGCCGCGATGACGATACATATACTCGGACTGCGCGCCAAGTTCGGCAACGACTATTTCGGGGTCGTATTCGCCAGCGGGATAGGAGTGCTCATTTTCGTCTACTCCTCAATCAATATAGCTATGACGATAGGACTCGCTCCCGTCGTTGGAATACCGCTTCCGCTCTATAGCTACGGCGGCACCAGCTTCCTTACTTTTATGATTCTTTTTGGAATTTTAGAAAATCTACTTGCTTTTAGATTTGATTTTTTGTATAATTCCGTCTCCTTTTCAAAACGGAAACGTTAAGAAAGCTTTAAACATACGGGTTCTTAGCTCAGTTGGTTAGAGCAACCGGCTCATAACCGGTTGGTCGTAGGTTCGAGTCCTACAGAACCCACCACCCGTCAATTTAATATAATCCAAAAACATCTATAAACTACGATAAACAAAGGGTTTAACCTTTTTGGTTAGTCTAACGACATCCAACAAAAGGTACAGAAAACTAACCTCTCGTTGTACCTTTTAGTGTACCTTTGCTATTCTATCTTTAGTATGTATCTCAAAAGGTACAATAAAAGAGGTATAAAATGGCTAAAGATACCGTAGCTAAAAGACCCAAAGCAAACGGCAAAGACATACTAACAGACACCACAATCAAAAACGCAAAGCCTAAAGATAAAGATTATCTCATTGCAGACGGCGGCGGCTTATACCTCAACATAAAAACCATAGGTACAAAAGTTTGGACGATACGCTATACGATTAATAGCAAAGCCAAAAAGACCACTTTCGGCAACTATCCAGCCGTTACCCTTGCCTTAGCACGCTCAAAACGAAATGAGCTTATGGAGCTAATCTCTCAAGGCATAGACCCCGTAGAAAACAAAAAGGTACAAAAAGAGGCGGCAAAGGTACAAAGAGAAGCCGAAACCAAAAAACTAGAAAACACATTTGAAAAACTATTCTATAAGTGGATAGAGGATAAAAAGCCGCATATCGTTCCATCTACATATACCAAAATCAAATCTACTTTTGAAAATTACTTTTTACCGCATATTGGTCACAGGCAAATAGACGAAATAACAGCCAAAGAGTACAAAGGGCTTATTTTGAAAATGAGCGACAAAGGGATAAAGAGCTACGCCTATAAAGCAAAAGGTATGCTTATTGGCTTTTTGAAGTACCTAGACGAACACGACATAATAACCGCCCCTGCCCTCATAATGACTACCACACTACCAAAACCAAAACAAACGCCGTTTAGAAGCATTACAGACCCAAAAGAATTAGGAGAGCTACTTAGGGCGATAGACGATTATCAAGGTGATATAAGCACAAAATACGCCCTCAAACTAGCCCCGCTTGTTTTTGTCCGTCCTGCAAATATCCGTTATGCAGAATGGAGCGAGATAGATTTTGAAAAAGCAGTTTGGCGAATAGCTGCCGAAAAAATGAAAATGGATAGCCCTCATATCGTACCGCTTAGCTCTCAAGCTTTGCAGATATTGGAGGAGATAAGGCAGTTTAACGGCTCTTATCGCTATGTGTTTGTAAGTCCCGTTAGCACTATTAAGCCGCTTTCGGAAAATACGCTCAATATGGGCTTAAAGCGTTTGGGTTTTGGGGATAAGATGGTATCGCACGGCTTTAGGCATACGGCAAGTACGATACTGCACGAAAATATCAGCATACACGGTTTTCATAGCGAAATAATAGAAAGGCAACTGGCGCACGCTGAACGCAACGGAGTAAAAGCGGCATACAATCACGCCGAATATTTGAAAGAGCGAACAGAACTTATGCAATGGTGGAGCAATTATTTAGATAGTTTAAAATAGTTTAGAAAAAACAGTATTTTAGTTTTCATATTCTACGTTTGTTAGTTCCGTGTTAAGAGGTTTAAATTTATAATCCATCTATGTCTATTTGAATTTACTACGATAAAAAGTGGTTTTAAATTTAGTATATAATAGTCATATCGTTTTGGAAATAACAAAATCAACGTTGCGATAGCAGCCAAGAAATTATGAAAAGCCAAAGCGATGGGGATAAAAAGAGGTGATATGAAAATATCTTTTTGAGGGTAGCTTTGGAAGCCTTATTTATAGGAGTGCGGGAACACTTCTATAAAACTTCCAAAGCGGTGGTAATCTCATATTAAGAGTATCGAGATTTTAGCAAGGTACACTAAAAGTAACCTTATACGGTATTTCTACAGTATAAAAAATTACCTAGCACTACCGCTCTGCCCTCCTTATGCACAATAAGGAAAAACATTGCAAACAGATAAATTTATCCGCATAAGAGAAGTATGCGACAAATGCGGCATAAAGCCGTCTACCGCTTGGCTATGGACAAAACAGGGCAAACTCCCGCAACCTCTCAAACTATCAAGCAGGGTAACGGTTTGGAAGCTTTCAGATATTGAGGCGTATATCAATAACGGCGGTGCAATATGAACACCGCAACAAACAAACGGATAATCAACGCCGTAAAAATAGCGTTTGAGGATATGAGCGGTGCAGGTACTTTTTGGAATAGACCAAAAAAGGAGGTTATAGAGTGGTTATCGGCTGAAATATCTGCATTGGATAACGCCGATGAGCTTTATTCCTTTGAAATAGTCCTAATGGTTTATAAAAAAGCAAATATGTCGGAGCTTATAGATAACTGCTTATGGGCTAGCCTCGAAGCGTCAAAGGAGGTTACAAAATGACTTCAAATACTCATAAATGCAGGCTCATAGAGGCTACAATCGAAAAAGGCAAAACCACAGCGGCACAGTTTGCAGGTATCTCAAACGCTAATCAATATTATGTGCAACTTGAGGAGGTTGGCATAATAAAAAGTGTCGAGGGTTTATTTGGCGACTCACGGGTAAAGTGGCGATACATAGCAGATATGGACAAGGCATTAAACTTTTTGTCTGTTTACGGCAAAAAACAAAAACCAAAGCCTTAAAATGAGTGCAAATAAGCACATATCATTCCGCACTCTAAGGTATTCTAAAGCCGTCTATGCACACTATAAACCAAAATACCCACGCCCTACGATACAACGGGGTGGCGGCGGTGTTTTGAAAGAGGGGTAAAAAATGCCCCTCCGTAGTTTATATAATAGTATTCCTAGCTATTTGCAGATAGATACCATAGAGAGTTATTGCAGGAAACAAGAGAGAGTAAAGAAAATACAAACGGGCATTTTTGAGCTAATACCGATAACCGATAGCGCAAAAGTAAGCTCAAACCAAAAGCGACAAATAAAAGAGCGTAGGAACGGCACAACCTCCGGCTTATATGCTCCAAAAGCCCCGTTTAACTTTGCCGTGATAAGCAATAAGGCAGATGATTACAAAAAAGCCCGCTTCATAGCCTACGGATTAGCAAGCTACAAAAGAGAGCTAACAAATGAAGCACAACGCCTCTTAAATGAGATTTTTACCATCTGCCCTATAACGAGTATAGATTTAGCCTACGATACGCCTACTAAGCCAAATATTAACGCTTACAAGCTAATAAGCGGCTATTATCGCAAAGAGCTAAACACGCATTACATTAACGCCCCCACATTCTACGGGATAGACAAAATCAAACTCTATGATAAAGCCCTAAAAGATAGCCTAAACGCTCCTTTGTGGCGCATAGAGTTTACACTACCGATAAATCAGCTGTTGCGGTACTATGAGCCGCCGATTGAGGATATGGACGAAATTATAAAAAGTGTCTTTTGAGAATTGGTTTCAAGTGCAAAGCTTATTTTGTTTCACTTTAGCGCATTTTGTTTCAAGATAATTTTTTTAAAAATCAACAATAAAGGAAGCAGTCAAGCGTTTGCCGTATAGGGCTTAGCGGGGTTTCGGAAGCGGAAAATGCAACGGCGAAAAGTCCGACGCTAAACGGTGTGTCTTTTTCGGATAAATCCACACTAATAAGCCTATAACGCCGTGTCTTTTTTAGAAAAATCAACACTTAAAAAACTAAAAATGCCGACTGTTTTCTTACAAAAAAAGGAACTTAAAAGTGAATGGTCAAACATCGGTAAAATATGGCTTTAATAGAACAAGTGAAAGCAAATAGGAACGGCTAAAGTCTAAAAAATTACACTAAGATTAGGGTTAGGTTATATGTGCATAAATGCCACCATTTAGGGGTAATTTCGCCAAAGCTTTACTTTGTTAAACTGCTTACAGAAAACCGCAAACAATCCAAAGCTTTACTAAATTTATTTGTTGCAACATTAAGTTCATTGTACCTTTTAATGTACCTTTTTAAAACTATTATTTTTTATAACCATATAAAATAAGGCTTTATAGCCTAAGTATTAGTCCTCTAGAACACCCGTCTTAAATCAATCATCCAATATTTTAAACCATTAGGCGATATTTACTGCCACCTCTCCTGCCTTACATACACATCTTTACTGTCAGTATGCATACTTAGCTCGCCGTCGCTGATATTGCATTGCAGACGCATGGAGCGTTCACACAGGGAGTCTATATCTTCAGCGTGCAGATGTATCACGCTCAGGTTTTTGAATCTTCCGTAAGCGCCGCCGTTTTGCGCCCACCATGCGGTAGCGCTGCCCAGATTGTAGGTATACACGATTACCCTTTCGCTTCTTCCGCAAGCCTTACGGATACGTTTTTCGTCCGGCTGCCCCAGCTCAATCCACAGCTTAATATCGCCACCGTAATCCTTTTCCCACAAAGCCGGCTCGTCTTCCGCGTCTATACCCGGCGTAACGACCAATCTATCGCTTGCGTTCAGGGCGAACGCCGCCAGACGCAGCATCAGTCGCTTGTCGGTCTCCGAGGAGTGTTTTGCTAGTGTGAGCTCATGGGTTTCGTAGTAGTTTCTATCCATGTCTGAGATGTTTAGTTGCGCTTTGTAAATAATCGAACCTGCGGCCATATCTATCCTTGTTTTTCAAAATATGATTTTACCAAACAAACCGTTTGTCATATTTTTTGTATCTACTACTGATGATATCAATCAGTTTTTTAACTTCATTTCAAATATCTAAGCTACAATAGTCGCTATATCAAAAAGAAGGGGTTTCTCATGAGAATTTCCATTTTAGCCGTGACTGCGGCGGCGACATTCGCGTTTGCGGCGGACGGAGCCGGAATATATGCGGCCAAATGCGCCATGTGCCACGGCGCGGACGGCAAAGATGCGGCGGTATCCGGCAAAGCGATAGCCGGACAGGCGGATGCGCAGGCAAAGCTCAAAGGATATAAGGCAGGAACGATAGGCGGCGCCAATAAAGCCTCAATGCAAGCGTCCGTAGCCGATATGAACGACGGCGACATCCAAGCCGTAGCCTCTTTCGTCTCCTCGATGAAATAGAAAAGAGACCGGAGGCGAAAGCCTCCTAAAAACAGTTATTGTAAAATACCCGCAAAAAATAAAAAGCCGCACGATGATAGACAAGAAGCTCCTAGACCAGCTCTCGACAGAGGATAAAAAACTTTTTTTAGACACGCTCGATACGCTAATAAACCAGACATACGTCGTAGAGAACGAGTACAAAGAGCTAAAAGCCTCATATGAAGCGCTTCATAAAATCCTAAGCGAAATAATAGAGTTTTTGCCGACGGCGATATGGGTGCTGGACGAAAAAGGCAAAATATTTTTGCAAAACTCGACTGCAAAAACACTGGGTTTTGACTACAAAAGCTTCAAAAACAACGGCGAGGCGGAGATAGACGACAGATCCTACCTAATCAAATCGGTAAAACTAGGCAACAAAACCATAGTCTCCGCGACCGACATAACGGAACAAAAAAGAACGCAGAGGCTGGCGTCCATGGGTCAGATGGCGGCGCATCTGGCGCACGAGATAAGAAATCCGGTAGGCAGCGTAGCCATACTCGCCTCTACGCTTCATCCTATAGTGGCGGACAATATAAAACCGGTCGTGGAGGAGATCAAGAAATCCATCTGGAGGGTAGAACGTATCATCAAGGCCACGCTTCTATTCACCAAAGGCGTCGCAATCAAAAAAAGCCCTTTTTCCCTAAAGACGCTCAAGGATGAGATGCGAAGTTCGATAGGGCACTACTCGTACTCGAAAGAGATAGAGTTCGAGTTTTTGCTGCCGGATATAAATATAAACGGTGACTTGGAGCTTCTCTCAATGGTTATGCAAAACCTGCTGTTTAACGCGATAGACGCGATAGAGGACACAAAGGAGGAGAGCGGAATAGTCAGGGTGTCGCTAGAAGATAGCGAAGAGTTTTATCGTCTGGTGGTCGAGGATAACGGGGCTCCGATAGCAGACAAGAGTATCATATTCGACCCTTTCAAGACGACGAAGACAAAAGGGAACGGCCTTGGTCTTGCCCTCTCGCTCCAGATAGCCGGGGCGCACGGCGGCAAAATAGAGCTAAGGGAACCGAAAGCCTTCGTACTCTCGATTTCCAAGGCTATTTGACGTTAATACCGGAGGCTAGGCTTTTTACGGTATCGGCTATGCTTTGTCTGACGAAAGGCTCAAGCTCTTTTTTGATAGCTTCGCTTTCAAATAGCGGCTTGCTCCATTTTTGCTCGTCATATTTGTAGTTTTTGGTTACTACGCCGTACTTGTTTGAAATCTTCACCTCCAAAAGAAGCTGAAGCCTTAGGTTTTTGCCCGACAGCTGCCCTTGCGTATAATCCGCGCTTAGACTTTTGATAGTAAACAGATACGACAAATCCGCATCTTCAGGCTTTGATACGGGAGTAAAGCCGGCCGCCCTCATCTCTTTTTCAAACGCCGCCCCAAACCATTTCGCCATATCCTGCGAAGTGGTTATTGTGCTTAGAAGCTCTCCGTCTTTGCTTCTGACGGCACCCAAAACGCTTTTGTCCGCCCTATCGTCCTTTACGCCTTCCAAAAACGCTTTCGTATAGGCTTTTTCACCCATATATATAGATACCTGCTCGGAAAATTCTATGTTAGCGCTTTTAAAAGAGCAGCCGCCGATTAAGATAGCTGCCGCGGCAACCGATAAAACGGCTAAAATTCTCATATTTATCTCCCGAAATATTTATTCACGAGATCCGAAATCTCCGTCGGACTGGTCTTTTGCATAAAGTGGTCGGCTCCTAGCGAGAGCGCCATATTTCTATTCGAATCTCCGCTCATGGAGGAGTTGACCGCTATCGGTATCTTCTCCAAAGACGGCTTGCCTTTGATCCTTTTTATGACCTCGAATCCCGATACTTCCGGCATCTCTAGATCCGTAATGATAAGACCGCATCTTTGCATTTCGTCTTCGTTGTTCTCTATAAACTCGATAAGTTTTCTGCCGTTATCGAAAAATCTGTGTTTGACGCCTATCTTCGTCAATACGTCTTTTAGCACCCTGGTAGCCACCACCGAATCTTCGGCTATCAATAAAAACTTGTTCGTATCTATGTTTCCGGTTTCCAAAACCGCAGCTTTGACCTCTTCCTCCAAAAACGGAAAGACCTCCGATATCATCTTCTCGATGTCGACTATCTGCACGAGAGAGCCGTCTATATAATAGGTATGGTTATTGATCTTTTTGTCGGACTCGGCGCCCATCGCCATCGACGGGAATATCTCGTCCCATCTTTTTGTGAGTATCCTGTCCGCCTTATATATCCTAATACCGACGAAAACGCCGGAGAAGTCGCACAGCATCACTTGCGAATTTTTAGGGTCTAGCCCGGCGTGCCTCAGGTCTTCCGATTTGCCGATGTGATAGCTAAACCATTTTTTCATATCCACCAAAGGAACGGTCATATCCCTGACGGTGATAAGCCCTTCCAGCAGAGCGCCCTCCTCGTGCCCGATAAGGGTCGGCTGCTTATCGTACTTGATAATCTCCTGGACCTTAAAGACGTTGACCGCAAAAAGCTCGCCGCCCTCTTCGAGTCTAAAGCAAAGATATTGCACCTCGTTGTTTTTATGGAGGGCCGTCATTCTGTCTATTGAGTTCATATTCGCCGTTTACCCGTAGTGTAAAAAATTGTCAATAAACGAGTTTACTTTAATTATGCTAATAAAGAGCGCAAAGCTCATTTTTTTAAAACCTTTTTAGTGTTATAATCAAAATTCAGACAAAAAATAGGTGGTAAGTTATGCAAGGTCTAGATCTGGATGATATTATTTTTGGCGGTTCGGTACTGAAAAAACTGCTTGAAGTACTGCAAAACGCAAATCAAAACCTTGTAGAAGTAGAGATGGAGAGTTTCCTCGCAAGAGTGGCGGCTACCGAGATGCTCTTGGAGCAAAAAGGGGTAACTGAAGCCGAAATCAAGAGTTTTATCTTTGAAAACCAGGACGAAGTAAACCAGCACGTTAACTCGCTAGCCCTTACGCTAACGGCGGACATAGTCAGCAAGAATGAATAGAGCCGTTACGGCAATAATGCTATTTTGTTCGCTTCTATTCGGGGCGGACGAAGAAGCTTTGTCGTGGAATTTCAAAGACGAGGTAGAGCTCAAAAAAGACCAGACGGCACGCTATCAAATAGCTATAGACAACAAACTCTATACGCTAGATTTCCGCTGGACGCTTTTTATAAACGACGGTCTAGTGATGCTCTACAAACTAGAGAAGTTTCCTTACCAAAACATACTATACAAAGACCACAAGCTAAACAGCTTCAAAATTGTATTGAAAAACCGGGCCGAAAACGCTTTATACAAGCCTTACGCCCTTATCGTATTCAAAGATTTCGACGCCAAGACAAAAAAGGCGAAGCTATCCGTATTTATAAAAGACGACAAAAGATCCGTGCAGGCGGAAAGAGTTTTACCAAAGGCAGAGTGAGTGCTTGAGAAAGTAACGGCAAAATTAGACGAAATTGTAGCGGAGCTGGGCAGCGAAAGCGTAAAGGCGCTTTTTTCGCAGGTCAGCGGCGGGAAGATGCTACGCCCTAGGCTTATGCTAAAGATCAGCCAAAACGAGCGCATATTCGAGCTTGCGGCGATAGTAGAGCTGATACATATAGCGAGCCTTCTGCACGACGACGTAATAGACGCCTCCCTATTAAGACGCCAAAAGCCGACTGTCAACGCAACGGATGGCGACAAAACCGCCGTTATGCTGGGCGACATACTATACTCGAAGGCTTTCTCCAAGCTTGTGTCGTTTCCTTCCGAGATAGCCTACAAAATATCGAACGCCGTCACCCTTCTCAGCCTCGGCGAACTAGAAGACGTAGAGATGTCCAAAGAGCTAAACACCGACGAAGAGAGATACATAGAGATGCTCTATAAAAAAACGGGTTCGCTTATAGAGGCGGCGGCGGTAGCGGCGGCGATGCTGGAGGGCATAGACCACAAAGGCGTAGAGGTATACGCAAAAAACATGGGGGTCGCCTTCCAGATAATAGACGACATACTGGATATAACGGCTGACGAGAAGAGCCTAGGGAAGACGCCTTTTAGCGATTTTAAAGAGGGTAAGACCACGATAGCCTATATGCATCTATATAAAAACGGGGATGACGCGACAAAGGGCTTTTTGGACGGAATATACAAAAAAGAGCTATCGGCGGCGGAAACGGAAAGGCTCGGCGACGAATTTAAAAAACACGGCTCGATAGAGTACTCCCTCAAAAGCGCGAAAAAAATAACCGAGGAAGGGATAGCCGCGTTATACGCTTCCGATATAGACGAGGGGCTCAAAAACTCTCTCGCAGAAATAGCAAAAAACCAACTAAATAGACTTTTCTAAAGGCGTTCGATGCACTATTTGACAGTAAGCTTTTCTCACAAAAACAGCGACATAGCCGTCAGGGAAAAGCTTGCGTTCACCGATATCTCAAAAGAAAACGCCCTAAGGGAGCTGACAAGCAGCAATTCGATATCGGAGGCGGTGATAGTGTCCACATGCAACAGGGTGGAGATACTAGTCAGCACCAGCGATACGGAGTGCGCCGCAGACGCCGCTTTCGAGATGCTCCAAAAACACTCCGGACTGGACAGGAATGAGCTCGAAGAGAGAGCCGACGTATTTGAAAACGAGGGCGCCGTCCATCACCTTTTTGCCGTCACCAGCTCTCTTGACAGCGTAGTAATAGGCGAAACGCAGATAGCCGGACAGATCAAGGACGCGCTCAAATTCGCACATGAACGCGGATTTTGCGCAAACAAGCTATCGCGCCTTATGCAATACGCTTTCAAATGCGCGGCCGAAGTCAGAAACCAGACCGAAATAGCAAAAAAACCGGTCTCCGTCGCCAGCGTCGCGGTAGATAAGGCGAAAAAGATGCTCGGCACCCTAGAGGGGCAGACAGGCGTCGTCATAGGCACCGGGGAGATGGGCGAAATCACCTGCAAATACCTTCTAGCCAACGGCGCAAACGTCATCTTGGTAAGCCGTAGCCGCCAAAAAGCCGACAAGATGGCGCTAGAGCTTGGGTGTGGGGCTAGCGGCGCAGAATTTTCTGATGTTTCGCGCCTAATCAACGAACACACCCTTCTATTCTCCGCCACCGGAGCGGACTATCCTATAATAGAAAACGATATGGTGGAAAAGAGGGATTTCCACAGATACTGGTTTGATATATCGGTGCCGCGCGACATCGAAATAAGCGGGTTTGAGAATATAGACGTAGTAACCGTAGACGACCTCAAGGACATAGTCGAGCAAAACCAGATGCTGCGCGCCGAAGAGGCAAGGATAGCTTACGGTATAGTCAGCAGCTACACGATGGAGTTTTTCAGATGGATAAACACGCTTAGCGTCGACCCTATCATCAAGGAGCTTCGCGAAAAAGCGCAGCAGATAGCCGAAAAAGAGATAAAAAACGCCGTCAAAAAAGGGTTTTTCGCACCGGAACAAGAGGAGGAGATAACAAAGCTCCTGCACAGCGCGTTTAAGAAGTTTATGCACGACCCTACGGTAAACCTAAAGGCGCTCGCCAACAGCCCAAAACTCGAAGACGTGGTAGAGTCCCTCAAATACCTGCACAACCTATCCGACGAGGCGAAACTAAAGGGTACGCATAAATGCACATACCAAGAAGACGAAGCAAAAGGACAATAAAACGATGAAATTTTCTAGAACCCTTATAAATACGATAAAAGACTATAAAATAGAGGGCGACGAGCAGGGGCTGCGAAGTCAGGAGTATCTGACAAGAGGCGGCTTCGTGCTTCAAATCGCCAGCGGCATCTACGACTTCCTGCCGCTTGGCAAAATGATGCTTGATAACATCCAAAACATCATCAAGGAAGAGCTAAACAACGCCGGATGCATAGAGGTAGACCTTGCGTTCGTCTGCCCCGAAGAGCTATGGCAAAAATCGGGCAGAGCCGAAAAATACGGCAAAGAGCTTCTTAGAATCGATGACAGGAAAGGGCAAAAATTCGTTTTATCGCCTACTTGCGAAGAGCTGATGGTAGAATTGGCGAAATCCAAGATAACGAGCTATCGCCAGCTGCCGATGAACATCTATCAGATAAAACTAAAATTCAGAGACGAGGTAAGGCCTAGATTCGGGCTTCTAAGAGGTCGCGAATTCGTCATGAAAGACGGCTACTCTTTCCATGAGTCCGAAGAGGATATGATGAGAGAGTTCCACTTGATGGAAGAGACTTACAAAAAAATATTTAGACGCATGGAGCTTGATTTTAAAGTCGTAGAAGCCGACAGCGGAGCGATAGGCGGCAGCGGGAGCAAAGAGTTTATGGTGCTCGCGAACGCCGGCGAGGATACGCTTGCCATCTGTAAATCTTGCGAATACGGCGCAAACGTGGAGGCCGCAAAGAGAAAGCCGAAAAAAAGGGTGAGGCTGGATGCGGCCGAGAGCGAAGAGGTGTATACGCCAAACACAAAGACGATAGTCGAGCTATCCAGCTTCTTTGGCGTCGAAGCGGGCAGATTCGTAAAGGCGGTCGTAAAAGAGGCTATCTACGAGGACGCCAAGAGAAACGCTCCGATAGTTTTCTTCATAGCCGGAGACGACGAACTGGAAGAGACGAAGGCGCTAAACGCATCCGGCGCTCTAGTTCTTCTAGACATAGACGAAGCGGGCGTCAAAGAGAGATATCCAGACAAAAACATAGCCCTAGGATATGTCGGGCTGGGCGTAGAGTGCGAATATTTCGTGGACTCCGAGCTGCTTGATAGAAACGATATGATAACTGGCGCGAACAAAACCGACTACCACGTCAAGGGCGTAAGCGTAAAGGCTCCTATCGAGAGAGTTAAAGACCTGGTGCTGGTGGAGGAAGGGGACGCATGCCCTAAATGCGGCGCAGACCTATCTTATGCGAAAGGCATAGAGGCTGGACACATCTTCCAGCTTAGGACTAGATACTCGGAGCCTATGGGGGCGAAATTTTTGGATAAAAACGGCAAAACCCAGCCTTTCATCATGGGGACGTACGGCATAGGCGTAAGCCGCCTGATATCGGCAGTCATAGAGCAAAACTCGGACGAAAAAGGGTGCATACTGCCGTCATCCATAGCGCCATACCAAGTGGATATAATAGTCTCCAACGTCAAGGACGCCACGCAGTTTGAGGCGGCATCAAAAATATACGAAGAGCTAAAAAACGCGGGGGTCAGAGTAATCTTGGACGATAGGGACGAGAGATATGGCCACAAGATGGCGGATTTCGAACTGATAGGCTTCCCTTACGCGCTAATCGTAGGGAAGAATATCGCGGAGGGCGGCGTAGAGATAGTAAACAGAAGAACGCTGACAAAAGAGCCGTTCTCCTATGAAAACGCAAAAGACGAACTCATAAAAAGAGTGAAGGGAGACCTGAAATGCTAAAAAGAGCCCTGCTTCTAACGGCGCTCTCATGCCTTGCCGTATTTGGCGCGACCAACAAGGAGATAGAGGATTATAAATTATCGCTTTACAAAAACTCAAAGCAGGCGACGATAAAATCCGTAAAAGTACTATCCAGGGAGAGTCTAAGCGGATACGCCGGATGGGAAGCGGCTACGATACTGATAGAGTTCACGATAGACAAAGAGGGTAAGAAACAGACGATAAAAGCCGCGGATATGGTATTCGTCAAAGGCGACGTCATGGCGGACGAGCTCGTAAACCTAAAGAGCGGCAAAACGCTAAAGGAGACCTTCAGGCCAAAACCTGACGCTTCTTATTACGATGCGGAGCATCTGATAGCGGGGAGCAAGGACGCGAAGACGAAAGTGTTGGTGTTTAGCGATCCGCTCTGCCCTTTTTGCAGGGATATGGTGCCGGATATCATAGCCGCAGCCGCAAAGAATCCGACGAAACTGGCGCTCTACCACTACTCCTTCCCGCTTCTAACGATACATCCTTCATCGGAGTACATCGTAAAGGCCGAAATGGCGTTAAGAAGCAAAATAAAAAACAAAGCCGAGTTTTTGACGAAGCTATACAAGACGGAAGTAGAGCCAAACGAAACCAATGAAGAGAAGATAGCCTCAAAACTATCGTCCGAACTTGGCGTAAAAGTGCAAAAAAGCGATATGAACGCCAAAGAGACCGTAAAAGAGTATGAGGAAGAGATACAAAAAGCGTACAAAATCCTCATCAGAGGCACGCCTACCGTATACGTAAACGGCGAACTCGACTCGAACAAATCCAAAATAAACCAACTAATAAAAGAGCTTTCAAAATGAAAAAACTAATCATCGCGACAAGAGCCTCGAAACTCGCCCTATGGCAGTCAAACCACATCAAGGCGGAGCTTGAAAAGGCGCATCCTGGTCTTACCGTGGAGCTAAAACCTATCAAGACGACCGGGGATAAGATACTGGATACCCCGCTAGCCCTAATAGGCGGCAAAGGGCTTTTTACAAAAGAGCTCGAGGAGGATATGCTAAGCGGGGGTTCGCACATAGCGGTGCATAGCCTAAAAGACGTTCCAACGAAGTTTCCGGAAGGGCTGGTGCTTGCGGCCGTAACAAAAAGAGAGGACCCTAGGGATTGCTTTTTGTCCTTCAAATACGCCTCTTTGGCAGAACTGCCTCAGGGTGCAGTGGTGGGAACGACGAGCCTAAGAAGAAGGATGCAGCTGAAGGCGGTGCGTCCAGACCTTACGATAACGGATCTAAGGGGGAATATCGACACGAGGCTCAGGAAGCTGGAAGATGGCGAATTTGACGCTATTATCCTCGCGACCGCCGGGATAAAAAGGCTGGGGCTGATAGATGGCGTAAAATACGCCGTGCCGATAGAAAGAGACGTAATGACCCCTTCGATGGGGCAGGCGGCGCTAGGGATAGAAGCGATAGACGACGACGAAGTGATAGACATAGTATCGGTATTAAACGACGACGACTCTATGATAGAAACGACGATCGAACGCGATTTTGTCGATAGACTGGAGGGCGGATGCCAAGTGCCTATAGGCGTAAACGCTAGATTGGACGGCGACACGGTAGAGGTCATGGCTATCATCGGTATGCCCGACGGCTCCAGATCGATGAGCAAAAGCATCACGGCGTCCGCAGAGGACTATGAGGACATAGGCACGGAGCTTGCGAACGAATTTTTACAAGAGGGAGCCGGAGAGCTGCTCTCAAACGCTTGCAAAATGGGCGAAGCGATCCTGAAAAAATAGATGAAAGCCGCCCTTTTAGATTTTTACGAAAACAGAAAGAGATATTTGGAAGGGCTGGATGGCGAGCTTATAGACGACTCCATCGTGTACGATAGGGCTTTTGGCTTTTGCGAGGGCGCGATAATGCTGATAGGCGAGGCGCCCGGGGAGACGGAAGCCAGAGAGGGAAGGCCGTTTTGCGGCCCGGCCGGCAAAAATCTGGCAAAACTAATAGAAGCCTCCGATATCAAAAGGGAGAAACTACTAATCAGCAACGCTTTTGGCTTCAGGACGTTAGAATATTCAAAAAGCGGCGTCAAAAACAGAACCCCTAGCGCGCAGGAGCTCAAAATAGGCGCAAAGATGCTTATCGAAGAGATAGGCATCGTAAAACCGAAAATGATAGTTCTTCTGGGCGGAAGCGCCGAAAAAGCTTTTTTAAAAATAGAGGACGACCTGCTGCAAAGCGCGTTCAAGTCGCTTCAAAAGCACGAGATAAAAGAGATTTCATACGACGACAGGCCGCTGCTCATAGCCAAAACACACCACCCGAGCCCGCTTGTGTTCAACAGGGCCGACAAACGAGCGGAACTCTATGAGTTTTTTTCACGACTAAATGAATACGCAAACTAACAAAGACGGGATTATCGGCTTCTTAGCCTCCATAATCATCCATGCGCTGCTTCTTGCTGCAGCATACTTCCTTATTTTAAAAAAACACGACGCGCCGCCGAGGGTAGAGAGAAAAGTACTAAACCTAAGCCAATTCAACAAAGAACCATTTGAGCAAAGCATGCCCAGCCAACCGGCAGAACCTTCGAAAAGGGCAAAACCGTCTCCAAAAAAACCGCTGCCGAAAAATGAGCCAAAACAACAAAAAGAACCCGTAAGGCAAAACGCGCTGACCAAAAAAACAGAGCAGAAGGAGCAGAACAAAACGGCTCCGAGCACGCCTAGCAAACCATCCGGAAGCCCGCTTCTGTCCGCGTTAAACAGCGAATTCAAGACAATGAAGAAAGAGGTCGGCGGACCCATCAAAAAACTTTACGGCGAAGAGTACGAGAGGCTATCCCCCGAAGAGAAGAAATTTATCAAAGACAATCTGGGCTCCATCGGCAAAATAACCGAAAAATATCTCAAATATCCGGAAATGGCCGGCAGAATGGGCCAACAAGGCACCAGCGTAGTGGAATTCTATCTGCATCCAAACGGAGACATATCGGATCTAAAACTGCTTGACAGCTCTGGATATAGGATGCTGGATAAAAACTCGATGGAGACGATAGAGATAGCCTACAAGGACTATCCGCGCCCTACCACAAAGACAAAGATAAGAATGTTCGTAGGATATAGCATCTACTAAAACTTAAAATAATCTTGGAACAAAGTTTGCTCCTATCCTCTTAAAAACGAGGAGACGGGATGCAAATTGGCGCCATAAACCCATTTTTAAACCAAATAACCTCTCTGTTCCAAAACAAAAACAGTAGCGAAAAATCATACTCGCCGCCCTCCCCCGAAGTCCTAATCAACTCCGTATTCGAAAAGCTGTCCATAGACAAAAAAACGGAGGCTAGGCAGCAAGAGGTGGAGCGCACCCTTACCGGCTTTGGCAAGGAAGCCGACGAAACCGTAAAAAGAGCGTCGCAAGTGGCCGCAGAAATATACAGAGCAGTCCTGGAGGGCGAGCTGAAAAACAAGATAGACTCGATGGCCTCGAAAGAGCAGGCAAGCAAATTAAAAAACTACATAGACTCCGTATCGTATAAGGACGCGGCTCACTCAAGCTCTCTCAGTCTCTACTCGTAACGGAACGCAAAGTGCAAAAGCCATATTAAAAAGGCTTTTGTATGTTTTTGGAGTTCTACGAAAAACCGGGATGCGGCGGAAACGCAAGGCAAAAAGCAAAACTACAGGCCGCGGGCTACACTCTGGTCGTAAAAGACCTGCTAACAACAAAATTCGATCCATCCGAACTCCTCTCCTTTTTTGGGCAAAAGCCGGTAAGCGAATGGTTTAATATGTCGGCCCCACAGATAAAAGACGGCGGCGTAAACCCCAAAAATATAAGTAAAGACGAAGCGATAGCGATGATGATGAAAGAGCCGATACTCATTAAACGTCCGTTAATCAAAAAAGGCGACATAAGAATAAGCGGCTTCGATACGCTAGAGATAAAAGAGAAGCTCGCCCTGGACATAGGCGAAGCGCCTGAGAGCTGCCATGAAAACGACAAATGCAGACAAAACTAAAGGAGCAAAATGCAGTTAACGGTTACGGCCATATTCGTAGACGACGTGGAAACGTCAAAAGAGTTTTATCTGTCGCTTCTGGGCCAAAAAATAGCGATGGAGAGCGAGGGCGCATACGTATCGTTCGAAGAGGGGATCGCGCTGTGGCAAAGAGAGCTTGCGACGAAGACCATATTCGGCGGCGGCAAAAATACGGACGGACATAATTTCGAGCTCTGTTTCGAGTCCGAAACGCTAGAGGAGGACTTCAAAAAAGCCGTCGATTTTGGGGCGGGTATCATATCCAAGATAGAGTTCCAGCCGTGGGGACAGATGGCTTTTAGGATGTTCGACCCGGACGGGCACGTAATAGAGGTTGCCGAACCGCTATCGCACACTATCCAGAGATTTTCTGACGGAGGCTACTCTGCCGAGCAGATACATACGATGACGCAGATTCCGCTAGAGATGATAAACGACGTTATAAGCGCAATGGCGTCAAGCGCTGAGGTTTAGTCCGCTTGAAGCGAGCGCGCCCCTAAATCGAGATAAAACTCCGGCCATTTCTCTAGAGTTGCCGTTATTCATTTGGCTTAGCACCTTAATGCCGCTATCTAGAATACTAGGGTCATTTCTAAAAAAGCCGGAGTCGCCATTCATGGCCTCAACCATACCGCCGCCGCCAATCGCCTTTTGAGCCTCTTGGTAGCTTTTTGCGACAAGGTGCAAGGATTGCGCGGCCCGTATTTTCTCGTTTGGAGACATATTGGCGGTAGCCCTCTCGAACGCCGCATACTCTTCGTCGCTCATGCGCCTGATAGTATCGAGTCCGTATGTCTCTCTAGCCGCCTTATAATCTTGCTTCCCGTTCTTTTGGCTCTCCGGCGTTTTGTCTGTAGACGGTTTGGACGGTTTTGCGGCTTCGCCTGTCTTTGTTTTGCCGTCGCCAGGCTCTTTATCTATAGATGTGTTTTGTAAGGAAATAGAGGAATCGGAGGTTACGCGCATCAAAAGCCTTTATCCTGATAATAAAGGCCTTCAGAGCAAAAATCGCTCCAAAGGGGCGGCGCTTAGAACCTATACGACAGGTTCATCCAAAACATCTGCCCCATATATGGAATATCTTGGTTGTTAGGTTGATTTAGAGGCATATATAACGTCTTTTGCGTTTTCCCGAGCAGGTTTTGGACGCCGACCGACAGGTCCAGGTCTTTTGCTATCCCTTTAAACTGCTGCGTTATGTTTATGTAATATTGCGGAGGGACGCTGCCGTTACTGACCCCTTTTGAGCTATCCTGTACATATTCCGTATTAAATTCGCTTTTTCTTTTTTTGGCGCCTATATAGTGATACCAGACGGTCGTAGGATATGAGCCGTTTTGGTTGAACTTCACGAATATATTCGCCATATATGTCGGAGCGAGTGGGAACGAGCCGTCTTTATATATATACAGTTTATTATTATCCGGCGACATATAGCTTCTTTGGTCCCTATCCGTTTTATAAAACGCCTGATTGAACCCAAGCTCATACGACTCGGATGAATATTTACCCTCCATCTCAAGCCCTTGGATCCTGCCGACATTAGGCAAATTGATAGTGTAGTAGGTCCAGTCGTCGAACGTAATCATGTCGTATATTCTGGATTCAAATAGCGTATTTTTAACGGTTATTTTATCCTTCTTATAGATATGCCCGAGTTCCAGAGTATCGACCGTTTCCGACTTAATCGTATCAAGCCTGTCGGCCATCTCGGCAAAAGTAGGCGGCCTAAAAGCTCTGGCGTATTGGGCTTTTAGTATATTGTTTTCATCCGCCCTATAGACCACGGCCACCCTAGGCGACCAGCCGTTGCTCTTTATGTCTCCCTCGAATTTATCGTATCTGGCGCCGTACGTTATCGTGATCTTGTCCGTAACATCCCAGGAATCTTGCAGATAGAGAGCCTTTTGGTCCCTATGCGTATTTTTCTGCACTGCGGTGTTTCCGGCGTCAAATTCAGATACTATTTTCCATATGTCGGACGTGGGCCAAGGACCGACGTACTGATAGTTTTTATATTTTGAATCCTCTACGTTCTTGGTCGCTTGGAGCAACAAGCCGCCCGCGATATGGTGCGACCCCGTTTTATAGTCTGCGTCGACGGCGGCGTATTTTTTCAGCTCTCTATAGTTTGATTTTCTAACGCCGTCGACGCCGGTTGCGTTATTCATATAGATTGACGATACGTCTACGTAATCTTTGAGGTTGAATTCGTATATATCTACGCCGACTTTCGGGGTTACGGAAATATCGGAGTATTCGATCTCCTTTTGCAATCCAAACTGCGTATAGGCCTCCCTGCGGACAAGCTTGCCGTCATCTTTTGGAAGCATATCCGTAGGGTACCATATCCCAAACGCTCCCTGCGCCGATTTGGTTTCTAGCCTATTTATCCAAGCCTTATAATCTCCGTACGAAGCGTCTATTAAAAAGTTATAGCCTTTGGCGCCGTTTGGCAGATTGCCCGGCCCATAACCCGGCGTATGGTTTCCGGTCGTAGAGTTTCCGAATGCGCCTGTTTCGCCTACATACATAGGATACCCGTCGTTGTCAAATGCGGAAGTCGAGACGGACAGCGCAAAATCGCCTTGCTCCTTATATATATTCGCCGTAGCGGATTTGCCGAACTTGCCGCCGTTTTGGTAGCCAAAAGAGGCGGATACGTCATTATTCTCGGATTTAGTTATTATGTTTATAACGCCGAAAATAGCGTTATCACCGTACACGGCCGAGTCCGGCCCACGTATTATCTCTATCCGGTCTATCTGATCCACCAAAACGGGAAAGGATATGACGCCTCTGCCTGTAATGGAGCCGCTCCATATCTGCGAATTTATAGCCCTTCCGTTAAGGAGCCATTTTATCTTTACGCCCTGGCCTCCATACATTGTGCCGCTACCTCTTAGCGCATTAACGGAGCTATCCATGCCCACTATCATATCGAGG
Organism: uncultured Helicobacter sp.; assembly: GCA_964568395.1. Taxonomy (GTDB): domain Bacteria; phylum Campylobacterota; class Campylobacteria; order Campylobacterales; family UBA6016; genus UBA6016. The sequence goes on along the minus strand of CAZMPN010000007.1, from coordinate 38,498 downwards.
GCGTTCGGCTGATTTAGGTTTAGGATGCCTAGCGCCTTTAGCTCCTCGCCCCTGATGATGTTTACCGTTCCTGGTACATAGTCGGCGTTTATTCTAGTCTTTGTGGCTATCTGAGTAGTCTCCTCCAGAAGTTTCGATAGCTCACTGGCTGACGCCGTTACGCAAACGGCTAACATACATGTTACGGCAAACTTGTTCACAAACGCTCCAAAATATTTTTACAAATGTAATTTTTAATTTACACCAACAAACTAAAATATTAGATAAAATAATAGTATTCTATATGCAAAAAAGGGCATTTTTATGACAAGGATAGCATTACTTTTGTTTTTTTGCTTGAGCGTCTCTTTTTGCGCAGGAGACGTCAAGAACATAGAGGCGTACAAGATGCACTGCAAGATATGCCACGGCGCGGCGTACAAGGGGGCCGCGATGAAGAGCGAGGCGGAGTGGATTGAGCTGTTCGCGAATAACGCCGCAAAACTAAAAGAGCTTCACAAAAACGACGCCGAAGCGATGAAGACGATGAATCAACCCAGGTTCAACAAGGACGCCGCAAGGATGATAAACTTCCTAAAAGTAAACGCATCCGATAGCGGCGCGGTACGTTCGTGCGACGGGATAAACTGCGGGTAGGCAAATATGAGGGAGACTAGATACGACATAGACGATTTTTTCAAGGATAGGTATTCTCCGAGAGAGTTTACGGGGACCGAAGTGGCAAAAGAGGATTTGCTGGCGATAATGGAAGCGGCGGGGACGGCGCCCTCTTGTTACAATTTGCAGCCGTGGCTGTTTTTTACCTCCGGGAAACAGAAGTTTTTAGACGTTTTGTCGGAAGGGAACGTATCGTGGTGCGACAAACTTGATACGTTTATATTGATAGCCTACAAACCGGTATTTGACGCAAAAAGAGACAAGCCGGAAAAGCCAAACGACTGGGCCCAGTTTGACTGCGGATGCGCATGGGGGTTTATGCAGCTTGAAGCCGCCAAAAGAGGGTATAGGCTGCATGCGATGGCTGGGTTTGACAGGCAGAGGGCAAAAGATGTTTTCGGCACGGGCGATTATGAACCGCTCACGGTGGTAGCCGTTGGGAAGGCGGAAAAAGCCAAGGAGTTTACGCCCAGAAAAAGCATAGACGATATTTTAAAATTCGTCTAAACCCCTCTTTTTTTATCGTATATCCTGATATGCAGGCGGTCTGAATAACAATACCCCTCTTTGGCGCAAAATTCGAATACGCTTTTCGCGTTTACAAGCAGCTCCTCTTTTGAGGCGCCCAGCGGCATACAGTATATATTTTGCCTTGCGGGCGTAAACTCTTTTCTTATCTCGTCTATCTCGGCTTTCGCCCCGCCCAACTCCGTAAAAACGCGATCAAGCACGAATTTGAAGAAGTGGTTTGAATTTTGGATATAAGAACGTATGGCGTCGCCGTTTATTCTATCTTCAAACTTTTCGCCGCTATTTGAAAGCTTTACCGAGAGGGCGTACACAAACTCCCTATAAGGAGCGAAGCCGAAATCTATGCTTTTTGTCGCATTCGTCTCTACGGTCACCAACGAGCCGCTCGCCGTTAAAAACGACGCAAACTCCATAAAATCCGGATCTTTAAACCAAAGCGTCGGCTCTCCGCCCGTAATCACCGTATCCACGCCCAAAAACGGAGCGATATCTTTATAGGCCGCTATCAGAGAGGATGAGTCAAGCTTTTTCCACGACTCTTTATATTCGCCGTCTACGGCATAAAAACTGTCGCATCTGCCGCCAAACCCTTCGCACCTAAGGTTGCATCCGCCAAGCCGTATGAACACGCTAGGTCTCCCCGCATACCTGCCCTCCCCTTGGATGGAGTAAAAAATTTCGGAAACTAAAACCAAGCCTAGCCTTTATGCTTTTTGAGGCTGCCTAGCGCATCCTCTAGTATCTTGGCGGCCTCGTCCAAGTCTTTTATTTTTGAGAAATCCATCTTTACGCCGATACCGTCCGCTGACGCCAAAAACTGGCTCTTTACGCCGTCCGCGATACTCAGGGCCTCATAAATATTTACAGGGTGGGCTATACCCTTGACGTTTATCGTCCCGACAAAAGCGCACTCTATCTCGTCTTTTACGAGCAGATAAGTTTCTTCCGATAGGAGTATCTGATTTGGTTTGGCGCTAGCTTCTATCCTGTTCGCAAGGTTGACGGCGCCCCCTATTATCGTATACTCCATTCTCTCTTCGTTGCCGAAATTGCCCACGGTGCAATATCCGGTATGTATCCCGAACCGGACCTTAAAAGGCCTAGCTATTCCTCTATCCTGCCAATATTCGGTCAGCTCATCGAGCCGCTCCTTCATCCGCAGGGACATTTTGACGCAAGAGAGCGCATCTTCTTTGTCGCCCATGCTTTTTGGATCCCCGAAAAAAAGCATTATGGCGTCGCCGATAAATTTATCTATGGTGGCTCCGTAAAGAAGCGCTATTTGGCTCATTTCGTTTAGGTAGTGGTTTAAAAGAGCCGACAGCTCTTCGGCCTCCATACTGTCCGTCGTAGACGTAAAATCCGCTATATCCGAGAAAAAAATCGTCAGCTTCTTTCTTTTTGACTCCAGCCCCACCTCTTGTTCGCCGCTGAATATGGACTCCACAAGCTGTGGAGAGATATATTTGGAGAGCCTCTGCGCCATCAATTTTAGCGTTTCGCTTTTGCTTTGCTCCTCCGCAAGCCTAAGTTTGCTTTGGAGAGCCTCCTCTATACCGCCCAGAAGGTTGTTAAAGGCGGACGAAACTTTCGATAGCTCGTCGTTGGACTCCATCGGAAGCCTTTTCGAATACTCTTTCGTATTCGCGATTTCGGCCACCTTTTCGCTGAGAGCCAATATCGGCCGCGCTATCTTGGAGGCGAAGATATAGGCAAATCCCGCGACAAGAACGAAACCGCCAAGCAGATACAGCAATAGAGCCTCTTTTGCCTTCTCCATGGCCGTATCCCTGCCTATCTCTCCGACAACGGCGTATTGAGGCAACGATGGTATCCTTGTGGCCACCTTAAACTTTCCGTCTATATCTTTGCCTAGCTTGGAGACCGGCACTATAGTTGTTTTTTGGAGTGCGTTGGAGTAGATGAATTTATCTAGATTTTTTAGACTGTAATCAAGGCATACAAAGCCTATTTTCCCGCCAAACTGCGAACTGACCGCCCTGACGAACATGCCTTCCGTTTGCGGTTTTTGCCCCTGCCTTACATCCTGGTTCGTCGAGGCGACTACGCTGCCGTTTGCATCCAGCACATAATAGTCCCCGATAATAGAGAACGCCTCTTTTTTCTTTTGCAGCACCTCGAAAATTCTCCTATCGAGGTCCAGCGTCAGAATATCGGCCATTACATCCGTATCCGCCGTCGTGTTTAGGTCGTTTTGTATAAGCCTGACCTCATGCTCTATCATATTGGCGGCCTGCTCCGTCCTCTTTTTGAGCTCCGTCTGCACAAACATCTTCGAATCCGATGTAAGCTGATATATAAACACGAAAGAGATAAGCATGAAAGGTATGGTGCTGGCGGCTAAAACCAAAAGAACGGTTTTTAGCCTAAAACTCATAAAGCACCTTCATATCTGGCTCTACGTGCGATTTTTCGATATATCCTATCGCGCCTTTGACGCTTTTGACGAACGCCTTGACGCCGGCCTGGCTTTTTTGGGTTACCGGAGGGGTGATGCCTTGATAGTGCTGCGAGACCCAGTAGCTAGAGATTTCGTTCCTATCCATCCCGAGAATCTTCTCTTCGAACCCTATCCTTCCCTTCTCGCTGGCGCTCAAGTTTACCGGGAATACCTCTTGGTTATCCACGAAGGCTCTCTTTTTAAGAAATATCTCCCTGATCTGCTTTTGGCTAAGGGAGTTTTGCTTAAACGAGCCTGACGCCACGACCGCCCACTCCCCGGCGACGCAACCCGCCGCCATAAAAACGCAAATAATCAACGCTTTCATGGGAAATCCTAAAACAACGCCGAGATAGAGCATAAAAGTCTGCTCTTATCTGGAGTCGATGAGAATTGGTATTCGGCCTTGAAAGAAACCGGGTATATCGGTCTATAGTTGTAGCCTATGATCCCGAGGTGCTCCCTCTCGTTTTCATGCGCGTCGAAATAATACTCGTATCTTCCGATTGCATAGTGTTTATCGTTTATCCTGTATCTAGTCTGCAAAAACCCGCCGCCCGCGGTCGTGTTTTTGGAACTCGTCTCTATACCGGAATACGCAGCCTCGGAGAGTATCTGCCACTCGCCTTTTTGGTATTTGTACGCAAGATGGGCAAAGCTCCTTTTGCTGACCCCTCCCCTTTCGTTAAAGCTGCCGACAAAGGCTTTTATTTCGCTGTTGTCACCCAGCTGGTACTTTGCGCCGGCTCCAAGGAACTTATCCACCCTAAAGTTGTTGTACTTTTCGTCTATATCTCTGGAGTTTTGCGCCGCGACGCTATACTCGGCGTCATCAATGCCGTAAACTTCGCCGTATAGCTGCGCCCCGGTTATCAGTTTCGGAAATATATTCGTCGCCACCATAGGAGACGAGGTAGTATCCCTTAGGACGTTTATCGGGGTTTGGTTCCAGTATCCTACTGGAGTTATCATTTTCCCCGCAGACAGGCTTAGATATGAAGAAAAACTATGGTCTATTACGGCGCGCTCAACCCTAAAGGCACCGGATTCGTCTTCGTTTTCGGCTTTAAAATCTTTTTCGTATCTTCCGACGTTTTCAAGCTCTACAAGATATCTTGTGCGGCTCCCAAGATTGCCGTACGCCATTACGGCGATATCGTCCACTATCGCTTTATTGACGTTTTTGCCGTTTTCATACTTTAGGGCGACATAACCGCCTATTTTCAAAGAGTCGGCCAGCTCGAGGCCGTTTCCGGGTTCGTAACCATAGAGTAGCGGACATAAAACCGATGCGAACAGTAGATGTTTTTTCAACTATGTTTCCCGATTATTTAGATTATTGTTTATTATAACAAAGGGAAGCTATTTCAAATCTCTTTTGGGATAGTGACCGTAAACCTGGCGCCGCCGTCTATATTGTCGGCTCCGATACTTCCGCCAAGGTGCCTCTCCACTATCTCTTTCGCCATATAAAGTCCGAGTCCGGCGCCTTTGCCTTGCTCTTTTGTCGTGAAATACGGCTCAAATATCCTACCGATAACTTCGGCCGGTATGCCGCCGCCGGAATCTTCTATCTCTATATCTATAAGTTCGCCCCTTTGCGACACATGCACCCTTACAAAACGCTTTTCGCCGCCGCCTGCCACAACGGCGTCTTTTGCGTTTGAAAGCAGGCTTAACAATACCTGCTTTAGTTCGTTTTTATAGCCGGTTACGGCATGCTTTTGGGCTTCGAAACCGACTATCGTCTCGATGCCTATATCCTGGAACTGTGGCGTCAATAGCTCCAAACTCTCATAAACGGCGTTCTCGACAAAAAACTCTTCTTTTCCGTAGCTCGATTTAAAAAAATCCCTAAAATCGTCAATCGTTTTTGACATCGAATGGATTATCTCCATCGACTTTGTCTTGAACCCGTCTATGTATTTATCGTCAAGCTCTCCGCTCTCGTGCGTGATAGCCACATCCTGCACGAAAAGCCCCAGAGCCGTCAGCGGCTGTCGCCAGTGGTGCGCTATAGAACGCATCATATCGCCCATTTGCGCCATTTTAAGCTGTTCGGATATTATCCTCTCTTGCTTGCTATTTCTTTCCGTCTCCTCCAAAACCTTTTGCTCAAGGGAGGCGTTGAGCTCTCTTAGCTCTTTCGTAGCGGCTTCTACCTGTTGCGCAAGACGCCTATTTCTACGCCTTAACGCCGCCTGATAGATAAAGACGAGCGGAGCCGAACATGAAAACACGACAAACGCCTCGGCAAACCATTTTATCGCGCTCTTTCGCAGCAGGGCGTCTATAAAACCTATCTCAATATCTGCGCCGACGACGTACATATCCCCTGACGGAGAGACGAAAGGTACGAAGACGCTCCTGAACGAGCCCCATTTATCCTGGTATGACGCAAAAAATATCTCTCTTTCGCGAAAAGCATCGAAAAGCCTAGAATCCGCATCGTCGTATTTGTCAAAATATCTAGTCAGATTGCGGCCCGTAGCGAGCTCCTCTTTTGTCGCGCTACTGGACGTAAATCTCAAGACTCCGTCTTTTAGTATGGCGGTATAGACGTATTTTACGCCGACCGACTCCGCATATCTGGTCAGTTTTTGTATGTTCTGCATATCTTGCGCGCTATCGACGCTCTCCTTCTTCAGCGCCCCGGAGTGGAATCCTTCATCCAGCACCAAAGGTACGGACTTTGCGACACATAGCAGCTTGTTGTCTATCTCTTTGTTGATTTTCGCCTTTTCCTGCGCATAGCTGTACCACGACGTGAGCAAGATGCCCAGAATAAAAATAAGCAGCGCCAACGCTATTTTTGTCCGCTCCTTCACCCTCGCCGACATAAAACTAACCTATCTCCAGCTCAATTAAAAATGCGGCGCCCCCGTTTTTATTGTATGCGCTAAGCCTGCCGCCAAGATGTCTTTCCACTATCTCCCTTGACATATAAAGCCCGACTCCGGTGCCCTTACCCTGCTCTTTTGTCGTAAAATACGGCTCGAAAATCCGATCCAGGAGATTTTCGTCTATTCCTCCGCCGTTGTCGGATATCTCTATAGAGAGCGTTTTGTCGTTATGCCGCACGTCAATCACTATGAGACCGTTCCCGTTATTTTCGCCGGCGAGTATGGCGTCCTTGGAGTTGGCAAGTATATTCAGTATCACCTGCTCAAACTCGTTGGCGTACCCGACAAAAAAATGTTTTTGACCCAACGTGTCAAAGACGACCTCTATCGATTTATTTTTAAATTGCGAGGCTAATATCTCGTAACTTTTTTCTATGGACTCCTCTATGCAAAACTCTTTTTTCTCCTTGCCGGGTTTAAAAAAATCACGGAAATCGTCTATCGTCTTGGACATACGCTGCACCGTCTGCATCGAATCTTTTTTGAATTTCTCCAAATATTCGTCGTCAAGCTCGCCGTATTTTTTTGCTATCAGCAGATCCTGTATCATAATGCCCAGAGAATTTAGCGGCTGCCTCCATTGGTGGGCTATAGCCCCTATCATCTCTCCCATCATGGCAAGCTTGCTTTGATGCATCATAAGCTTTTCGCTCTCCAGACGTTTTTTAGTCTCGGCCACCACGGCCTCCTCCAGCCTTCTGTTCAGACGGTCAGACTCGTGCTTTAGCGTTACCTCTTTTATGAAGCTATCCGAGTTGTGCAAAATTATCCAGCCTACTATGTACCACTCCATCGCCACGAAAAAGCCGTGTAAAAATACTATATCCCAGCCGCATCCGTAGTTGAATATCATAACCGGCATACCGAAAAAAGTGACGCCATGCTCTTGGGCGATATTTAGTATCGCATGATGGAAAAGTACGATTACTGAAGCTAGGGATAGAGGCTTTAAATCTTTATAGATGGCGAGGAATGAAAGGGCTACGAAAACATGGAAGTGGTACTCGATACGCCCGAGGTTTTGCTGTATATAAAGCGCCGAGTACGCCATCAAGGAGAGGGCCACGATAACCCTAAAGCGTCCGCTGCCCTTCCAGAATAGATACGAGTACGCGACAAAGCTAGTGATAAGCCCTCCGCCCAAGAAACCGAGCAAATATGTGCTATACGTATATGCGCTTACGGTAACGGCGACAATCCAATGCAGGAAAAAAAGCTGAAGGAAAAAACGGTCCGCTTTTTTAAAATCGACGTTCAGCTCCGGAAGTATCTCTTTTGAGCGCAGCTTTTCAAACAGAAGAGATAGTTTATACACCCTAGTTCTCCTCGGCGGCTTTCAAAAGCGTACCGACGGTAGGCGTATCTTTAAATACGGCCTTAACGGCATATCCGTCGTTCGTCTTTTTCAAAAGATAGAGAAGATCCGTATGTTCTATTTCCTTTTTGTCCCCCATAGACTTTACGGCAAAAGCTCCAAAATCCTTCAAAAGAGGCTGCAAAACAGCGTTTTCAAACCAAATACCGTCAAACGACGGATTGTATGACTTCGCATATTTGTCGGCCTTTGCGGGATTGTCGTTCTCGTCGACGTCGACCATTACGAAGCCGATATTTCTTAGCTCCGCCGAGCCTGAATAGAGCGTCTTTACCTCCGTTAATCTTTTTGGACATATGACTGGGCACTCTACGTAACCAAAATACACAAGTAGATATGGATAATTGAATTTATTAAACGAGGAGCGGTTTATTTTTGCGTCTACGTTCATGCCTCCGCTAGGCTGGACTGAGGCAAAGTAGGCAAATGAGGCGAAAAAAGATGCAAGCAGTATAAATGCTATGCTTTTTATTGTTTTATCGTATTTTTTCAACTTCCAAAAGCCCTACCAAACGCCAATTTTACGGACAAACTGTAGCCATTATAGCAAATGTTTTGATGATTGGTATAAGTTTTGCGGAATTTTTGAGTTAGGTGGCGGCAGGGTATGAACCTATGGCGTAAGTTTGCTCTTTGCCGTCAAATTTATAGTTAAATCTCCAAAGCTTTGTGCCGTTTGTTTTACCAGGAGATAGAGACCTTGCCCGTCTATTAGCTTATAATTTTTATCTTTTGGCTTTGCGTTTTTGATTTGAGTGTCGTTAATAGGTAGTGTAGTTCTTGGCATTTTAAGGGTACCTCTAAAGGGTATGGATTTACTAGTTTAGAAAGATACCCTTAAAATCCTCGGATGCAATCAAAATCACTCGGACTTATGAAATGTTCTAAAGGCTTGTTTTATAGGGGTTTAAAAGACTTTTTCGGATTTATTAGGAAGTATTGGTGGCGGCAGGGAGGGATTAACACAGCCCTTATAAAGTCCTATTTTTCAGTACTTCACAAATAATACAATTATGTCGATACCCTTTTCGATACCCTTAAAACGCAGTATTGTTCAAAGTGTATTTTCCACAACTAGCATGATAGGATTTTAGCTCAACAAATCTTATCATTCATCCACTTTTTAATATCAGATAATTTCCAAACAGTATATTTTCTAGATATTGTTATCTGCCTTGGAGCCAACCCATTTTTTACCATCTCATACCACGTAGACTTAGAGCACCCTACCATTTCAAGCACCTCAGGCAACCTTAAAAATCTCTCTTCCATCACCCGACCCGTCTATCGCCTAATCGCAAGAGTTGCTTTATCATCATATTATTAAGCGCTCTTCTGTCGGCTTCGATGTCATACAAACAAGCATTGATGTTCTTTTGATAATAAAGCGTGCCAGTCACTCTGTCTTTTATCTCCATGATTGTTTTGCTGTTTATATCTTCGGATATTTCAAGCTCTTTTTCTTTGTAGACCTTTGTTAACGCTTTTAGAGATAGCTTGTCGAATGTTTTTCTATATATACAGATAGGAGCAAGAGTATTGCTAGAGTTGAATCTTGTAATACGATGAGCGCTATACCAGTAGTGCAGATGTTGTTCTTTGTCGGTTAGGCTCTCTTTTTTTGACAGAGGAAGCGTCTTATTTATATATTTCATTACATAGGCAACGGCGTTATCTATGTTTGAAGTTATCTTTTGAATGTCGTTTGCTTTGGTGTTCTGCCTAAATAGGCGGTTAAAAGCTTCGACAACCCTATCCACTCTATCTTCCGGAACGAATAGGAGTATATGGGAGTGCGGTGTGCCATCAGCGTGCGGTTCCGTAATGCGGAAGAATATACGCTCTTCCTTGTCCAGCTCCTTTAGGCTCCTATCTTGCCTTAGTTTCGCAAACATATTCGTTAGCTCTTTTTTGCCTTCTGTAGGCGTAAAGCCCTCATAATTTGGGTTATCTATAAAAGCTCCGCTTTTTATGGTTTTAAGTCTATGGTATTTACTAGGAAGCGTTAAAGTCATAAAAAGCGGTTTTAGATTTTTCTCTTTGGCATAAGACACAAGAGTGTTTACTCTGTTTTGAATTTCGGAGTAGTAACGGTTTGGATTGTGATAGGCCGAGAATACTATCTTTTTAAGCGGAATTAGATTTCCGTTTGAGTTGTCTTTTATGCCGTTATTATTTAAAAACCTAGACTGTCTTAAAATCTTGGATTTTGCATAGAGGATGTCGATTTCGTCTAACCCGTAAAAACTCATTTTTTGCCTGTCCACAACTTTTTATTAATTAGTCAAGGAGCGCCAAAGCAGGGCCAAAGGCCCTACATGGGCGCACATACAAAACCTAGATGGCTTCATAGTAGATTTTATCTTTGGATGAGATGTTGCATTTAAGCTCTATAACCTGCCCTATAGAGCTTTCAAATTGCCTTGCCCTATCCGGGGATATAGGCATATCTATGAGCTGTTTTTTGACCTGTCCGTTGCCCAAAACGTCATCCGCCATTATTTGAATATAGGTCTTACCCTCTTTTAGCTCTCCAGTTTCCTTGTCCCTAAAATCTCTGCCTTTGTAGATGTTGTTTAGGGTGGCAATGATTGTTACAATCATACGACTTACCTTTTTATTGAAGTATGCTTTTAAAAGCAGCGGATTTTAGAGTTTTTAGTCAATTTGAGGGAAGTGTCAAATTTTTAATTTTTTGACCCTTGTTTTCAGTAGCTCAAAAGGGGCTTGTTTGACAGTAGTGTCAGTTTTTGATTAATACTATTCAAAATTTTTTGATTTGAGTAGATAAAATAAGCAAAAAATCATGAGCTAAACCAAAATGACAATTACACCAAACTCTTTGCCATTGTCAAACCTAAAGCCCTTCATCAAATGGGCGGGCGGCAAGCGTGCGCTTTTGCCTGAGCTTTTGCGCCTTATGCCAAAGAGTTTTAACGACTACTTTGAGCCGTTCATCGGGGGCGGGGCGCTGTTTTTTGAGCTAACGAGGCTTGGAATGCTGAATGGCAAAAAAGCGTATCTATTTGACGCAAACGACGAGCTAATCAACACATACCAAACCGTCAAAAAACATCCAAAAAAACTACTAAAACAGCTAAAAGAGTTTCAAGTAAAGCACTCCGAAGAGTTTTACTATGCCACAAGGTCGATGGACAGAGAGCCAAACTTTAAGAGTCTACCTGCGGAGGTGCGAGCGGCAAGGTTTATTTATCTCAACAAAACATGCTTCAACGGGCTTTGGCGGGTAAATAGCAAAGGTTATCACAATGTGCCGATAGGCAGATACAAAAATCCAATCATCTATGATGAAGATACGATAATGGCAGCGAGTGCAGCGCTCCAAAACGCCGAGATACAAAATGCCGACTTTGCAAAAGTGCTTGACTTTGCCGACAATGGCGACTTCGTATATTTTGACCCGCCATACTATCCGCTGACTCCTACTTCGAGCTTTACGGCGTATCACGAAAATGTGTTTTTGGATGAGGAACAAAAGAGGCTTTACGGCGTGTTCAAAGAGCTTGCAAACAGAGGCGCATCAGTCATGCACTCCAACTCCGATACGGAATTTATTAAAGAGCTTTACAGTGGTTATTATATAGAGTTTGTAGAGGTCAACAGGTTTATCAATAGCAAGAGTAGTGGACGCGGGAAGATAAGAGAGATAATAATAAGGAGCTGCTAGCTGTGCATATAAAAAGTGTAAAAATAAACAATTTTAGAACTCTACTAAATTTCGAAATGGAGTTTGATTCTACATTTCAAATTATTGCTGGCGCTAACAATTCCGGGAAAAGTAACCTTCTAAGAGCATTAAATATTTTCTTTAATGAGGGATATGAAGATTCAAACTATTTTGAAAGAGAAAAAGATCTGTCTTACCATATTCTAAAAGGCACTGGTTCTATTTCTCCAGCATACATTCAAGTTGATTTATTTTTAGAAAAAGAAGAGATAAAAAGAATCAAAGGACTTGATAAATATATTCATAATAAAAACATAGTAAGCACAATAGCCTATTATGATGGCGACTTAAGTGGGTGGTATCATTCAAATAGCGATGGAAGTTTTCCAGTACAAAAGGAACTTAAGAAAGGTCAAAATGAAATTGTAAACTATACTCATCCAATCTATAGACTCTTTAAAAGAACGCAGTTTATTTATATTCCAGCTCAATATGACATATCATCCAAAATAAATAAACTTGTTGCAGATGATATTTTGCCATCAATGGTGGATACATACGGGAATACCGGTCTTACTGGAAAGGTAAAAGATTTAAAGAAAAAAATTGATGAAGTTGATGAGCTTACAAAAAAAATTTTAGAAGAGAAGAACTCCTTAATATCAGAAAGCTTCCGAAATGTTTTAAGGGAATTCCCAGAAATTCAAGCTGGCATGAAACCTGAGGATTATTCGCTTGAGGTTGCTCTAACTGGAGAGAGTTTGACTGAAATATTATCAAAAAGAATTGCATTAAATGTTAAGGATGCTGCACATGTTGATGTTGATAGCAAGGGAAGTGGGATACAGAAGCTAATTCTAATAACACTACTAGAGTATTTCAGCAAAGATGTTAAAGCAAAAGCAAGATATACAAATCCATTTATAATATGGGCAATTGATGAGCCAGAAACATATATGCAACCTAAACTACAAAAGAAAATTAGAGAGATATTCAATGATGTATCAAAGACGCATCAGGTGATTTGCACCACTCACTCTCCAAAAATGGTTGATATTGATAATCCAAGCAATGTAAAGCTTTTCTGTTTAGAAAACAGAGAATTTTATGTAAGCAGAAAACATAAAAATATGTTTAAAAAAATTACAAATATTATCGAACCTAGTGATAATAATTTTGTTACGCAATTAAAAGATCATTTTGGCGTTGAGAAAAATGATGGTTGGTTGGTTGGAAAAAACAATATTATATTTGAGGGCAACGATGACCCAATATACTTTTATTCGACATATAAAACTATAATGGGTAGAGATTTTCCAAATGTCCATACGCTTGTATGCGGTGGCAGTGGAAATTTGCCTGCATATGTAGAGTTATTAGACAAAAATATGCCAATAAAAAATAGAAAAATAATTTGCTTACTAGACCATGATGAAGCTGGTATACAAGCAAAGAAAAAGATATTAAAGAAAACCGTAAAAGTAATAATGACAAAATCATTATACTTAACCGATAAAGAAGATATAAATGAAAACTATCCTTCAATGATAGAGGATTTAGCAATTCCAGAACTTCTTTTTCAGGCTTCATGCGAATACCTTGCGGAGTGCAAGCAAATAGTTGATAAAAGAAAGTACACATTTAAAAACTTTCAAAAATTAAGATTCACGCTCAAAAAACTTCCTATAACCGAAGTGATGGACATCTTCTTTCAGGATATAAGAAGCCAAATTCATTCTAACTTTAGTTTTACTAACTTGCAAACCAAATATGCTATTGCTGTAAAGTATGGCAACTTGATATTGGAGCTTGCCGCCGCAGAAAAGCAAAAGCTAAAAATCAAATATCCAAAACTTGAAAAGTTTTTTAAAGAATTTGAAAAATGAAAACATTTAACACTCTAAAATCAACATTCCAAGACTCTATTTTTACTTGGGACTATTTCACGGACTTTGAGAAGGTCAAGCAAAATATCCGTAGGGTAGAAAAAGAGTTGAATCTCCTAAATTACCTAATCGGTAAAGAAAATATCGAGGATGAGTTAATAAAACTAGTACGTGAATATCCGAAAGTCCGTGCGGCTTTACCTCTGCTAGTAGCTGTTAGAGCCGACAAACTACGAGATATGCCGATAATATCCGACTTGTCACTACTCGTAGCGGAAAACAAAAGCGATATTTTTTACGGTGATACAATCAATGAAAAAGAGCTTTTGGTGTTTTTTCAAAATAGCGGCATCAAAGGGATATTGCAAAACAAAAATGTCAAAAACCTTGTGGATTATTGTTTTGGTGTAGAGGTCGGCATGGATACAAATGCTCGCAAAAACCGCACGGGCACGCTCATGGAAAACCTCGTTGGCAAGTATTTGGATGGATTTTGCCAAAAGCACAAAAACTTCAAGTTCATAGACCAAGCAACAAAAGAAAAAATCAAACAAAAATTTGGCTACGAAATCAAAATAGACAAAAACAGCAGACGCTTTGACTTTGCGCTATATGACAGCACAAAAAACAAACTTTTTTTGATAGAAGTAAACTACTACGGCGGAGGCGGCTCAAAGCTAAAAGCCACAGCGGGCGAATACCAATATCTAAACGACTTTCTAAAAGAACAAGGCTTGACGCTAATATGGATAACAGACGGCACAGGATGGCTAACGGCTCTTAGACCACTAGAAGAGACGTTTAATCACAACGACCATGTGTTAAATATCGAAATGTTAAAAAATGGCATATTTGAGGGTGTATGCCTAAAATAAAAAAGCTACACCCAGACGACTTCGAGCAAGAGTGCACGACCGTTTGGAGCTTTCCGAGACGGGGCAATTGGGCGACACATAATAGCAAATACAGAGGCAACTGGTCGCCCGATGTGGTGCGAAACCTGATAATGCGCTACTCCGACGAGGGTGACTACCTCTTAGACCCGATGATAGGCGGCGGCACTACGGCAATAGAGTGTAAACTACTAAATCGCAACCTGTTAGCCCTCGACATAAACCCAAATGCTATAGAACTCACAAAATCGGCTCTCAACTTCGAGAGTGAACACAATCCAAAAATCAAGCTAGTCCAAAACGACGCTAGAAATATAGAGATACTAAACGACAAAAGCATAGATTTTGCGCTAATGCACCCGCCGTATGCCAACATCATCAAATACTCGGATGACATAGATGGTGACTTGTCACATATACACGACTTAGAGAAGTTTTGCGACGAGATGGAAAAAGTAGCGGCGGAACTATACCGTGTGCTAAAAGATGGTAAATTTTGCGCCGTACTTATTGGCGATACTAGGCGCAAAAAGATGTATCAGCCGCTAGCTTTTATGGTGATGCAAAGATTTCTCAAAGTCGGCTTTGCCCTCAAAGAGGATATTATCAAACACCAACACAACTGTAAGGCGACTGGTTTTTGGGTCAAAAAGTCAAAAGAGGCAAATTTTTTGCTTATTATGCATGAGCACCTGTTTATTTTTCAGAAATTAACCATATAATAATCTCAGCCTCTCAAGCCAATCTCCCCACCACTGCATAAGCTCTGTTCTTTCTTCTAGATATTCGGCGTGGTTGTAAGCGGCTTTAACGCCGTTTCTCTCTGCGTGAGCAAGTTGCCTCTCTATTACATCACTATGAAATCCGTGCTTTGAGATGTTTTCGTGAAGTATGGTTGAGGCGATACCTCTAAAAGAGTGGCTTACTATCTCTTCTCTTGTATAACCTAATCTTCTAAGGGCTTGATTTAGTGTATTTTCGCAAATAGGCTTTAGCGATGTGTTTGGGCTTGGAAATAGATATTTACCGCTACCTGTTATCGGCTTTAACTCTTCTAGTATTTTTATAGCCTGCGTACATAGCGGTACTATATGAGGGGCTTTCATTTTCATTTTATCGGCCGGAATGCGCCAGACTTTGCTATCAAAGTCAAACTCCCTCCACTCTGCAAACCTGATATTTGCAGGTCTTACAAATACAAGTACAGCAAGCCTCAAAGCCTGCCTTACAATAAGTGAGCCGTGATAGCCGTCTATGCCCCTAAGAAGTGCGCCAAGTTCCTTTGGCTCCGTAATTACTGGATAGTGTTGTTTTACAGTTTTTGAGAGAGCATATTTTTTATCTATGTCGGCTACTATATTGTGTTCGGCTTTACCCATAGTGACTGCGTATTTCCATACGCTTCCGCATACATTCAAAGCTCTTCTTGCGGTTTCGGCGTACCCTTTTTGGTCGATTATCTTGATAACTTCC
This sequence comes from uncultured Helicobacter sp., assembly GCA_964568395.1. Taxonomy (GTDB): domain Bacteria; phylum Campylobacterota; class Campylobacteria; order Campylobacterales; family UBA6016; genus UBA6016. The sequence goes on along the minus strand of CAZMPN010000007.1, from coordinate 22,631 downwards.
AAAAGCTCCAACCTCGTTATCTCGTTTATAGGTTTATTCCCTATGTATTGATAAATATGGTTTTTAAAATAACCTTCAATGCCTTTTCTGTAATGCTCAGATAAACCACCGCTTATGTTTTTTAGCCAATCTTTTGAAACATGTTCGAAAGTGTTTTCTATTTTTTTCAGCCTGTATCTGCTTTTGCTCTTGTTTTTCTTTTGAGGGATTTACGCCGTTGGCGACTTTTGCCCTAAGCTCTTCCCTTTTTTGCCTAGCCGTTTGAAGCGATATTTCAGGATATGAACCTATGGCGTAAGTCTGCTCTTTGCCGTCAAATTTATAGTTAAATCTCCAAAGCTTTGAGCCGTTTGTTTTTACTAGGAGATATAGACCTTGCCCGTCTATGAGCTTGTAATTTTTATCTTTTGGTTTTGCGTTTTTGATTTGAGTGTCGTTAATAGGTAGTGTAGTTCTTGGCATTTTAAGGGTACCTCTAAAGGGTATGGATTTACTAGTTTAGAAAGATACCCTTAAAAATACCCTTAAAATCCTCGGATGCAACCAAAATCACTCGGACTTATTCGGACTTATGAAATGTTCTAAAGGCTTATTTTATAAGGGTTTAAAAGACTTTTTCGGATTTATTAGGAAGTATTGGTGGCGGACAGGGAGGGATTCGAACCCTCGGTACCAGTGTTTAGGTACGCACCCTTAGCAGGGGTGTGGTTTCAGCCACTCACCCACCTGTCCGTAAGTTAAGAGGGCGTAATTTTAGCAAACCGCCCTTTAAATACGCTTTAATAAATTTTGAAGCGTCTCTTTTGGATTTTGGGATTTATATATAGGACGGCCTATAACGGCGAAATCCACCTTCATATCTTTGGCCATAGCCACATCCACGACCCTTTGCTGGTCGCCCTTGTCGTCGGATACGTCCCTGATTCCCGGACATAGCGTCGCAAAATTAGCGTTTGTAGCATCCTTGACAAGCTCACTCTCGTGCGCCGAACAGACCACTCCGTCAAGACCCGCTTCGTGCGCGTCTTTTGCGAACTGAGCCGCTTTTTTGGCTATCGGCTCGCCGTATACGGCCATAAATCCGTCTTCATCGAAGCTGGTCAGCGCCGTAACGGCCAAAACTAGAGGACGCCTAGGTAGTTTTTCTAGCCTATCCATTACCTCTTGCATCGCTTTTTTGCCGGCGCTTGCGTGGACGTTGAACATATCCACGCCAAGAGCCGCTATCTCCTCGGCGGCGTCCGCCATCGTATTCGGTATGTCGTAAAGCTTCAAATCCAAAAAGATTTTAAACTCCGGATTTATCCTCTTTATGTCGTCCAAAAATGCCTTGCCGTCCCTGATATAGGAACGAAAGCCGACTTTTATCCAGACGTCGAACTCCATTATTTTTTCCAAAAGCTCAAGATTTTCCTCTTTTGAAGGAAGGTCAAGCGCTACGCATATTTTCAAGCGTTCGCCTTTTTGAGGCCGTCCAGTACGCCGTTTATGAACTTCGCGCTATTCTCCGCGCCAAATAGCTTGCCAAGCTCTACCGCCTCATTGATGGCTACGGCTTTATCTACGTTTTCGAAAAGTATCTCGTAGGCGCCGAGCCTAAGCACCGCCTTTTCTATACTTCCGACCCTGTCCATCTCCCACTCTTTCATGACGGCTTGCAGTTTGCCGTCTATCTCGGAGAGGTTTTTGACTATACCGTCAAACAAAGACTTGCCGAACTCCCTTTGCTTGTTTCTTATCTTTCTCTCTTCAAATATCGTATCGGCGTGCTTCGCCGCCTCTTCGTTACCCAGATCGAGCGAATAAAGAAGCGATACTACGGTCTCTCTTACCTGTCTACGTGTAGCCATTAACCGATATTCTTAAATAGTGAAATCATCTCTATAAGGCCGGTCATGGATTCGAAACCCTTGTTCCCGGCCTTGCTTCCGGCTCTCTCGATCGCCTGTTCGATAGTGTCGGTCGTAAGAACGCCGAACGTCACCGGAGTGTTATATTTTAGACCCATAGAGGCGACGCCTTTCGTGGTCTCGGCGGATACATAGTCAAAATGCGGCGTAGAGCCCCTTATTACGGCGCCCACACAGCAGATGCCGTCATATTTTTTTGTCAGCAGCAGCTTTTGAAGCACGCTCGGTATCTCAAACGCGCCGGGAGCCAGCACGATGTCAAGGTTGCCATCTTTACCGCCGTGTCTTGCGTAGCTGTCTTTCGCCCCTTCTACGAGCCTGTCGGTAATAATATGGTTAAATCTAGCCGAGATTATCGCTATCTTCTCGCTTCCGTCAAGGGAGAGTTTTCCTTCTATCAACATTTCACTTCCTTATAAATTTGCTTTAATTTTACACAAAGCTTTCTTTTTTGTCTTTTGCGGCCAACCTTACCGCTTCTTTTACTGCGTTCTCATAGCTTTTCGTATTCGCTTCCAGCTTATACGCTATGTCGTACGCCGTTCCGTGGTCTACGGAGGTGCGAACTATCGGCAATCCAAGAGTTACGTTTATGGATTCGTCAAAATGAAGAGCTTTTAACGGAGCCAGTCCTTGGTCGTGATACATCGCCGCGTATGTTTTGTATTTTTCCCTATTTTTTGGCGTAAACGCCGTATCCGGAACCAATGGCCCCTCGAATACCTCTTTGCCTATCGTCTTATTGGCCTCTTTTATCGCCGCCTCTATCTCGCCGTCCTCGTCCCCGAGCACGCCGCCGTCCCCTGCATGCGGATTGAAGCCCAGCACGCCGACGCTCTCGAAACCGCCGGCTCTGTAAAACCTTACCAAAAAATCGGCGATAGGCTCTTTTTTTATTTTTGCGGCCACATCCCTAAGCGGTATATGGTCGGTATAAAGAGCCACGAACATCTCTTCGCACCCCAACATCATTATTCCACCGAGGCCAAACATATCGGAGAGCGCGTCGGTATGCCCCTTGTACGGCACGCCGGCCGTCTCCCACGCTTTTTTATTGATAGGAAGCGTCACGACGGCGTCCGCTCTGCCGCTCTTTGCATAGCTAACCGCAAGTTTGAAAGATTTATAGGAGAGTTCCCCGCTATCTTTGGCTACTTCGCCTGGACGTATAATGCACTCGAAGTCAAAGTCTACGCACAAAAAGTCAAAATCGAGCTCTTCGATGCCGAACTTCAAAGCCGCTTCGTCCATCAGCGCTCTTGGCGCGCAATACACGGGCTCGCAAATCTCTTTTATTTTCTCGTGCGCCTTTATCGCGATTTCCGGCCCTACGCCGTTGATATCGCCTATGCTTATCGCTATTTTAGGTTTCAAGATATAATCCTTTTCATCTCCCTGACGGCGTTTTCAAAACCGACGAATACGCTTCTGGCCACTATCGACTGTCCGATGTTTAGCTCCTCTATCCCCTCTATCGCCGCTATATCAAACACGTTTTGGTAGTTTAGTCCGTGTCCAGCCGCTACGTCCAGGCCTATGGATCTAGCCAGCCCGGAACACTCCGACAGTCTGCCTAGCTCTTTTTCTATCTCGCTATTCAGAATGGACCTGTCCATATCGAGCTCTTTTACGGAGTGGTGCGTCCTGGAGAGGTTGGAGTGGAGCATCAGATAGAGATTTGCGTATCTTCCCGTGTGAAACTCTACCATGTCGGCGCCGTACTCCTTTGAGAGCCTGGTAGTATTCTCGCACGGATCTATGAAGTACGATACGGCTATCCCGCACTCCTTTAGTCTTTTCGTGGCCTCCTTTAGCGCACCCTCGGTTTTATAAAGGTCGAGTCCGCCCTCCGTCGTCACCTCCTCTCTTTTTTCAGGCACGAGCGTCGCCCTTTGCGGTCTAAGGTCGCATATTATGTCTATGATGGACGGCTCAACCGCGCACTCTATGTTCACCGGCAGGCGAGATAGGCTAACTATCTTTTTGGCGTCGTCGTCTTGGATATGCCTTCTATCTTCCCGCAGATGTATGGTAATCTGATCCGCACCTCCCAGCATCGAAGGGAGCAAAGCGTCCATCGGGGACGGATCGCCGCACTTTCTAGCCTCTCTCAAAACCGCTATATGGTCGATGTTAACGCCGAGTTTCATTCCCACCCTTAAAACAAACTTTTTTGTAATTCTACAAAGAGTGCGGTTATAAACAAGCTTTTGCTAAAATTCGCACAAAAATATAAGGTATTTTATAAGTTGATAGCCATTGATATGGGTTCTAATACGATTAGAGCCGTAAAGTACGATTGCGAGAGCAAAAACAAGCTTGCGACGTTCGAGAAAATAGTAAAAGCAGCCGACAAGACGCACGGCAGCGGAGTGATAAACGATGAGGCGAAAGCCAGGATAACGGCTGCGCTCGAAGAGATGAGACAAAAACTAGGCTCCGACGGCCATACGGTAGCGGCGGCGACCGCCGTATATAGAAAAGCGAAGAACGCAAAAGAGTTTTTGGCCGAACTGGAGAGCAAATTTGCCATAAAGACAAAGATAATAGACGGCGAAACGGAAGCCTTGCTGACTTCGCTGGCTGTCGAAAACTCCCTAAGGAACATCGAGCAGAGCCCTGACAGCTTCATGCTGGTAGACATAGGCGGAGGCTCTACGGAGATTATCTTCAAAAAAGGCGACAAGCTGACGATGGAGAGCTTCGACATCGGTATCGTAGCGATGGCTCAAAAATACAAGGGTAGGGACGCGCTTGAAAAGGGGATAAAAAAAGAGTGCGCCGAGCTAAAAGAGTTCATCAAGGATACGATGTACGCTTTTTTGAAACCGCAGATGTTTTGCGCTACCGCCGGAACTCCTACGACGATAGCCGCGCTTAAAGCCGGCATGGATTACGAAAGCTATGACGGAGCGAAGATAAACGGCGCAGTGATAGGCATGGACGACGTGGACAAAGTGTTTACGAAACTTCTGAAGATCAGCATAGACGAGAGGTCGAAGCTGGTGGGCGTCGGCAGGGAAGATTTGATAATAGCGGGCATTCTGATTTTTAAAGAGATTTTTGAAGCCTCCGGTTTTAGGGAGTGCAGAGTATTCGACGACGGACTAAGAGAGGGCGTAGCCATCTCCGTCTGTAAAAAACTAAATATTTTTTGATAAACAAACTAAGGATAAGCTCATGAGTTTGAAGCTAAACGGCTCGCAAATGGTAATAGAGGCGATGAAAGCCGAGGGCGTGGATACCGTATTCGGATACCCCGGCGGCGCCGTTTTGAACATTTACGACGAGATCTGTAAACAAAACGATTTTAAACACATTTTGACAAGACACGAGCAAGCGGCCGTGCATGCCGCTGACGGATACGCCAGGGCTACAGGCAAAGTCGGCGTAGCGTTTGTGACGAGCGGCCCGGGATTTACAAACGCCGTTACCGGAATAGCGACGGCGTATACGGACTCCATTCCGATGGTCATCATCAGCGGACAGGTTCCGATTTCGCTTATAGGCACCGACGCGTTCCAAGAAATCGACGCGGTAGGCATCTCAAGGCCGTGTACGAAACACAACTACCTGGTTAAGAGCATAGAGGAGCTGCCGCATATCCTGCAAGAGGCGTTTTATATAGCCAGAAGCGGCAGACCGGGTCCTGTGCATATAGACATACCCAAAGACATTACGGCCACCGTCGGCGAGTGGTATAGAAAAGAGCATTTTTCTATGCAGACCTACAAGCCGGTACAAAAAGGAAACCCTAAACAGATACAAAAAGCGCTCGAGGTTATCAAGGAAGCGTCCAGACCTATGCTTTATATAGGCGGAGGCATAATTCTGGCGGACGCGGTAAAAGAGCTTAGGGAGCTGGCAAGCCTGACAGGAATACCGTGCGTCGAGACGCTAATGGCAAGAGGCGCGATGAGCTCGAAAGACGAGCAGCTGATAGGAATGCTCGGTATGCACGGTACCTACGCCGCAAATATGGGAATGAGCGAAGCCGATCTTATCATCTCTCTCGGCGCCAGATTTGACGACAGGGTTACCGGGAAACTTAGCGAATTTGCGAAAAATGCGCAGGTAATCCACGTAGACGTAGACCCTAGCTCGATTTCAAAATTAGTAAACGCGCACTATCCTATAGTCGGCGATCTCAAGGTAGTCCTAAAAGAGCTGATCGAACAGATCAAAAAGGAGGGCTTCGACAAAGAGAAGCTAAAACATTGGAGGGAGCTGATCCAGAGATTTGACGAGCTTCATCCGCTTGACAAAACATACAAAGAGGACGGCAAAGCGCTAAAACCGCAGACGATCATCAAAAAAATGGGCGAACTGCTCCCGAAAGATACGATAGTGGCGACGGATGTCGGACAGCACCAGATGTGGGCTGCGCAGTTCTTCCCGTTTAACGAGCCTAGACAATGGGTAACGAGCGGCGGCCTTGGCACTATGGGATTTGGTTTTCCTGCGGCTATGGGCGCGAAGATGGCCTGCCCTGAAAAAGTGGTCGTAAACATCACCGGGGACGGCTCCATACAGATGAATATCCAGGAGATGATGACGGCTACCGAGCACGGCCTAAACGTCATCAACGTAATACTAAACAACAACTATCTCGGTATGGTAAGACAGTGGCAGACGTTCTTCTATGAAAAAAGATACTCGGCGGTAGATCTGGCCATGCAGCCGGACTTCGTAAAGCTGGCCGACGCATACGGCGCAAAAGGGTACAGAGTCGAGAGCTACGAAGCGTTCGAGGCGGCGCTAAAAGAGGCGGTAACGCTAAAAGTACCTGTACTTATAGACGTAGTCATAGATAGGCTAGAAAACGTCCTTCCGATGGTTCCTACCGGCGGCACGCTGTACAATATGCTTCTAGAGTTTAAGGACTGAAAATGATAGAGAGAAGAATAATATCCGTAGAAGTAGTAAACGAACACGGCGTACTGGCCAGAATAGCCGGGCTTTTTGCGGGACGCGGATACAATATAGAGACGCTGACGGTAGCGCCGATGCCGGGGAGCAACCTATCAAGAGTTACGATAGAGACTAGCGGCAACAAAAAAGTGCTGGAGCAGATAGTAAAACAGCTGCACAAGCTAATCTCCACATACAAGGTCATTGAGCATCAAGAGATGGTTGAGAGGGAGATGGTATTGGTAAAACTGCCGGTTTCCCTCTCGCTAGCCGACGTGGAAGCGCTGGCGTCATCATATAACGGCAAAATCGTAGACGCCGACGAGGATAACGTCATACTAATGGTATCCGACGAACCAAAAAGAATAGAAGGCTTTTTGAAAGCCGTAAAAAAATTCTCCCCGAAAGAGATAGTAAGAGGCGGCATCGTCGCTATAGAAAAATAACTTTCGAATAAGAGGTGGCACAGATGAGAAAAACGGCGTGGCTGCTGCTGGCGGTCTTATCTTTTTTATTCACGGGATGTGCCACGACCACGAAAGGCGGGGCTGTCGGCGTAAACAGAAGCCAGTTTATGCTCGTATCCAGCGAGCAGGCTTTTGGCGGAGGCAACTCTTTTTATCTGCAAGAGGTCAAAAATGCCGACAAAAACAATACTCTAAACCCGGATAAGAAACAGACCGCAAGGCTAAGGGCGATAGCCGCCAAACTAATACCTCACACCAAAACTTTCAGGGAAGACGCGCCTAGCTGGCCTTGGGAAGTCAACGTCATGAAATCGGACGACATAAACGCCTATTGCGCCGGAAAAGGCAAAATAATGTTCTACACAGGAATACTGGCGAAAGTGACTATAACCGATGATGAAATAGCGGCTGTTATGGGGCACGAGATAGCGCACGCCCTAAGAGAGCACTCCAGAGAGAGAATGAGCCAGGCGTATGCGCAAAACATAGGCCTATCGATCGCCGGGGCAGTATCAAAAAACAACGGCATAGCGATGAGCGCGGCGGCGCTCGCCGGACAGCTAGCCATCACTCTTCCGTACAGCAGGGAGCATGAGAGGGAGGCGGATAGAATGGGGCTGGAGCTCATGGCGAGAGCCGGATACGACCCTAGCGCGGCGGTCAAACTATGGGAGAAGATGGCAAAGACGGGGGGATCGAAAACGCCCGAATTTCTATCCACGCACCCGTCGAGCCAAAGCAGGATAGAGGATATGAGGGCTTATCTGCCGATAGCGATGGAACTCTATAAAGAAGCCAAAGGAATCAGATGAAACTCTCAGAGATAGCGGCGTACATAGGCGTAGAGATATCTGGCGACGCCGAGATAACCGCAATAAACACCCTAAAAGACGCAAGCGGCACCGAGCTTACTTTTTTGGATAACCCAAAATATGCCGCGGAACTGCAAAATACAAAAGCGGCGGCAGTCATACTCTCCGAGGCGAACGCCGCCTTGCTCCCGAAAGGAACGATAGCCCTTATTACGCCGGAGCCGTATCTGAAGCTGGCATATGTGACGAAACTTTTCGCAAAACCGGTTTTTGAAGCCGGAGCCCCGGAATACATAAGCGATAGTGCGCAAATCATGCCAAACGCATACATAGGCAAAGGCGCAAAAATCGGGGCGAACTCAATCGTCATGAGCGGCGCGTATGTCGGCGACTACGCCGCCGTAGGCGACAATACGATACTCTACCCAAATAGCGTCGTATACAGGGATTGCGTAGTCGGAAACAACTGCATCATACACGCCGGTTGCGTCGTAGGTTCGGACGGATTCGGTTTTGCGCATACGAAAACAGGAGAGCACGTCAAAATATACCAAAACGGCATAGTAGTGGTCGAGGACGACGTGGAAATAGGCGCCAATACGACGATAGACAGAGCTGTTTTCGGTATTACAAGGATCAAAAAAGGAGCCAAGATAGACAACCTGGTCCAGATAGGCCACAACTGCGAAATAGGCGAATACTCGATCATAGTCAGCCAAACCGGCATAGCCGGATCAAGCACGCTAGGACGCAACGTCGTAATGGGCGGGCAAAGCGCAACGGCCGGACACCTGTCCATCGGAGCCTTCGCTACTATCGCCGCCAGAGGCGGCGTCACAAAATCCATCGAGGGCGGCAAGACCTATAGCGGCTTTCCTTTGATGGAACATAAAGAGTGGCTAAGGCTTCAAGCCAAAATATCAAAGCTAAACGGCTAGACCCTCTTCCTGTAAGAGAGAGCCTCCAGAACATGGCTCTTCTCGACCGCGTTTGATTCTTCCATGTCGGCTATCGTCCTGGCGACTTTGAGCGCCTTGGTTCTGCCTCTCTCCGACAAACCAAACCTAACGACTCCTTGCTCCAAAACGCTAAGCGCATCGCTTGAAACCTCTATCCCTTTTAGCTCTTTTTCGTTTAGTCTTGCGTTAAATACGCCCTGACCTCTTCTTTTTTGCATACGAAACGCCTTTAGCACCTTTTCGAAAATAGCCTTCGAATCGATGTCGGCTTTCGCATCCTTGTCGTACTCCTCCATCTGCACAAATAGATCCACACGGTCCAAAAAAGGCTCCGACAATCTATTTTTATATTTTACGATTTCATTCTCCTTGCATCTGCACTCTTTGCTTTTTGAAAGCAGATTTCCACATGGACAAGGGTTCATCGAGCCGGCAAGCAAAAAGTCGGCTTCGTATTCAACTTTTGAATTTACTCTCGATATTAAAATACGGTAGTTTTCCAGCGGCTCCCTTAATCCCTCAAGGACGCTTTATCAAAGTGCGTAAGCTCGTCAAGCCAAAGCACGCCGCCGGCGGCTAAAGCTATCTCGCCGATCTGCCCCTCTTTGGAGCCGCCTCCGAGAAGCGCCGAACGCGTAGCGTTGTTATGCGGGGAGCGGAACGGTCTTGTGGGGCCAAATGTGGCCTCTTTGCCGTCAAGGAAGTCCAGCATCGCAAACTTAAGCACCTCTTCGGCGCTTGCGGGAGGGAGGATATATCTAAGCCTCTTCATTATCATGCTCTTGCCGCACCCAGGAGAACCCTCAAGCAGTATATTGTGCATGCCCGCTGCGGCGATCGCCGCAGCCTTTTTTGCGATATTTTGTCCTCTTACGTCGGCAAAATCCAGTTCAAACAATTCGCTATATAGATATTTGACGCCGTCTATCTCTATGGATTCGGAGTTATTGGTCGAACAGTCTTGAAATACGGGAGGGTTTTCAGAGGTGGAAAGCCAAAACGCCTCCTCCAGATTGGAAGCCGCATATACGGTTGCGGACGATATTTTTGAGACATACGCCGCACTCTCTTTCGGAACCACGAAACTCTTCGCGATACCGTCTTTTGCAAGACTAAGGGCCAGAGGAAATATCTGGTTTGAGTGCTTTAGGGTCCCGTCCAGCCCGAGTTCGCCTAAAAATACGGCATCTTTTAGCGTTATTTTCTTCTTTAGCACTTCCGACATAATGGAGAGGGCTATCGGAAAATCAAAAACAGAACCTGATTTCTTTAGATCCGCGGGACTTAGATTTACTATTAGTTTGTATGGAGGAATTGTAACGGAGTTTTTGGCCAATGCCGATTTTACACGCTCCTTCGACTCCTGTATGGAAGAGTCCCCAAGGCCTACGATCGTAAATGACGGAAGCCCTTTTATAAGGGAGCACTCAACTTGAACCAGCCTCGCCTTTACGCCCTCTAGGGTAGCAGAGGCCAGCACTGTCATTTTTTAGATGTTTTTACCGGAGCTCTATACTCTTTTTCGAATTTTTTGCGCTTTAGTATAGAGAGCCTCTCAAAAAACAGCCTGCCGTTTAGATGGTCTATCTCATGCTGAAAGGCTATAGACAGCAGTCCGTCGGCATCCAGTGTCTTTTCCTGCCCGAATCTATCCTGGAACGCCACCGTAATCTTCTCAAATCTGGTGACCTCTTCATAAAAATCCGGTACCGACAGACACCCCTCTTTATGTTTCGTCTCGCCCTCTTTTTTTATGATTTTCGGGTTTATGGCCTCTATGAGCTCCGATATTTTGTTGCCGTCTTCGTCACACAGCTCTATGATAAGGGCGTTTACGGCGGCACCTACTTGTATAGCGGCCAGACCTATGCCGCCGCTCTCTATCATCGTATCGTACATATCGTCAAGCAGCTCGTGAAGAGACTCGTTAAATAGCTCTACGTCTTTTGAAACCTGCTTGAGTCTCTTGTCCGGATAGGTAAGGATTTCTCGTCTCAACAACTATTCCCCGATTGCGTAAGGACCGTCCGCTTTTTCGTCGCACGTTCTCAAAGCCGTAAGGGCCGACTCTATTGTCTCGTCTACGCTTCTGTCTTTACTTAGTCCGACTATCCCGCAGCAGATCTTGAGTTCTATCTCCTTGTCGCCCAAAAAGAAGTTTGTGGAACCCATCATATCATAGAGCCTCTCGGAAGTCCTGATAGCGTTTTTGGGATCGGTATGCTTAAGAAGAAGCGCAAAAATACCCTGTCCAAAATATGCGACGACGTCGCTTCTTCTTGATGTCTTCATAAACAGTTTCGCCATCGTCTTATTGACGAGCGATACCCCTTTCTCACTTCCGATGTCATCCACGACGTGCGTCGATAGACAAGCAAGCAAAAGCGTGCTGCTATGCCCGTATTTGCCGATCATTTTTTGTTCTTGGTCTATCTGGTTGCTCAGATAACGCTTGTTATATATACCGTATCTGGCGTCAAATATACTCTCCGTCTCCACCTCTTTTACGATATTCGCGCTTTTTTGGTAGAGATCCTTAAAAACGGTAGCTTGTTTCGAGAGGAAGTTCGCAAGCATCTCGGCGTCGGAGGAGAGCGTCGTGGCGAAGTTTAGCACGGCCGCCGGGTTATTGATGCCTTTGGCTTCCTGCGACCTCTTTTTGGTCGTGTCTATGACGGATAGTATCTGCTTGTATAGCACCGATACGTTTTGGAGAATGTCTTTGATGGAAGTAAAGCCTTCTTTGAGCTTTGTTTCAAGCACGGCTCTCTTCTCGTCCCCGCCCGTATCTTGCGAGCTTAGCTGCTCCGCCACCTCTTTTCTAAAATCAAAAGGCTTGTCTTGTAGCATCGTCTCGAAGTAGAGCTCATAGTAGCTAGGAATCGGGGGAAGCCCCTCCTCTTCAAGCTTTGCGAGTATCTCCGCAGCGAATTGCTCAAGGGCGCTACCGCCGGTTTTTACAGGGGTAGGCTTTTGAAGCCCTCCGCCGTGTCCTCCGCCTAGACCGGAGCTTTGTGGATTTGGTTTTATACCGGCTTTTTGAATAAGCAATTTTTAGCCTTTATTTAAAGCTTTTTTCTAGGACTTTGTCTATAAGGCCGTATTCTTTGGCTTCAGCGGCGCCCATAAAAAAGTCTCTTTCCGTATCTGCAACTATTTTATCAAGTTTTTGGCCAGTTTGCGCAGCCAAAATGGAATTTAACTCATCTTTCATTCTCAGGATCTCTTTTGCCTGGATAGCGATGTCGGTCGCTTGTCCTTGTGCGCCGCCAAGAGGCTGATGTATCATGATTCTAGAGTGCGGGAGCGCATATCTTTTACCCTTTGTGCCGCTTGAGAGCAAAAAGGCGCCCATGGAAGCAGCCTGGCCTATGCAGATAGTACATACGTCCGGTCTGATATACTGCATCGTATCGAATATACTAAATCCGCTCGTGACTACGCCGCCCGGCGAGTTGATATATAGGAAAATATCCTTATCCGGAGCCTCGGCCTCCAAAAATAGAAGCTGCGCGACAACGGTACTTGCGACCGCATCGTTGATTTCACCTGAGAGAAATATAATCCTATCCTTCAAAAGTCTAGAGTATATATCATAGCTTCGCTCGCCTCTTCCGGTTCGCTCAACAACAAACGGTACGTAACTCATTTTTATTTATCCGCCTTTTTTTTGTTTAGTAGATGCGTCAAAAGCTTGTCTTCTATCATAGCCATCTTGATTGCCGGCAGAAGACCTTGTTTTTGATAGTACTCAAGCATAGCTTTAGGCTCGGCGCCCATACCCATCGCTTCATAGAATATAGCCTGAACAAGCTCGTTGTCGTTTACGGCGATACCCTCTTTTCTAGCAAGCTCGTCGATAAGGAAAGTCGCTTTTACGCTTTTTTCGGCTTCGGCTCTCATCTCTTCTCTCATGGCTTTTACTTTATCCTCGGCGTCCTTAAGAGCCATTACCTCTTCTTCGCTCATGGTGCCGACTTTGCCTCTGAACATTAGATCCATCTCTTGTTCTACTATCATATCAGGAAGGTCGAAGTTGTATTTGCCCACAAGCGCTTCGATTAGTTGCGGCTTCAGCTCGTCCGTGAACAGCTTTGTAGTTTTTTCGCTTTTTAGCTGCTCCTCTATGATGTTTTTTAGTTTTTCAAGAGTAGCTTCAGGGTCTTCAGGCATCATTTTTTTCGCAAGCTCTTCGTCAACCGTAATTTCAGGTTTTACCTGGATGCCTTTCAGTTTTACCTTGAACAGCGCGGTTTTGCCGGCAAGCTCTTTATTGCCGTAGTCTTCAGGGAAAGTAAGATCGAACTCTTTTTCGTCGCCGATTTTCATTTTTTCAAGGTTTTTCTCGAAATCAGGAAGGAATCTACCGCCGCCAAGCTCGACTACCATATCGTCGGCTTTGCCGCCAGGGAACTCTACGCCGTCAACCGTACCTACGAAATCCACCGTAAGGAAGTCGCCTTTTTTGCACATTCTCTTACCTTCGTAAGTCTCAAGCGGAGCCATAGCTTTCGCCATGTTTTCTATTCTTTCCATAAGCTCTTTTTCCGCGATTTCTACATCTTTGAAATCAGGGATTAGCTCCTCTATTTTGTCGAAAGCGATTTCAGGTCTCATAGAGAAGCTGATTTCGGCCTCAATGCCGCCGTCTTTTTCTTCAAACCTGGTAACAAGCGGTTGGCCAACCATGTCTTTCGCGTCTACCTTAAGCTCTTTAAGACCTTCTTTTAGCGCGTCGTTGATAACTTCCTGCCTAGCGTCTTCTTGTATTTTTTCGCCGTATCTTTTTTCCACTACGTTAGCGGGCACTTTACCTTTTCTAAAGCCGTCCACTTTAACGTTTCTAGCGATATTCGCAGCTATTTTTTTTGCTTTCGCATCTAAAATATCCTTAGAGACTTTAACTTCTATTTTTCCGTTTGCGCTATTTTTTTTCTCGCAAGATAACTTCATATATTTCCTTGGGGTTAAAATTTTTTGTTAAAAATAGGCTGATTTTATCAAAAATTACTTTATTGTTACGGCTTTCAAAACGCCCCATATTTGTGCTATATTTACATAAAAATAAAGATTATAGAGCTTAAAATTTCGGCAACGATTAGCAAAGGATATTTTTGAGTCACAAGAAAGAAAAAATGGAAGGGCTGATAACCGAGGTCTTGGCCCTCATAGGCGAGGATCCGGAGAGGGAGGGGCTTGTCAAAACTCCGCACAGGGTAGCAAAAGCGTATGAGTACATATTCGGCGGATACGAGAAAAACCCGAAAGAGGCGCTAAACGACGCGCTTTTCGAGAGCGGCAGCTCGGAGATGGTCGTAGTGCGCGACATAGAGTTTTATTCGATGTGCGAACACCATATGTTGCCGTTTTTCGGACGCGTGCACGTAGCATACATACCAAACGGCAAAGTGGTCGGGCTCTCCAAGATACCGAGGGTCGTAGACATATTCGCGAGACGTCTGCAAATACAAGAAAAGCTGACCGAACAGATAGCGGACGCCCTAATGGACGCAATAAATCCAAAAGGGGTGGGCGTCGTAATCTCGGCAAGGCATATGTGCATGGAGATGAGAGGCGTAGAGAAGATGCACGCCTCCACGACGACTTCCGCGCTTAGGGGACTGTTTTTGAAAGACGCGAAGACGAGGGAGGAGTTCTACTCCATCATCAATACGCCACAGGGCAATAGGTTTTAATGCCTCTTAGCTCGCTAAAATCGAAGCTGGAAAAGATCAACCTCTCTCCGGCTTTCGCCGTCATAACAAAAGTCAACGCCACAAACTTCGAAGCGGTAGGGCTGAGGCCGAGCGTAGGCGATATCGTCAAAATAGCGTCCGTCGAAGACAGCATGGAGAGCCTCGGCATGGTAACGGCGCTCGACGAGACGAAATTCAGCATTTCGCCTTTCGGTTTCGTTGAAGGCTTCAAGATAGGAGACCGCGTCTACGCCTCCGAGACGGGGCTAAAAATCCCTGTCGGCGAAGGACTCCTCGGACGGGTGGTAAACCCTCTCATGCGACCTATAGACGGCAAAGGCGAGATAGAGCTAAACGAGCTGATGAGCGTCATCCGACCCCCGGTAGCGGCGATGAAAAGAGGGCTTATAGACGAGGTGTTCTCGGTCGGCGTAAAGACGATAGACGGGCTTCTTACGTGCGGGAAAGGCCAAAAGCTAGGCATATTCGCCGGCTCAGGGGTAGGCAAATCGACGCTGATGGGCATGATAGTCGAAGGGTGCAGCGCGCAGATAAAAGTCGTAGCGCTAATCGGGGAGAGGGGCAGAGAGGTGCCCGAATTTATCGAAAAAAATCTCGGCGGAGACCTAACGAATACCGTAATAGTCGTGGCTACGTCCGATGACTCCGCGCTTATGAGAAAATACGGAGCCTTTGCGGCTATGAGCGTAGCCGAATACTTCAAAGAGCAGGGTCTTGACGTCTTGTTTATGATGGATTCCGTGACCCGTTTTGCGATGGCGCAGCGCGAAATAGGGCTGGCTCTTGGCGAGCCCCCTACCACGAAAGGGTATCCGCCGTCCACTCTATCGCTGCTTCCGCAGCTGATGGAGAGAGCCGGAAAAGAGGAGGGCAAGGGTTCCATTACGGCGTTTTTTACCGTGCTTGTCGAAGGGGACGATATGAGCGACCCGATAGCCGACCAGTCGCGCTCGATACTAGACGGCCACTTCGTGTTAGATAGAAGCCTCACCGACTTCGGCATCTATCCGCCTATAAATATCCTAAACTCCGCATCCAGGCTAATGAACGACATCGTTACGAAAGAACACAGGAGCGCTGCGTTTAAATTTCGTAGACTATACGCCACGCTCAAGGAAAACGAAGTGCTTATCAGGATAGGAGCCTACCAAAAAGGAAGCGACTCCGAGATAGACGAAGCGATAGAAAAAAAAGAGAGCATAGAAAACTTCCTAAGACAAGACAAAAACGAACAGATACCGTTCGATACGACCGTGGCGGCGCTTATCGAACTGGCGGCGAGGCAATAGATGGCCGGCGATTTTTTCGGGCTTGTCTGGGATGCGCTGGAAGAGAGCGAACCAAAAATCAAGACCGAAAAGACGTTGGCGCTTTTTGAGAGGTTCAAAGCCGGAGAGTTCGACGATTTTGCCGGGGACGGCGTCGTCAACGTACAGCAAAAGCCTTCGTATTCGGCTCTTTGCGAGATAGCCAGACCGAGCGAGGTAAGACGCAGGCGAAAACTGGATACCGACGAAGGCAAGGCTGTCTTTTTGCACGCCATAGCGCACATCGAATATAGCGCGATAGATTTGGGGCTTGACGCATGCTACTCGTTTCGCGGCCTGCCAAAAGAGTTCTATTTTGATTGGCTCGAAGTCGCGGCGGAGGAGTGCGAGCACTTTTTGATGCTGGAGCGGCTTTTAAACAAAGTCGGGGCAAAATACGGCGATTTTACGGTGCATCCCTCCCTATTTGAAGCGTGCCGCAAAAGCGAAACGCTCATCAAACGGATGGCCGCTATTCCTAGATTTTTGGAGGCCGGAGGGCTGGACGCCAACAAGAAGATGGCGGCGAAGATAGAGAGGCTAAAAGACGAGACGGCCAAAGAGATATTGGACGCTCTCGGGATCATACTAAGAGACGAGATAGACCACGTCAAAAAGGGAACGAAGTGGTTTTACTACGCATGCGAAAAAGAGGGGGTGGAGAGAAGCCGCTACTTTGAAATAGTAGAAAGCGTACTGCCAAACTCCACAAAGCCAAAAGAGTTCGTAAACGTAGAGGACAGGCTAAAGGCCGGCTTTAGATGCGAAGAGATAAAAAGATTAATAGATAAAGAAAATATCCCATGCTAGAAAATATGACGAAACTATACGAGCAAAACGTCCTGGAACTTGGCGCATCGGCCGACAAAATAAGACGCTCGATGCACGGCGACAAGCTGTTTTTCAACTCCAACAAACATATCAACCCGACAAACATCTGCAAGGACGTATGCAAATTTTGCGCGTTCTCGGCCAGCAGAAAAAACCCAAATCCGTACGAGCTCGGCATAGACGAGATACTCTCCGACTTGTCGCACCAGGCGGACGAGATTACCGAGGTGCATATCGTAGGCGCGCACAACCCTAAAATGGGGCTCTCCTACTACCGCGAGCTATTCGGCGCAATCAAAAGCGCATATCCACATCTGCACGTAAAAGCGATGACGGCGGCGGAGGTGAACTTTTTAAGCGAGCTTGAGAATATGCCGTATGAGGCGGTGCTGGAAGAGATGGCGAAAAGCGGCGTAGACTCGATGCCCGGAGGCGGGGCGGAGATATTCGACGAAAAGACCAGGGCTTACATCGCAAAAGGTAAGGTAAGCAGCGAGAACTGGCTTAAGATCCACGAGCTTTGGCATAAAATGGGCAAAAAATCCAACGCCACTATGCTTTTTGGGCACGTGGAAAGCAGGGCGCACAGGATAGACCACATCCTGAGAATCAAAGAGCTGCAAGAAAAGACGGGCGGCTTTAACGCATTCATTCCGCTCGTCTACAACGTCGAAAACAACTTCCTAAACGTAGCGCATCCGGTAAGCGGCCACGAGATACTAAAGACCATAGCGATAAGCAGGATGATTTTGGATAACGTGCCGCACATCAAGGCATACTGGGTGGCCGCAAGCCTAAACCTGGCGCTCGTAGCGGCCGAGTTCGGGGCGGACGACCTCGACGGCACCATACAGACGGAGTCTATCATCTCAAAAGCGGGCGCAAAAAGCAAAAGCGGAGTCTCGAAAGAAACCCTTGTGGCGTATATCAAAGACGCCGGTTTCGTTCCAATAGAGCGCGACAGCCTATATAACGAATTAAAGGCATATTAGAAAATGGCGCTGGACGTCAATAGGCTCCTCATAACAATAGGCGCTTTATTGGTCGTTACGCTGTTTTTAAAAAAACTGGCCGAACAAAAGACAAACATCTACTACCACAAAAACGGCGTCCTCTACCTTGGATTTTTGGGCGTCGGCGTGATAGTGGTTATGGACGTCATAACCTCCGTATTCTACGCCCCCGCGGAGAGCTTCCGTTTTGTCGGATACGACACGTTCTTGTTTATGCCGCTCACGGCCATCATGGTCGCGGCTTTCGCGTTCTCCATGACGGAGATAGCGAGGATCATGGAGAAATTCGGCTACAAAGGCGGCGGGGTATACTCCTTTTCATATATGGTATTCGGCAGGAGCGTATCTCTGATAGCCGCGGCCTCCATACTGGTAGACTACGTAAACACGGCGGCCATCTCGGCCATCTCGGCCATAGAAAACCTGGAAGGGCTCATAGCTGTTCCGGGCATCGTAAAACTAGGCCTTGAAATAGGCATCGTCTGGGCCATCGCCGTGCTAAACATCCTTGGGATCAAAGAGAATTCGAAGGTTACCTTCTACCTCTTCGCCTTCATCTGCTACGTGTTGGGTGTTACGATATTTCTCGGTTTTTACAATCTCGGCGCGAACGAAATATCGCTTGCCGTCTCGTCGCTAGCCCACACGTCCGACAAACTGGCAAACGGCTCGCTTCTAAACTCGTACAACCTGATAATAATCGGTATAGGCTCGACCATCCTCGCATATTCCGGTATCGAGTCGGTACTTCAAACCAGCAAGCTGACGGAGAGCTGGAAAACGATAAAAAACGCGTATATATTCCTGATAATCTTCATAGGGGTCGTCACTCCGACGCTCTCTATCCTAGCCCTCTCGACCGTCAAAGACCCGCTCGGGGCGGACGCAAACCTATTGCCGGTATTTGCCGACGCGGTGGGCGGCCCGCTATTGTCGTTTTTTATAGCGGTAGCGGCGTTTACGGCGCTCGTCTTTGCGGTAAATACGGCTACCATCGCCGGGGTGGAGCTGATATCAACGATGTCGGAGAGATTTGGACTAAGAAGACCGCTCATCAAAAATAGACACGGGGCGAAATACAGGCTCATCATCTTCATGGCGCTCTTTTTCTCCGTCGTAATACTTATGACCGGGGGTTCGCAAGCCACCGTCGCCGATATGTACGCCATAGGGCTCGTAGCCACGTTCGTTATAAATCTAGCCGCCCTTTTGGTGTTCAGGTTTACGCAGGGTTTCTCGCATATCAAAGAGTACAAAAGCAGCTTTTTAAAAAACCTGGCCTTGCTTGCAGTGTTTTTGTCCGTTTTCGTATATCTGATAGCCCACAAGCAGACCGGAGCGGTATTCTGGGCGCTCACATCCATCTTTATGCTCTTTTTGGGACTTACGCTCAAAGACTACGTCAAAGAGAAAAAAGACGAGGGCAGCGAAGCGTTTAATACGAAATTCGACGTCATCTCGGAAG
Source organism: uncultured Helicobacter sp. (assembly GCA_964568395.1). Taxonomy (GTDB): domain Bacteria; phylum Campylobacterota; class Campylobacteria; order Campylobacterales; family UBA6016; genus UBA6016. Next base: position 3,239 of record CAZMPN010000007.1, on the reverse strand, counting down.
TCGACAAGATAAAAAGCAAAAAAGTACATATCGTATTTTTGCGCCCTTTCGAGCCGCCAAGAAGCAGAAGCGACGACTGCGTATTCGTCACCTTCGGGCTAGGGCGGCTCCCGGCGCCCGATAAAATGGCAAGAAACCACTTCCTTTTGCCGCTTGCGTCATATCTGACGATAGACGTGAAGATAGAGGAGCTGTTGAGGTCGCTGGAGGAGTGGTATCCGGAGAGGGAGTTTACCGTGCATTTCAACTGGCCGACGTCGTCTTGGAGAAGCAGACTGTATCTCGCCATTATGATAAACAGGATACTAAAGCTCCCGACAAAACTACCCCATCTGAAGTTCGCGATAGAGCACGCGCCGTACGGAAGACACTAAAAAGGACAAAATTACCCCTTTTTAGTAAAATTTTTTTTACTTATAATTTTTTTTAAGGAAAAGCTAATTTTATAAGGTATATGATGGGTTCGAAAACCAAAAAAAGGAGTATTCTTATGAACAAGTTTCTCAAAAAAATCAAATCGCAAGCGGGCATCAGTGGTGTCGTAGTGGCTCTTATGCTGGTACTTGTGGGCGTAGTGGCGGTAGCTGGTATAAAAATCTTTTTGGACAACCAAAAATCAACTATAGAGACGGCTACAACAAATCAGGTAAACCAAATAACGACAAGCACAACTGCGGGTACTGGTACCGGTACAACTACACCGCCTGCGCAATAATCGGGAAGAGGGTTTTTAACCCTCTCACTTTTTTGATATCTTGTCATCTACCGCTTTTTTCTCGAACTCCTCTTTCTCTTTTACGGAATCCTTCATAAATCCGATATCGTTTTTCTCTGACGCGTCTATGATCTCAGGCACTATGAAGAATGCAAGCTCGCTTTGGCCCTGCACAAAAGATTCGCTTCTAAAGAGCGTTCCGAGCACCGGAATATCGCCCAGAAGAGGTATCTTCTTGATAGCGTTCGAATCCTCTGAGTTTATCATCCCGCCAAGCACTATGACGCTGTTGTTCTTTGCTATGACGTTGGTGTCTATCTGTTTTGTCGTGGTTCCCGGAATTCCGTTTACCTTATTGGTCTGATCTAGCTTGCTCGACTCCGTATGTATCGTCATGTTCACAAAGCCGCCGTCCATTATCGTATTCGCCTTCAGGCCCAGAAGTATCCCGTAGTTTATCGGGATCAGGCTCGTATTGGCGACGCCGGATGAGGATATGCTCTGCGTCGTTACGTATATGGTGCCGCCGGCGTGGAATTTGCCCTCTTTGTTTTCCAGTACCGATATCGTAGTCTCGTCAAGTATCTTCGCAAGGCTGTTCGTCTTCAAAAAAGAGAGCGTGGCTTCAAGATTGAAATACGGTCCGAGTATCCCGGCTATCGTAGTAAGCCCGCCGCTAAGCGTTACCGATTGGTCGAATACGTTTGATATGGCGGGCAGAGGGTTTGGGTTTGGATTTGTATTGAGCGTTCTTTGCTTTGACGAGACGGCTGAGACCAAAAGCCCGTTTTGATACTCGTGCCCTACCCTGTTTGTAAGCTCGACTACATAGAGCCTAGCCCTCACCATAACGGGCGGCTTTTTGATCTTACTGACATCCACCACGTCTTTTGTCGTATTGATGTCGTTAGCCGCCAGCAAAGAGAGTAGGGTCTGCTTGTCCTTATCGCTCTCGAATACGCCATCAAGCACGACTTTGTCGTCTTTGTGGTATATCCTTGCCTCTTTTGAGGTTTTGGCGATAGAGTTCTTGATAGGTTCCAAGTCTTTTACGACGTTTATCTCTATCCTTTTTTTCTTACCGTTTTTAAGCGTTACCAGCATCTCGGCCTTGCCGTACTCCTTGGCGAATATCTCAAGCTCGTCGTAGAGTCCGCTGGCTGTACTTTTTTGCACCTCCACCTTGATTTTCGCGGAGTCCGATACCTTTACTTTTTTGACCACGTCCTCCATCGAGAGCGCGGCAAAACTCATCTTAGGTATCTCGATGGCCCTGTCCGCCCCAAAGGAGAGGATGGCAAAAAAACATAGCAGTAAAAATTTTTTCATCTCGTTTTCCTTTTTGTCAATGACGCAAATATATCGATACGTTACAGTCGCTGCTGTTTTGTTCGTTGTAAGCGGAGGAGGTGTTGCTTATATTAAAGACTCCAAGCATCGGCGGGTCGTAACTGGAGGAGATCGTTACGACTATTTTGTTCGTGGAGCCCGAGCAGCTTATGTTCATGTCGCCCGTCGTAGCCGTAGCGAAATATCCCAGCTTGACCGAATTTATCCTGCTTATCACGTCGCTTGCCGTCTTGCCCGTAGAGAACATTCTGGCCACTATGTTCGCCATCGTGTCTATATTGTTTTGGAGCCTCGATATATTGGAGTAGCCTATTATGAGAAAGAGCAGCGAAACAAACGCTACGAATATAATCATAAACACCAGGAACTGGTCTATAAAGCCTCTGCGTTTCATCTTTTATCCGCCGCCTTCGCGGAGCTCGACTCATACACTACCATAGGCGCATCCGAACCGGATTCCGAACTTTTTTTAGGCGACGCTATCGAGATACTTGCTTTGGGCCTGACGTTTTGACCGACTATCGACTCTATCTTTTTTAGCGCTTCGTCGTTTCTGTTTTCGCCCGATAGAACCATCCATATCATATTGTTTTTGTTTAGTATCTCAAGCGTTCTGGATATTTCGGCGCCGTTCATATCTAGCACCAACTCCTCCGCAAAGACGTATTGGGGCGTATTTTTGTCTTTTTGGCCTTCGCTTTTTGATACCGGTTTTTCCTGGCTGATACCGCTTCTTAGGAAGTCCAGCACCTTGACGCTTCTAGCCGTATAGACTATTTTATAGTCGTTGGTCATATTGTCCTTACTCTCTTTGTATACGCCGACTATGTCTATCTTGTCGCCTTTTTTCAGGTTGAAGTTGGGATTTTGAAACAACATGAAACGTATATTGAATCTATCGCTTACGGCCGTCAAATTGGTATCCATCACGGCTTGTATCTTGGCGGCGAGCTTATCCTCTATGATGGGTTCGTTGTAGTATATGGGCGTCTTGGCGTATTTGCCGACGATCTCTTGCTTTGTGAGAGGTCTGAACGTTACGGCGCCTTTTGGCATGTTTATCTGTCTGATATCGCCCTCTTTTATCTGGCTATCCATGCTGATGTTTCTATCGGCCACGAATACGGCTACGTTTTGCAAAGAGGCGGTTTTCGCTTCATTGTATTTTTGGTTT
>CAZMPN010000006.1:0-94548 GCA_964568395.1 uncultured Helicobacter sp. | reverse complement strand
TACTCCGCCGGGCATCGGAGCTGTCGACTTCATAGAGAGCTATCTGTTTCAACTGGAAGACGCGGGACTCGACGATGACGTATACGAGGTTGCGGTTAGCGTTGTAAAGCATCTGGACTCGTATTCCGATTACGTCAAGCATCCGTGCTTCAAAGAAGCCATGAACGCCATAAAAAAACTAAAAAACCCTCCGGCGATAGAGTATCTGGAGAGCTCCGGCGAGGTTATCCCCGATATATTCGTATACGACGACGGCGAAAAGCTGGAGGTGAAGATAAACGACGCCTACTATCCGGAAATCATTATAGAGGCCATGGATAACCTAGAAAAAGACGAGTTCGTGCGCCCAAAAATCAAAGAGGCGAAAGATCTGATAGACGCGCTAAATATGCGGAAGGCTACGCTTTATAAGCTCGGTATGATGGTCGTCGAGTTCCAGTACGACTACTTCAAGGGCGGTTCCATCCGTCCTATGAAGCTGCAAAACATAGCGGACGAGCTCGGACTTAACGTCTCTACCATCTCAAGAGCGATAGCCAATAAATATCTGGCCTCAAACAGGGGGATATGGCCGATAAAAAGCTTCTTTTCTACGGCTATCAGCGAAGATACTTCGGCCGCAGCCATCAAGGAGTACCTAAAGGAGCTGTTTGCAAACGAGAGCCGCAAAAAGCCGCTATCCGACGAAGCCGCGTTAAAGTATGTGGAGGATAAGTTTTCTGTAAAGCTTGAAAGAAGGACAATAACCAAATACAGGATGGCCCTCGGCGTCGCCAGCTCGTCGGAGCGCAAGAAGCTCTACCAGATAAGCCTATGAGAATATCACAATACAAAGACGGCTTTAGATACACGTCAGATACGATGTTTTTGTGGGATTTCGCCCTTCGCTTCGTCAAGAAAGGCAAAACGCTGGAAGTTGGCGGAGGCTCCGGAGTGCTAGGCCTCTTGCTAAAAAGAGAGCGTGATATTGAGCTTACCATCGTTGAAAAGCAAGAGAGGATGGCGAAACTCTGCGTGGATAACGCCGCCGCAAACGGGCTTGACGTTGTCGTGGAACATATAGATTTCCTGGGGTTTTCAGGAAGCGGTTTTGACTATGTCGTGTCAAACCCTCCTTTTTATCCGTCGCGCGTACAAAAGAGCGGGAACGATTCCCTGTTGGCTTCCAGATACGCCGACGAGCTGCCTCTGGATATGTTTTTGCAAAAGTCGAAGAAGCTATTAAAGCCAAACGGGGAGCTACTCTTTTGCTATGACGCGAGAGAGCTCCAGGCCGTTTTTAACGAGAGCGCGAAACTAAAAGGCGCCGCATTGACGCACGTAAGGTTTGTGCACGCCAAAGCAGACAAAGCGGCGAAGCTTGCGATGTTCAGGATAAAAAATTCCAGCCGCGCGCATCTTGAAATCATGCCGCCGCTTATCGTAATGGATGGAGACCGTTATACGGCGGAGGCGAAGGGTATTTTCGAGAGGGCTGCCTGCGATAGCGCCGATATTTGAGGGAGGTTTTTGTTTTGGACCAATTAGAGACCAAAGTTGGGTATAATTTCGGCTTTAGACACGGTTTTTGCGAAGAGTGCGGCGGCAGATGCTGCACGGGAGAGAGCGGATATATATGGATAAGCGAGGAAGAGGCCAAAAAAGCGGCCTCTTTTTTGCTTATGGATATAGATAGTTTTGCCAAGAAGTATCTCTTTACCGCAAAAGGCAGGCTTAGCATAATGGAGAAAGAGTATAACGGCGGGCACGCCTGTATATTTTTCGACGAGAAAGCCAAAAACTGCTCCATATACGAAGCAAGGCCTGCCCAGTGCCGGAGTTTCCCTTTTTGGGATTATTATAAAAACAATACACAAGAGGCTTTAAAAGAATGTCCCGCATTAATAGCTCTATAGTAGCCGCAGCGTCGTTTGTTTTTTTCGCCGGATGCGCCGTCAAGGATGTAGAAAGGCCTGAGATAGCCATGGCGCAGGTGGCCCAAGACAGCAATGTGCTCACCCTGAAAACGCTAGACAATAAAACGGATATGAGCGCGCCAAACGAGGCCGCCATGTTCATGTCGGCAATAGATGCGATAGACGATAGGGACTATGAGAGAGCGTCGTCTTATCTGTCTATTTTGTATCAAAAGACAAAGAAGAAGCAATACCTGTTGGAGCTTGTAAAAATATACTCCGTGCTAGGCCAATACGATAACGCGAAGAACGTGCTGCTGTCCGCGATTGCCGAAAATCCGGAGGATACCGACGCGAAAAAGATGCTTGCGGCAAACTATATCCAGCAAAAAGAGTATAAGAGCGCATTCGATATCGCGGAGACGATAGCCCAAAAAACCAAGCAAAAAGAGGATTACGATACCGCCGGAAGCATAGCGTACGTGCTCGGGGATTATAAATCGGCGCAAAAATACTTCAGAACCTCGTATGCGATAAAAGCCGACGATATATCGGCGGATAGGATAGCCACGATACTCTTTATGGAGAATAAGGCCGGTGAGGCGACGAGGTTTTTGGAGACGCACATTAGGATGTTTAACTGCTCAAAATACCTATGCGAAAGGCTTGCAAACGCATACATAGAGCAAAACGACCAGCGCGGCGCGCTAGAGATGTATAAAAAGCTATATTTTAAGACCAAAGACGAGCGCTATATCAAAAAGATAATAGAGCTTAGCGTGGCCGGCTCGGATGTAGACGGGTTGATAGTGTTCCTCAAAAAAAGCAAAAAAGACGAAGCGTTGCTGTTCGAGGCGTATAAATATAAGAAAGATAACAAAAACGCCTCCATAACGGCGATGAAGCTCTATGAGAAAACAAAGGACGCAAACTATCTGGCGCAAGCGACAATATATAAGTTCGAAAGCTATCCCGATAAAAAGCCGCTTTGGCTGATAAAAGAGAGCGTTAAAAATCTTACTCTCGTAACCAATCAGCTCCAAAACGACGTTTACGATAACTATCTCGGCTATCTGCTGATAGATTACGATATTGACGTCAAAAGGGGCGTGGAACTAGTCAAAAGGGCTCTCGTAAAAGACCCTACGTCCGTTTTCTATCTCGATTCGTTGGCGTGGGGCTATTACAAACAAAAAAAATGCGCCGAAGCAAGCGAGATAATTAAGAAAATACTCCCGGAGCTAAAAGACGACAAAACCGTAGCCGCGCATGCGGAAGCTATAAAAAAATGCCTTCAAGGACAAAAATGATACTAGATAAGATAATAAAGCAGACCAAAGAGGATTTGGAGAAAAGAAAAAAGGAGTTTGGCGAGGAGTGGCTGGGCAGAAGCTTGGCGTACAACCCTTATGCTCCAAGAGACGTCAAAAGGGCGCTAGCCAGGACGGAAGACAATAAGTATAGAATCATCGCGGAAGTTAAAAAGGCCAGCCCTTCCAAGGGCGTAATAAGGGAAGATTTCGATCCGGTGCTGATAGCAAAAGAGTATGAGGCCGGCTTCGCCGATGCGCTCTCCGTGCTTACCGAACCGCACTTTTTTAAAGGAAACCTGGAGTATCTGCCGCAGATAAGGCGCTATGTGCCTATGCCGCTCCTGAGAAAGGACTTTATAATAGACGAATATCAGATACTGGAGGCTTTGGTGTACGGCGCGGATTTCATCCTGCTCATAGCGAAAGCCCTTTCGTCGGCGGAACTAAAAAAGCTATACGAGTATGCGCTAAACCTTGGACTTGACGTGCTCGTGGAGGTGCACGACAAGGACGACCTTAAAAAGGCGATGTTTGCCGGAGCTTCCATAATAGGGATCAACCATAGGAACCTGGAGACGTTCGAGATGGATATGACTCTATCCGAAAAGCTTATTCCGCTTATTCCAAACGGAAAAATAATAGTCGCCGAGAGCGGGATAGACAGCTTCGAGACGGTAAGGCATTTAAGCTCTATCGGAGTTGACGCCTTCCTTGTGGGAGAGCATTTTATGAGACAAAAAGACATCGCGGCGGAAGTAAGAAGGCTAAAAGGACTAGAGTAGGGTAACCTTATTCTTGCCCTCCCTTTTGGATATGTAAAGGGCGTCGTCCGCTCTTTTTAACAAGCTATCCCCGTCGTCGTCTTCCCCTATCGTGGCTACTCCGAAACTGCATGTTATCCTGCCGACTCCGGTAAATATATTGTTTGCGATCATATCGCGTAGGTTTTCGGCTAGTGCGGCTGCGCCTTTGAGGTCCGTCTGCGGCGTAATTATCAAAAACTCTTCGCCTCCCCATCTACATGCCATATCTATCTTGCGTATACTGTTCACAAGTAGTTCGCCGAGCTCCTTTAGCACCATATCCCCTACAAGATGGCCGTAAGCGTCGTTTATGGTTTTGAAGTTGTCTATATCTAGTATTATGATGGAAAATACCGTTGAGAATCTGTTTTTTCTATCGAACTCTATCTCTAGCAGCTCTTGAAATTTTTGCCTATTGTATAGTTTTGTCAACGCGTCCATCGTCGCCTGCTGCCTTAAAACCTCCCTCTCCTTCGAGAGCTCCTCTTCAAGTATTTTCCTTTCGGTTATGTCGCTGAATATGGCGACGTAGTATTTCGTGCCTATTTCGTCTTTGTCTTCGACCACCGAGATATTCAGCCATTCCGCATACGCTTTGCCGTCTTTGCGCCTATTCCATATTTCACCCTGCCAGCATCCGTTTAGGGTTAACCTTAGCCACATATCCCTGTAGAACTTATCGTCATGCAGCCCCGATTTTAGTATGCTCGGTTTTTTGCCTAGCACGCTTGAGGCGCTATACCCAGTTATTGTTTCAAAATACGAGTTCGCGAAGATGATATTCGAGTTTTTGTCGGTAACCAAAACGCCTTCCCTGATGTTTTTGACTATCGTATCGGTGAGCATCAGTTTCTTCATAGTCCGTTTTTTCTCGGTGATATCGGAAAATACCAGTATGGCTCCCTCGTTTTTCCCATTGACGATAAGCGGGGTGGCTACGGTCTTGACGTCTATCTTCGTCTTGTCTTTTCTGATGTAAACGTCGTCCTCGGAGGCGCATGAGCCGTTTTCGGCAAGGCTTTTTAGTACGTAGCACTCCTCTTTCGGTACGAACTTGCCGTCCCTTGTCTCATAGTGTATTAGTTCGTGCGCATTGACGCCTTGCATTTCGTCTTTGGAGTATCCGAGTATTTCCGAGGAGGCCTTGTTGGAGAAGATAATAATCCCGTCTGTATCTAGCGCCAAAACGCCTTCGCCTATGCTCTCGGCCATGCTCTGAAACCTATGCCTTAGCTTGGAGCTCTCTTTGAATTCCGAAAGTAGGTATTTTTTGGTTATGAAGACGGTAAAAAAGATAAAAGCTACGCTCAGAAAAAGCATTATGAGCGAGAGATAAAAAACATAAAGTAAGAGCTGCGCCTCACTTACGGCGTTTGTATGTTTATGCGTCGCGTAGAAAAAATAGACTACAAGCAACGCCGCGCTTGCCACAAAGGCGGTTAATGCCAAAAAAAACCTATAATGCCTTGTAACTTTCACGCCTTACTCCGTCTATTTACACAGTAGTAAATCGATTTTATTTAAAACTGCTTAAATATAACTAATAAAAATATTAAATTTTTAATGCTTTTCATTAAACGGTGAATTTTTTACCGCTAAAAACTTTTAGGGTAAAATTCCAAAACTTAAATGAAAGGGATTTGATGGAGCTGATTTTTCAAAAGTTTTCAAAAATTTTTGGAGCATTCAAAAAGAACGAGTCCTCATGCGAAGGGTGCGCCTACTTCAAAGAGCCTTCAAATTGCAATCTGTTCGTCATTACCGAGGATTGGATCAGCGTAAAAGCAAAAGACGGCTGCGAGAACTATCTATCCAAAAACGAACTTCTTAAACGCAGATAATGCCTTTTATACTGTTTGACACCGAAACTACGGGCGGCGGCGAGAGCGACAGGATATGCCAGATAGCTCTGGGAATACTAAAAAAAGATGGCTGCGACTACCATATAGACTACTGCAAGCCGCCGGTTCCTATTAGTTACGGCGCGATGGCCGTCCACGGGATAACGCAAGAGGAGGTGGCGGATAAACCTCCTTTTTCGGATACGGCCAGCGCCAAGCTGCTAGCTTCGCTAAACGGAAGCAACTCCGTACTTATAGCCCATAACGCCAAATTCGACATAGATATGGCGAAGAAAGAAGGGATAGAGTGGGGTGGTCTCGTTATAGATACGTATAGATGCGCAAAACATCTGATAGACTCCGACAGCCATGCGCTCCAGTATCTCAGATATTCGCTCGGTCTCTACAGGAGCGAAAACGACGATGAGGCGACGAGGCTAAAGGCGGAGTTTGGAAATATGATGAATCCGCATAACGCCCTATTTGACATCTATATACTAAAAAAACTGCTTTTCCATCTAATAGACATATCCGGCGACTATAAAAAGCTTATAGAGCTTACGAATACGCCCGTACTGCTTACTACTATGAGGTTTGGGAAGTATAGAGGCGAGAGCTTCGAAGAGATCGCAAAAAAAGATCCGTCCTACTTGAAATGGCTAAAAAACAATAAGCAAGACTCCGATCAAGACCTTGAATATACGCTGGATTACTACCTCTAATCCGGCCTTCTGGCTCCATTTTATATCCAAAAATTTTGATATACGTCAAAGACTAAATCTCTTTTTTTTGATTTAATCGTAAAGTTTTTATGTTGAATTTTATAATGCAAATTTATTGCTTTATAAAAAAATCAAATTATAATAAAAACTCGCGAAGGATTTGTTATGCCAAAAATAATTCTCAAAAGGGATGGAGAGAGGGCGGAGTTCGCTCCTTTTAAAATAGAGGATGCGATCAAAAAAGCTTTCAAAAGCGTGGCGCAGCCGTACGACAAGACGATATTCGATTATGTTCTTTTGAAGATATGCGAACGTGAAGTTTTGGCGGTCGAGGACGTGCAGGATATTATCGAAAAGACTCTTTTTGAGTTCGGCTACTTCTCTGTGATGCGTTCATTTATGCTTTACAGGCATACGCATAAAATGCAAAGAGAGCACGTGCTGGGCCTGAACGAAGATACGACCTACATAGACTCCACCCAAAGCGTAGAGGAGTATATAGGTGGATTTGATTGGCGAATAAACGCAAACGCAAATACGGGCTATTCTAATGCCGGGCTTATAAACAATCTGGCCGGCAAAGTGATAGCAAACTACTGGCTGGACAAAGTATATAGCAAAGAGGAGGGGTATGCCCACAGAAACGGCGACTACCATATACACGATCTGGATTGCCTTACCGGATATTGCGCCGGATGGAGCCTTAGGGCGCTGCTCAACGAAGGGTTCAACGGCGTGCGCGGAAGGGTGGAGAGTAGGTCTCCTAAACACTTTAGGGAGGCGCTCGGACAGATGGCGAACTTCCTCGGCATTTTACAGAGCGAATGGGCGGGAGCTCAGGCGTTTAGTTCGTTCGATACTTATCTGGCTCCTTATGTGTTCAAGGATGGACTGGGATATGACGACGTAAAAAAAGCGCTAAGAAGCTTTATTTACAATCTAAACGTGCCAGCCAGATGGGGACAATCCCCTTTTACGAACGTTACCATAGACTGGAGCGTACCGGAGGATTTGGCCGAGCAGTCGCCGATGAATTCCAATAGGCCGCTGTTCGAGGGGCTTTCGCACTTGGACGAAGAGGCCATTAAAAGAGGCGCCGCCTCGGCCGAAGATTTGAGATATAAGCACTTTTTGCCGGAAATGCAGATGATAGACCGCGCATATTATGAGATTATGACGGAGGGCGATAAGAGCGGGCAGCCGTTCACGTTCCCGATTCCAACCGTAAATATCACGGAGGATTTCGACTGGCACGGTCCAAATACGGACGTATTGTTCGAGAATACGGCAAAAATAGGCTCCAGCTATTTTCAAAACTTCGTTGGAAGCCAGTATAAAAAAGACGCGAACGGACAAAGGGAGAGGGATCCGGCGGCTTATAAGCCGGGACATGTGCGAAGTATGTGCTGCAGGCTGCAGCTTGATTTGAGAGAGCTGCTTAGGCGCGGAAACGGGCTTTTTGGGAGCGCCGAAATGACCGGCTCCATAGGGGTCGTAACGATCAATATGGCAAGGCTGGGATACAGATACAAAGGCGATAGGACGGCGCTTATGACCGAGCTGGGCAGGCTGCTTGATCTGGCCTACTCCACCCTTGAGAAAAAAAGAGCCTTTATACAGGAGATGTTCGATCGCGGACTATATCCTTACACAAAGCGCTATCTGCCGCATTTTAAAAACCACTTCTCCACGATAGGGGTCAACGGTATAAACGAGATGATACGCAATTTCACCGATGACGAGTACGATATAGCCTCGAGAAAAGGGATAGTTTTCGCCTCTTGGGTGCTTGATTTTATACGCGAAAGACTGACCCGTTTTCAGGAGGAGAGCGGAAACCTATACAATCTGGAAGCTACGCCTGCCGAGGGCACTACGTACAGGTTTGCCAAAGAGGATAAAAAAAGATACCCGGATATTATCCAGGCGGGGTTTGGCGAGCACATATACTACACCAACAGTACGCAGCTGCCGGCTTCCTATACCGACGATCCATACGAAGCGCTAACGATGCAAGACGATTTGCAGTGCAAGTACACCGGCGGCACCGTGCTGCATCTATATATGAACGAACGCATAAGCTCGGCGGACGGATGCAGGGTGTTCGTCAAAAAGGTGATAGAGAACTTTAGGCTACCTTATATAACGGTAACGCCGCTATTTTCGGTCTGCCGGAAACACGGCTACATCAGCGGCGAACACGAGTACTGCCCGCATTGCGACGAAGAGATAATCCAAAACCATCAAAAGGAGATGATCGCATGAGTAGAGACGAGATATTGGCCATGTACGAAAGCAAGCGTACGAAATGTATGGTATATACCAGGGTGATGGGGTACCATAGGCCGGTAGAGAGCTTTAATATAGGCAAAAAAGGCGAACATAAAGAACGAAAAAAATTCAGAGAGCATGGACGTGATCTCTAAACCTATATATGACATAACCCCTCATACGCTTATAGATTATGAGGGTGTCGTGGCCTCCATAGTTTGGTTCGCCGGGTGTCCGCTGAGGTGCATATATTGCCACAACCCCCATATCGCGGCAGGAGAAGGGGGTATAAGCGAATCTGAGGCCGTCGAGTTTTTGTCGCAAAGACGGGGGTGGAGCGACGGTGTGGTGCTATCCGGAGGAGAGTGCTGTATGTATGACGGCATAGACGGTTTTTGCGAAAAACTAAAAAAACTAGGCTTTGCGGTAAAGGCCGACACCAGCGGCATAAGACCCAAAATGGCCATAGAGCTTGCAAAAAACTCGCTTGTCGACAAGATAGCGCTTGATTTCAAAGCCCCAAAAGAGATGTTCGAGATAATTACCGGAGCCGCGGCGTACAATCTATTTAGAAAAACCATAAGCGGGTTGCTGGAGCTTGATTTTGATTTTTCCGTTCGTACGACCGTATATCCCGAATATATAGATGAAGCCACCGTCTCCAGAATGGCCGACGAGCTTTACGGTTTTGGCTATAAGGGCGTATATACGCTGCAGAAGGCGAGGACGCAAAATCCGACATTCGGCAACCTACCTCATAGCGTCAAGATATTTGACGCATCCAAAGTGGAGTCAAAAATTCCGATTAGATATTTGGGGTTTTAGGCCATGCCTACTCTATTTTTTTGCCTATTTCGCTTAGCGTTTGGCTAAATTTTCTCAGCATCTCTTTTGTGCAGGCTATATCTTCAAGCGAGCTTATAGTGAGATCCTCGCTTTTGTCTATGTAGCTCTCCATCTCTTTTTTTGTATTCTCGTCTATTTCACCCTCTTTTAGTCTTGCCTCTATCGTCTTTGTGCTAGCCTCAAGCTCAGCTATCGCGTTTTGCGACTCGTCTAGCGCCTTTTGGGCTTTCGAGACCACTTTTTCCACTTTGCACATAAAGCTTTTCAGCTCGTTTTTGGCCTGATCAAGCTCTCCGCTGCTTTCTGCGGCGTCTTTGTGGGCTTCGCCTTCATCGCACTTTAACGCGCCTATCTCTTTTGTCTCGCTTAGGAATTTGTCAAATTTGACCTCTATCTTTTTGGTCAGGTACATACTTAGCATTACCGCCATAAAGATTAACGCCCCGCCGACGTATTGAAGCGTCTCCAGTCTCTCCCTTTTCGCCTCAAACTCCCTGGTATAGCTCCACACCGTGTCGTCTATGGCCTTCAATAGTTCGTTGTTTATCGTGTACATAGAGTCTATCGTCTCTTTTTCATTGTCGCCGTTTTTGATTTTTTCGGCGACGGCGAAGAATAGGTCGCTTTTTTGTTTTATGTTCAAAAGCCTGTTCTTTATATCGCTTGACGGCGGCGGCGTTATATTCGTCTTCTCGTTGCCGTTCGCAAGGTCGGATAAATTCGCCGAGAACTCGGCTTTTGCGGCTTCAAACTCTCCGAAGAGGTGTTCGCTTCTGACGCTGTTTAGCAGCAGCTCCTTTGCCATCTTTTGAGTAAGCATCCGTTCCTTGCCGGCTATATTTACGACTATACTGTCGTTCTTGCTCTTTTGGTTCAGGTTTAGCGTCAGCATTATGAGGGCTATGGCTATGAGCGAAAGGCTTAGGCCTATTATTTTTATCTGTGTCGTTATCTTATTCATAAAACTCTTTCAGGCTTTTCATATCAAGCACTTTTATGTTGGAATCTTGCTCTATTATCCCTTTTCTGGCGAGCTTGCCTATTATCCTGGAGAGCGTCTCGGGCTGGATGTTGAGCATGGCGGCGATATCCTGTTTTTTCATGGCGTTGAAACGTCCCAGGTCGTTTGCCAGCATGAACGCCACCTTGCCGGTGCCGTCAAGTATCATACCGCTAAAAAAGGCCCTCTGATAGCGCTCTACGCTTGAGAGGGCGCCGTGCAGGCAAATTAGCGGCAGCTTCGGTATCTGTGCGAATAAAAGCGGAAGCGAATCGACCCTGATGCCTATAAGCGCCCCTTTGCTTATGCTCTCTATCGTAGCGAACATGGTGGCCTCGTAGCCGCTTTTTACCGCCCTGATGTCGTTAAGCGCCATTCCCGCCTCCAGGGAGCAAAGAGAGATATTGTGTTCGCTTTTGTCGGTTTTGTACGCCTTTAGTTTCCCCTCGGCGACAAAATACCAATGCAAACTCTCTTCCTCTTCAAAAAAGACGATTTCGCCCTCCCCAAAATGCTTTATGACGGATTGGGCCGCTATTAGCTCGAGCTCCCGTTCTTCAAGCCATGAGAACGGTTCTATTTTGAGAATTAATCTTTCAAATTCCGCCATTTTTCTCGTATGCTTTTAGGATGTTTTCGAGCCTTTTCTCAAAATCGCGCGTCTGATATAGCGACTCTTCGAGCAGCTTTGAAAGGCACGACCTCTCTACCCATATATTTAGCTTCATCTTTCCCTCTTCCCTCTCTTTGAGGGCTATATACGACTCTTCCAGCTCGTTTCTCTTTTGCTTGTCTACCGCTTGGCGAAGCGATTTGTAGCCTATATGCGCCCCGTCTTTGCCGTATAGCGGCGATACCTGCGCATACACCCAGTAGTAACCTCCGCTTTTCGTCTTGTTTTTGACATATCCGGACCAGAGCCTGCCGTCTTGCACACTAATCCATAGATTTCTAAAAAGGGAGGAGGGCATATCCGGATGTCTTAGTATGTTGTGCGGTTTACCTATCAGCTCTTTTTGGTCGTATCCGCTAATCTGGGCAAACGTATCGTTGGCATAGGTTATTATACCTTTTAAATCGGTATGGGATACTATCAGTCCCTCTTTTGGCACCTCTACTTCGACAAATTTCGGTCCAAGCATTATTTATCCTTTATATGGCCTTTGTATACGATCTCTTCGGCCGGCATATCCGAATTTAGCATCTCTATTAGGCTATCCGATACTTTTTCGAATTTTCCGCTTTCGGCTCCAAACTCTTTCTCGCTGTAGGCATAGACCATCTCCGCGCTAAGAACGTGGGGCAATACGGATATTGTTTTTAGTTTTTCGCTCTCGTCTTCCGTCGTCTCGCCTTCTATTATCACTACTATACGCCCCAATTCGTCATAGTTATATACTTCGCATACGCCGCTATTTTCAAGCGACGCTACGACCTCTTTTAGAAAATTAGGCGCGCATTTGACTACTACGCTTGAAATATTCATTTTATCCCCCAAATTAAGATTTTCTCTTCGTCGGCACAGCTGGCAAAAGAGGTTTCGTTCAAAAAAACTATTCTGTTTAGCGTCGCGTTATGCCCCTTCGCTACGGCAAGCAGGGATTTCGTATTCGTATCGTATACCGCTATGTCGTTACGCTCCGTAGCCGCTATCGCGGCTCTTGAGGCGGATGGGCTAAGTCCTGCGGCGTATATCAAAAACTCCCCGTCGAATCTAGTTTTTACGGCGCCGTAATCGGTCATGAGGGTGGCTCTTCTGTCTTGTCCGGCGGTCAGCAATACGCCTTTTTTGTAGTCCACTTTATAGATGTTGTCCAGATTGACGTTTTTGTATACTTTTTTTATCTTGCCGCTTACGGCGTCAAATAGGTATACATTACCGGCCTCCCCGACGATGGCGACTGTTTTTTTGTCTTCGGATGCCGCCATGTCGCTAAGAGGGGAGGAGCCTACCTGAAGGGAGTAGGCCGCCTTGTTCGCCGCAATGTCGAATAAAACCAGTTGGCTGCTGACAAGCCCGATTAATACCTTCGTATCGGATAGGAATAGAACCTTTTTTATTACCGAGTCCGTATGGAAGGCGCTCTTGTTTGCCTGGGAGTTTTTGCATATATAAAGAGCGCCGTCCTCGCCGGCCGTCGCAACTATTTTTAACTGGGCGAGAGCGTCGACGGTAAGCGCTTTTTGCGCCTTTTTTTCGCCGGACGGGGTGATTATGTGCGGTAGCGAACATATTTTTTTAGGTTTGTTGCCTTGCGCTATCTCGAGCACGTCGCCTTTTGCCGTAGATAGATATAGGTTTGCGCCGCTTAAGACCATATCCGTGGCGGCCGAATCGATACGGACCGTCTTTTGGGGTTTGATCTCCGAAGCAAGGATCAAAGTGGATACAAAAATTAGCAAAGCGGCCGTATATCTCATGCTGGACTCCTTTTGACCGTTATGGCGTTCGCCGGACACACTCCGACGCAAAAACCGCAGGCCGTACATTTTTCAGGGTTTATGGAAGGATAGAAAAGCCCGGAAAAATCTATTGCCCTATCAAGACAAGGATCAAAACAGCTTTTGCAGATAGTGTTGTGCCATGCCAGGCATTCGCTTGGGCTTATTTCGAGCATAGCGTCTATCCGCTTGCTGTTTGACGTATTAAAAACAGTTTGTAGACACGAAGTTGCGCACTCTTCGCAAAACGTGCAGCCTCTTTTCGAAAAATCAAGTATCGGCGGCTCTTTTTCGCTTTTTTTGATTATTTCTTCCGGACAGGATGCGATACAGGTAGGGTTTTCGCAAAGCTCGCATTTGCCGACTTGCGACTCGTCAAAGAAGGGAGCGTAAGGAAAGAAACGCTCCCCTCTCTTTTTTTGCTTGCCAAGTCCGGCAATGGAGCCGAAAAAATCCCTTCTGCTTGTCATGTCAATATGATATACCTTCTTGTGTTAGGTCTTGTTGACCTTTGTTGTCTATTACGACGCCTTCCCTGATAGTGTCGGAAAGGTTGCTTTTGTATTCGCCGCCTGTTTTGGCCCTAAACGCGCCCTTGAACTTGTTCATTACGGCAGGATCCAATACCGCTTGAGGCGCATGGCACTGGGTACAGTTGTATCTTCCACCCCATAGTTCGCCTTTTAGGTCTTCGCCTTTGCCTTTTCTTAGGTTTGTAAGGTGCGTTTTCGGCACAGGGATGGCGCCGACGGCCTTCGCGGCTTCCGGCATATGACAGCCGGTGCATGCGTTGCTGTCTTTCGTTATTTCGCCAAACGCCGAAATGTCGTGCGGTATCATAGGCGGAGCGTTGTCGTACGCCCTAGGTATCCTTTTGTTGTTCTCGCCGGGATTTTTGCCCTGATACGAAAAAGCCTCGGTCTTTAGTCCCGTATCCGCCTCTACGCTGACTTTTGAAAGACCGAGCTTGTCGTCGCTGATCGTAGCGTCGGCTTTGGCTCCCATTAGTACGGCGGCGAGACCGAGTGCAAATATTGTCGTAGAAATTGCAACACTCTTCTTCATAGCTTACTCCTTATCTCTTGTTGTGAAGGCTCTGAGTCTAAAATCAAGGGCGTCGTCATCGCAAACTTCGACGCATCTGCCGCAGTTTGTGCACTCCCCGTTTGTTACGAAGGCCGTTTTTTTGCCTATCATAAAAAGCACTTGCCTCTCCGGGCATATATTGACGCATTTCATACATAGCGTGCATTTTTGTTGATCATGTTTGACCCTGAATATGTTAAATCTGCCGATTAGCGAGTAAAATCCCCCTAGCGGGCAGATATGGCCGCAAAAGCCGTTTTTCAACGCAAACAGGTCAAACAAAAATACTCCCGCGATTACCGCAAATCCAAATCCTATACCGAAAATAAGCCCTCTGCTTAGGATGCCTATCGGGCTTATGAGTTCGAATGCGGCAACCCCTAGACCAAGCGATAGCGGAATACTGAGCCCCAAAATCCAATATCTGATATTGCGGCTTATCCATACTTTTCTCTCCGCCTCGTCAAACCTTAGAATGCGCCTTAGCCAGTTTGCCGAGTCGGTTACGATATTTACCGGACATACCCATGAGCAAAATGCTCTGCCGCCGATTACGGCGTAAAACAAGGCTATTATTGCGGCTCCGATTAGGGCGTTTACTCCCACTATGGCGCCGGCGGCGCTCATTTGCAGGACCGCATAAGGATCCGACAACGGAACCGTTTGCAAGAATTTAGAGCTTCCGAGGTTCCCCTCCAAGACTTTTATACCCCACCAATTAGCCGCCGCATACAAGCCTATAAGCGTCAGTTGCACAACCCTTCTAGCGATTAGAAATCTATACTTTAAAAGCCTCATCACAGGCCTCCGCTATTTAGATAGTCGACGGCTTTTTGCGAACTTTGCGGTGTCTTGGTTGCGTTTTCTTTTGCGGCGTCTTTCTCGCCGAGCCTTGCCTCGTCTGCCTCGTCCCAGCCTTTTATGTAGTTCTTACCGGCTTTTCCTTTTGCGATAGAGATAGGAAGCACTCGTATTGATGCCTTTTCGGTTACGCAGGCTTTTTCGCACAGTCCACACCCCGTGCAAATATCACCGGCAACCCTTGGCACCAAGTAGGCGTGCTTGCCTGTTCTGTCGTTTCTGGAGTGTTCGATAAAAATCGCGCTTCCTAGCAGCGGGCAAGACCTATAGCATGCGTCGCACTGTATTCCCCAGAAAGCTATACACTGGTCGGAGTCTATTACGGCTACGCCCATTTTTGACATATTGATATCAAGTTTTTTCCCGTTTTCGACCACCCTGCTGACAAGAGAGCTATCAAGAGCCCCCGTCGGACAAGGCGGCACGCACGGAATATCCTTGCACATATAGCACGGCGTTTTTCTTGGGACAAAATAAGGCGTTCCTATCGCGACGTTCTCCCCGGCTTTCGCTAGCTTCAGCGTATCAAACGGACAAGCTTCCACACATAGCCCGCATCTGATACATTTGGCCAGAAAATCCTTCTCGTTTATCGCTCCGGGAGGCCTAAGCGCCAGAGGCGACGCTTTCGCGTGCGTGGCGTATGCGCTCCAAGTTACCGCTCCTAGCGCGGCAAGCCCAACCCCTTGCAGGGTTTGAATGATGAACTTGCGCCTTTCGCTTAGGGGTGGCTTGCTCTCTTTTTCGTTACTCATGATATTGCTCTTTACGCTTTATAGACCTTGACGGCGCATTTTTTGAAGTCCGTTTGTTTTGATATCGGGCAAGTCGCATCAAGACATACTTTGTTTATATATACTTTTTCGTCGAACCAAGGTACGTATACGAGATTTCTAGGAGGTCTATTCCTACCTCTCGTGTCGACCCTCGCTTTGACTTTGCCTCTTCTGGATTCCACCCATACGAGCTCTCCGTCTTTGACGCCTTTTTCTTTTGCCGTTTCCGGGTGCATATAGCATAGCGCTTCAGGCACCGCGCGGTAAAGCTCCGGAACCCTCATGGTCATCGTGCCCGAATGCCAATGCTCGAGAACCCTTCCGGTGCATAGCCATAGAGGATACTCTTTTGACGGGGTTTCAGGCGGATCCATATACGGATGCACGAATATTTTCGCTTTGTTCTTGAGCTCCACTTTTGTTCCGGCGGTAGGACCCGCCAGCGTACCGCTAGGGATTACCTTGCCGAATTCGCCGTAGAACGCAAACTCCCTGCCGGTTTTTTTGGCATACGGGTCATATTTGGCGTTAAATCTCCATTGGGTCTCTTTGCCGTCGACGACGGGCCATTTAAGACCTCTGACTCTATGGTACGTATCAAAGTCGGCAAGGTCGTGTCCGTGTCCGAGGCCGAATTTTCTGTAGTCTTCCCAAATATATTTTTGGATAAAGAAGCCGTATCCTTTGAACGGTTTGCCGTCGGAGCCGATTACGTTCCTCTTGTCGCCCTCGGCCTCCGTGTTTCCATAGCCTTTGCCGATTGGATCCGGCCATTTGAAGCTTCTGGCTTCCTTGTTGGCAAATAGCACGTCAAAC
Source organism: uncultured Helicobacter sp. (assembly GCA_964568395.1). Classification (GTDB taxonomy): domain Bacteria; phylum Campylobacterota; class Campylobacteria; order Campylobacterales; family UBA6016; genus UBA6016. The sequence continues at coordinate 77,876 of CAZMPN010000006.1, read as the reverse complement.
AGCGTATCCGTCGGTTTGTAGCCCATCTTTTGAGCCTCGCCCAGTACGTCTGGGAGTACCGTGCCGTTTGGAAGCTTCCACTCTTTCCATGTTTCTGCCAGCGTAAACCTTTTCGCAAATTCGGTAATCTGCCATAGGTCGCCCATAGCTTGCCCCACCGGAGTTACTTGTTGCCTCCACTGTTGGGTACGTCTCTCGGCGTTACCGTATCCGCCCCACTTTTCGTATATCATAGCCGACGGAAGGATAAGGTCCGCGACTTTCGCCGATATACCCGGATATGCATCCGAGCAGACGATGAAGTTGTCCATCTCTCTTGCGGCCTTAATCCAGTGGTTTGCGTTTGCCGTATCTTGCCAAGGGTTGTTGACTTGCACCCATGCCCATTTGATTTTGCCGTCTTCGATATCTCTCATGATCTGCACGAAGTGGCTTCCCATTACCGGGTTTATCGTGCCCGCAGGAACTTTCCAGATATGTTCGGAGTGCTCCCTGTGCTTAGGATTCATGACGACCATATCGGCGGGAAGTCTATGCGAGAACGTACCTACTTCCCTTGCCGTACCGCATGCGGATGGCTGCCCCGTTAGGGAGAATGCGCCGCTGCCAGGTTTCGCTTGTTTGCCTAGAAGCATATGAACCATGTATGATTGGCTGTTTACCCAGGTTCCCCTGGTGTGCTGGTTCATGCCCATAGTCCAGAAAGATACTACTTTCCTATCTTTTTCTATATATAGCGCGGCGAGCGCTTGCAGTTTTTTCTTGAATTCATTGATATCTTCGTCCGGATTGCCTTTTGCCACGTTCGCTACATAGTCAAGCGTATACGGAGCAAGGCCTTTTTTGAACTCTTCAAACGTGATAGCCCAGTTTTCGCCCGCATTGCCGTTGTGTTTCATCTGCATGTTTTGGCCTGCTTTGTAGCCGAACGGCTCGAGCGCAGGTCCTTCAAGTTCGCTGACGACTTTTGATACCTCTTTTGCTACCGTATCCTTTTCCGCCGCGGAGAACTTAGGATGATTGGGATTGTTTCTCATGCCATACCCCGTATCTACCCAGCTTGTCGTGAATATGCAGTTGTCGTTGACAAATTTCCAATCTATCGCATTTGGGTTGTTGTATACGATTTCGCGAGCGATATAGTTCCAAATCGCAAGGTCGGAGTTCGGTCTAAATATTATTTCTATATCCGCAAGATCCGAAGTTCTGTTGGTGTATGTAGATAGGTTTACTACTTTTACCCTGTCTTTGTTCGTCAGTTTTCTATCCGAAACCCTTGACCATAGAATAGGGTGCATCTCGGACATATTGGCGCCCCATGTTACTACCGTGTCGGTTAGCTCAATATCGTCATAGCATCCCGCAGGCTCGTCGATACCGAAAGTCTGCATGAAGCCCGCAACCGCGGAGGCCATACAGTGCCTGGCGTTTGGATCCAGATTGTTCGTCCTGAAACCCGCCTTCATTAGTTTAAGGGCGGCGTATCCTTCTTGTATAGTATATTGGCCTGAGCCGAATACGCCGACGCTTGTAGGACCGTTTTTGGCGTAAGTCTCTTTGAACTTCTCGGCCATTACGTCAAATGCTTTTTGCCAGCTGACAGGCTTGAATTGGCCTCTTTTGTCGAACTCGCCTTTTGAGTTTACCCTCAGAAGCGGATCCGTCAGCCTATCCGCGCCATACATTATTTTTGCGAGGAAATAACCCTTGATGCAGTTTAGACCCCTGTTTACAGGAGCGGCAGGGTCGCCTTTTACGGCTATGATTTTGTCGTCTTTAGTGGCGACCATGACGCCGCATCCGGTGCCGCAAAATCTACAGGCGGCCTTATCCCACCTCCAGCCTTGCTCGGCGCCTTTGGCTGCGTTTGCGTCTTCGGCGCTTATGGCCATACCGACCGCGCTCATCGCCGCCGTTGCTGCACTCTTCTTCAGAAACTCTCTTCTTGAGGCATCCATTTTTATACTCCTTTTTTGGATTACGCAAGGAGTTTAACCCAAATCGGAAGTCAAAATATTGACATATGTCAAAAAAATGAAAAAATTAAGAAAAATTAATGGATTTTTTATTTTTATGCGGAATTAGTGCTATTATGGGGGTTTTGGCCGCCTTATTGACAGGCGACCGAGCTGTTGCTTGAGTTGTAAGTCTTATTCCAATATTTTTGAAGCGCTTTGTCGACTTCTTTGATAACGAGTTGTTTTTTCTCTTTTTGGGTAGTGTTTTTGTTTCTGCTCATTTCATACGGTATGCATAGATATGATACCACGTCGTCTATAAGCCAGGTATTCGGCACTACCGAGCTGGATACTACAAGTCTAGGATTGTCGAGCACCTCTTTTTGTACCTCTTCATATGAAAGAAGCAGCTTTTGGTATCTCTGGAAAAGCATATTTTTTAGTGTATTTTTTATACCGCTGTTAGTCATCTCCTTTTACCTCTGAAGATTTATTTTTTGCCTTTTGCGGCAAAACTGATGTTAAAGAACCTTAAAACAAGTTAAAAATTAAGTGTGTATTATACCATAAAAAAATGCGTTTTTAAAGTGTTTTTTATGTTTTTTCTGGAATACGCAAAATATTTTTAAAAAAGGTCACGAAAATATCATGAAAAAGCCTTCAAAAAAAGAGATTAGTGAAATAAAAAATAGATTTTTGGCTAGATACGGGAGCGCAAAAACGGAATTGGAGTTTACGAGCGACTATGAGCTCTTGGTTGCCATCATACTCTCCGCACAGTGTACTGACAAAAGGGTGAATATCATCACAAAAGAGCTATTCAGGGTTCTTCCGACGGTCGAGGCGATGGCGGCTTCCAGCGTGGACGAGATAGCCTCTCTTATAAAGTCGTGCAGCTACTTTAACAATAAAGCGAAAAATCTGCTCGCGATGTCCCAAAGCGTCGTTTCGAATTTCGGAGGGAAGATACCGCACGACGAAAACGCGCTCAAAAGTCTGGCCGGAGTGGGGCAGAAAACGGCGCACGTATTCATGATAGAGTTTTTGCAAAAAAACTATATGGCGGTAGATACGCATGTATTCCGTACCGCGCACAGACTTGGACTCTCTAGCGCCAAAACAGCCGTAAAAACGGAAGAGGATCTATCGAAGGCCTACGTAACCGAGCTTGCCACGCTTCATCAGGCGATGGTTCTCTTTGGACGATATATCTGTAAAGCCAAAAATCCGCTATGCGACACCGAGTGCTTTCTGAGCGAATTTTGCCGGAGCCGTTCAAATTTCAAACCGGCATAACGAATTCGTAACTAATTTACAGTAAAATCACGCAAATTTTTTTGGAGAGTTTAATGTCTAGAGTTTTGATAATAGGCGCTGGCGGCGTAGGCGGCGTGGTAGCCCATAAGTGCGCCATGAATCCCGATATTTTCAGTTTCGTTTGTCTTGCCAGTCGCTCGATAGATAAATGCGAGAAGATACAGGCGCAAATAAGAAATAAGGGCTATGATCTTGAAATAGACAGGGTGGATGCCGACAATATAGACGAAACAGCGGCTCTAATCGCGAAATACAAGCCGGAAGTCGTAATAAACGTGGCTTTGCCGTATCAGGATTTGACGATTATGGAGGCGTGCCTAAAGGCCGGCGTCCACTATGTGGATACCGCAAACTACGAGCATCCGGATACGGCGAAGTTCGAGTATAAACTCCAATGGGAAAAAATGGACAAATTCAAGGAAGCCGGACTGACGGCGCTTCTTGGCAGCGGATTTGATCCGGGCGTTACGAACGTATTTTGCGCATACGCACAAAAACACTACTTTGACGAGATCCACTATATAGACATATTAGACTGCAACGCAGGCGATCACGGGTATCCTTTTGCGACGAACTTCAATCCGGAGATAAACCTAAGGGAGGTAAGCTCAAAAGGCAGATACTGGGAAGACGGCAAATGGATAGAGACTGCCCCGATGGAAATCATGCAGGTTTGGGACTACCCGGAGGTTGGACCAAAAGACAGCTATCTCCTTTACCATGAAGAGCTGGAGAGTCTCGTTCAAAACATCAAAGGGCTAAAGAGAATCAGATTTTTTATGACGTTCGGCCAAAGCTACCTGACGCATATGAAATGCCTTGAGAACGTAGGAATGTTAAGGATAGACGAGGTTGAGCACAACGGCCAAAAAATCATCCCTATCCAGTTTCTAAAAACGCTTCTACCTGATCCTGCCAGCCTTGCCGGGCGCACGAAGGGTAAGACGAATATAGGATGCTTCATTGAGGGCGTCAAAGACGGCAAAATCAGAAAGATATATATATACAACGTCTGTGACCACGAGGCGTGCTACGCCGAGGTGAACTCACAGGCGGTCAGCTACACGACAGGCGTACCGGCGTTTATAGGCGGTATGATGGTTGCCAAAGGCGAGTGGAGAAGGGCCGGAGTATGGAATATGGAACAGTTCGATCCGGATCCGTTTATGGCCGCCTTAAACGAATACGGTCTTCCTTGGGTCGTTAAAGAGATGTAGTTTTGCGGCCTAATGCCGCAAAAAGCGGCTTAGGCTAGATTTGTAAATACTGCTTGTACGTCGTCGTCGTCTTCGATTTTTTCTATTATCTTTTCTATGTCGGCCATCTGCTCGTCCGTTACTTCGATTGGCGATGTAGGCACCCTTTCAAGGGCCGATTTTTTTACTTCTATCTTTAGTTCTTCCAACGCCGCCGATAGCGAGCCGAAATTAGTGTAATCGCCGTACACGTACACCGTGTCTTCGTCAACATTCATCTCTTCCAGTCCAGCGTCTATAAGGCTCAGTTCCAGCTCTTCGAGATCTACTCCGGCCGGTTTGTCGAATTCAAATACGCTTTTTCTGGAGAACATGAAATCAAGCGAGCCGCTAGGGACTATCTGCCCGCCGGCTTTGGTAAATATGGCTCTGATGTTCGCTATCGTCCTTGTCGGATTATCCGTTGCGCACTCGATCATAAACAGCGTGCCGTGTGGCCCTTTGCCGTCGTATACTATCTCCGTATAGTCTACGGCGTCTCTTCCGCTTGCTCTTTTGATCGCGGCGTCTATATTGTCTTTTGGCATCCCCTCCGCTTTTGCGTTGGCTATCGCGGCTCTTAGTTTGGCGTTCATCGCCGGATCGGGCACGCCTTCTTTGGCTGCCACCGTTATGGCGCGTCCAAGTTTTGGAAATATCCTGGACATATTTCCCCATCTTTTCAATTTCGCCGCTTTGCGGTATTCAAACGCTCTTCCCATTAGTCCCTCGTCTACTATTTTTACTTAATTATACAATTTTGCCTCTTTGTCACACACTCTTAACGGTGTTTGGCTAAAATTGCGCCAAAAAATCCGAGAGGCGAATAGATAATGAGCTATATAGAAAAAGTACCGACTCCGTGCTATGTGTGCGAAGAGGAGTTGCTCGAAAAAAATCTAAAGCTGTTAAAACGCGTTATGGACGAGGCGGATGTGAAGATACTGCTTGCCCTCAAGGGTTTTGCCATGTGGTCTACTTTCCCTCTCGTAAAACGGTATCTAAAAGGCGCATGCGCCAGCGGACTACATGAGGCTATACTTGCAAGGGAGGAGCTTGGCCTAGAAGTGCATACGTACTCTCCGGCTTACAAGGAAGAGGAGATAGAGCGTATAGCCCAAATCTCAAACCATCTTGTTTTCAATTCGTTTGGGCAGTGGGAGAGGTTTAAAGAGCAAGTTTTTGCCGCAAATCCCAAAATATCATGCGGCTTTCGCGTAAATCCGGAACGCTCCACGGCTCCGGTAGAGCTTTACAACCCCTGTGCGCCGTTTAGCCGTTTTGGGGTTACGAGGACAAATTTCGAGGCGGACAAATTGGACGGCATAGAGGGGTTGCACTTTCACGCTCTTTGCGAGCAAAACGTAGACGCTTTGGAATCTGTGCTTGAGGCTTTCGAGGAGAAGTTCGGCGAGTTTTTGGGACGGATGAAATGGGTGAATTTCGGCGGCGGACACCATATTACGCGCGCAGACTATGATGTCGATAGGCTAATAGCGGTACTAAAGGCTTTCAAAGCCAGGTATCCGCATCTCGAGGTCTATCTGGAGCCTGGCGAAGCGGTGGGCTGGCAGACGGGGCCTCTTGTTGCCAGGGTGCTCGACGTGATACATAACGGCATGGACATAGCGGTGCTGGATACGTCCGCGGAGGCGCACATGCCGGATACCCTTGCTATGCCTTACCGTGCGGCGGTACGCGGGGCAGGGGAGCCTGGCGAAAAACCATACACGTATCGTCTCGGCGGAAACACCTGCCTATCCGGAGATATCATCGGCGACTATAGTTTCGAGACACCTCTAAAAATCGGAGACAGGGTCGTATTCGAGGATCAGTGCCACTATACGTTTGTCAAAAATACGACGTTTAACGGTATTAATCTTCCAAGCCTTGCGGTGTATAGAAAAGGCGGTATTTTGGAAGTCGTCAAAAATTTTGGCTACGAGGATTATAAAAACAGGCTTTCTTAGGTGTCGCGAAAGGCTTTTTGTGTTTTAATAAGCAAAAAAGCTTTTTGATGCGGTTTAATAACTTAATAGCCATAAAGACCCCGATGCTCAATCTCGCGGTAGCCTTCATGTATTTTTTGAGCGCCAAGAGCGTTTCAACGCTGTCTTTGACCGAAGGCGGGAACGTATTTGCGGTATGGCCTCCGACGGGGGTCGCGCTCGCCGCCCTGATGATATTCGGCAAGCGTGTGAGTATCGGTATATTCCTCGGCGCCTTGGCTATAAACTACTCGATAGTGGATTTTTATACATCCCTGCATATAGCTATCGGAAACACCGTAGGCCCTCTTTTTTGTATGTATATACTATGCAGGTTCGGATGCGAAAAGAACTATCTGTCGTCGGTCGAAAACATCGTAGCTTTCTTCCTGGCCGTGCTGGTCGGCTCATTTATAACGGCTACGAACGGCGTTGCTTCGCTAGTCATATGGGGTTCTATTCCTCTACAGGTTACCTTGTGGGATGTTTGGTATACATGGTTTTTGGGCGATCTGGTAGGTTTTGTCGCCTTAACTCCGCTGTTTCTAGCCATAAAGCTTTACTATAAAAGCCTCTATGACGTAAAAATTATGGAGCTCTCCGCCCTTACGGTATCGGCTTTGTTCGTCGCATATGTCGTGTTTTTTGCGCAGACCAGGAACTACCCGATCGCCTATATGAGTCTGCCTGTTATACTTTGGGCCGTTTTTCGGTTTAATCCGCTTATTCCTATTTTGATGGTAAATATGTTTTCTATCGCCGCGATACTAGGCACCCTTCGCGGCAGCGGCCCGTTTGCCGGGTATGACGCCTATGAGGCGCTGGTGCTTCTTCAGATATACTCCACCGTTTCTATCGTGACGGTTTTGTTGATTGTCGGAGTAATGAATGAGCGAGAGAAGATAAAAACCGATCTGGAGGAGCTAAACGCCTCGCTAAAACAGAGAATAGATGTCGAAATCGCAAAAAACCAAAAACAGCAAAGCGTCATGGCGCAGCAAGGAAAGATGGTCGCCATGGGCGAGATGATGGGCTCCATAGCCCATCAGTGGCGCCAGCCTTTGAACGCGCTTGCCATTATCGTTCAGGATATGCGTTTTGCCCAGAAGGCCGGAGAGCTTACCGGCGAATATATGCAAAACATGGTCGACAAGTCTATGGAGCAGATCAATTTTATGTCCAAGACGATAGACGATTTTAGAAACTTTTTTAAGCCGGACAAGCAAAAGGCGGCCTTTGACCTCTTCGCCGCGGTTATGGATTCTGTTAAGCTCGTCTATGCGCAGTTTAAGACGCATGCCGTAGACATCAAGATTAGGTGCGCCGAGTGTTCTTATGAGAACATGGAGTACTTTAATCCCAATACGGTATGTCTTAACTACTATGTTTTCGGATACCAAAACGAGTTTAAGCAGGTCGTCCTGAACATTCTCTCAAACTCAAAAGACGCCATCATAGAGTCTAGGGGCTTGAACGGCGGAGTGATATTCATAGATATAGAGAGGGATGAAGATATGATATCCGTGAAGATAGCCGACAACGGCGGCGGCATTCCGGATGCGATAATAGGCAGGATATTCGAGCCTTATTTTACAACGAAAGAGCAGGGCAAAGGTACCGGAATAGGGCTGTATATGAGCAAAATGATAGTGGAAGACAATATGGGCGGCAAAATATATTGTGAAAACAAAGAGGACGGAGCTGCTTTTACCATTTTGCTTGATTCGTACAAGGGTTAAAAAAGGGGAGGGTACGGAGCATGGAAGCTCCGTAGGTCGATTATTTTTTGAAGTTTACGATATCCGATAGCTCTTTTTTCTGCTTATCGTCCAGTACCGCGAAAACCTCTTCAAACATATCCGCTTTCAGTTTTGCCATATTTGCGGTTGCTTCGTTGTGTTTTGCAACGAAAGCCTCTTTGTCGAATTTGCCGTCTTTGATGAAGCTTAGAGGTTTTATCTGGCAACCGGTAGCCGCTTCGCTCATTTTGGCGCTATATTTTTTTGATATTTCGGCAAATTTGGCCTCTTGCGCTTTTGTCGGCTGAAGTTCGACCATCATGAATCTAGGAAGAGTAGCCATAGACATGCAGCCGCCCATATTCATTTGGCATGCATTGCCGCCTTTTGGCGCGGCGCAAGCCTGAACCCTTTTTGACTTATTGGAGATTGCGCATTTGCAGCTATTGCCGCATTTGCAGTTTACGCCGCAAGGACACTCTTTGCCTAGTTTGCAAGCGGGAGCCGTCATGTTTGTGTCGCATGCCATTCCCATGCCGCCCATCCCTTGACCGGCTTGGCCTTTGCAGCATGCCCCGGCGAAAGCGAACGATGCAAAAAGCAGTACGGCAACTATAAGTTTTTTTAGCATTTTAGCCTCCTTTTTATTCCCCGTGAGTTTCAAGGTACTCTTCAAAAGAGCCCCTAAAGTCGATTATCTCGTTGTTGGGCTTAAACTCGATTATTCTGTTTGCGAATGCGTCTATCAGCTCCCTATCGTGTGTTACGCAGATAACGGCGCCTGTATATTCGTATAGCGCCTCGCCAAGGGCGATGATGGCCTCTAGGTCTAGATGGTTGTTTGGCTCATCCAGTACTAGGAAATTTGGACCCTCCAGCATCAGTTTTGAGAGCATAACCCTATGTTTCTCGCCGCCAGATATGGCTCCGACCGGTTTTTCTTGTTCAGCGCCGTTGAATAGCATCCTGCCTAGGCAGTTTCTTATCTCGCCGAGTTCCGCCTTTCTATCATATGCTCTTAGCCACTCATATAGCGTCTCTTCGCCTTGTACTACGTCCGTCGTATCTTGCGGGAAATAGCCTGTTTGCACTGTTGCGCCCCATTTTACGTTTCCACTTTTTGGGGTTAGTTCGCCCATTAGGATTTTTAGGAGTGTGGTTTTACCGATACCGTTTTGGCCGATTAGGGCTATTTTGTCGGTTTTGAGCACGCTTAACGTGAAGTTGTCGATGATATTCTTGTCGTCATATCCAAAGGTGATGTTTTCGGCGATTAGACAGTCGTTGCCTATCTCTCTTTTTGGCTTAAATACTATGCTAGGATCTCTTCTGGAGGAGGGTTTCATATCGTTGATTTCGATTTTGTCGAGCTGCTTTTGGCGGCTTGTCGCTTGTTTCGCCTTTGAGGCGTTGGCGCTAAATCTTCTGATGAAGTTCTCCAGTTGCGTCTTTTCGGCCAGTTTTTTGTCTCTCTCCATCTCCATCTGTTTTTGGATGAGGTTCGCCGCTATATACCAGTCGTCGTAGTTGCCGGTAAACTCCCTGATGACGCCAAAGTCGACGTCTAGTATGTGCGTGACGACGGCGTTAAGGAAGTGTCTATCGTGCGAGATGACCACCATCGTGCCTTCGTGTCTTTTTAGTTTTTCCTCTAGCCAGCCTATCGATTTGATGTCGAGGTTGTTGGTCGGCTCATCGAGGAAGAGTATCTCAGGTTTTGGGAAAAGCACTTGCGCAAGCAGAATTTTGAATTTTTCGCTTGAGGTGATTTCGCTCATCTTGGATTGATGGATAGACGAGTCAAAGCCCAGCTCTTCGAGGATTTTTTCTATATTTACGTCGTATTCGTAAGTCGGGTCTTCCTCGGCGCATATCATCTCCAGCTCGCCGAGCCTTTCGTTCACTTTGTCGTCCGAGAAGTCGCCCTCGGCGTATAGTTTCTCCTTCTCTTTTACCGCCTCAAACAGTCTTTTGTTGCCCCAAAGTACCGCGTCAAAGAGCGTAAAGTCCTCGAATGCGAACTGGTTTTGGCCTAGTACGCCCACTTTCGCGCCCGGCTCTATCCAGATTTCGCCCTCGGTCTGCTCTATTTCGCCTGATAGGATTTTTAGAAACGTTGATTTTCCGGCGCCGTTTGCGCCGATAAGCCCGTATCTTTTGCCTTTGTCAAGTCTGAGGTTGACCTTGTCGAACAGTTTTCGCTGTCCATATTGCATAGTTATATTAATAGCTTGTAACAATTTAGTTCCTAGTATAATTTTTGTTTTATTTTACACTTTTAGCGGTTAGATTTGGGGTGAAGAGTTGAGAAAATACATAAAGTATGCGGCCTTGGGCTTTGTTTTGTTTTTTACGGTGGATATAGGCAGGTATTTCATTTATCCGAATGTGTCCGATTTGGCGACAAAGAAGCCGATACCTACGGCCTTTATGGAGTACCGTAAGGCGCAGTGGGCGGACGAGGGCAAGCCGGATAAGGCGATAGACCAAAGATGGGTCGATTTTCGCTCAATATCGCCTTATCTGGTCAAGGCGGTGCTTATCAGCGAAGATGACGGTTTTTGGAATAACGACGGTTTTGAGAAGGAGGAGATGATGCAGGCTTTCGAGAAAAACCTCAAAGCGGGCAAGTTCGTCTCCGGCGGCAGCACCGTTACGCAGCAGTTGGCTAAGAATATATATCTAAGCCCTAGCAAAAATCCGGTGCGAAAACTAAAAGAGGCGATACTGACATACAGGATGAACAAAGCGCTCTCAAAAAGGCGGATAATAGAGCTGTATCTCAACTGCGCGGAGTGGGGTGACGGGATATTCGGTATCGAAGCGGCCGCCAGACACTACTATGGCAAGAGCGCACGAAATCTATCGGCGATGGAAGCGGCAAAGCTGGCGGCCATACTCCCAAACCCTATCATCTATCAGCCGGAGCAAAAAGGCAGGATAGCCAAGAAATCGGCATATCTGTATAAGATAATGACCCAAAGAGGGATAATCGTCAAGGAGTTTGACGAGGTGATGAAGCCTCAGCCGAAAGAGGATGCGAATGCAACTATAAGCGATGCGAACGCCACCGATGCGGCTCCAAAAGAGGAGACCGAGGCTCCGAAGACGGAGACGAATACTACGAATTAAGAGGTTGGCTCAAAAACCAGCGAGATGGAGTTGACGCAATGTCTCGTGTTTTTGGGCGTAAAACCCTCGCCGAGAAAGACGTGCCCTAGATGTCCGCCGCACGAGGCGCACACTATCTCGGTGCGTCTGCCGTCCTTGTCGGGCACTCTGGCCACCGCGCCTTCTATCTCGTCGTCAAAGCTAGGCCATCCGCACCCGGAGTGAAACTTGCTACTTGAGCGATAGAGTTCGGCTCCGCACTGTTTGCATCTATATACTCCGCTCTCAAAAAAGTCTGTATATTCACCGGTTCCAGGATACTCCGTTCCTTTGTGTATTATTACCCTCTCTTCCTCTGGGGTTAATCGTCTGTATTCGCTCATTTTTTCTCCTCCAATGTCTCAACATCCACGAACTCGATATGCTCCTCGATGCTTTTGCCGGTCTTGGCCCCCATCTCTTTGAGCTTTTCTAGTCTAGCGAGTGCAGCGCCCCTGCCCGTGGCTAGGAGTTTGCGGGCTTCGGTGTAGCTTTTTTGCGCTCTCTCTATGTTGACGGCTATTTTGTCAAACTCCGTCAAAAAGCCGTGCATTTTGTCATACACCGCTCCGGCCTCTTTGGCTATGGCGGCGGCGTTTTGGTTTTGTCGCTCGCTTCTCCATATCATATAGACGGTCTTTAGCGTAGTCATCAGAGAGCTTGCGGTCACGAGAGCCACGTTTTTGCTAAGCGCATACTCGAACAGCCCCTTATCCTCGGCGATGGCGGTCATATATGCACCCTCCAGCGGGATAAACATAAATACATATTCAAAGGCGTTGTCGATGTCTTGGTATCTCTTTGCCGAGAGTCCGTCGATGTGCTTTTTGATTGAATTTAGCAGGGCTTTTGCGGCGACGGCTCTTGTCTCGTCGGTATCGGCTTCGCAGTACTCCATATATGAGAGCAGGGTGACTTTAGAGTCTATGATGATTTTTTTGTTGTCCGGCATATTCACTATGGCGTCGGGGATGATACGTCCGCCTTCATCGTCCGTATGTCCGCCTTGCAGCGTATATTCTATATCCTTTCGTAGCCCGGAAGCGTTCAGGATGCTCTCCAGCACCATCTCGCCCCACATCCCCTGCGTTTTGGAGCGGCTTTTGAGGGCGTTTGTCAGGGCCAAAGCCTCCGCGCCTAGTTTTTGGTTTTGCTCGCGCAGCTCCTTTACGGCGATAGATAGATGTTTGCGCTCGGCGGATTCGGCGTTGTAAGTATCGTCTACCTTTTTACGGAAGCTCTCAAGCTGCTCTTTTAGCGGTTTTAGCGTCAGCTCTACGGCGTTTTTGTTCTGCTCCTCCTGTTTTGCCATAGTTTCGGACGCCAGGAGCTTGAACTCGTCTTTCATCTTTTGCGTATACTCTAGGGCGTGCTGAGCCTGCGAGGATAGGGTGGCGTTTTGGGCGGTTAGTTCGAGGATTTTTTTGTTCAGCTCGTCGTTTTTTGCTTTTTCGGCATCGATAAGAGAGCGCATATTCGCAAGGCTTTTTTGCCAGACGATATAAGCCGTCCCAAATCCTACGATTATTCCGACGACTATAAAAACGGCGATTTCCATTCCGAGCCCCTTAGGTTTTTGCCCGATTTTACAAAAAATAGCCAAAAAGCCGGAGTTTGATTGCAAAAAGCAATTTTAACCCTCTAGCTTAACCCCCATTCCAGGCACTACGGATATACACTCTTTGCAGGTTTTTTTTCTGAGCCTGTATATTAGACCTTTTAATGCGCTATCCGTCGCCGTTTCTTTGTTGTCTCGCCAAATCGTCCTTTCTATCAGCTCATAAGAGACTATCGAGCCTTTCGCGTCGCATACTAGTTTTAGCAGTGCGGCCTCTTTTTTTGAGAGTTTCTCTGTTTTTTCGGATGTTGAGAATGTAAGCGTCTGAAAATCTATCGTTGCGCCGCAGTTTAGTTTGCGACTGGTTTCGCGCGGCACGCCTGTCTCTATCTCCTCCGCTGCCGTCAAGAGCGCATTCAAGAGGGTGTTCATATTGAGGGGTTTTGTTAGAAATGAGCTAGGGGAGGATTCCAGGACCTTGACGAGGGTGTCTTTTTGGGTGTTGGCGGTTGTGAAAATAAACGGTGTTTTGGCGCCGCTGTTTTTTACTTTTTCTATGAACTCTATACCGTCTTTATTCGGCATCACGATGTCCGTGACTATTATGTCCGGTTTTTTTTCTTCAAACATCGTTAGTGCCTGTGCGCCGTCGTCCGCTTCGTATATTTCTCTGACGTATTGTCTGAGGTAGTTGCACAGTAGCGTTCTGTTTTCTTGCTCGTCTTCGGCGACGAGCAGCGTATAGTTTTTTAGTTTGTCAAATTTCGCTCTAGGCATCCCGATTGCTTTTTAAATAGATGTAAATTGTTGTTTATTATATGTGACGCTTAATTATTCTATCAGTCCTGTTTTAAAAAATAAGCTGATTTTTTAGGCAAGAGCCGAAACAAGGCAGAAAAATGGCGCAAAGGTCACTTTTTGATATTTTTTATAGTTTTATCTCTTCGCCGTATATGTAGCATTTGTTTTTGCCGTTGGCCTTTGCCATATACATCGCTTCGTCGGCTTTTGAAAGTATGTCTTTGACCTCGTCGCCTTCTTCCAGTACGGCTACGCCTATGCTGGCCCCTACGCAAAGCTCTTTGTCGTCGATACTGCATACGCTGCCTATCTTTTCTAGCAGCTCGTTCGCTCTTGCCTTAAGCTCGTCCCGCCCGGTTTTGCTGGTTACCAATACGGTAAATTCGTCGCCGCCTATACGCGCGGCGAAGTCGTCTTCCCAGAGCGAGCCTAGTATCTTCTCCGCTACGCTTTGGAGCACTATATCGCCGGTTTTGTGTCCCATCGAGTCGTTGATCTCTTTGAAACCGTCTAGGTCTATGAACATCAGCGCTATCTGTCTGTTTTGCTCTTTCGCTTTTGCCATCTCGCTGTTTAGTTTTTCAAAGAACAGTATTCTGTTGGCAAGCGACGTAAGCGCGTCGTAGTGCGCCATGCGGTGCAGCCTTGCCTCGGTGTTTTTGCGCTCGGATATGTCTTGCAGTACCGATACGAATTTTATTATTTCGCCGCTATCGTTTTTGACCGGGGCGATTGCGGTAAGCTGGTAGTACTCCTCCCCGTTTTTTCTTCTGTTTAGCACCTCTCCACGCCAGGTCCTGCCGCTTAGGATATGCGACCATAGTATTTCGTAGAACACCGGCGGCTGATGGCCGCTTTTTAAGACCCTGGGAGTATTGCCGAGCACGTCCTCTTTTGTGTAGCCTGTTATCTCGGTAAAGGCCGGGTTGATATACTCTATCGTTCCGTCTATGTCTGTTATCAAAAATCCGTTTGCGGCGTACTCTATCGCTACGTTCTTGATCTCCAGCGCCTCTCTTAGCTTTTTTTGCTCCGTAATGTCTCTCGTGATGCCGAGTATGGATATTAGGTTTCCGTTCGCGTCTTTTATCGGGCTGACTCTCGTGTCCGTCCATACCGTAGAGCCGTTTTTGCATATCTGCTCCAGCTCCCAGTGTTGCGCCGGTATCTCCGCATCTTTTGTGAACAGCGAAAGCCCTTCCAGCACTAGTTCCGCCGACTCTGGCGTGAGCGTCTCCGCTATGTTCTGCCGTATCGCCTCTTCCAGCGTATATCCTCGAAGCCTCTCTACCGAAGGGCTTATGTACGTAAGCCTACCGTCGGGCTCCATCGTCCATATCACGTCGTAAGCGTTTTCGGCTACGAGCCTGTATCTTTTTTCGCTCTCTTTTAGCGCTTCCTGGGTACGTTTTTGGGCGTCTATGTTCATGAAAGCTATAAATGCGGCGTCACGGTAGTCGCAAACCATCCTTGTCGCCGACATCTGCGCCCAAAAGCTGCTTCCGTCTTTGCGTTTGAATTGCACCTCGTAGTTGTCTATGTAACCTTTTTTCGTGATCTCTTTGATGTAGAAGTCCCTGTCAGACTGCTCCACCCAGTAGTCCGCCGCCTTGGCGTGCATAAGGCTTGTTTTGCTCTCTCCTACGGATTCGGCCGCTGCTTGATTGATAAATAAAACCTCGCTGCTCAGGTAGTCCGTGATAAGCACTGGAAACGGGGCGTTGTCTAACATCGCTTTGAAGCTTTTCTCGGATTCCTTTATCTTTGCCAGCATCTCCTCTTTTTCCGTTACGTCTCTCGCTATGGAGATAATGCCTACTATTTCGTTGTTGTCGTCTCTTAACGGCGTGTTTACCCATTCACAGGTTATCGTGTTTTTGAATTTTGTGATATTTTGGTTTGTGGAGCTAAATTCGGCGCCGTTTCGCAAAAGCCCTCTTATTTTTTCCGATAAATAGCCTATCTCGACAAAAGGGACTATTAGCGGCGCTATCTTTTTTTGCAAAACTTCGTCTTTTTCGTATCCGAAAATTTTTTCCGCCTCTTTGTTCCACTCCGTGATTTTGCCTTTTTTGTCGGTCACGATATACGCTAGCGGCGCTTTTTCGTACAATGTTCTATATTTTTTTTCGCCGGCTTTGAGATTTCTTGCTTGCCTGTAGAGCAAAAAAAACATTGCGGCAACCGCCGCGAATACTAGGATTAGATACTGCGGAATTTCCGAAAAACGCGACGAGTATGAGGCCGGGTACTCATAGTGGAAAAAACCGTCCAGCCTGAATGATTGCGGTAGCAGCCCAAGCTCCGTATACGTATCCGCTATGTGTCTCCAACGCCCCTCTTTATAGCGCCCAAGCTCCGATGGATTCGCATCGATCAGTTTAGCTACCGCATCGGCTTCTTGTCTTAATGTCTCTATGTCTATATTCGGTGCGTATTTTTGTCGTATCAGCTCCACTATTTCGTCTTTATGCGAGAGCGCATACTCCCATCCTTTTATGCTGGCTTCCCTGAAGGCGGCCGCCCTGGCCGGATGCGCGGCTATCTCCTGCTTCGTGGTAAATAGGTTGTCGCCGTAAAAATCGATACCGGCGTCAATCGGACTAAAAAGCTTATATTTGACCCCCATCCTTTGAAGCACGAACGGTTCGAAAGTGCTATATATCCCAAGGGCGTCCACTTTTTTATCGAGCAATTTTTGTATGTCGTATTTGCCTATCAGTATCGTAGTGTTTGAGTTGTTGATATTGAGGCGATTGAGCCAAGCTTTGATTTCGTTCGAGTTTTGCTCGAGAAGTATTTTTTTGCCTACAAAATCGCTCGGCGTATTGATGCCCGATTCGTCCCTTGCGATAAGCGCGAGAGGGGAGTGCTGGAAAAACACGGCGAGGAGTACGGGCTGATAGCCTTTGTTGTGGAAAAGAAGCAGATCGCTATTGCCTACGCCATAGTCCGCTTTTCCGGATAGCACGAGCGCCATCGGGTCGTCTATCAGGTTTGATTCCTGGATGGTTACGTCCAGCCCGGCGTCCTTATAATAGCCTTTGTATAGCGCCGCATAGTAACCGGCGAACTGAAACTGGTGCTTCCACTTTAGCTGCAATACCAGTTTGTCGCTCGCTCCTAGCGTCGTAAAGGACAATAGTAAGATTAAAACGGCTTTGACTGCTCTCATCCCTTAATAATAGACATTTTTGGGATATATGTCAAACACCGAAAACGCCACTAATCGCTTGTAAGCATAGGTATATATCTGACCATCCATACGGTAAATACGATACCCCAGCCGTATATGCCGACATTCAAAAGCATAGGTTCGACCGTCGCAAAAAGCCTTATTAGCACTACGATAGTGAACGTTACAAAAATAGCCGTCGTTAGCTTGTCGGCCTCTATCTTGCGTCCAGAGTGCCCTAATGCGACCCTGCTGCCAAATCCTATCGCCATGGTGGAGATAAACCCGGCTCCAAAAATATGCGCTTGCAACAAGACGCTTTCCGTCATGTTTTCCGCTATTCCGCCGACAAATCCGAGCATAAACCACACCATCCCTACTTGCAAAATCCAGAGTATTGGAGGGGATATTCTGAATATAAATCTATTTTTCCACAGAAAATATACGGAGGCGCCGATCCCAAACATATTTGCGATAATCGTCGGCGCCGGCATAGACAAACTTTTGAATACCGATATGGCAAATAGCGAGGCCATGACGACCGGCATTACGGTCTTTTCTTTTTGTGGTTGGACGACGCCGTAATAGAGCGTAAAAAAGTTGGGCACCATTTTTTGCGCTACGGCGAATACCGTTCCCGTGGCGAACGCATAGAGCGCGATATTGACGGCCAACGTCTGGAAGGACGGGAAAAACAGGGATAGGATAAACAGTATGCTCGAAAGAGCGCCGAAACAAAACGCGACAAGAATCCAGAACGGGTCATGCCTCTCTTCTATGTTCGATTTCCTGTACGCCGCAAAAAACATCTTCAGGGCTAGCGTTTGCGATATAAAAACAAGCAGAAAACCGATAGGCGTAAATATAGGAAAAAACAAAAAACCGACTTGCGAAGCGAGAGCCCCGGCCAATAGGCACCAAAACACAGGCATATACTCTTTTTGCAAAAAAGGCATTACCAGCAAAAACCTATATAAAACGGTCATCAAAAACCCTAAAAACAGAGACGTAGGCATCAATAGCGCCATATTGAAGGCGTGCATGAGGCGCAAGTCGGCGCTTATGTAGCCGTTTAGTATCGGCCATACTATCAATACGCCGTAAAGCGCGACTAGCGTCCCTAGTATGAAAAACGGCTGGTGCGGCTTTGTAAGAACGGCTTTGCATCTTCTTTTTAGTCTCGACTCGGAATAGTCTAAAATCATATAAACCTCTCTTTTTTGCCACACTTTAACAAAAACATACGACAAAATTAATGACCATAGTCAAGTTTTAAGCTCTCGTTGGCAAAAATTGGATAAGAAATTTTAATTTTTGAAAGATGGCCGAAGTGATAAAGTTTTCCAAAAGAGAGATAGCCTACAAAGAGTTGATTATACGGATGGTGATAGTATCGCTGGCGCTCAGTATAGCGCTTGGAGTAGTAGCTAGTTTTTATCTAAAATCCAGAGCCGTAAACGAGATGGCCAGAAACGACGCCAAAAAAACGAGCGAACTGGTCTTTCAGGGACTCTATTCGGCCATGGCCAAGGGATGGAATAAGGATGATTTGCAGACCATCATAGAGAGGCTAAACAAGATAGAGCCGAATATGACCGTAAATATATATAGAAGCGAAAAGGTCGTAGAACAGTTCGGGGATATAAAAAGAGACAGGGTCGCCAGGACGATGGACGAAGAGGTCAAAAACGCGATGCTCGGCAACGAGCTGCTCCTAACAAGGAGCGACGAGACGATAAGGTATCTATACCCGATATTCGTGAAAGAGGAGTGTCTGGCCTGCCATATCAACTCCAAAGTCGGAGACGTAAACGGCGTCATAGATATTTCATACCCTATCAATAAAGTGAAAGTATCGCTTTCGTTGATGCTGAATTCGTTTTTGATATTTTTTACGATTTTCATAGTGGCCATATTCGTAACGCTCTATTTCAACCTGAACAGACTCCTTGTAAAGCCGCTGGAGCATTTTATAGGGAGCATGCGAAGCATTATCTATAAAAACGACCTTACGACAAGAGTCGAGATAAATACGAAGATAAGGGAAGTCAAGAATATAGAGACGTTTTTCAACAAGCTTTTGGATAGCCTGCAGGATTATTACGAAAAACTGCGCGAACTCTCCGACAAGGATTTCCTGACAAAACTGTACAACAGGAAGAAGTTCGAAGAGTTTTTGGAGTATGAGATAGGCAGGGCGCATAGGCACGAATACCGTTTCTGCGTCGTTATGATAGATTTGGATAATTTCAAATTCATTAACGATACGTACGGCCATCCGACTGGGGATCTGGTGCTAAAAGAGGTCTCTTTGATATTTGAAAGCGTCCTTAGAAATAGCGACATAGTAGCCAGAATAGGCGGGGACGAATTTGCGGTCATACTCGTCGAAACGGACGAGGAAGAGGGGCTTCATATCGTAGGAAGGCTCAAAGAGACTCTTGCGAATACCGACATATCCATACCTATGGGAAAAGTAAGGGTTACGGCGAGTTTCGGCGTCATAGAGTATCCAAGACAGGCGCAAGAGCTAAAAGAGCTTATGACCGGCGCCGACATAGCGATGTACAAGGCGAAAAAAGCCGGGAAAAACGCCGTCGCGTTCGCGGAGAAAGACGACGCGTTCGTGTCGATGGAGATATACAAAACAGGCGAGTTCATAAGAAAAGCGATAGAGGAAGACAGGGTGCTACCGTTTTATCAGCCTATTATGGACGTGGATAGCGGCGAGCTATACGCGTATGAAGTGTTGGCGCGTATCAAAGAGCCGGACGGCGAAGGGTTTATCGGCGCCGGACAGTTTATAGAGATTGCCGAACATCTTGATTTGACCAGGAAGATAGATAAGATCATACTCAAAAAGGCGATAGCCGATAGGCAAAAAAGCAAAAATCCGGACGTATGTCTCTTTTTGAACCTCTCGGGCAAGGCATTCCATGACGCGGAGTTTATTAAGGATACCATGCGGATACTGGAGGAGGGCCAAAGCCTGGAAGAGACGAATATCGTATTCGAGATAACGGAGCGCGAGGCTGTTCCGAATATTACCGAGTTTATCCCGCTTATAGAGCAGATGCGAAAATACGGCATTAGATTCGCGCTTGACGATTTCGGTTCCGGCTTCTCTTCGTTTATATACCTTAAATATCTTGACGTCGATATAGTGAAAATAGACGGAGCGTTTGTCAAAAATATAGCGACCAGCTACAAAGACGAAGTATTCGTGCGCCACATACACGAAATAAGCAAGGAATTCGGCAAGATAACGGTAGCCGAGTATGTCGAAGACGAAGAGACGATGGAGATACTAAAAACCATAGGCGTGACTTTGGCGCAAGGGTATCATCTGGGCCGTCCTTCGGAGAGGATCGTCTGATGAATCCGCCTAGTTTTACCGGAATTTGGCGCTATCTGCTCGTTTTTATCTTGCTGGAGGCTTTTATATTCTTCTTGCTCGGATATAACAAAAAAGAGCAGCTAAATAGGCACTACAGAACAAATATCCAGGAGCTCTCTTCGCAGTACGAATCCGTTTTTTTGGAGTATCAAAAGCTCTCGGAGGCGGTATTCTACTCCGTCATAGACAACAACTCCACCAAGGCGATCCTAAAAAAGTCGCTAGAAGACGAAAAATACGAAGCGGAGTCGAGGAGGAAGCTTACCGAAACGATGCTCCCCGTATATCAAAGGCTGAAGGATCTAGGTCTTAAACAGTTCCAGTTTCATATGCCCGACAATACCAGCTTCTTGAGACTGCACGAGCTGGGGCATTACGGCGATACGCTGCTTAGTTTTAGGCATACCGTAAGCCTCGTAAATAGGGACAAAAAACCGGTCTTCGCTTTTGAGGAGGGTAGGGCCGCGAGCGGTTTTAGATACGTCTTTCCGATTATGCAAGGCGAAAACCATCTAGGCAGCGTGGAGTTCGGCATAGATTATGAGGCCATTATGAGCTCTTTGCAGTCGCTTAGCGGCGCCAGGTATGCCCTGATAGTAAAAAAAGACGCTTTGGGCAAGCCGGATATGTTCGCCGGCGCAAAGAGGAGTTTTGCGCCTTTTGCTATATGCGACGACTATTTGCTTGAAGGGCAGGACAAGAGAGAGTTTAGGGAGATAGAGGGCGCCCTGGACGCCAAATCAAAAGTCATAAAAAACAAATGCACAGCGCAGAGGCCTTTTTGTCTGCCCGTCGAAATTGGGGGAGAGACGTATACGGTCAGCTTCTATCCCATAAAAGACATTAGGCGCGTACATACGGCCTACCTCATAGAGTACAAAAAAGACCCGGCGTACGCTTTTTATAGGGCTAGTTTCATAAGGACGTTCGGAGTCTATACGCTCTTTATGTCGGTGCTTCTGACGGTTATATACCTGATAAACAAAAAGCGTCAGAATATATGGGAGCTTAGCAATTCGCTCAGACGCAAAAGCGAGGAGATGGAGGCGGTATTGGAGGCTTCCGGCGGAGGCCTTGCCATCTTGGATGAAAAAGGACGCTTCCTGTACGCCAATACGGCTTTTTGTTCAAAGCTGGAGTATGAAAAAGACGAGATAATGGGTCTTGATATATTCGCTCTCTGCGTAGACGCCGAATATCAATCTTTGAAAGAGGCGATAGACGAAGCGCTCATAAGCGGAGCCAGCTATAACATCAAAAAAACGCTTGTTTCCAAGCGCGACAACGGCTTTATATTTAGCATCCAAATAACAAGGATGCCAGACGGACACTCGCTTATTCTATCCGCAAACGATATTACCGAGGACGTGGAGTATGCAAAGACGCTTGAGCATAAGGCGTCGATAGACGAGCTAACCGGCGTGCTGAACAGAAGAAGCATAGAGGCTATGCTGATGGAGGCGGCGATGAACGCCAAAAATACGGATAAGCCTCTATCCGTAGTCGTAATGGATATAGATAACTTCAAAAGCATCAACGATACCTATGGCCATCAGATCGGGGACAGCGTGCTTAAGGAGTTTGCCAGAATAGTGGAGGGCGAAATAAGAACGAGCGATATATTCGGCAGATGGGGCGGCGAGGAGTTCGTTCTTATCTGCTACGGCACAAACGCCAAAAATGCGCTGTTAGTCGCCGAAAAAATAAGGGCGTCGGTGGAGGCCAAAAGAATAGAAGGGTTGCCGGCCATCACGTCAAGCTTCGGTATAGCGGAGCTTATGGTGACGGAAGGATGGGACGAGCTGTTCGTAAGAGCCGATCAAGCCATGTACAGGGCGAAACAATCCGGTAAAAACAGGGTGGAGATAAGCGATTAGGAGACGGCCGCCAGAAACCCCCTTGCGTTAAGCGGAAGCGGCGCTACGGTCTTTATCTTGTACTCTATCCCGTTTGCCTTTAGGCTTGATTTTTCAAGCAGTTCCTCTATGTCACCTTCATAGTCCGCGATAACGAAATGATCTCCCCATATTCTAAAAATAAGCGCTTTAGGCAGTGCGTCCGTCAGGAACTTTCCAAATTCCGCCAGCGCCTTGTTGCCGCCCTCCCAGGTATGTTCCTTGTTGAATTTCGTGAAGTTCACAAGAGATATTACGGTCGCGCTTTTGGGCGCGTTTTGCATCCTTGCTCTGCCGTTTAGCGTCAGCGTCAAATAATCCTCGTTGTATAGCTTTGTCAGTCTGTCTTTAAAGAAATAGCTCAGCCTCTCTTCGTCTATCGCGCTATTGCCTATCTGGTTTACCGACGTGTCTATCTGGATATCTTTTAGCGCCTTTTGCGCCGCGCTTACCACCGCCGGATGGTACCATGTGCCGCTAAGCTCGTTTAGCTCTTTTAGCGACTCTTCGAGCGATTTTCTAGGTTTATATATCCTGTTTGTCGTCATAGCGTCAAACGAGTCCGCAACGGCAAGGATATGGCCTAGAATTGGGATTTCTCCAGCTTTTTTTCCATGCGGATAGCCGCTTCCGTCATATTTTTCGTGATGGTAGGCTACTATCTCCGCCAAATCCTGATAGAAATGGACGTTTGATAGCACTTGGTAACCGGCCGTTACGTGCTCTTTTATCAGTTCGTATTCAAGCGTATTGAGGGCGCCCGGTTTTAGCAATATGGAATCCGGCGTTACGACCTTGCCTATATCGTGGAGTTTTGCGGCCTCCGTCAGCTTTTTTATATCTTCTTCGCCAAGCCCCATCTCCTCCGCGATAAGCTTTGAGTATTTGGCGACCCTCTCCGTATGTCCGGCCGTGTATGTGTCGCGCTGCTCTATCATATCCACCAAAGCCTCTATGAAGTCTTGGTAGCTTTTTATCCTCTCTTCGTGCAGCGTATCTATGACCTCTTTTTGCGTAAACGAGTTGACGGCAAAACCTATATCGCCGGCAAGCTCTTCTAGCATTTTTTGCTCTTCTACACTAAAGCCGTGCTGGGTTGCCGTCGTAATAGTCAGTGTTCCAAGCGCGCCTTTTGCGTAGCTGCTGCTTCTGAGCGGCAATATATAGACGGCTTTGACGCCGTATTTTTCTGCTTTTTGCAGATAGTGGGAGGGCGTCTTGTCGTCCAGTTCGCTTATCATTACGTTTTTATTGAACCCATGCGCCTCTTTTTCAAGCTCGGTTACCGTTTTTTCGTCTCCAAAGCCGTAGGATACTTTGGCTTCGAGTCCGCCTTTTTCCTCTAGGCATATTTTTGCGCTTTTGAACGATTCGTTGGAGCTTAGGCATAGAGCCGACCTATCCAGCAGTTCGTCCAGGGAGCAGGAGGTGATAAGAAGCTGGTTTACGTCGGCTACCGTCCTAAGCACCTGGCGCAGATATTTTTCGTTTAGATAGGCGTTTTCAAGTTCTAAGCTTTTTTCGTACAGATGTTGCGTCTTTTGCGCTATCTTTTCCTCTAAATCGGAGTTAGCCTCTCTTAAAAGCCTTCTCGCTTCCCTTAGCCTGTTGTTTACTTTCGCTATATACCCAGCCGTGATTAGCGATATGACGATGAGCAAGACGGCGATAAGCATATACGGCCAATATTTTTCTATGAAAAAAGCGAGAGCCGCTTTTCTGAGATATTCGTAAGGCCCAAGCTCAAGCTCTTTTAGGCATTCGTGAATGCTTTGGTAGTCCAGCGGGATAGTCCATCCAAGGCTCTTTGCCGACAGCGCGGCGGGATGGTTTTCCGGCATAGAGATCAGCGCTACTGCTACCTTCTCCGCCAGTTCGTCTTTGACGTGCTTTGTTTTTGCGAAAGGCCACTCCGGATAGAGTCTGGTGCTGGATATATAGTAAAAGTTGGAATAGTTTTTTTGGTTTATTATACGAAAGTCGTCCAGATTTATCTTGCCTTCCGCCGCCATTCGCTCCAAGGTGTCGCTTCTTACCGTCCCGGCTTCCGCTTTGTCGTTCAGGACGGCGTAGACCACGTTTTCATGCGTGCCGTAAAACGACACCTTCAGGTCGCCTTCGTCTATTTTGTTCTCTTTTAGCTCCCTTAGAGCCATTATCCAGCCGCCAAACGAGCTTGCGTCGACCGCGGCAAAGCTTCTGTTTTTTAGGTCCTGCAGTCTCCTGATTTTGCCGTTTGACGATTTCGTAAATATCACGCCGCCGAATTCCGTTTGGGCCTTACCGTTAAAATCCATATTCTTAAGGGTCGCTATCCTGGATATCCCGTATCTGCTTTCAAGGTCTACGTAGTAGGCGGAGTTGGTGACGATAAAGTCTACTTTTTTGTCTCTTAGCTGCGTCGGAAACTCTTCAAACTTCAGAGGCACTATTTTAAAGCTGTATTTTCCGTCAACCGTATCTGTCAGGTATTTGGCCGTCGGCTCCCAGGTTTTTTTGGTGTTTTCTATCCCTTTGTGGGCTAGCACGCCTATTTTTATCTCTTCTTTTGGATTTTCCCCAAACGACGAGACGGCAAACAAAACCGAGATATAAAAAATAGCTTTGAATATGTAGTTCATAATCTCCATTATGCCACAAACGGAACTAAATTTGCTGCCGATATGCAATAAAAAAACGGAGATGCGAAATGAATCCGGTATTTACGCAGCTTGGACTAAATACGGCTATAGATTACGGCAAATATCAAGCGATCAAAGGGAGCAGCGGCAGCTATGTCGATTTTTTGCTTCATTATGATTCGGTAGCGGCGGAAGAGGGCGATCAGAGCTGGATGAACTCCCTGTTTGGAATGGATGAGTTGATGGGTTCTTTGCCCCCACAGGCTTTGGCGTCGCTAGACTCCTCAAAAACAAAAGATATTTTCGGCCTCAAAAAAGATAAAAACGACTCTTTTATGATGATGGACGCACAGGTGTCAGCGCTAAAGATGCAGCTGATAGAGGGTTTTAAACAGCGGTACGAAGAGAGCGAAAAGAACGAGACGCTAAAAGCCGCGAAAATAGCGGCGCTCTATTCGCAGGCCGCCAACGTAAAGATTCCTAGCAGGTTTTTATAACGGGTTATTTTTGGGCGCTTAGAAGCGTTAGCGTAAATATCGCTCCGTCGTTGGTATTCGCCGCCTCTATCGTGCCGCCCATCTTCTCTATGATGTTTTTTGAGATGTAAAGTCCGAGCCCGTCCCCTTTTTCGCCTTTTGACGTCTTGTACGGCTGAAACAGCGACGGCAGTATCTCTTCCGGTATCCCGCCGGCGTTGTCTTTGTATCTAAGTATTATTTTTCCGTCTTTATGCTCTTGCGCCTGCACTATCACCATACCCATCGAGGCCAAAGAACCGCCTTTTTCGGATAGCGCGTCTCTCGTATTCGAGATCAGGTTTATTAGGACCTGTTTGAAGTCGTTTTCCTTGCCGGCTATTAGTATCGGGCGGCATTTTGCCGCTCTAAGTTCGGCGTATCCGCCGATAAAGGAGCTCTCTTTCGTGTCTATTTTTACGTTCACGTCTATCTGATAGTCTTTGAGCGCCCCTTGCATTATGTTGAATACGCCGTTTAGGGAGCTTATGAGGTCGAAGCTGTCCGCGCTGTTTGAAGGGGCAAGGAAAGTCCTGAACGAATTTATCGTAGCGTTCATATGGTCGACTTGATCATATATCATCTTGATGTCGGCGAATATCTGCTCCTCGTCCATATCCTTTATCTTGTGCAAAAACTCTATGTCGGAGCTAAGAAGCTTTATGGCGTTTAGCGGCTGCTTTAGCTGGTGCGATATGGCGGCTATCATTTCGCCCAGCATTGCGAGCTTCGACTGTCTTAGCAGCAAGTGTTCTTGTGAAATTCTTATCTCTAGCTCTTCGTTTATCCGTTTTTGAAGCTCTTTTTGAAACTCAAACTCCTGCGTGGCCTCCGTGAGCGTAACGATATACTCTCCATCCTCCGTGGCCTCGCTGATTTGCAGAATAAAGTACGATATGCGGCCGCTTTTATTCTTTAGGGCTACGAATCTTTTTTGGTGTTCGTCTTTTTCGGTGTTGGCGAACCATCTGCAGTGGTTTGGCGTATTGGCGCAGTCTATCCAGAAACATCCATCTACGTGTTCGAAATGTTTTGCAAAACAATCTTTCGTATTTTCGTTATATTCGCCGAGGCTTTCATATCCGAAGTAGTCCAAAAACCGCTTATTCGCAAGTTTTATCTTGACGCCGTCCGTTATGAACAAAAGACCGTTTTGGGAGTCCAAAATATCGGATATCTTTTGCCTGTCGGCTTTGATTGTTTTGTTCGAGTCCATCATCGCCGTTTGGTCCGCGATAAACAGGCCTACCAGGTTTTCCCCGTCTTCCAAGGGTATTATCTTTACCTCTTGCTGCATATATTCAAAGGAAGTTAGGAACGGATTTTTTATCGGTATTTTAATGAGGTATCCGTGTGCCGCCGGTGTCATGAATGTAGCTATTTTCATGGAGAGGCTTGTTTTTACGTTTCTTTTGAGGGCCGATAGTTTGGCCGGCTCTATTTCGACTACGGAGTCGAGACGTCTGCCAAGGGCCTCCTCCCTTCTTATTCCGGTCGCTATCTCCAGCCATCTGTTCCATGATTTTACGTTTAGCTCGGAATCCATCACGGCGATTCCGCTGTCGATGACCTCTAGGATATTTTCTGTTTTAGGCATTGACCGGGGAGCCGCTCAGGATTATACCAAGCACGCCTTCGCCGATTAGTATAAGCATTTGGCCCTCTATCCCTTGTTTCTCTATGTTTAGCATGGTCTCTACGACCATAAACTGGGTAAACCCTTTTAGGTCATCCGAGTTTGCGTCCAAAAGCCTATTTTTGTTTATGACTTCCGGCGGCGTAAAGATGGTGCGTGAGTTGCTCATTTGCGCTATCTGGCCGATACACGCGGAGGTCAGAATGTTGGTTATCTCTATCGCTATACAGTCTATCTCCTGCTCGCTGAGTTCCGTTTTTTTGAAAAGTATCGAAGCGAGTTTCTTCGCATCGTCCTTTTGGATTATGAAGTATGCGTCGCCGTTGACCTTTGAGTTGAAAAACTGTTTTATTAGAAGGGTGTCGTTGGCCTCTTCCATTTTCTCCCGCACGATACCCCTCAGGTTTTCTATCGGGTATATTCCGACCTTGGGTATCATCAGCTCGGCTTTTGTGCCGAGCATATCGCCTATGATGGAGGCCGCAAGCCCGAAGCTTATGTTGATAAGCTCCTTTAGGTAGTCTTCCTCGATCGGGGTGAGTATCTGCCCGCTCATCTCAGCTTCCAAACGCTATTTGCGCTATGACTTCTTTTAGCTCATCTTCGTCGACGGGCTTGCTTAGCACCTTTACGGCTCCGGCGTCCAGCAGCTCCCTCTTGCTCTCCTTTTGTCTATCCGCCGTTACCATTATCACTAGCGCTTTCGGGGAGACTTTCTTTATCTCCAAGAGAGCCTCTTTCCCGTTCACGTTCGGCATCGTAAGATCCATGAAGACTATATCGGGCAACTCTCTTTTAAAAGCCTCTATCCCTTCCGCTCCGTCTGTCGCCTCTATGAACTCGGCGTATTTTTTGATGGACTCAGGAAGCGCCTGCTTGAGAAGCATTCTTGCGCTCAGAGAGTCGTCTACGATCAGTATTTTTATCGACGGCATAAAAGTCATCCTGTTTTGCTTTTTGTCAGATTATATATCCGCGCAGTTTAATTTTGGCCGCTCTGCACTTTTTGTTTGAGCGCCGATATCCCCTTAAGCTTAAATATATCGGATATGACGGCGTTTCTTATCTCGTCAACGGCGTATTTGTCTTTAGGATACAAAACGACAAACAGCTCATCCCCGTCTTTTAGGTAGGTTGTTTCGCCAAATTCGGTGTATCTCGTGGCTCCTATGCTGATCAGCGCTTGTTTTGGGCGGCCGCATTCCGACAACAGGCTGCTTATCTGCTCTAGCGGCCCCTCTTCTATCTGGCGGTTCATCTTCTCTCTCATCCAATGGAGGAGCTTTGAATGAAAATAGCTATATCCGGATATTTCCGAGTCTAGTCCATATTCGTATAGATTGCCGTCTCTTTTTAGAAAGCTGGCTATTTTGTAGCTGTCCAGTATGCCGCCTTTATCAAACGAGTCTATCGGCAAAAACCTGCTTGCTACGCCTTTTGAATTTTCTCCCCAGTTCTTCTTTTCGCTTATCTTTTTCGCGTTAGGTTTTCTGATGGAGCAGTCGTTGAAGGCCCCGAAGCTTACCGGCTTTAGCGCAGCTATCTTGCCGTCGTCGCCGTACTCTATGTCGCATACCAGCGCCACCTCCGGCTCTATCTGTATCTGTTCGTTCTTTGGCGGTTTTATCGTATCGCTTGAGAGCGGATATATCGATAGGAAGCTACTTGGATGTTTCGGCAGATAAAACGGGAACATTCCCTTCGGCGCCTCCTGGTCTTCTGTCTTTAAGCCGACAAAATCGGCGCTCTCGCCGGCTTGCTCCAGATGTCCGGTAAAGTTTCCGGCTACGCCGAGCCCTATCATATCCCTAAAATTCATATTAACCTCACAATTTCTTTGGTTAAATTATACAAAAAAGAGGTGTAGCTATGAGATTCGCCATGTTTTTTATGCTACTGGCATGTCTTGCTTTTGGATTTGAGAAAGATGCCCTGTATGACGTAGAGTACGGCTGGTTTAAGGAACTGGGCAAGGCAAAAGCGCATCTAGATAGCGACGGCAAGAGTTACCGCATCAGGATAGAGGCCAAGACGGAGGGGCTCGCCAAGTTCTTAAGCAGAAACAGGGAGGAGGTGTACGAGAGCTTCGGTACGGTCGGCAAAAGCGGCTATCTGCCTTCAAAATTCGTACAGTTCAAAAGATGGTCGGACAAGGCGGAGAGAACCACGTATGTTTTTGACCACGCCCAAAAAAAGGTGTATAAGACAAAAGAGAAATATGAAGACGGCAAGCTCATAGATAAAGGCGTCGAAGAGAATAAATACTATGCCGACAACGACATTTTGACGCTTTATTTCAATATCTCCGACGATTTCAGATATATGAGCGCCGGGAGCCAAAAAGTATATTACGCGGTCGGCGCAAATCCAAAAGACGGAAGGGTGGATCTGGTAATCCCTCACGGCGCCAAACTATCGGAAATAAAAGAGACGTTCGAGGGGGTGAAAGCTTCGAGCTACGTAATAGTATTTATCAACCAGAAGATTTTCTCTTCCGAAAAAGGCGAACTGTGGATAGCGTTCGATCACAAAAACGATTGCGCCAGAGCTACGCTCAAAGACGTGCTGTTGTTTGGCGACATAAGGGGAATAGCGAAAAACTAACCCTGTTTTTCCAGTATCCCCTCGCAAATTTTTGCTATCTTCGGCGCGGCCTCGGCCGCCTTCTCCAAAAAGACGAAATCGTAATTTTCTTCGTTGATGTGCTCCGAGCTTTCAAGGTTGCATAGTACCCTTCTTGCTTTTATGCCAAGCCGCTTTGTACCTATGAGATAGTCTATCGGAACCACGGAACCGTTGGTGCCCACTACGACTATCAAATCATGTTCGTTAAGCCCGCTTATCTTTTCATACATAGGTTTGTACATTGGCGCAGCCTCGCCGAAAAACACGATGGACGGCTTGAATATCTCGCATCCGCATTCACATACCACCCCGCCAAACTCATAGTCTATAAAACTCTCTCTTAGGCACTGGACGCAATAGATGCGGTCTATCCTTCCGTGTACGTGCATCACATCCTCGCACCCCGCTTTTTCCAGCAGCGTATCTACGTTTTGGGTGATAATTCCCACCCTCTCTTTACCGTATCTTTTTTGCATATCGGCGATTAGCAGATGCATTGCGTTCGGCTCGGCTTTTTTGTATTCGGTGCGGCGCATGTTGTAAAACTCGTGCACCAAGTCGTAGTTTTGTATCCAGGTGGCTATGTTGCACACCTTGTCTATATCGTATTTGTCCCACAATCCGCCGCTGTCCCTAAACGTGGAGAGTCCGCTATCCGCGCTAAGTCCCGCGCCGCTGAAAAAAAGTATTTTAGACATCTATTTTTCTGTCCGCTTTTGATTTTTTTTGCATTTTGGGTGTTATAATCAAAAAAATCTCAAAAAAGGATAAGTCAAATGAAAAAAATATATTTTAGTCTGGTCGCAGCCTCTTTTTGCGCCGCTTATTTATATGCCGACGCAAGAAGTGAAGGGAATATCGCTTACGATAAGCAGGACTATGTAAAAGCTGTCGAGCTATATAAGAAGTCTTGCGATGAGGGGAATATGTTTGGATGCAGGAATCTCGGACATATGTATGATTTTGGCAAAGGCGTTAAGCAAGATCACATAAAAGCCATCGAGCTATATAAAAAAGCATGTGACGGCGGAGCTTTCTCGGGGTGCAATGATTTGGGATATTCGTATTTGGCCGGCAAAGGTATCGGAGTGGATTACAAGAAAGCTTCGTTTTATTATCAAAAAGCATGCGACGGCGGCAGTATGATGGGCTGTAGAAATCTAGGAGGGCTATATTATAGTGCTTTTGGCGTAGAACAAGATTATCTGAAGGCGGTAACCTTGTATGAAAAATCATGCGACGGAGGCTTAATGCAAGGGTGTGGCGATCTAGGGTATATGTACGCCACAGGAAAAGGCGTGAAGCAGGACCAGCTTAAGGCCTCGCTACTGTATCAAAAGGCATGCAGCGGCGGAGATATGATGTCGTGTACGGAATTGGGCTATTTATATGAAACAGGCAAGGGTGTGGCGCAAGACTATTCAAAGTCTGTCGCTTTGTATCAAAAAGCATGCGATGCCGGGGTGGTGCTGGCATGCGCGGATTTGGCTAATATGTATGATATGGGCAAAGGTGTTGGAGTCGATTATTTCAAAGCGTTTACGCTATATAAAAAAGCCTGCGAGGACGGCAATATCGTAAGTTGCAATCAGCTTGGCAATATGTATTTTAACGGCAAGGCCGTATCGATCGATTATGCGCAAGCGGTATCCTTGTATAAAAAAGCGTGTAGCGGTGGCTCTATGATGGGATGCTACAATCTTGGATATATGTATGAAACCGGAAAAGGATTAAGACAAGACTATTACGAAGCTATGGCGCTCTATCAAAAAGCTTGTGATTCGAAAATTGCGGTCGCATGCAGCCAGCTTGGGTCGCTGTATGCATTCGGAAAAGGAGTGAAACAGGATTTCGGTATGGCGAAACTATATTTTGGAAAAGGATGTGATTACGGCGACCAAAACGGATGTGATTCATATGTTTTGTTGAATAAGGAAGGGTATTAGCTAAATTTATTGGATGTTGCTTTCTTGCATATTTCGGAGCATTTTTAAAGCATTGTTTTTTTATACAATAGAAGAAAATAAAACGCCAAATATCTACCGAATACTGATTTGGCGGCCGTCGCAAGGAAGCAAGAATGATGCAGCAATATATAGAGGTCCCGACGTCGATACTGCAAGTAGGAAGCGTAAATTCGTTCGATATATACCTAAAAGGACCGGAGGGCTATATATTGTATGCGGCAAAAGGGTTGCCGTTCGAGCAAAAAGCTTTGGTCGGGCTTGAGAACGTATATATTGATAGCGTCTACGTAAGAGAAGAAGATGAGAGGCTATATAGAAACTATTTGGGCGAGAACCTCTCCAGGTTTGCCAACGATGAAAAGCTGGACAGGGATGAAAAATCAAAGCTTATGTACGATACGGCTAGAGGGGTGATGAAGGGGCTTTTTGAAAAAGAGGACCTGCCGAAGGCTATCGCGGACGTAAAGGGTGCGGCTGAAGTCATCATGGATAACGTGCTAAACGACGAAAAGGCTTTTTTATCGCTCGTAAAGACGTCGTCGTATGACTACTATACCTATACGCACTGTATAAACGTAGCCATATACTCCATAGGCATAGGCAAGTTTTTGGGATTGTCGCTGGATGAGCTAAAGGCGTTAGCCCACGGCGCCGCCCTGCACGATGTCGGCAAAAGCCAGATAAAGCCGGAAATCTTAAATAAGCAGGGGAAGCTGGACGAGGAAGAGTTCGCCCATATAAAACAGCACGCAGCGTTCGGTTTTGATATTTTGTGCGAGACGACTGGCGAGGCCGATAGACGCATACTCTCGGCCGTTAGGCACCATCACGAAAAACTGGACGGCAGTGGCTACCCGGACGGCATAAGCGGTAAGGATATATCGCTATACGCGAAGATAGTGACAATCGCGGATATTTTTGATGCATTAAACACGAGAAGGTGTTATAAAGACCCTATGTCTACTTTTGAGACGCTGGCGTTTATGAAAAACAGCATGAACTCGCATCTGGATATGGATATTCTAAAAGCGTTTATTATGTGTATGAGCGGGAAGAGATAAATCCGATTTTATTGATTGTTTTTTGAGTGTGGTGCCGAAGGCCAGACTAATATTATAGCTTTTAACCTTCGCTAAAATAGGTATTTTGATTGGTTATGTTTTATAGCTGTATACCAAAACGTATACCAAAAAACTATCTAGCTCTAGCAATTCTTTTTAAATTTATCTCCAGATCAAAACCTACTGCTTTTGCATATTCGATAAGTGTTCCTAGGTTTGGAAGATGTTTTGCATTTGGGCTTTCTAGCCTTGATATATTGCTTTTCTTTGTATGTAAGATATTTGCTATATCTTCTTGCGTAAGTTTGGCTTCCATTCTTGCTTTTATCATTTGCTTTTTTAGCTCAAAGATTGGTTTTAGTGCTTCATATTCTGCTCTAAGCTCAGAGTCTTTTAGTGCCTCTCTCTTAAAATCTTCATATGACGGTCTATCTATCGTCTTCATTGTCTATCTCCTTTTTGCGTGTTAATGCAATATCTAAGTCTTTCTTTGGAGTTTTTTGCGTTTTTTTGATAAATGAATGCAAAATAATAATCCTCTTGCCTTTCGCATAGCAAAACAAGCTTCTACCTATACCTTCTTCGCCTTTTGCTCTGACTTCAAAAAGTCCATCTCCAAGCGAGTCTGTATGCGGCTTGCCTAGATTTGGACCAAGCTCCTCAATCATATCAAAGATATGAAATACCTTTGCTAGTATCTTTTTTGGAAATGAATGTGTTTCGCTTTTTACTTTTTCACTATAGAAGTTTATTTGCCATTTCATACAAGCAGTATATCAGAAATGATAACCAAAGTAAATATAATTGAATTTTTATTTCTCTATTTTTAAATACGCCATCTTTAAAAGTACAGTTTTTATAAAAATTGTACCTGCACCCCTTGTCAACCCCGTAAAATCAGTATCAAAAATCATAGTTTTTCACTCTATACAACCTCTATTCTTTTTTCTATCATCTCTCTTGAAATTTCTAAAATAGCTATTTTCGAGGTTTTAATAACCTCTAAATTTAACCCAAAGGAAGACCTATATGGCGATTCAAAAAATGTCATGTATGACAAACGAGGATTACGCGTCGTTTACGTGCGACGATTCTGTTATTACGGCTCTCAAACCTCTATGTGAGGGCGAGATATCTGTATTCGTAAGTTCTGGTGCTCAAGGCACTCTTGCTCCAGCTCCACTTGTTATGAATACAAAAACGATTACCGGCTCTAAAATGCTAAGCAAGGGTTGTTATTCAAGCAATACCTTTAGAGTACCTAACGTTAAAACTAACGTAAACGGTAACGAAATCAGAACTGCTGCTATGGGTAAGCTAAAAGCCGACCTACAGTGTACTGTTAACGCTACCAATATCAAAGTAAGCTATGACGCGAGGGGGATTGCATAATGCCGGTATTTAAATTTCTTCAGCATTTTGAAAATGCTAAATCTAAGTCTTTTGTTGCTCCGTTCGACAATATGACTGACGCTACCGCGTTCGGTACGGCTATCCTTGACGGACAATTTGAAGTGCTAGAGCCTGTTTCTACAGAAGGCAATAAAGCCGCTACTGCATATACGAAAGTATTGATAACGGTTAAATCTATAGTAAACGGCTCGGTAGCTAAAAAAGGCTATCTGAACGCTATCGTAAAACCTACTGTTAGCGAAAGTGACATTCAAGCCGCTCTTACGGGTAAAACTTACTCTAACGGCATCGAAACTTTCCTAATAGATCAGGTTTCCGTTTCTGAAACAAAGGCCGTAGCCTAACTCTTTTGGAGCTGGCTCGGCTCCTGCCGGTTTATACGGTGCGGGTTTATAGCCCGCATCTTTTTATTCTTTTAAGTCCTTTTGAATAAAGCGCTTTACAGAATAAAAGAGGTTTAAAATGATAGTTAACTATGGCGGTCAGAACATAGAAATAAAAAATAAGACTATGCTAAATATTGACGGCCTTGAACTTGTTGGTGATTATTTCGGTAAAAACGAAGCCGATATGTTAAAAGTAGGTTCCTGGAACGAGAAATATATAAGGAATTTTCTATATCTGCTATCTCTTATCAGGTCTCAGCCTGCCGTGGATCTATCGGCGCTGTATACTAAAAATGAAGTAGATACCCTTATAGACGATCGTATAAGCTTCCTTATCGGCTCCGCCCCTCAAAACCTCGACACGCTCTATGAAATATCCATGAGGCTTGAAGAGGATAGCGGCGCCATATCCCAAATATTGAATCTTCTGTCGCAAAAAGCCGACAGGAGCGAAATAAAGGATTTTCCTATAGGTTTCGTCCGTCTGGTTCCGTCTAATATTCCAGCCGATTCCAACTATCTGGATATTTTGGGGCAAACGCTAAATATCGCCGATTATCCGGCACTCGCTTCTTTTTTGGGTGTTTCATACTACAACTACAACAGCACGCTTCCTGTCGTTTCCTCTTCCGGCGTCTCCAATCTGGCCGCGGTAGTCGACCCTAGCTCCACTACGTATGGATACTCAAACGCCGGTGTTTCTCCTGTTTTTGATTTGGGGTCCGTGAAGTCTGCTTCCAAGATCTCTATTCGTATAGGAGGCACCAACTATTCGGGTGCAGCCATTACCGTCCGTGTTTCTTCGGACGGTAATAATTGGACTTCTTTGGGGTCTTATGGCGTCCAGAACGGTTATAGCTCCCCGTACTCCTATACTATTCAGCTTGCCGACGCCAACCGTTCTTTTAGGTATGTATCTTTTCTGCCTAATACGGGTGCGTCTACCGGTGATCTCTATACGTTTGATTTGAAGATCTACGACGTTGCTGTTTCACAGTTTAGTTTACCCCGTTTTTAAAACCGTATGCCGCTTATAGAGATATTTGCGCCTTCGTATTCGGCGTCATCTCGGAGAACGGTCTTCCGCTTCTTTTGGATTCGGTCTTTGCCTTGTTCAGAAAAAAGGTAACGGAAATAGTAGATAAATCTTAAAAGGAGAAAAAATGAGTCTTGTAAACGAACAGTTTGAATTTTTAAAAGACGTCTGCAAACTGATAGATTTCGCGATTTCTAAAGGGTTTGTAATTACCGGCGGCGAATTGCAGCGTCCTGAAGCGATGCAGGTTATATACGTCAAAGAAGGCAAGTCTAAAACTATGGCCTCTTACCATCTCAAAAAAACGGCCATAGATCTAAACTTCTTTTTAAACGGCGAGCTTACATACGATAAAGCCGTATTGGCTCCCGTTGGCGCATATTGGGAGAGTTTAAATCCCAAAAATAGGTGGGGCGGCAACTTCAAAACTCTTGTCGATACCCCTCATTTTGAGAGACAAGTATAAAAGGATTGACGATGGAATTAAAAGATATCTCTAACATCATGGGTACGGTCGGCACTATAGCTACTGCTATTAATGCTCCTATAGGCGGCGCGGCAGTTTTAGCCTCTAAGGTTTTTGAAAAACTAAGCGAGCTTAGCGACGAAACTTTGGAAACTGATTTTATAGGTCTCTCTGCTATGGCGAAAGAGCTTGGTTTTATGATTGACGCTAAAGAAGTTGATTATGAAAAACTGACTTATATAAAAGATAGTCTGGCGGATCTGTCTCTTGCTCTTAATAAATTCTCAAAAATGATAGGGTAGGGAGGCTAGTTATGCATATAGGCGAAATAACTTTTAGCAATCTGGTTTTTCCTTGCCAGGTCACTTTCAACTTCTTTGATATGGTAACCGACGCCAGGCCTGTCGCACGTTTCAACTTGACCGCTCCCGGTGTCGCTTCCTTTGATACTGGTGACGACATTTCTTCCGCTCTTACTTTCTCTGATTATTGGGGCGACACAAAGGTTTCTTTTGACGTAAACGCCTTATTTCTTCAGTCTTGCTCTATAGATTCGAATCCGTACTATACGTTTGATTTGGCTGAAAAAGATAATAGCGTTACGTATGCCAATCTTTTATCTACAGTTTACGGCGGCACCTCTTCTCCCGGTGGTTCCGCCACGGTAGATTTGACACCTGTTTTAAACGCGGTTGAGACTGTCGACGCAAAACTGAATATCTTTACCGCTATTGTGGATAAGCTAAACTCTCTTGATATTCAAATACCTGACGATCTGGCTACTAAGCTTGAAAACCTTTCTACTCAGGTTTCTACTGTGGATCTAAGCTCTCTTGCTAATTTCAAGTTCATAGATAAATCTCTAAACGGAAATATTAGCCGCTATAGAGATGGTCAGGAAGTAAAAGTAGCCAACGTCGTCGGCGAATTCAAAGTAGATTCCTCCGTATTCGTCCGCTCCGACTCTAACGCCTATACTGTCATATATAGGCTTCTTAGAAAAGATGACTCTGGTAGCTTTTCGGAAGTCCACTATGTCCCGGAAGCTCTAGTCTATATTCAATCAGAGGTTGAGGCGGCTTCATAATGGGTGCTTTGAAGTGGGTTGGCCGTACTTTTGACGACTCCGGAATAGGACTTCCGTTAAGTCCTACCCGTATGGGCGATTCTACGCTTGAGTCTTTTATGAGGAACAGGATTAGGGCTAACAATTCCGATTATATTCCTGACGCTACGGTTCCCAATCCCCGTAATCCAAAACCTGCCGACCTCCCAAAACAGCGCCTAGATCCAAAACCCGAGCCTATACCGTCTCCTAAACCTTTACCTAAAAACCCTACGCCCTCAATCCCAAAAACACCGGCTCCAGGCGATTCTTTATCTCTTGTCGCGGCTCTTTCTAAGATTGCTACCAACGGAGAAGGGCTTATCAATGCTTTCTGGAATGAGTATGGTTTAAATAATCGTATTGTCGAAGTGCAGAACGTTTTGGTGGACATTAGGGACGCTATAAATAATATACCTGCCTCTTTGCCGGATCTATCCAAATTTAAAATGCCCGACTTTAAAGAGCTCCTATCTCCTTTATCAGAACTCACCGATATCGCCGATACGCTTATTCAAAGTCAGAACGCGCTTGTCGACGTATCTAATTCAATCGATATCGTATCGGAAAAAATGCCGGATCCGGAGCAGATTAACATCCTTAATCGTGCGAAAAACGAAAGTCTAGAATATGACAGGACGCCTTTTCGCTTATCTCTTATAGACGACGCTCCGGTATCCGTCATAAGTCCTCGCGACGCTAAGTTTTTAAATAACGCCTCCAATGAGATTAAAGCCCGTGAAACTAACAACTTCCGTCCGGAAGAAGACGACTTTGGTCTTGACGACCTTTTTGATTCTATAACTGATATAGGCTATACGGGCGTATATGACTCTATTATAGAGGTAGCTTCTCATATATCTAACGGAACTTTGGAGTTTTCTACGAACTATTCCGAGGCTGATATTCCGACATATCTAATTGTGGGAGCCCTGATATGATAGTTCCTATGGCCGTAGAGGCCTTTGAAGATAATCTGTTTTTTGCCGCCTGGAGTAACGTAGCTAAACCTAAAGTCGAAGAAATGCTCGATAGTATATATGGGCCGATAACCGAAGCCAACAAGCATGATTGGGTTAATTCTGCTATGAGAGAATCTACCGAGTTTGTAATCATGATGATGTCTCAAATGGCCTATATGAAGATTATTCGATCTCAGGATAAGTACTTTGAGGTTTTGGGGAGGGTGTATCGTAGACTAAAATCTGCCCTTATGAAGAGAATAGGGGATTTCTTCAAAAGCAGAAAAACTAAAATCACGTCCAAGCGTGGCGTCGTAGCTCAAACTCTATTTAACAATTACGGCAAGGGTGCATCTGAACATATCGAAGTTCAAAAACTTCAAGCTATGGAGCAGAACAATATTATTAACGCTCGCGCCGCTTCCGCCGCTTCAGTTTCCGCTCTAGAGCCTGCTGCTAAATCCGTGGATTACTCTCTAGATAAAAAATCTATTCACTCTGATCTGGCGTATAAAAAAGGCAAGCTACTTTTGGACTCTTTCCAGCCAAAAGCTATGCTGGGTGCTTTTTCTACAGATGACGTAGCTAGTTTTAAAAAAATTAGCTCTCCTAATACCGGCGGCACTAAAAACGTAAAACTAGACGACATGATGGTTTTAAAGGGCGCCTATTTGGCTACGGCTTCAAATGGCGTTCCAATGGGTAAGGTTGAAGTCGAGCTTGCTCTTTTGTCTTATTACGGCTATCTGCCGCCGACTAAATAACTAAGGATAAATAATGGCTGACGCTCCTATAGATTGTGCTGAGAAGATAGAAGAAGAGCTTAGTATCCTTCGTAATATATTCATTAGCAATAAAAATATTCAAAAGCTTTTGGAGGCTCTCGTTGCGGTCGTATGCGAACAAGTTCCTGATTTAGAGCCTTTCGAATGATAATCCCTCTTATCTGCTCGTTACCGGACTATGTCGTTGTAGATGGCCGAGCTTATCCTTATATTCCAGGTGGCTCGCTTGGTTTTCGTGATTATAGCGGCGGTGCTATGTATATTTACTCTGAAGAGCTTTTGCCTTCTCCTTGGATTTTTATTTCTTTACCCGGTGCTCCCATTACTATCAATATGCCGCAACGAATTCTTCCTTATTATGGAAGCTCTAAATATGCCTATATAAACTATGTAGATCAGGCTATATTCTTACCTTCTGCTCCTCCCGGATACTCCCCGACCCCTTTTGAAGAAATCAAATGCCGCGAGCTTTATCATGAAGTTCCTCTTGATTTTAGCTCGCCGTATGTAGATATTAAAAAATATTCCGTGAGGTAAGCGTCGTGTCAAAACTTTTCAAAGCTACTTTAAAACAAGGAAATAAAAGCTCTAGCGTAATTCTTGATTGTAATTCCTGGCAAGACGCCCTGGCTTTTCTGGAGGCTGCTACAACTCAAAAGGTAATGGAAATCTATGAAGTCTGTTATCAGTCGTCTACCGAAATGGTTCCTATAGACGATTTCAACTATAACAAGTCGTTTAGCTGCATGATATGGTCTAATCAGAAGATGTGG
The DNA here is from genome assembly GCA_964568395.1 of uncultured Helicobacter sp. Lineage (GTDB taxonomy): Bacteria > Campylobacterota > Campylobacteria > Campylobacterales > UBA6016 > UBA6016. The sequence goes on along the minus strand of CAZMPN010000006.1, from coordinate 38,312 downwards.
CAAATGAAGATCTATAATGTCAAAAAGACTCTTAACGCCAAAGAGATCGAGTCTCTAATAATGCAACATTTGAAAGTCAGAGGCCAAACCCCCGATAGGATTTTCGTGGAGGCTTTCAAGGTATAGCCGCAATCGGCGCCTTCGGCCTATGGCCGGTTAGCCGATTGGGCTTTGCGATTATTATTTATAAAGGGTTTTTTATTTATATTATGTGTAAGTAACTACTTCTTTTTTTCTGTATTGAGCTTAAAAAAACTGTGAATGAGTTTGAATATATTTACGAAGTCTAAAAAATCATAACGTGATTTAGGTTCTATGGTATTTTAGATGATAAATTATTTCGCGTTGCATCTATTAAGAAACATATGAAATAGTAAAAAATATACCATATCAAACAGAATACAAAATAAATCTAACCAAAAATACAATATAAATAACATTACTTTTAACGGCTGCTTCTCTACTACACAAAACGCAGGTTTTGTACTAATGGCAAATGGTGGCAGGTCAATGGTTTTTGACGAAAAAAGAAGGCTATATTGTGGAATAGGCATAAACATAGCATGCGAAAATATATTAAAAACAAACTACATAGTGGCACTAATAAGTAATGAAGGGCATATAATAATTATATATTTTATTTCTGGATATACTGGAAGAAATTAAAACGAATTACAAAAAGGAGCCGCAATGAAACTTACAAATTCACAACTAGAGGCTATCGAAACAATAGATAATAACTTGCAAATAATAGCTTGCGCCGGCTCCGGAAAAACAGAAACAATCTCAAGGCGAATAGTAAATATAGTGGAGAAAAAAGGTGTTAGTCCATCCAGTATAGTGGCTTTCACTTTTACAGAAAAAGCAGCGGCAGAGTTAAAACATAGAGTACTCAATAGATTTAAAGAAAAATTTGACAATATAAATGGATTGGCTGAAATGTACATAGGTACTACACACGGCTGGTGTTTACAATTCTTGCAAGACAATCTTCCTGGCTATCAAAAGTATTCAGTACTAACAGACGTAAAACAAAAACTAATGATAGATAGAGCGCCAAGAAAGACTGGTCTATCAGATCTTGGAATGAAAAGATTTACCGATACGCATTTGTATATAACCTGGCTAAATATACTAAGGGAGTCGGAGCTAGAAAGCGGGGATGGGAAAATACCAGACAAATATCAAGAGATAATTTCCAAATATGAGCAATATCTTAGAGAGCATGGTTATCTTGACTATACGATGCTTCTGACACACTTCTTAAAAAATCTACAAGAAAATCATGCTTTCAAACAAAAAGTAACAGAAAAAATAAAATATTTGATAGTGGATGAGTATCAAGATGTAAATCATGTCCAGGAAATGATAGTAAGGGAGCTAAGTAAGCTAGGGGCAAATATATGCGTAGTTGGCGACGACGACCAGACAATATATCAATGGCGCGGCAGTGATATACACAACATTCTAAACTTTGAGAAAAACTATACCAATGTAAAGCAGGTTGTTCTTGAGGAAAACTTTAGAAGTAGTGATGCAATAGTAACAACAGCAAAAGGCGTGATAGAAAATAACAATCCTGAAAGACTTCAAAAAAGTATGAAGGCAGCAGGACATCAAGCATATGAGCAAGGTGATATTATCCTAAATATGTACGATGAACAAGACAAAGAGCTTGATTTTATAGTCAACACTATTAAGAATACAAGAGGAATAGCATTTACTGACAAGGCTGATGAAGAAGCAAGGGGGCTTGACTATTCTGACATGTGCATACTCCTGCGAAAATGGAAAAAAGCGGAACTTTTGGTCCAAAAATTAACAGAAGCAGAAATACCTTTTATTGTTACTGGCGTAACACAGCTGATGAAACAACCAGAAGTAATTGCAAGTCAGGGAATATTTGAATACTTACAGGGGGCAATTGATGAAGACGAACTCACAAGAAGATGGACTGAACTTTCTGAAAAAATAGATAAAAAAGATTTAAAAAAGGCAATAGAAGGATTAAATAAAATAAAAAAAAGACTAAGAGATGCCAATACTTACGAAGAAGATAAAAAAATTATTTTTTGGTATGAAGAATTCATATTGCAGCAAATTTTCGAAGACTTTAGAAAAAATGCAGATATAACAGAGGGTAAATTTGACGGATTGCACGAAAGCAAACAATATGATAAATCTGAAATAATATTTTATAACCTTGGTATGTTCAGTCAAATTATAGATGACTTTGAATCTGTGCATTTCAAATCAGACCCATCTCAAAAACTAAATGACTTTATGGGATTCTTGGAGTATTCGGCAAATGATTACTATCCAGAAGGATGGCTAAATCAATCATATAGAAATGTTAATGCGGTAGTAATAATGACTGTGTATCAAGCAAAGGGGCTTGAATTTCCAGTTGTGTTCGTGCCATTTATGAATAAAAATTATTTTCCGGCGCAAAAAATAGGTGGCACGAAGGTTTGGAAATTTATGACAGATGACCTAATAGCAAATCGAGAAAAATATGACGGTGGCGCAATAGTCGACGAAAGAAGAATCTTTTACGTTGCCATGACTAGATCTAAAAAGTTTTTATTTGTCTCAAGAGCGCCAGGCACAACTAGAAATGAAAAAACCCCATCTGACTTTTTGACAGAAATGAGACAAACTGGAGCCCAAGTGGTTTCGTCAGAAAGAAATTTTTCGGATAGAAAAAAAATAGAGCCAAGATCAAAAGAAGAGCTAAGCCACATAGTGCTGAATTTTTCTTTATTGCAATCATATTTTGAGTGCCCGTATAGCTTCAAATATTATACTTTATATGGTTTCAGAAAACCTCTAAACCCTAGAATGGGATACGGGAAATCTATACATGATGCACTTATGGAAATACACAAAAAAGCAATAGATGGCGAAATAGTAGAAACATTATCAATGGAAAGTTTAGAAGAAAATCATTTTCATTTTCCATACGCCATAGATAAAGTTAAAAAAGAACTATCTGAAAAGGCGAAAAATAGCATAAATGACTATTTTGGCAAACACAAACAAGAACTTAAAAATATAGAATACGCAGAGCAGGGAATAGAATTGGACTTTGGCAATGGAATCATAGTCAATGGCAGAATAGATATGGTCAAAAAAAGAGATGTAAGCGGCGAAGAAAAAATTTATATCGTAGATTTCAAAACGAGCTTAAACAATAAAGATTACGAAATATCTTCTATAAATAGAAACCAGCTTTTGCTCTATGGACTAGGATATAAAGATTTAACCGGCAGAAAAGCTGATTTTGTGCAGATATATAATCTAAATAAGAATGAAGAACACAACAGAGAACTTTTGGATATAGATTTAGCTGCCATAAAAAAGGATATCACGCAAGCCGCAGACGAAATAAGAAACAACTCTTTAAATAAGAAATGTTCTACGCCAGGATGTGTATGCGGATATGGAAAGTAGTTATTTAAGAAGTTGGGCCAAAGCAATACCGGCTTGCTCGGCAAACAAAGGCGGTATGGCATTTCCTATCTGGGTATAGCGTGGTGTCTCTAATTTTCTTCTCCAGCCGCCAGTTGTGTATTTACCCTTAAATTCAAAAGAGTCTGGGAATGTTTGTATTCTAGCGTATTCTCTGGGGGTGAGAATTCTTGGCTCAGAATAATGTATGTAATCATCGGGTAGCGTTGTCAAAGTTGGAGAAGGCGTATTTGCGCACAAAACATATTGATTTCTCTTTTTCGTGCCCATATTGTCGGATACGCCACAGATCATAGAAGAGAAGCGTCTCATAACTTCTGATGAATGTTTTGGAAAGCGATGACTATCTGCCACTTGTCCAGCTTTATACTTCTTGCCTCTCATGAGACGCTGAAAATCATTCATTGTTTTGGAATAGACGCCAGATGAAAAATTGCTACTATCAGGGCAAGTAATGGTTCCATTTTCTTTATGTAAATCAGAGATGGCATCAAATATAGAAATATTTTGAGAAATGCCTTTAGATTTTAAAAATGCTTCACGGTTTTCATATAGCTTCTTGAAAAAAGAATCAGGGTTTATATTGGTATTTTTTGTGCCCACCATGATAAATCGCTTTCTTTTTTGAGGAACACCAAACTCAGAAAAATCGATAAGTTGGCCATGAACGTTATAGCCGATTTTATTTAGAGAGCTGACTGCTATATCCAAGTAAGAAACACGATTTCCATTTTTATCGAACTTGAGAGTAAAACCTTTAACATTTTCAAAAAAAATAAGTTCAGGTTTAACCATAGAAACAAAATCTATATAAGAAGAAACCAGTTGATTTCTGACATCATCGGCCTGCCTTTTTCCGGCAGTAGAAAAGCCTTGACAAGGTGGGCCACCGGCAACAAGTGCAATTTTTCCGGCAAGCTTTTTAAGCTCTGTCCTATTATTTTTCAGAAGCTCATTTATATCATGGGGGGCAACATCCAGCCATTCTGGCCAGCTATTATTATCTTTTTTGGCGAAAATATTATGTTTCAATGTACTAAAAGCATCGTTACTTTTTTCAATAGCAAATAAAGAATTCCAACCGGCGGAATGAAGACCGTAGGCCAATCCACCACAGCCTGAAAAAATATCTATGTATTGCATATTTTCAAAACCTTATTTATAGTAAAAATTTTCGAAAATCATAGCAAAAAGAATTCTATTTGTCCAGGAATATATAAAAATTTTTCCGTCTCATTCCATATTTTTTCCTAAAACTTCGTGATTCTTTTTAGTGATACGACCAGGTGATATCCCAGCATTATGAAGAAGGCTTTATAGCCTATCCATAGCACGAATAGTAATTTTCTATCTTCGTCGATCCCGCGGCTATTTGTAGTGTTTATGTCTTTGAACGTGCCTATAAGCGGATTGACATAGTTTATTGAGTTGTTGAATATTGCGCCGTCCATCAAATATAGGTAAGCTATTGATATCGCAAGCAGCATTGATAGATAATGGTCTGTTTTAATTTTATTTTTATATCTTGTATGTGGCGCTATTACCGCAATGGCAAAGAATATCATATATAGAACAATTAAGTTGTTATTTGTTGATAGCGGGACATAAAGCTTATTGAGTATTAGTGTGAATATTTGCATCATTGCTATCATGAGAATGCTCATTAGCAGCAATGGTCTTACCCAGTTTTGTCCATGCTCCGACAATAAACCTGAAATGTGCAATAGAGTTTTATCTTTTAATGATATTTCCTCATCGCCGACTTTCTTCTTTTTATATTCTTCAAGTTCTCCGGCATAGAATTTGGCTGCTGTGATGTTGTCGCCCATTTTTTCGTGAACGTACTTTAGTTGTCTAAAAGTGTCTTGCTCTGCATTTATATTTTTTATGTTTGGCCATTGAACGGAATAAAATTTTGTATCCGCTAACGATGAATTTTCAATTTTGATGTTTGCATTTTTCATATCTATATTGTGAAACTCTGTGTTTCCTAATGTGCTTTTTTTAATATTTATGCCGTGAAGTATCACCATGTTTATTAGTGAAAATAATCCTTTGTTCTCTAATTTATCTATTTCTGGTAAGCTGTATTTATTAATATTTTTATTATATATTGTCAAGGAGCCGTCTTTGTTTATTGTGCAATCTCGTATAGATATATTGTTCTTACTTTTGTCATTTTGTATACTATTTACTTCCATTCTTTTTTCAATTATTGTTTTGGTTAACCCCAATTTTTCTATTGTTCCAGAGTTAATTATTAAATTGTTTGTAGTGCTGCAATTTGATAAATATAAATCTTTTATTGCCTTTTTTACAGATATATCGCCATGCAATTTTGAATATGATATAAATAATGTTTCAATCATTTCAGTATCTATGAATATGTCCGTTTCCGTCATGCTGCTAATGTGTATGTTTAATTTTAGGCCGTCAAGTATTGTTATTTCATGTTTTTCTTTTAGATCATAATTAGTATCCATTATGCCTATTCTCACGTATGATGCATTAGCGCAATTTATTATTACCCCTTTTTTTATTTCCGATGAAGCAATATTTATATTTTGAAAGTACTGTATTGTTTCATTATTCATTATTAGAATATTAATAATTGGTGTTTTTACATCATTAATTTCTATTGAATTGGATGTGTTTTCCGTGGTGCACTTATCAATCATGATTGATGTGCCAACGTTCATTCGTTTTATTTCGATGGAATTTGTAAAGTGCGTTGCTATAAGTTTTAGATATTCATTGACGTTGCTATTGCTTGTATTGATTTTTTTGATTTTGCAGTTAGAAAATATTAAATTTTTAAATTTGCAATTTTCAATGTTTAATTCTGAAGGCTCAGCACCATTTTTTGCGATAAATATAACATCACATTTAAAAACTGCATTAGTAAAGTCTGCTTTTGAGGGTAGTCTTATTTTTATTTCTTCAGGCGTTTCCGGAAATATAAAATCTTTGCAGTCGAGATAATCACCGCTTCCTTCGCAATATTCATCAAATAGCTTCCAAAATTCTTGACGTCCAAGTCCATTTTTAAAAATGTTTGGCAACTCTGTTATTTTTCCCAGTATGTTTCCTGTTGCATTGTAGAGTCTTGATTGAGTAGTTCTGTCTCTTTCTATGTATTCATTTATTTCTTTTAGATTATTTTCAACTGAAGTTCTTATGGAGGCAATGTTATTGGTTAGTTTTTTTCTTGTTTTGTCCTCTAGTAGTGAGATTATGGTTTTTAAGTTTTCTATGCCATGTTTATTACCGGCATTTTCAACTTCTAGTAGTTTGCTATATAGATTTTCAATGTCGTTTGCTAAATCGGCATTCACTCCAGGCTCTCCGCTACTATTTTAAAGTAATACCATTTCTTGCGTTCGTCTGATAGTTTTCTATAACTTTCGAGAAGTTGTCTCTCATCCTCTGTTAATATTTCGCAATTTTGCTTCATCATCTCACCTTTGCCGGTCAGCAGCCACCATCCGTTAATAGAAAAATCTTTTTCCATGTCTTCTGCGAAATCTGTACTTATTTTTTGTTGACCTATCTCCATAGCCTTTATTGAATGCTGTTTTATTCCATATTTTTCGCCAAGTTTATCTTGCGTTAAACCTATGTGTTTTCGGGCTTTTTTTAGCCTTTCTCCCATGCTCATATACTAACTCCAGAAATATTTTTTTCTATTACTCTTGACAATAGAAAGAAATCTTTCTATAATCCACACCATAACTTTTGTTTTTTATTCGTCAACCGTTCTTTTTTCGTTTTATTCCCATTAGAAAATCTTTTATTAGTCCACAAATAGGGCTTAAAAGTCAATGGGTAAATAATAGCCGTTTTTTGCGCTTTCCTTTAGTGAAAACCATTCGGAGTTTTAACCATGCTTACTCGCAACATTCCTTTCGACATAAATTTCTATAACGCGCTTGATTCCGCGTTCGAAAATTTCTCAAATAACGAGGCTATAAATCCTCACAAATTCTTTGCCGACAAGCTAGGCTATTCCGGTCAAGATAAAGAGAAAAACATCTACCGCAAACTAAATCCGTCCGAGTCTCAACATAGGCTTTACGCCGACGAGCTCGTCTTTATGTGTAGGCATTTGAGCGTCTATTCGGCTCCTATAGCTCATTTTTTTATGGCTTTTTGCTCGAACGCTCTGGAGCCAAACCGTCTAACCCTAAATCAAGCCGCCTCCGCTTTTTCGAAGATCTTCGGCAATTTCAACTCTCAACTTATAGAGGCCATGTCCGACGGATCTATTTCGGAGGGCGAGCGCAAGGCTCTGACTTTGATGCTTGACGAAGCCTCAGCAAAACTACAAAAAATGAGATCTGCTCTAAATCCAAAAGTAGAGGATGGCGTAAAATGAATAGCGAATGGCTAAAGCCTTTTAATATGGAAGAGTCTGCAAATAACATAAATCACAAACTGAAAAATAAAAAACTCCTGGAGATCGTCTCTGGTACGGTTGAGTTTTACGATACCGATAGGCCTATACCGAATTTAAATATGAGCTTCAATCGTTTCATTATAAACGACGACGAGTTGGACGGTTTGAAGTATAGGATCCAGGCGGCCTTCGTTCCTTTGTTCAATTCGGACGTACGTCTGAAAGTAACTCTAAAAACCAACTCGGTTTTCGGGATCTAAAAAAATGCTAACTCCATTTAAAAAAGGGGGATTCAATGAAATAAAAAGAAGGATTTTGACGCTATGCGTCCTAACGAGTCTTTAGAGAAGATAGGTATCGCCGCTCTTTCTATCCTGCACGATATAAGAGAAGGCGATAAAGAAGCGAAATTAAATATCTACCAGCTCTCCAAACGAAGCGGGCTAAGTAGAAAATTAATTTATTCGAATTTACACAACATACGAAGGATAAACAATGTCTACTGAAAATATCAACGAAAAAACTTCTAAAACTCAAAAAACCGTATCGGAGCCGACCAAAGAAGCGTTCCTTCTTTTTCAACAAATGCAATCTATGTATGACGCCAACATGCTAAAAATAGGCGCCAAACTACTCGAAAAACCGAAACCTTTTAGATATCAACAAAAAAATAAAGTAACCGGCGAACTAGAAGACCGCGTTAGCTACAAGCTAGTCTTCGGCTTTAACGGCGGCAGCATAACCGAATCCGTAGAAGCGGAAATGTACGAAAGCTCCAGCATCGGAGATAAGTTTTTGCTTGAGGGCTATATAAAGTCTACCGCCGAGAATAAGACTTGGGAAGATAAAAGCACGTCCGAGACGAAGCAGTACGCTACGACTACACTAAATCCCGCCATCACGAAAATCACGCGCCTGGATCTAGAAGGCTTTATGAATTTCGCGTCTTAAAAAGATCGTTTAATCGGAGAAGAGAACTATGTTATGGAGTAAGGCGAATAAACCGATAAGGTGTGATTTCAAGCTCGTATGGGCGTCGGGCGTAGCCTGTGAAATCATCGCCGTGCTGTTTTGCGCCGCGCTTTGTATCGTGCCGACGGGCTCCTTTTTTCAAAAACAGGGCTTTTGCCCTGTTGCCCCTTCCGAATTTTCAAGGGCTGTAACCGTGACAACCTGTAGCTTCCCTGCACCCTATAACATTCGTTAAGCAAGCCGTAAAATCAGTATCTCTCTCCACTTTTCACAAACTAAATCATAAGGATAAAAAGATGTCTATTTTTGGCAAAACAAACGACATAAAAAACTCTCTTTGTCTTGCGATAGAACAGGGCTGCAAAAGCATTTCCGACTTCATAGTTTTTCTTCAAAAAGAGGCGGTGTGACAATGATTATTAACTCAAACGAACGCCATTTGGTCGAATCCGGCTTGGATACTTTGCTATCCACGATCCTTGAAACTAAAACTTTAAATTCCGTTCCTTCCGCTCCAGAGGTACTAAGCCTCTCAAAAAAAGAAATCCTTTCGCTAAGAAGCACCGTCAGAAAACTGAAGGCTGAACTCTCTATGTACGAAAGATCTCAAATATGATATGCAAAAATCCAAAAATAGTGTATCAGGGTGTAGATAACCCTTGTTACCTCTCATAAAATCTCTTGTGAGGCTTCCTACGGCTCTTTATTCAAGCCTTTTTTGAAACTTCTTTCGCAACTAAAAACTAACGCGCAATTAGTTGACGGTTTTGATAAGAAGAGCCGTTATGTAATTCACGATTTTCCTTTTATCGGAAAAACAAAAGTTTTCGCTCAGGGCGGAGGCAGATATTCGTATCACCTAGAAAATCAAGACGTCTTTATAGAGGTTTCCGAAGCGGATTTTGATAGCGATACTCCTCAAATAAGAGTCAAGTACTACAACCATTTCCTTTTCTTCTATAAGGCCATAGGCGCGTATAACAAGGTATTGGAATTCGTGTCTTTGGTGGCCGGTGATACTAAAAACATAATATCCGAAATTCATCTTTGTACCGACGTTATGGGGTGTGTTTACGAGCAAGACGATAAATTGAGGTTTCAAACCAGGCTTAATAGCTCCGAATACGAAGAGATGAGATTTTTTACGGCCTTTAACCGCGTAAAGGGCGTATATTTTGGCAAAGGCGCTTTTCTCTTTAGGATCTACGACAAACTAAAAGATCTTCAAAACCATCCGGAGCATAGTTTTGTCAAACAAGTTTGGTATCTAAACGGTTATGACGAGTTTGAAAGAAACGTAGTCAAAAAAAGTGTTTATCGTCACGAAATACAATTTAGAAGGGAATATCTAAAGAAGTATCTCGGGGATCTAGAGGATGAGCCTCTATTTATTTTTAAAAATCTCTCCGAGCTATGGTTTCATGTGCTTGAAAAAATAGAGTTCGTAAATCTAACCCAAGAAGAGCTTTCTAGGGTAAAAGGCTCCGTAAAGTCGGATACTATAAGACAAATATTTTACCGCGCCAAAAAAGACGAAAAACGGTTTTCGTTTTGGCCTCTTCTATACGTTTGGCAAAACGGTATCGAATCCGGTTCTTTGAATATGTATCCGGCATTTAAAGAAGCCAAGCTGTCTACCCTCAAAAAGAAAATAAAAGAGGTCATAAGCCTGGCCGCCAGACTCGACCTGACTCCGGAAGATCTGCAAAATTTTGTCGCCAAGGTCGACGCAGATATGCAGCTATTTGAAGGTATTACGCTCGAGCAGTACGGAAAACTAAAAGTATGCGACTCTTTCGTACAAAACGAACGCGTGGCGAAAAAATTTAGTATAGAGGCTCCTAGGAACTTAGTGCTAATTCAAAGAAATCAAGACGAGCTAAAAAATGCCTTTACTAATTTTGACGTCATATCGAAAAGAAAAGAATTTAAATCTGCGGAAAAATATATATCGGTGGTGTTGACATGATTGAAGAAAAATTATTGAGACTTCCGGAAGTAATGGAAATGACCGGCTTGTCCGCTTCTACTATCTGGAGATATGAAAAAAGAGGAGAGTTTCCGAAACGTTTCAAAGTAACCGTTCGAACTACTGCTTGGAAATTTAGCGAGGTACGTTCTTTTATTGAAAGAGCTATTCCTTGATCTTATCCAAAAAATCCGCCCACCACTGCATAAGAGCTGTCCGCTCTTTCATATATTCTGCGTGGTTGTAGGCGGCTTTTACTCCATTTCTCTCCGCATGTGCCATTTGCCTTTCTATGACGTCCGAATGAAATCCATGCTCACTAATATGTTCGTGCAGTATAGTAGAGGCGCTATGTCTAAAACCGTGCGATACCATAATGCCTTTATATCCTATCCTCATTAATCCCATGTTTAGGGTATTTTCCGAAAGAGGTTTTCTCGTGCTAACCGGACTTACGAATACATATTGGTAAGCACCGTTTATTTTTTGAACTTCTCTTAATATATTTACCGCCTGTTTACTTAGCGGTACTATATGCGGAGTATTCATTTTCATTTTTTCGGCCGGTATTCTCCAGATCGCCTTTTCAAAATCTATCTCGCTCCACTCCATAAAGCGAATATTTGCCGGTCTGACAAAAACTAAAGGCGCAAGCTGCAAGGCATACTTCGTAGACGAGTCTCCGTGATAGTTATCTATAGCTTTTAGTAGTTCACCGTATGCTCTTAGATCCGTGATGTGCGGATAGTTATTTTCTTTTGGTTTAGGTAGTGCGTTATCTAGTTTTAATCTCGGCGCGCTTTCTATTATATTGGCTTCTTCCATGTAATTTAGGAATTGTTGCAAGTGTCCTTTTGTTTTGTTGGCGTAGTAAATAATTCCCTTATCTCTCATTCTGAGTATCAGATCTATATACTCTTGCTTTTTTATCTCCGATATGGGCTTATTTCCTATGAATGGCAAAAAGTAAAGCTCGAACGTTCTTCTTAGTTTTCCTAGAGTTTTATCGTTGATCTTGTGTTTTTTAACTTCTAGCCATTGATTAAAAACTGCCTCAAAAGTATTCTCCAGATTTTTTATTTCTTCCTTGATTGTTTCCTTTTCTTGTTTTTTCTTTTCTAGAGGATTAATACCGTTTGCCAATTCTTTTTGGTATACAGCTCTTTTTTCTCTTGCTTCTGCTAGACCGAGGGCAGGGTAGTTTCCAAGATTTGTAAGGTGTCTTTTTAAGTTTTTGGTATACCGAAATTGCCAGATTTTTGAGCCGTTGGATTTAATTAGTAGATGCAAGCCATCACCGTCAGATATGGTGTAGTCGGCACTTTTTGGTTTCGCGTTTTTGATCTTTGTATCGTTTAAAGGGGTAACTACTTTTGGCATTTTTGGTATACGCCTTTCTAGTTTTTTGGTATATTTTAAAAAGTATACCAAAACGTATACCAAAAAAGTTGAAATATCCTGAAATACTATGAAATGTTGTGAAATGATAGATTGGGTTTGAAGCCTGATTTTATTGGGGTTTGTGAAACGTTATGAAATGTCTTGGAAGGTTAAAATGGTGCCGAAGGCCGGAATCGAACCGGCACACCTTTCGGTACTCGATTTTGAGTCGAGCGCGTCTACCAGTTCCACCACTTCGGCAAAATTGTGCGGACTCTTTTAAAAGAGGCGAAATTATATATACTGCTCCCTTAAGCCTACTTAAATATATCTATCTTTGTTGGAACTTTATTTGCTTTAAAACTCCAAAATATACCTTTGGAGGCTCCTTATGAGAGTCGGTACTTTTACAATGTATCAGGATTTTATGCGCAACCAGGAGTCGAGCATAAGATACCTAAACGACGTAAACAGGCAGATATATAGCGGTACGAAGATAGAGTACGGTTATCAGGATACAAACGTCTTTGTAAACACGCTCAGGCTTGATCAAGAGGAGTATACGCTCTCCCAAAATGCCGTAGGCGCCGAGATGGCGAGACAGTTTTCCGCAAACTCGGATAGCACTATGAACCAAATGGTATCCACGCTTACCGATTTCAAAACAAAGCTGGTCAAGGCAACCTCGGAGAGCAACAGTACGACGGATAGAAGAGCGATAGCGCAAGAGCTTATAGGGCTTAGGCAGCACCTTATGAACCTTGCCAATACGTCAATCAACGGACAGTATCTATTCGCAGGTTCTGCGTTTTCCGTAAAACCGATAGATTCGAACGGGAATTATCTGGGTAACAGCGACAAAGTAAAATCGCTGATAAACGCTGGCGTGCAGCTGCCTTTTAACATAGACGGCAATAGCCTGTTCTTAGGCTCGGATAACGACTACGCCAGAATAGTCAGCACAAATGTCCCGAAAAAGAACGTCACGCTGCTGTATGACAAACCGCCTACCGATAGATATATAACGGTGGATGACAAAATAAAAGATATGACCGGGAATAACGGGGATGGGCAAAAAAGCTACTTCTATGTGTATGGCGCGCAGTCGGACGGTACGAGCTTCAAGCAGCGTATAGATATAAGCGTAGACTCAAAAATAAGCGATTTGCTGGACAAGATAAAAGACGCATATAAAGGCAACGTAGAGGTATCGCTAAACAATCACGGGCAGATAGAGGTAAAAGACCTTCAAAAGGGCTCAAGCAAACTTCAGTTCCACATGGTGGGCACCGATAATAGCGAGCAGCTGACAAAGGCTACGGCGGGAATGACGGCTGGCTCCACCTCCATTACGGTTCAGAGCGCGGCCGGGATTGCCGTGGGCGATATACTAAATATCGACGGAGTAGGGCAAATACAGGTGTCGTCTATCGCGGGTACTACCGTAAACTTCCTGCCTCCGCTATCAACCTCCGTAAAAGCTGGGGTAAGCGAAGTGAATGTCAAAAAAGTAAATGCCATAAGCACTACGGCTACCGCAGGTTCCGCTGCCGGCACGAACACCGTGACGCTAGGTTCCGTAGCCGGTATGGCCGCCGGCGACGAGATAGTGGTTGGCGGCGAGAAATATACTATTTCTAATATCGCCGGCCTTGTCGTGACGCTGGCCTCTCCACTAAAAGCAAACGTAGCCATAGGGGATCCCGTCAGCATGGTTACGCCTTTGACCGACGTCGGACAACTTGCCGGATCGGGACAAAACATAACAGAATTTGTAAAAAGCGGCATGGCGCCTCTTAGCGTAGGTAATTCTACGGCATGGAACGATACCTGGGATCACTCTACGTTCAATTTTAATATCGAATATAGAAACAGGCAGACGGGGCTTGCCGCGCAGCCGCAAGAGCTTCTCTCTAGCGTACTTGGCGGTGTGCCGACAGGAATTACGCTCAACGGAAACGCGCATGCTTTCGCTCTTGGTGCGGGAAGCACCATGAGGGATCTTGTAGACCAGATGCAAAGCGCCCTGGATGCGGAGTTTGGCGCCAATCAATTCTCGGCTTCGCTTGTTAGCGGCAGAATAGTCGTAAAAGACAGGAATATAGACCCGAACTATAGCGATATGCAGTCGTCAAAACTGGTAACTATGACGCTAAATGCTCCGGCCAATACGTTCGCCTCTATTAATAGTGTCGAATCGGATAGGTCTTACTTCAAAAAAGACGGAGCAAAACTAAGCGGCAACGCATCACAGATAGTCAAGGCGACAAACGATTATGCCAAACCTACGGATACGCTATTGTCCGCATCCGGGGCTTCTACGATGGTCGGTACGCAGACTACCATGCAGGTGACCACGATAAACGGGAACAATCTTACCGTTACGATAGATTTCGGCGCCGCAGGTTCTACTTTTACTGTCGGCGGCAATACCTACAATATACTAAACGCGGCATCGCCGCAAGTAACTACGCCTGGCGATCAGGTGACATATCAGCAGCTAATGGACGTAATAGCCATGGTGATGGGCGATACGTTGCCGGCTACCGTTACTCCGGCTGCCCCTACGGCCGCGGAGGCCGCAGACTATAACGCCGCCGTAACCGCGGCGTCCAGAAGAGCGCGCGTATATATAGACGATACCGGCAAGATCATCATGGAAGACAAGACAAGCTCCGCAACCAGGGCAAACCTCTCCATGTACGATTCGGCTACGAATACCGGATTTACAAAAGCGGCCACCATCAATACGACTACGGTAACGCTAAACTCGAATAATGCGATAACCGTCGACGACCCTTATATTTCGATATTTGATCAGCTCCAGATGGCTATAGACGCCGTGCTCGCAGGCAAGACGAGAGCTACCGACGACGGGGATGATCCTAGAAACAGCGGAATGCAAAACGCCATAATGGCGATAGACCACATATTTGACCACGTTGTCAGAAAACATACCGATATAGGCGCCGTTAGCAACTCGTTCCAGCTCAGCAAAGATAGATCCGACTCTTTGAGAATAAACGTCAAAACGGTACGCTCGGAAATACTGGATACCGACGTGGGATCGGCATATTTGGAGCTTAACCAGAGAAACATCAACTACCAGGCGCTGCTTGCCAGCGTGTCGAAAATAAACAGCCTATCGCTTGTGAATTACTTGAAATAGGCGAGCTAGGAGTGTATTTTTGCTATAATTTAGCCAAAAACCGGGGGATGTCACTATTTTAAGAGATATAGCTTTTTTAGCGGGACTTGCACTACTTGGATTTTTGGCTTTTGCTACGATAATAGGTTCTCCGGCGTTGGTCGGAAGTTTTGGCGCCTCGTTTGCGGCTAGAAATATCGAGCTTTTCGGTGTTTTGGCGTACATTTATCCTTTTGCGCTCATCTACGCATCATACAAACTCTATAAAAATCCGGCGATAGATTTTAAGCGCGCCTCTTTTGCGGCCTCCGTGGCGCTACTGTTCGTGCTTTTTTTGATGCTTCAGTCGATAGTGTTTGAAGGCACCGCTTACAAAGGAGTGATAGGAGAGGGGCTTGTCGCCGGCGTCACTCCCATCATCGGGCGCGGCGGTTTTTGGATAGTTTGGGCCTGTTCCTTTGTCCTCTCTTTGGCTCTTATGGCGGAAGAGGGCGTGGATAGGCTCTTCCAGAAACTTCTAATATTCCTATCCGGATTTAAGCCGTCAGTCAAGTTTCCAAAAAAAGATAAAGAGCCCCAAAAACCGAAAAAACAAGAAAAGACACAGATCGTAAAACAAGAGGAGCTGCCTTTTGTCGCGGATGAGATAGTGGAAGTCAAGGCGGAGATTGAAGAGCGGGAGGCCGTTCAAGATGAGTCGCCTGCTTCGGAGGAGCCGAAAAAAGCTGTGAAGAGGGCCAAGAAATCGGCCTCAAACGACGTCGAAATCGTAACCGAGCTAGAAGAGAACAAAGCCCTTCTGGATGAGATAGAGCTGGGTGAGAGCGACAAGCCAAAGGGTTGGAAGCTGCCAAGCAGCGAGTTTTTTGCCAAAGCTCCAAATAAAAAGAACGAGGCAAACGAAGACGAGATAGACGAGAAGATAAAAGAACTCATCGAGAAGCTAAGACGCTTTAAGATCGAAGGGGACGTCATCCGTACTTATGCCGGTCCGGTCGTTACCACTTTTGAGTTTAAGCCCGCCGCGCATATCAAGGTTTCCAGAATTTTGACGCTGCAAGACGACATAGCTATGGCTCTCAAGGCCCAGACGATACGTATCCAGGCGCCGATTCCGGGCAAGGACGTGGTTGGCATAGAGATACCGAACAAAGAGATAGAGACTATCTATATGCGGGAGATCATAGAAAGCGACATATTCAAAAAATCGCTTTCGCCGCTTACGCTGATACTGGGCAAGGATATAGTAGGGAACCCTTTCGTCACCGATCTAAAGAAGTTGCCACACCTTTTGATAGCCGGAACCACCGGAAGCGGTAAATCCGTCGGTATAAACGCGATGATACTTTCGCTTTTGTACAAAAACTCGCCAGATGAGCTGAGACTCGTGATGATAGACCCTAAGATGCTTGAGTTTTCGATGTATGACGGCATTCCGCATCTTTTGACGCCAGTCATCACAAAACCGAAGCAGGCGATTAACGCTCTTGCGAATATGGTGCTTGAGATGGAGAGGCGATACTTTCTCATGAGTAAAACAAAGACGAAAAATATCGAAAACTTCAACGAAAAAGCGCCATCGGTAGGGGAGCAGAAGCTGCCTTACATAGTCGTTATCATAGACGAGCTTGCCGACCTTATGATGACGAGCGGCAAGGAGGTCGAGCTATCCATCGCCAGATTGGCGCAGATGGCCAGGGCTTCTGGAATACACCTGATCGTGGCCACACAAAGACCTAGCGTAGACGTCGTAACAGGACTCATCAAGGCGAATCTGCCGTCTAGGGTTAGTTTCAAAGTCGGGCAGAAGATAGACTCCAAGGTGATTTTGGACCAGATGGGGGCGGAGAGCCTTCTGGGAAGAGGGGATATGCTGTTTACCCCTCCGGGCACCAGCGGCGTAGTGAGGCTGCATGCGCCTTGGAGCAGCGAGGCCGAGATAGAAAAAGTGGTCGAGTTCCTTAAAAACCAAAGAGAGCCGGACTATGACGAAAGCTTCTTGGACGAGGCTAGAGCTTCGGATGGAGGCGGCGCAGGCGGAGGGCTTGACGACGGCGAGCTCGATGAATTTTATGAAGAGGCGAAAAATATAGTTTTGACGGAACGCAAAACCTCTATCAGCTATATACAAAGAAGGCTGCAGATAGGCTACAATAGGGCCGCGAGGATAGTTGAGCAGCTGGAGGCGACCGGGGTGCTTAGCGCGGCGAACAATAAGGGAAATAGGGATATATTAAGTTAGTCTTAGTATAAAAAATTTGAATAAAATCCCAAAAAGGCAGTATCAATGTTCAAAACTATAAACGCAAAGATAATATCAATGCTTGTGTTTGTTTTGTGTATCGCTTTTTTAATCTCTCTCATTAGCGTGAAGGTAAGCTTTGGAGGCCTTTCCGAAACGGCTACCACGAAATCCGCAAAAATGCTCTCGGAGTCGATATTCCAAACGGTCAGAACGGCCATGAATATCGGCGATCCGGTAATGATAAAAGAGACGCTTGAAAAATCAAAACAGATAGAGGGCATCAAAGACCTAAAGATATATAAGTCAAAAGAGGTCAGCCAGTTTTTCGGCAAAGAGTATATAGAGCCGAAAGATGCGGGCATAAAAAAAGCCTTTTCCCAAAAAAGCGCAGCCATGCTTGAGACGGATGACGGCGGCGTAAGGTATATAAAACCGCTAATAGCAACCGGCGAGTGCCTAAAGTGCCACGCTAGCGCAAAAGAGCAAGACGTACTGGGGGTCATGGACGTAAAAATCCAAATGTCCGAGCTAAATAGCGCGATAAGTTCGTATTTGATAGAGATATCCGTACTTCTGGTCGTTATCGGTGTACTATCTATAATTTCGTTCGTGTTTATCTTCAAAAAAATACTTTTCACAAAACTGGACAAGCTGACAATGACGGCAAAAAGCCTCAACAGCGGCGAAGGCGATCTTTCAAAAAGGCTTGAGATAGACGGCGAAGACGAGCTTTCCATAGCCTCAAAAGAGATAAACAGCTTTCTGGCGCAGATAGAGGATTTTGTCAGACAGCTAAACAGGGTTATATCGGAGGCGGCGTCGGCAAAGAATTTCGGCACGCTTAGCGGCAGCGGATTAAACGGCGATTTGCTAAATTCGGCGGTGCTGATAAGCGACGTGATTAAGCAGCTTGAGAAAAATCATCTCGACAATCAGCAAAATCTGCTCGCAAAAGGACTCTCGGAGCTTAGCAGCCAAAAGACGAACTCGAATCTAAAGATAATCCAAAACGATTTGAGCGCGAACGTCACGGTGCTCAAGGATATGACGGCCAGAATAACGAATATCGCCGACGGCTCAAAAGAAAATCTAAACGAGATACTCTCCGTTGCCTCCTTGACGTCGAGACTCGTCGAAAGTATCAACAGGATAGACGCCTCCTTAGCCATGCTGACCGAAAAAAGCGCGGAAATATCAAACGTCGTCGTATTGATAAAAGATATAGCCGAGCAGACAAATCTGCTTGCGCTAAATGCCGCGATAGAGGCGGCCAGGGCCGGAGAAGCCGGTAGGGGTTTCGCGGTCGTATCGGATGAGGTAAGAAAGCTTGCGGAGAGGACGCAAAAAGCGACCAACGAGATATCGATATCGGTAGGTACTTTGGCGCAAGAGATTTCCGATATCAAGGAAACGTCGGAAGGCATGACCGAGCTATCAAACGGCGTATCGCAAAGCATGGAACACTTCGAAGGCGTACTCGATAGCTTCGAGAAGAACGCCACCAGTCTGGAAAAAGAGTCGGTCTCCATGGAGTCCAAGATATTCCTGACATTGGCGAAGATAGACCATGTCGTATTCAAATCGAATGCATATCTCTCCATGAGCCAGGCAAAAAAAGTGCAGGAGTTCGGCGATCACACCGTGTGCAGGCTTGGCAAATGGTACGCCGGCGACGGCAAAGATAGATTCGGCGCTATGCAAAACTATTCAAAGATTGTATTGCCGCACAAGAATGTGCACGATAACGTCATAGAGTCCATGAAATATCTAGAAGAAGGCAGCGTGTTCGAGCATAAAGAACGTATATTCGAAAATTTCAAAAATATGGAAAACGCGAGCGACGAGCTATTCGCTATTATGCAAGATATGCTTCATGAATTAGAGAGTAAACTAACAGAAAAATAGCAGGGGTATAGATGCCAAATCCTTCTAATGTAGAAAAAACTTTTAACGACGACGAAATCATAGTATCGAAGACCGATACAAAAGGGGTGATAACCTACGGCAACGAGCTTTTTATCAAGATGAGCGGCTATACCGAGGAAGAGCTTCTCGGCGCAAACCACAATATCATAAGGCATCCGGATATGCCTAAGATAGTGTTTAAACTGCTATGGGATACCGTGCAGGCGAAAAAAGAGATATTCGCATACGTAAAAAATATGTCCAAGGACGGGAGCTACTATTGGGTTCTCGCAAACGTCACCCCAAGCTACGATCTAAAAGGGAACATTATCGGTTACTACTCGGTTAGACGTAAGCCGTCCAGAGAGGCGATAGAGAAAATATCAAAGATATACGACGCGCTCAATGCGGCAGAAAAGAACGGAGGGATGGCTGAAAGCTTGAGGCTTCTGGAGTCCACCCTTGTTTCGGCCGGTATGAGCTACGAAGAGTTCGCGCTTTCACTATAAGAAGTTTGTTTCAAGGAATTTGTTTTGAAAGGTTTTAATACCAAAGCCATCCATGTGGCGTACAACCAAAAAGACCCGTACGGCTCTTTGAATTTTCCGGTATACGACAGCGCCGCTTTTGAGTTTGAGGACTCGGAAACGATAGAGGATGTTTTTTGCGGCAAGAAGGCCGGCTTCGCATATACAAGGGCAGGCAATCCTACGGTCGATTTTTTCGAGAGAAAGCTGAAAAATATCAGCAGGGCCAAATACGCCCTAGCTTTTGCGAGCGGTATGGCCGCAATATCAAATAGCGTTATGGCGATATGCTCCGGCGGCGACAACATCATTTCCTCCAAATATCTATTCGGACATACATATTCTCTTTTCGCAAAAACGCTGGCCGGATTTGGCGTGGACGTCAAGATGGCAGACTTTTGCGACCTAGAGTCGGTGGAGAAGCTGATAGATAAAAATACGAGAGCGCTATTTTTCGAGACGGTTACAAACCCGCAGCTTGAAATAGCCGATATAGCGGCTCTTAGAAGCTTGGCCGACAAATACGGTCTTGTCTTGATAGCCGATAGCACTATGACCCCTTCCTATCTGTCCGACGGCGAAGCTTTGGGTTTTGATCTCGAGATAGTCTCTACGACGAAGTTCTTCTCCGGTGGAGCCACATCCGTGGGAGGCGCCGTGCTGGATTACGGCAGCTATGAATGGGGCAAGGCGCCGGCCCTAAAGGAGTGGGCGCACAAGTTCGGTTCCGGCGCGTTTTTTAATAGGCTAAAAAAAGAGATATTCAGAAATTTCGGCGCTGCAATGAGTCCGCATAACGCATATCTGCAAAGCCTGGGACTTGAGACTATGGCTCTTCGCGCAGACAAGGCGTGCATAAACGCTCTGCTGATGGCGAAGTGGCTAAAGACGAACAAGGCCGTAAAAAGCGTCAACTACCCAGGGCTTGAAGAGAATCCGTTTTATAAGCTCTCAACGGTGCAGTTTAGGTATCCGGGTTCGGTGCTGACGTTTGATCTCGGCTCAAAAGCGGAATGTTATAAATTTATGGATGCGCTAAAAATCGCGCGCCGCTCGACAAACCTATGCGACAACAAGACGTTGGTGATCCATCCCCATTCTACGATATACTCGGAATACTCCGAAGAGCAAAAGGCGGATATGAAAATAACGCCAGGAATGTTGCGTATTTCGCTAGGTATTGAGGATTTTGAGGATTTGGCGGACGATTTCGCTCAGGCGTTAGCCTCTATTTGATAAACTATACCAAAAAAATGGAGTTTAGATATGGGGTTATATCCCGAGTTTCCTAGCGATTTAAAAGAGCTAAAACAAAAAAGCATCGAAACGATAGAAAAAAACAAAAAAAAGATAAAAAAACTGCTAAAACAAGAGAGCAAAAGCTTTCAAAGCTTTGTTCTTCCTTTTTTGGGACTCGATGACGAGCTCGCATTTTATACGCAGCCCATATTCCACCTCAACGGCGTCAAAAATTCAAAAAAAACCCAAAAATGCGTTAAAGAGATTTTGCCGATACTGACGGACTACGAAACGGAGTTGTCGCAAAACGAAGAGCTTTATGCGGCGTTAAAATCGGTATACGAAAACGAAAAAAATAGCCTCACGAAAGAGCAGAAAACCGCCCTTGAGCAGGAAATACGAGGTTTTGAACTGGAGGGCGTCGGCCTGGATGAGGCCAAAAAGCAAAGAATCAAAGAGATAAACGAAGAGCTGAGCGGCTATCAAAACGACTTTAGCCAAAACGTGCTGGACGATACCAATGCCTTCGAGATGATAGTCGATGAATCCGCGGTAAGCGAGATGCCGGAGTTTGAGAAGAACTCCGCAAAAGTTGAGAGAGACGGCAAGAGCGTATATAGATTTACGCTGCAAGGACCTAGCTATATAGCTTATATGACATACGGCTCGGACAGGGCAAAGAGGGAGGAGCTGTATAGGGCGTATGTGACGAGAGGCGATAAAAACGGGGAGCTCATAACAAAAATCCTCTCACTCAGGGACGAGAAGGCAAAGTTGTTGGGATTCGACTCGTTCGCGTCGTATTCGCTTGCCACGAAGATGGCCTCCTCGCACGACGAAGTACTTGATTTCCTGCTCTCCATAGCGGCAAAGTCGAAGCCCGCCGCCCAAAAAGAGATAGAGGATTTAAAGGCGTTTGCCGCAAAAGAGGGCGTAAGCGATATGCAAAGCTACGATACGGCTTATTTCAGCGAGAAGCTAAGGCGTGATGCGTTTGAGATAGACGAGGAGTATTTCAAGCAATATTTTGAGCTAAACTCCGTAGTTGGCGGCATGTTCGAGTTTCTGAACAAGATGTTCGGTATCGAATTCAAACAGGTAAAAGCGGACGTCTGGGATAAAAGCGCCATGGCCTTCGATCTGTATGAGCACAATAGGCCGATAGGCAGGCTCTATATGGATCTATCTGCCAGAAACGACAAAAAGGGCGGCGCATGGATGGACAACTGGATAAATGCGCACATAGACAAAGACGGCAAGCCGGTATTGCCTGTCGCATTTATAGTATGCAACTTTCCGAAGGCCACAAAAAAAGAACCGGCGCTTCTAAGGCACTACGACATAGAGACCCTTTTCCACGAGATGGGGCACGCCCTACATCATCTGCTTGCCAAAAATGCCGTATCTTCGGTATCTGGCGTAAACGGCGTGATGTGGGACGTCGTAGAGTTCCCGTCGCAGTTTCTGGAGAACTTCGCATACAAAAAAGAGGTGCTGAAGCTGTTCTCGTACCACTATAAAACGAAAGAGCCGTTAAAGGACGAAGATATAGACAGGCTAAAGGCGGCTAGGAACTTCCAATCCGCCATGGCGATGCTCCGCCAGCTGGAGTTTGGGATATTCGATATGAAAATCCACAGAGACGCCAAAAACGAAGCGCACGCGGACGAGATACTAAAAGAAGTCAGAAAAGAGGTGGCTGTAATCCACCCACCGGAGTACAACAAATTCCAAAACTCATTTTCGCACATATTCTCCGGCGGTTACGCCGCTGGATATTACAGCTACAAATGGGCCGAGGTGCTAAGCGCCGACGCTTTCTTCGCGTTTACCGACAGCGGCGGGGCTCTTGATTATTCCCTGGGGCGAAAGATAAGGGATACCGTTTTTGCCAAAGGCGGAGGCGAGGATATGAGGGAGATATTCAAAGAGTTCATGGGAAGGGACGCCGACGCTTCGGCGCTTTTGAAGCTAAGCGGGATAATCTAGGCAATAGAGAATGCATAAGATCGAAGAGATAAAAAAAAGATACGCAAAATTCAAAGATTATATGGAGGAGGCGGGTCCTTTTTTTAGACAAAAAGAGCACTACTCCGATGAAGAAAAGATAGCCTTCATAGTCGAATTTTATTCAAACTATTCAAGTTTTATCAGGCTCTTCGAAGAGGATGAAGAGCTGCTGGAGGGTAAAAGCGTAACCGTAAACGGTAAAACGGTTTTGACGAAAAAGCTGATAGAGCAAGAGTTCGAGGCTGCCGTAAGCGTCATCTATTTCAATCTGTCGACGGACGAGATATTGGCTCTGGAGGATAGGGCGAAGGCGTCTGGAAGTCCGAAGGAAGCCCTTATATTAAGAAAGCTTTTCGAGAAGTATCTGAGCGCTTAAAATATCGTTTTTGGCTATGGCTCCAGCTTATACGTCCGCTCAAAATTGTTAGGATATAATTCCCGAAAAAATGACCCTATAAAGGCTTTGATTTGAGCGGACTACCGTTTACTCATCTGCATCTACATACTGAGTATTCGCTGCTGGACGGCGCAAACAAGGTGGAGGCGCTGGCAAAAAAACTTGTCGAGCTTGGGCTTAGCGCTTGCGCCATAACGGACCACGGGGCGATGTTCGGCGCCGTGCACTTCTACAAAACGCTCAAAAAATCGGGAATAAAGCCAATCATAGGCCTAGAGGCGTATATCCATAACGGCGAAGAGATAGACGACAAGCAGGTTCAAAGTTTTCACGCCTGCCTGCTCGCAAAAAACGAAATCGGCTATAAAAATCTTATGATACTTGCCTCCAAGGCATATCTGGAAGGCTTCTACTACAGCCCTAGGGTCAATAAAAAACTGCTGATAGAACATTCGGAAGGAATTATTTGCACTAGCGCATGCCTTGCCGGCGAGGTTGCTAGACACCTAAACGTAGACACAAAAAGAAAATTCAAAAACTTTACCCCCGGCGGATACGAAGAGGCCAAAAGGGTGGCTCTCGAATACCGCGAGATTTTCGGCGACGACTTCTATCTGGAGATAATGAGACACGGCATAGAGGATCAGCACGCCATAGACGAGGCCACGATCAGGCTTTCGATGGATACGGGGATAAAACTGATAGCGACAAACGATACCCACTACACAGAGCCCGAGGATTCCGAGGCGCACGAGGCGTTTATGTGCATCTCCCAGCAAACCACGCTAGACGACCCAAAGAGACTGAAACACTCCGTTCACGAGTTTTTCGTGAAGTCGGCGGAGCAAATGGCAAGAAATTACGCCGACATCCCGGAGGCGCTCATAAACACGCAAGAGATAGTGGATAAGTGCACCTTGGATTTGAAGCTAGGCTCTCCGACCCCTCCGAACTTCAAATTTACGAAAGAGTGGACAAACCCTGAGAGCGGCGCCATGTTTGCCAGCGACGACGAGCTTTTTGCCTTCAAGTCAAGAGAGGGCCTTGCAAAAAGGCTTGAGAATATAGACCCCTCAAAGCACGATGAGTACAAGGCTAGGCTCGAAGTAGAGATAGACATCATAAACAAGATGAAGTTTTCTGGCTATATGCTAATCGTTTGGGACTACATCAGGTATGCAAAAGAAAACGGCATTCCGGTGGGTCCCGGCAGGGGAAGCGCGGCCGGAAGCCTTGTCGCGTACGCTTTGGAGATTACGGATATAGATCCGCTTCCTTACAACCTTCTATTCGAGAGGTTCTTGAATCCTGAGAGGGTGTCGATGCCCGATATCGATACCGACTTCTGCCAAGAGAGGCGCGAAGAGGTCATAGAGTACGTTGCGCGCTCTTACGGGCGTCTCAACGTGGCTCAGGTAATCACGTTCGGCTCCCTCCTCGCAAAGGGCGTAATACGCGACGTCGCAAGAGTGATGGGTATTGCCTACGCCGAAGCGGACAGGATAGCAAAGCTGATACCGGAAAAGCTCGGCATCACGCTAAAGGAGGCTTTCGAACAAGAGCCTAAAATCAAAGAGGCCGTAGACTCCGACCCGAAAATATCCAAAATGTGGGATTTTGCGGTAAAGCTGGAGGGGCTCAAAAGAAACGCCGGCACACACGCCGCCGGACTCGTTATCTCAAACGAAGAGCTGTGGCACAAGACCCCTCTTTTTAAAAGCAACGTAGGCACCATAGCTACGCAGTATGACGGAAGATTTCTAGAGGACGTCGACCTCATAAAATTCGACTTCCTCGGTCTAAAGACGCTGACCGTTATCGACAATGCCGTCAAAATCATACGGGAGAGCTACGGCGTAGATATAGACTGGAACAAGATGCCTATGGATGACCCGAAGGTGTTCGAGCTGGTACAAA
The DNA here is from genome assembly GCA_964568395.1 of uncultured Helicobacter sp. Lineage (GTDB taxonomy): Bacteria > Campylobacterota > Campylobacteria > Campylobacterales > UBA6016 > UBA6016. The sequence continues at coordinate 12,736 of CAZMPN010000006.1, read as the reverse complement.
GCGGCGCTACGATAGGCCTGTTCCAGATAGAGTCCGACGGTATGCAAAATCTGGTGACGAGGCTAAAACCTACGACATTCGAGGACATCATCGCGATATTGGCCCTCTACCGTCCGGGGCCGATGGAATCTGGGATGCTTGACGACTTCATCGAGAGAAAGCACGGGCGCGCGAAGATAGAGTATATGTTCGAGCAGCTAAGGGAAATCCTGGAGCCTACTTACGGTGTTATTGTCTATCAAGAGCAGGTAATGCAGATAGTCCAGAAGATAGGCGGTTTCTCGCTTGGCCAAGCCGACCTCGTTAGAAGGGGTATGGGTAAGAAGGATATCAAGTATATTGAGGAGCAAAAGGCTTATTTTACCGAAGGGGCCGCCGCGCAAGGGCTTGACGCTAAAAAGGCGGAAGAGCTTTTCGATCTGATTTTGAAGTTCGCCGGATACGGCTTTAACAAATCCCACTCTGCCGCATATGCGATGATTACGTATCGTACGGCGTATCTGAAAGCGTATTACGGAGCCGCATTTATGGCCGCGCTTTTGACCTCGGAGATGGATAATACCGACAAGATAGTCAAGTATATAGACGAAATCAAGAGAATGGGCATCGAGCTTTTGCCGCCAAGCGTGGCGCAGAGTTCCATAGATTTTAGGCCTATAAAACAAGAGGACGGCAAAGAGGCGATACTTTTTGGTCTCGGAGCCGTAAAAGGCGTCGGCGCCGCCGCGCTAGAGAGCATACTCGAAAGCAGGAATGAGGGCGCGTTTGTCGATATTAGCGACTTTGTCAGCAGGATAGACAGCCAGAAGGTAAACAAAAAGGTGCTTGAAAGCCTCGCAAAATCAGGCTCTATGGATAGTTTTGGATTTTCGAGACGCTCCCTTTTGTTTAATGTGGAGACGTTGGTGGAGGCGGCGCACGACTCTACCAGAGCGAAGAGGGATGCCGAGAACTCGCTTTTTGGCGACGACGAAGAGATGATAAAGGCCAATGTGACGATAGCCAATATGCCGGAGTTCGAGCCAAAAGAGATACTGGAGTTTGAAAAGGAAACCCTCGGCTTTTATGTCTCCGGACACCCGCTTGATAGCTTCAGGCAGAAAATAGAGGCGATACAACATACTCTTTCAAGCGAGCTTGACGACTTGGCCGACGGCAGCAATACGATGATCATCGGTAAAGTCGAAAATATCACCCATAAAATCTCGAAGAAAAACAACCGCAAGTTTGCTATTTTGACGATTATGGATTTCCACGGCTCGGTAGAGCTGATGATATTCGACGATCACGTCAAAACCCTCGAAGAGATGAATCTGGAAGAGCCTGTCGTCATCACGATAAATATATCGAAAACAGAGCAGTTTACGAGAATAAACGCAAGAAAGATACTAACTCTCGACGAGGCGAAAAAACAAAAGGTAGATATAAAAAAAGAGAAGCCAAAGCAACCGGAGCCTCCAAAGCAAAGAGGCGTACGCGTAACGATAGATATAAACAAAGACGTTTCGCTGCTGGACAAAATAAAAGAACTCGCCGTAAGTTTGCCGGGCAATAATAAGCTGGTCCTTGAAATAGTCGGAAAAGACGAGAGTATCCTCGTGGATACCAGAATGTCCGTTTCGGACGAGTTCGAGAAAAGATTGTTTGCGTTGGCGGCCAGCCAAAACAACGGGAATGCGGCTTGAAGACGGTAGCGATTTTTGCTATATGCGCCGCCGCAGCTCTGGCGGATAACGGTTTTTTGATAAAAAACGACAATTTTGATACAGACAAAGTCATCGACAAGATAGAAAAAGCCGCTGTTTTTTCGGGCGGCATAGAAAAGGTGGTCGAGGAGGCGGCGCTTAGGGGCGGAGTCGACACGGTTTTGGCTCTGTCTATCGCGAAAGTGGAGAGTAACTTTAATCCGACGGCGGTAAGCTCGTCAAACGCGCTAGGTATAATGCAGCTAAAGATGGATACGGCCGTAAAGGATATCTACGAAACAATCTATCAAAGAACCGTATTGCCGCCGGCCGAGACACTATTCGACCCGAAAGAAAACGCAAAGCTCGGCGTAGCGTATCTATGGCTGCTCCAAAAGAAGTATCTAAAAGACATAGAGGATAAGGAGAAGCTAGAATACTGCACTATTGCCGCTTATAATGCCGGAGCCGGAACTGTGCTTCGAACCTTTCATGACGACAAAATAGAGGCCGCCAAAGTAATAAATGCCCTCTCGGCAAGCGAAGTGCTTCATAAGCTGATGCACGATATGCAGAGCGAACAGGGTAAAAGATATGTAGCAAAAGTACTAGAGGCAAAGAAAAAATACAAAAAAAATTTTATAGCTTCCGGAGAGTAAAAAGTGCATAAAAACCAAAAAATTATCGACTCTGTTTGTACGTACTGCGGGGTAGGCTGCGATATCGCCGCCGTAGTTGAAGAGGGTGAGATAAAAAAAGTATACGCCAAGGAAGACGGCGTTGTTAGCCGCGGAAAGCTATGTATAAAAGGCAAAGAGGGATGGAAGTACGTCTATAGCGATAAGAGGATCAAAGAGGCCAGGGTAAAGAAGCGGTTTTTTGAGGCGAATAAAGAGCTTTTCGTCACGAAAAATCCGAAAATATCGACCGCAAATAGCGACTATTTCGCCTTGCCGTACCCGGAAGTTTACGACGCCGTAGCCGCCAAAATACGCCTCGTCTCTTCAAAATACGGGGCAAAAAGTTGTGCGGGAGTAGGCGGAGCCAGAACTTCTTGCGAGAGCAGCTACTCTTTTCAGAGGTTTTTGAGAAAAGTGATAGGCTCTCCGCATATCGACAACTGCGCCAGGGTCTGCCACTCCCCGTCTCTTGCCGGCCTAAAAAGAACCGTCGGCGAGGGCGCCGCCACAAATCCGTTTGACGACATATTGAAAGCGGAGTTCTTGCTGGTTATCGGCTCCAATACGACGGAAGCGCACCCGATAGTGGCAAACAGGGTTTTGGAGGCCGTAAAGGCCGGAACGACGCTGGCTGTTATGGACGTAAGGGAGATACAGCTGAGCAAAAAGGCTAATTTTCAGCTAACCATTCCTTATGAGGCGAACCTGCTTGCGCTAAATATGATGGCATACGTAATACTTAGCGAAAAGCTATACGACAAAGAGTTTATAAAAAAGAGAGTTTGCGGATTTGAAGAGTATAAGAGCAGGATACTTGCCGATGAATACGCAAATCCGAAACTTTTTTTAAAAATCAAAGGATATGAGAGCCTCGCCATAAAAATCAAAGAAGTTGCCCGTATGTATGCGAAGAGCAGGTCTATGATACTTTGGGGGCTTGGCGTTACCGAGCATCTGGACGGTTCCGCGGCGGTAAGCGCAATCGCCAATCTAGCCCTTTTGACAGGAAATATAGGCAAAGAGAGCGCCGGGCTTATGCCTCTTCGCGGACAAAACAACGTACAGGGTACTTGCGATATGGGTTGTCTGCCTTATTATGCGCCCGACTACGGCGAGCCAGAGGAGGAGGGGCTAAAGACGCAGGATATTCTGGAGGCCGCCGTAAAAGGAGAGATGAAGATTCTCTACAATATAGGCGAAGACCTCTCTCATATACATGCAAACCTAAACAAGGTAAAAGAAGGGCTTGGCAGCTTTGAGATGATAGTGACGCATGAAGTCATAGAGGCCGACATGACTTCTATCGCGGATGTGGTGTTCGGCGTCAAGTCCGCCTATGAAAAGAGAGGTATATATACAAACGCGGAGAGGAGACTGCATCTGTCCCGTCCCATCATAGAGTCGGATCTGCCGGACGACTGGGAGATACTAAACGAAATTACAAAAAGGATTGACGGCTCGCTTGTATTCGCTTCGCAGGAGGAGCTTTGGGACGAGGCTAGAAGCGTCATAGGGCGCTATGAGGGCGCCACGTATGAGAGGCTCTCCGTAAATAACGACGGTCTGCAATGGCCCGTTACCGCAGACGGCGATACGCCTAGGTTGCATGAAAAGAAGTTTAGGACGGCTGACGGCATCGCGAAGTTTTTTTATAAAAAATACGAGCTCAGGGGCCATGTAAAAGAGCTTTTGGAAGCAGGTAGCGACGGTTTTTATTGGCTAACATCAGGACGGATAATAGCGCACTACAATAACGCGTCGCAGACAAGGGCGGTAGAGAAACTTCTATCGTCATACGGCGAAGACCTGGTGCTTGTCAGCCATGAAGACGCCAAAAAGATAGACATGTCAAAGCCAGTCGTCTTGCGCTCTCATCACGGGCGGAGCGCCCCGCTAAAAATAAAAGAGTCCAAAAGTATAAAAAAAGGGACGCTCTATACCACCTTCCATTTTAGGGAGTCGGGCGTAAACTACCTGTTTGGGGACGAAGCGGACGAAATCACCAAGACTTCTAGATTTAAAGCCGTAAAAGTGGAAATCATACAGTAGAGAAAGAGATGGAAAAACAAGATACGCAAAAAAACCAACTGACCGATTTTATAGACGCGTTAAAGCTTGTCGTAAAAGAGGGTAGATGCATTAACAAAACCGAGAGCGTGCCGCTATTCGAGGCTGTAGGTAGGGTGCTCTCCGAGGATATAGTGTGCCAAAAGCCGCTTCCGGCGTTCAATAATTCCGCAATGGACGGATACGGCGTGAAAGTATGCGACGCCGGCAGAAAAGTGAAGCTGAAAACATCTGTTTTTGCGGGAGAAAACCCTGAGGATGTTGTTATAAAAGCCGGAGAGTGTATAAAGATAATGACTGGAGCCCCGGTGCCGCCTAGCGTAGAAGCGGTAGTTCCTTTTGAAAACGCGCTTGGCGTCGACGACGAGGGGGTGACGTTGCCTGATGGACTAAAAAACGGCGCCAACATAAGAGCAAAAGGCGAAGAGGCAGATATCGGGAAGCTGCTACTAAAAAAAGGCGACAAGCTTACCCCAGGCGCTATCGGAATGCTTGCAGGACAGGGTATTTTCGTAGTAAAAGTCAGCGCAAAAATAAGAGTGGCCGTGGTTTCAAGCGGCGACGAGATAATAGAGCCTTGGCAAAAAGCCGCCGAATTCCAGATATATAACTCCAATGCGTCCACATTGATGGCTCTATGTAAGGAGCAGGGGTGCGAGCCTAGTTACGTGAGGCTGCTTTCCGATACTTACGAGGCTACCGTCGACATGATAAGCTCTTTGAGAGGATACGATCTGGTTCTGACAACCGGCGGCATAAGCATGGGCGAGGCCGATTATATCGGCAAGGCGTTTATGGAGTGCGGATTAAGAACCGTATTTAAGAAAATACACCTAAAGCCTGGCAAGCCGACGATGTTTGGATATCTAGGCGATACGGCGGTCTTGGCGCTTCCGGGCAATCCTCTCTCCGCCGTCGCCAACTTTTATGTATTCGGCGTCTCTTTGATCGCGAAGATGTCCGGCGCAAGCGCGTGTTGGCCGTCATTCGTATCCGCAAAGAACAAAACTGAATTTAGCATCAAAACATCTAGGGCCAATCTGATTATGGGCGTTTGCCAAAACGGCGAATTCGAGGTTTATGCGAACAACAAATACGGCTCCGGTATGCTTAGCCCGGTTGCCGGCAGTAATTCGTTTATAGTGACTACGGAGGAGACTAGCGTCGTAAAGGCGGGAGAAGAGCTTAAGGTCGTTATGCTCGCCTCAGCGCTAAGCCCAGAATTTCATAATTTTTTAAAGTGAGAACAGTGTGAGCAGGCAAAAATTTGCGATTTGGCTATTTTTGTTTTCCGGCGTATTGTTTGTGTGGCTTTTTTATATTTTCCTGAAGCCCTTTATCGTCGCCTCGTTGCTGCTGCTCGCTACGTTGGAATTTGGAAGAAGGCTTGACGTCCGCTTTGAAAATAGCGGCTACGCCATCATAGGGGAGTACAAAGGGCTGCTGTCGGCTTCTGTGCTGACCTTGGTGTTTGGCGCTTTGGTGTTCGTGCCGGCCGCATATTTCATTGTCTATGCGGTAGGCGATATTTTAAAAATGCAGGCCTCGGATATTTTCGTATTGAAGGCGAAAATCGAGAGTTTGACGGCCGACAATAGCTTTTTAAACGACTATTTGAAGTCAAAGATAAGGGAGTATCTGGAGCTGCTTTTTAGCGAGGAGTTTTTGGTCGCCGAAGCCAAAAATATATTTTCCGGCATAGGCGGCTTTCTGAGCGGTTTTGCGACCTCTTTCGTCGAACTTGCAATGGTTGTCATATTCTTCTTTTTGCTTCATTGGTTCAAAAACGACATAGGCCATTTTGTTAAATCCATTATTCCCATGGATGAAACGGAAAAAGAGGTGATGTCGAAAGAGATAATAAGCGCTATATCCGTAGTGTTTTTGACGCTCCTTGGCGTCATGGTGGCTCAAGGATTTGCGTTTTTTGTGCTGATGCTGTTTTTTGATTACAATGCGGTTTTGCTCGGTTTCTTCTCCGGCGTTTCTTCGGTGGTTCCAATATTTGGAACGGCTCTGGTATGGGTGCCCGTAGCGCTCTCGGAGTTTATGAAAGGCAATATAGTAAACGCCGTTATTATAAGCTTTTACAGCTGGTTTGTCATGGCGTTTCTGATAGACAACTTCTTACGGCTCTTTTTGTTGAATAAAGTAGGAAAACTGCTAAAAACAGATTACAGGATCAATGAATTTTTACTCTTTTTCTCCATCGCTGCCGGCATAGCCGCTTTCGGATTCTGGGGGTTTATAATAGGCCCTTCCATTACGGCGCTTTTCTTATCTTCCGCAAAGGTTTTCAAAAACAGGGCATTTAAGTAGGTTTATCACGTTTTTGTAACGATTGTTTAATAAAAGAAAAGATTTTTTTTGATATAAAATACCTTCTTTAAAAAACAACAGACGTCGGACTTTTATGCCAATAGAAACTCACGCCCCTTACGGCACGAATATCTTAAGCCTTCTGCTTCCTTCTTTGGCTATTGTTTTTCTGCTTGTTTTGGCGGCCAGACTTTATAAAGATGTGAAATTGGAGCTTGGCGGAGGCATACAAAATAAAGAGGCGGTCGTCGCGGTCAATGCTGTTTTTGCGGCCGTCTTCATCTTCGTCGTCGTCTGGCTCTACTCCAGGCTCTTATCGCCGGTATACCTATCCAATTTTATGTCCTTGCATCTGCATACGTTTATGGAGATATCCTCTATCGTCGTTTCTATGATGTTTTTTGGCATCGTATGGAACTCTTACGGCATCAAGCGCCAAGGCAATATTCAGTTTCTGGCGTACGCTCTTTTCGTCGCCAGCATGATAGATTTTGCGCATATGCTATCGTTTACTGGAATGCCGGATTTCGTTACTCCGTCCGGAGAGGAGAAGGCTATTAATTTTTGGCTTGTCGCCAGGCTGATAACCTCTATAGGGTTATTGGGCGCCACTATTGGCGGTTGGCCGGCCCCGTCAAACAAAAATCTCCGTTACCTCTTTTTGTCCGTCGCTATCGCTTGCATAGCTTTCGTGTATTGGCTTGGGCTCTATCATCAAGATATCTGGCCTAGAACATACATAAAAGGCGAAGGGCTTACCGGGGTTAAAATATTTGCCGAGTATTTCATCGTCGCGCTGCTGCTGACGTCGGCGTATATATTTTATAAAAAACGTTTCTTGATTGAAAAAAATAGAAATTTTTTCGGTTTTTTCGCAGCAGCTTCAATCGGCGCCGTCGGCGAACTTTGCTTTATCCAGTATATGAGCGTTACGGACCTCTCTATATTTACGGGACACCTGCTTAAGACGCTCTCGTATTTTTTTATCTATAAAGCGGCTTTCGTAGAGAGCGTGCGCAAGCCTTTTGAGATGATGAACAAAGAGATAGAAAACCGCAAAAAGACGCAAGAGGAGATCATCAGGGAGAGGGATTTCGCAAATACGCTATTCGATACCGTCAACGGCATTATCGCGGTATTCGACAAAAACGGATATATAGTCAGGTTTAGCCGTAGCGCAGAAGAGATAACCGGATACTGTTTTGATGAGATAAAAGGAAGGCATTTTGCCGATATTTTTTTGATTCCGGAAGAGGCGGAAAGCGTCAAAAACGTGTTTAAAAATATAAGCGTCGGCAATATCGTGAAAAGATACGAAAACCACTGGATTATGAAAGACAAAAGCCGCCGTCTGTTCGACTGGTCGAACGCCGTCATAAAGGACAAAGACGGAAATCTGGAGTATCTCATCACCGTCGGGGTCGATATTACGGAGAGGGCAATCGTAGAGGAGGCGTTCAAAAAAAGCAGGGTTACGCTAAGGACGGTTTTTAACACGATGAATATAGGCATCAACGTTATAGATCCGGCCGGCATCGTAACGGACTGCAACTCTACTTCCGAAAAGCTGCTAGGAATCAGCAGAAAAGAGTATATTTCGAACAATATATCGTATAGAAATTGGCTTCTATACAAACCGGACGGCGAGGAAGTGCCTGAGCACGAACATCCGGCCTTTAGGGCTATAGAGCATGCGGAACCGGTGTTTGGCTCCGTCGTGGGTATAGAAAAGCAGAGCGGAAGCATGCTGTGGCTGCGGGTGGACGCTTTACCGCTAGACGATGGCGGTGCTATTGTTGTTTTTAGCGATATAACGAAACTAAAAAACACGGAAGATATGCAAGAGGAGCAGGAAAAACTGCTGATTCAGCAAGCCAAGCTGGCCGCGATGGGCGAGATGGTTGGTCTTATAGCGCACCAATGGCGCCAGCCGCTAAATGTAATCAGCTATACGACCATGAATATAGGGCTTTTGCATAAATTCGGCTCGCTAGCAGAAGATAGACTCGATGATTTACTTTGCGGAATAGACAAACAGACGCAGAAGATGTCTAGCATTATCTCCGATTTTCTCGGCTTTTTCAAACCAGACAAAACAAAAACTTTTTTCCCTATATCCGGCGTGTTTGACTCCGTTTTCGAGCTTGTAGGAAGACAGCTGTCGAACAAGGATATCAGGGTCGTATTCCATTCCGATATCGAAAGGGAGATATTCTCGGCTCCAAAAACGAACTGGAGCAGGTTGTCCTAAATATTATCACCAACATAAAGGACGCTTTTGAAGGTAAAAACCTGACCGATAAGGAGATAAATATTAGCATTGAAGAACAAGGACATAAAATTAGCATCATTATTAGAGATAATGCGGGAGGAATAGAAGAGGGGATTATAGATAGGATTTTTGAACCGTACTTTACCACCAAATCGGAGGGTAGGGGCACCGGAATAGGTCTGTATATGTGTAGGCTTATCGCCCAAAAAAGTTTCAAGGGCAACGTGGAGGCGTCCAATGTGTACATGGACGGCAATAGAGTCGGCGCCCAGTTTTTGATTACGTTAAATAACTTAGCCGGAGAGGGGTTATGATAAAAAGTTTGCAAGAGTTGGCAAAATCATTTACCGTTTTGTTTGTGGAGGATGAGAGCGATGCCAGGGAGATGGGAAGCGGCGTTTTTAAGCTGCTGTTTGAAAACGTGTTTGTTGCGGATAACGGAGAGGCTGGACTAAGGCTTTATAAAGAAAAAAATCCGGATATCGTTATTACCGACATTCAAATGCCTCTTATGAACGGCCTCGATATGATAAAAGAGATAAGGGCCGACAATAAAGATATTCCCATTATCGTGACGACCGCCCATAGCGACGAGAAATATATGATGGAATCCATCAAGTTAGGTATTGATAGATACGTTTTGAAGCCGATAGCAAAAGATGAGTGCATGGACGCCATCATGGCGATAACAAAAAAGCTTCACGACAAAAAAAAAGGCCGAGAAGTATGCGAAAGAGCGAATGCAAAAAGAGATAGAGTCTATCGCCAAGCTCTCTAGGCGGCATGCGATGCGCACGGACAAGCTGACCGGTCTTGGAAACAGATATAGCCTTACAAAGATTTTGTCTTATGTACCGGAAGCCTCTTTGGCGGTCGTAAATCTCGACCGTTTTAAAGAGGTTAACAAAATATACGGCGTGAAGATAGGCGACGCCGTTATAGCGAAAGTGGCGGATTTACTTGTGGAGTGGTGCAACCAAAGATGCGGCTTTAAGGTTTTTAGGCTTGGGGGCGACGAGTTCGCGCTCTATTTTGTCGAGGCTTGTCCGCTGGAGCTTGAGAGCGCCGCGCTTGAAATAATAGAGAGAATAGAAGATAGCGTATTCGTCGTGGACGGAATAGAGCTGGACCTTAGCGCGACGATAGGCATCTCCTATGGCAGCAAAAGACCGATAGAGGATGCGGAGACCGCGCTTAGAATGGCGAAGCAGAAAAAAAAGAAACTGCTGGCGTTCAAAGAGTCTTTTTTGGATGATGAAGAGCACAAAAACAACATCTTCTGGTATAGAAACTTTAAAGACGCTATCAAAAACGACCGTATAGTCCCTTACTATCAGGCCATAGTGGATACTAAAACGAAAAAAATATCTAAATACGAGTGCCTGGTGCGTCTGCTGCAGCCGGACGGCAGCGCGGTTTCTCCATACAGCTTTCTTGATATTATCAAAAAAACAAGGATGTACGAGGGGCTGACTAGCGCGATAGTCAAAAAAAGCATAGAGCATTTTTCAAAAAACGACTATAGCTTTTCCATCAACCTCTCAGCCGAAGATATACTTAACGAAGAGATATCGGAAATGATCATAGAGAGCGTGAAAACAAGCGGGGTCGGCAATAGGATAGTATTTGAGATACTGGAGTCGGAGGGTATAGAAAACTTCGAAGAGGTCGGTCGTTTTATAGAGGCGTTAAAGGGGCTTGGATGTCGCTTCTCAATAGACGATTTCGGAACCGGATACTCCAATTTCGCATATCTTTTGAGATTAGACGTCGACTATCTAAAAATAGACGGCAGCCTTATCAGAAATCTTGTGCACGATGAAAACAGCAGAAAGGTAGTTGCGACCATCAATACCTTTGCGCATAGCATAGGGCTTGAGACGATAGCCGAGTTCGTATCAAGCAGGGAGATATATGAAGAGGTTGCCAAGCTCGGTATAGACTATTGCCAGGGGTATTATTTTGCAGAGCCTAAGCCGGGTATTTTGTAATTAGCTATTGCAAAAATGAAATATTTTGGTTATAAAGTAGTTAGAATTAATAAATGACCATTTTTATAATTAAAGATAATGTTGTAAAATCAAATAAAAACGGAGGATAAACGTGGCTAAAAGGGTTGTGTTGGTTGACGACTCAAAGACTATCCTTGCGACCGCCCAGATGGCGGTAGAGGATTTGGTGGCGAGCGGTGTTATAGAGTTTCAGACTTATCTAAATCCAGTCGAACTTCTCGGCAATTTGCAGAGCGGAAGCGAGAATTTCGATCTTTTGATAAGCGATATAAATATGCCTCAAATGAATGGGCTTGATCTTGCGGCTCAGGTAAAGAGCGATGCAAGGTTCAAGCAAAAGCCGGTTCTTATATTGACGACAGAGAGTTCGGCGGACATGAAGCAAAGAGGTAAAGACATAGGTGTTACCGGATGGATGGTAAAGCCTTTTAGCGACGAGAAGCTAGTAAAATCAATCAAAATGGTATTGGGGATATAGACCATGAGCGATACTGAAAATATAAAATCAAGAGCTTCCAAGAATAAGTTTCTGACCTATTTTTTAGGGGATGAGGAATACGGCGTAGATATATCGCAAGTACGCGAAATCATAGCCATGATGAAGATTACGCCGGTGCCGAAGACTCCAAGGTATGTCGCCGGCGTTATAAATCTGCGCGGAGCCATTATCCCGGTTATAGATACAAGGCTTAGGTTTGATATGCCTAGTCTCGAATATACCGAGCAGACGGCCATCATCATCATAGAGATAAACAAAGTCAGCATAGGTTTTGTGGTCGACAAGGTCGAAGAGGTCTTGACTATAGATGACGCCAATATCTCCGAAGCGCCGAAATTTGGTACGAATATCAATACGGATTTCATAAAGAATATCGCCAGAATAGGCGAGATGGTCATTATGATACTAGACCTTGAAAAGCTGTTTGAAGCTGAAGAGCTTTCCATGCTAGATTCTATGTCTAAAACAAACTAGGTAAGGAGAATAACAGATGGGTTGGCTTGATAATATGGTCCTTAGGAGTAAATTGCTGCTTCTAACATCGGTTATGCTGATTGCTCTTGCTGCAACCGGAATTATGGGATTTATGGCTTCAAACAATGGCGAAGAAGGCATAAGAGAGATTGGCGAGTCAAGAGTTCCGAAAATTATCGGGCTTGCGACCTTGAGAACCGGGCAAAATCAGATAACAATTCAGCAGTTTAGAATTAGAGGGTTAAATAACGACCCTGAATATAAAACAAAAGTAGAAGATGCGTTAAAAGCTTATGAGGTTGGCTTAAAAAATATAGAGGCAGGGTTTAAAACATACGATCCGCTCCCTAGAAACAAAGAGGCCGAAGAAGCATGGAGTGAAGCCAAAAAGAATCTTGAAGCGTGGAAAAAAGATTCGATAGATTTTCAAGACAACATAATGAAGCCGTTAACTAGAGAGTCGGATCCAAAAAAAGTTGCATTTTTGTTCGAAGAGATGACAAAATATATGGATAAAATGAGAGCAACTAGAACTAAAATGATAGAAGGTCTGGCAAAGCTAACAAAACTAAACGAGGATGCCACTAAAGCAGAAGTTGAAAGCGCTATAGCCGTTTCGTCAAAACTAAAAGCGGCAATGATTGTAACAATGGTCGTCTCGGTTATTATCTCAATCCTCCTCGCCATCCTTATCATCCGTTCCGTAACCCAGTCCATCTCTAGAGCCG
>CAZMPN010000005.1:0-107525 GCA_964568395.1 uncultured Helicobacter sp. | reverse complement strand
CCGCACTACGCCGTAGTCAAAAAAGATATGGCTTGCCGCCCGTGCAAAAAACGGAGTTGCCCGCTAAAACACCATGATTGTATGAGATTAATAGGAGCCGCCGATGTTTTGGAGGCGGCTAAAAAAGTGGTTATTTAAAACTATCGTCAATAGCCTGGCAGATAATATGCCCGATAGTGATATGCATCTCTTGGATTCTAGGGGTGTCGGATGACGGGATTACGATGTTCAGCTCGCATGCGCTGTTCATGCCGCCGCCGTCTCTGCCGCTGAGCCCCAGCGTTCTCATCCCTTTTTGTTTGGCTAGCTCTAGTGCGCTTATGACGTTCTTGCTGTTACCGCTCGTGGAGATGCCGATAGCCATGTCGCCAGCTCTGCCCAGACCCTCCAGCTGTCTGTCGAATACCCTATCGTATCCGTAGTCGTTGCCTATGGCGGTCAAGGCGGATGTGTCGGTGGTGAGGGCTATGCCTGCAAGGCTAGGTCGCTCGGTCTTATATCTGCCCGTAAGCTCCGCCGCTATGTGCTGTGCGTCCGCCGCGCTTCCGCCGTTGCCGAATATCAGTATCTTTCCGCCGTTTTTTAGCGTCTCTACCGCCATTTTGGACGCCGCTTCGATTTGCGGCATTAGCGTCTCTATTACTTTTTGAGTGGTCGCCAGATGTCCTTCCAGCTCTTTTGTTATCATCTCTCTCATGAGCTTATCCCCGTTATGTCTATTTGCTGTTCTTTTTTCTTCTGCTCTTTTTTACGCAGCTCATCGGCGTTTTTTTGTCTAGGTTTTAGGTTGGTCACGAAGTCGGCCAGCTTTTCCATGTCGCCCCTGCTCATGCCCTGCACCTGCACCTGCATAATCTTTTTGTTGTTGACGCTACCGTAGCTGCCTTGCTGGTAGCCTACAAGCATCTCAATGAGCCGCGCTTTGGACAATGTATTAAGCGTCGGATATGCGTCGGTTCCATCGCCGTTATCGCCGTGACAAGGGGCGCATTTGCTGTAAAGCTCCGCACCGCTCATATTGCTTGTCTGCGGCGCCTGCGTAATCAGGCTTTTGTCGTTCTCCGGTATAAACGCCATAATCACGGAGTAGGCTACGGGAGCTAAAAATAAGACTCCAAGACCACCTATAACAAGCTTGCCGGCATCTAGTTTCATGAATCGGCCTTAATCCTCTCGATAGTTTTTGTCGTAGACCTACCCTCTACAAGCTCGATAGTCATGACTTTCCCGCCGTTTTTCGTGACCGTATCGTAGCCGACTATATTTTGCGGCTCATAGTCGGCGCCTTTTACCAAAATATCCGGTATTACGGCATCTATAAGCTCTTTTGGCGTCTCTTCGTCAAACAGCGTTATAAAATCTATGCAGCCGAGCGCAGCTAGCACTTTCGCCCTGTCAAGCTCATTGTTTATAGGTCTGTTCTCGCCTTTTATCGCTTTTACGCTCCTGTCGGTATTCAGTCCCACTACAAGCGCGTCCCCTAGTTTCCTGGCTTCCGATAGGTATTTGACGTGCCCCGAGTGGAGTATGTCGAAACAGCCGTTTGTGAATACGACTTTTTTCCCGCTTTGCTTCAAGCCTTTGACGGCCTCCAGCAGATACGCCTGCTCCACTATCTTATCTTCAAAATCCCCGCCGGCCTCTTTGTTTTCGAACGAGATTATCTCTTGTATCGTGGCCGTTGCGCTTCCTACTTTCGCTACGACTACCGCGGCGGCTTTGTTTGCGAATTTTGCGGCCTCTACGATGTCGCTTCCAAGAGCCAAGGCTATACCGAGCGCCGCCAGTACGGTATCGCCTGCGCCGGTAACGTCAAATACTTCGCGCGCCAGCGTCGGCAGCTTCGTAAGCCCTTTTTCGTCGAATATTCCGATGCCGTCTTCAGATAGAGTAATTATCGAGTGTCTCAGGTTTAGCTCGTTTTTTAGCTTGATTCCCGCCATATACAGGCTCTCATCGTCTTTTATGTCTATTTTTGTGGCCTCTTTGGCCTCTTTTTTGTTCGGAGTAAGAAGTGTGGCGCCTCTATATTTGGAGTAGTCCGTTCCTTTCGGATCGGCAAGGACCGGTATCGCCTTTTCGTTTGCGAGGGTGATTAGCTTTTGCGTCAGAGAGTCGGTCAAAATACCTTTTTTGTAATCGGAGAGAAGTATCGCGTCAAATCTGGCGATGTTCGCCGCGGCAAAATCGAATATTTTTGCTTCGCTCTTCTCGGCTATCTCGTCTTTGGACTCTTTGTCGAACCTCACTATTTGGTGCGCTCCGGCCATAACCCTTGTTTTTACGGAAGTCGTCCTATTTTCGTCTTCAAATATCGCTTCCGTATTTGCGCCGAGCTCTGTAAATTTCTCTTTGATTATCCTTGCGCCGTCGTCGCACCCGAGTATGCTGGATACGCATACCTTGGCCCCCATGCTGACCAGGTTGGCTACTACGTTTCCGGCTCCGCCGAGGCTTTTTGACTCTTTTGTTACCGCTATTACCGGCACGGGGGCCTCCGGGCTTATGCGATCGGCAGATCCCCACATGTAGGAATCCAGTATCAAATCGCCGACGACAAGAATCGTCGGGCGTTTTTTGGTAAGGATGTCTATCATACGCCGAATTCTCTTTTTGCTATCGTTTTGATCTCGTCCGCGTACGCCCTAATTCCTTCTTCGAGGCTAAATCTAGGTTCGTATCCCAAAAACTCCCTTGTAAGCGAGATATCCGCTTCCGTATGGTTTTGGTAGAACTTGTACGGATTGTCTATGTACTCCACCTGTTTTTCTATGCCGAGAGTCGATGTCAATGCGCCGAAAAGCTCGTTAAACTGTCTGGCCGCTCCGCTTCCTACATTATACACTCCGCTTTTTTTAGCGGTTAGCGCTTTTATGTTCGCCTGAACTACATCTTCGATATATACGAAATCTCTTTTTTGCTCTCCCCATTTGAAAAGCTTCGGCGCGTCGCCTCTTAGCAGTTTTAGGCCAAGTTGCAAAATCATCGAGGCGGTCGTGCCCTTATAAAACTCTCTCGGGCCGAACACGTTGAAGTATCTAAGGCCTACTATTTTTAGGTTTGGATGGTATTTGATGTATCTTGCGGCGAGGTTATCCATCATCAGCTTGCTAAAGCCGTATACGTTCTCGGGCTCTTCGCCTTTGCCTATGCAGTTTGGCGCTTCGGAGTTGCCGTATGTTCCGGCCGAGCTTGCGTATATTACGTCCGCTCCCATCTCGACGGCTATATCGAGTATGTCGCCAAACGCGTTCGTGTTGGCTTCCACCATCTTCTTTTGATCCATGACGGTAGTATCGGAGATAGCCGCTTGGTGGAATATATAGTCGAATTTTTGCGCCCTAAGTCTTTGCATCGCTACCGGATCGGTAATGTCGCCGGCTATAACTTCGCCTTTAAAACCTTGCAGATTTTTAAAATGTCCGAGCACGAACGCATCGTAGATTACTATGTGCGCGTTAGGGTAGTTTTCTTGGATATGAAACGCCAGGTTTGACCCTACAAAACCGGCTCCCCCCGTAATCAAAATACTTTTATCGTTTAAGTCCAAATCTATATATTTCATTTTGTCCCCTGCCGATCCGGCTATTATTTTATAAGCGCAATTGTATCAAAAACTCCGTTAACGACGAAGGTTGCCTTCGTGTTTTCCTCGTCTATTTCGTGTCCGCTTCTGACAAGTACGGTATTCGTTATTCCGGCGGCAAGAGCCGCCTCTATATCGCCCTCTTTGTCGCCTATCATCCACGACGATGCCATATCTATGCCAAAATCGTCTTTTGCGGCAAGGAGCATTCCCGGTTCTGGTTTTCTGCAGTCGCAACCGTCCTGAGGGCCATGCGGACAGTGGTAGACGGCAGCTATCTTGCCGCCGTTTTTTTCGAACTCTTTTTTCATATATTCGGTAAGTTTTTGGAAATCTTCATCCGTGTAGTATCCTCTTCCTATTCCTGATTGGTTTGTTACGACCACGGCGATATACCCTTTTTCGTTGAAGCTTTTGACGGCTTCGAATACGCCGGGCAGAAATTCGAAATCCTCTATCTTGTGGGCGTAATCTTTTTCTACGTTTATCACCCCGTCCCTATCTAAAAATATCGCCTTTACGCCCATAGAACACCTTTTTTATCCAATAAAATACACATTTTAAGGAAGTTTAACTTTTTATCAATATAATCTTTCTAATCGGTCAAGCGACTATTTCGGAAGGCGGCTATCATGAATGAAAACTTTATGAGAAAAATCAATGTTATGGTCGTCGACTCGGACGGCGAACTCAGCTTTGAAGTAGAGGGCATGCTTGCCGCAAAAGTAAAGACAATCCACTACGTCAAAGACCCCGTCGAAGCCATAAAAGATTTCAATACGCTGATGCCGCAAATCGTTATTTTGGATTTGAAGCTCGCGATGATGGATATAGTCGAGCTATCCTCAAAAATAAAAGCCGTAAATCCCGATTGCGAAATAATAATAGCGCTCGGCTTCGTAGAGCCCCATAAGCTAATCGAAATGGTAAATATGGGAATCCATAGATTCGTTATCAAGCCGCTATCCGTCCCAAAGCTAGCCGAGGCTATCTCAAAAGCCGTCGACGCGCTGCTCGATAAAGCCGTCGCCTTTCAATCTAAGTATATGCAAGAGATTCTTAATACGGAAGATACGCCGGTGTTCGCGACCGACGGGACGAGCATACTAAAGGCAAACAAAGCCTTTTTGGACTGCTTTGGCGCTAAATCCTTAAATCAGTTTTTGCTTCGATATTCCAGCTTGGATTCTATTTTTGCGATAGAGGAGGCGAAGGCCGACTCCAAGGAGTGGTTCAGGGATTTTATTTTGGATTCCAAAGAGCCGAAAGTTCAGGTCTACGACAACAGGAAGGGCGAGAAAAGGGTATTTTTGCTCGATATGGGCGTATCGGAAAGCTCAAAAGAGTACTACGTGGTCACTATGACCGATATTACCGACCTAGAGAACGACTTCGAGAGAAAGATAGAGATGCTCTCGTCCCAAATAGCCTCAAAAGAGAAAATAAAGTTTCGTTCCATGCTGGAACTCGAAATCGCCAGATGCAAGAGATATAAAAAAACATTCTCGCTCGTGCTGATAGGCTTTGATATGGACGAAAGCACCAGCATAGAGGAGTGGGAAAAGATATTTAAAGTCATCAGAAAGACGCTCAGATCAAGCGATATATTTGCAAAAGTCGATAAAAACCAGCTTGCCGTAATAGCCACAGAGACGCAAAAGGACGGGGCGAAAAGGATGCTCGATAGGCTCAGAAAAGAATTTAACTGCATGGACGGCGAGAGCTGCAAAATAAAGTTTGTGGGAGGGGCCGCCGAATTTAACGAGAACGATACGGTTCAGAGCATATTCAAAAAAGCCGCAAGCGGAATGGCATGAAAAAAGATGATGCCGGTCTTATGGACCTATCAAAACTGGAGTCTATACCGTTTGGGGTGCTATCGTCATACAAGGCTGCGCCCTTCGAGCTTTTTGTCTGCGAAAGAGGGGATAGCTGCGTTCTTTTGTGTCCCAAGGATTATAGGCTTGAAGCCGCGAAGCTCAAAGAGCTGAAGTCGAATAAAGCGCAAATATTTATAAAAAAAGAGGAGATGCCCTCTTTTAAGAGCTATCTCAAAAAATCGGTCGTCGACATCTCCAGAAATCCAAATATAAGCCGCGACGAGAAATCGCAAGTCGTATACTCTACCGCCGTTATGGTCGTCGACGATCTATTCAACAATCCGGAATCAAAAGATGCGGTAGAGGATTCCAAGGGGCTCGCGACGGTCGTATTGGACGACATATTAAGGGACGATTCTACGTTTTTATCGATGGTGAGCGTACTTTCATACGACTACTATACCTATAGCCACTGCGTGAACGTATGCATCTATGCGATAGCGATAGGCAAGAAGCTGCTTCTGGGCGACAAAGATATAGAGGATTTGGCCCACGCCGCTATACTCCACGATATAGGAAAAGCCAGGATTAGTCCGCTTATACTCAACAAAGAAGGCCCCCTGACGGACGAAGAGTTCGAGATTATGAAGACTCACACAACGCAGGGGGTCGATATCTTGGAAGGGCTGAGCGAGAGAAACAAAAATATTTTGGATTCCGTGCTTTATCACCATGAAAAACTGGACGGCACCGGTTATCCGCATGGAATAAATAGGTTTAAGATACCTTTTTTCGCGCAGATCATAGCCGTCGCGGATATATTCGACGCCCTAACAACGAAGAGAAGCTATAAAGACGCGATTACGTCGTTCGGGGCGCTGCGTATCATGAAAGATAGGATGTCGATAGGGCTCAATGAGCCTGCTCTGAACGCTTTGATTCAGAGTTTTCGGCATTAGCTTTTTTTTCGCTCTCTTTTTTCGCCGCGTCTCTTAGTTCCTCTTCGTCGTCAAACAAAAGACCGTGCGTAAACTTCTTCTCGTCGTCGAATTGCCCGGATTTAAGCCCCCATACAAAACCTATTACCCCTAGCGAACCGAGAATAAGCGAGCCAAAAAGCATCAAAGAGAGTATATTGTCATCCATTTGCGTAACCTTTTATTTTTGTGGAGTTTAGCACGACCAGTATCGAGCTAAAGGACATCGATATGGCGGCAACCAGGGGGATTATAAATCCGGCCATCGCGAGCGGTATCGTTATGGCGTTGTAGACTATGGAAATCGCTATGTTTTGCTTTATCGTCTTGTATGTTTTTTTACCGATAAAGATGGCGTATTTTAGCTCTACAAGAGAGTTTTTGAGGAGCACTATGTCGGATGTCTGGAGGTTGATATCGGCTCCGGATGCCATCGCTATGCCTATATCGGCGCGAGCCAGAGCTAGCGAATCGTTGATGCCGTCTCCGGCCATAATGACGATGTGTCCCTCTTTTTGGGCTTTGTCTACGAACGCCAGTTTATCTTGGGGGGCCATTTTTGATTCGTATTCGTCTATATTCAGCTTTTGCGCCACTTTTGCGGCCGCCTCTTTGTTGTCGCCCGTCAGCATAACCGTTTTTATTCCGGCTCTTCTTATCTCTTCTACCGCCTCTTTCGCACCGTCTTTTATCTTGTCTTCCAGTTCGAATACGGCCTTTAGCTCTCCATCTTCCGCATACGCAAAAATCGTCTTATCGCTCTCAAACGAACATTTTACGCCGTGTTTGTCCAAAAACTCCGGATTCCCGCCGACTATTTTTTTGCCGTCAATCTGCGCTTCAAGTCCGCTGCCCCTAATCTCCTTGACGACAACAGTTTCTGACGGCTTTGCGGCGATATGCGCCAATACTGCTTCCGATATGGGGTGTCTGGAAGCGCCGACTAGTGTGGCGAGCGCCGATTCGTTGTAGTTTGCGTATTTCGTTTCGTTTGTTACTCTTGGCTTCCCTTCCGTTAGCGTTCCGGTTTTGTCAAAGATGATCATATCCGCCTTGGCTATCGTCTCCAGAAACGAGGAGGATTTGAATATCGCTCCCCTTTTTGCCGCCGCATAGAGTCCTATGACCGATGCGATAGGAGTGGCTAGGGCGAGCGCGCAAGGACAGGCTATTATTATGACCGATACGGCTATTACGAGCGATTTTTCGAATCCTACGGCGCCTATGTATATCCATCCGATGAACGTCAGCAGCGACAGGGAGAGTATGGTAAGCGAGAAATACCTAGACAAAGAGTTTGCGACGCTCTCTATTTTTGGTTTTTTCTCCAGCGATTCCGAGAGCAGCCTTACTATCTCCGAGAAGCTAGAGTGCTTAAAGTCTTTTGAAACCTCGTATCTGATGACGCCGTCAAGGTTCTTCGAACCGCTTGTTATTTTTGAGCCGCTATGTTTTACTACCGGTTCGGCTTCCCCGCTAAGCGTGGATTCGTCGAAATTTGCCTCGCCGCTTACGACTACGCCGTCAAGTGCGGCTACGTCGCCCGCCTTTATTTCGACGATCTCGCCTACTTTTACGCTCTCTGAAGGTACAAACTCTACGTTTTCTCCGTTGACTACGGCAACTTCGGTCGGTATGACCGAAGTTAGTTTGTCCAAAGTGTCTACCGCCTGTTTTTTCGAGAGGGTTTCTAGATACTTTCCGATAAGCACGAACGTAATTATCATCGTCACCGAGTCAAAATACGCTTCTCCGGCATGCGTGAGCGAGGCATATATCGAGTATGCGTATGTCAGGGTGGAGCCCGTCGCTACGAGCGTATCCATCGTAACGAAACCGTGTTTTGCGGCGCCGTAAGCGCCTTTGTAAAATATGCTTCCGGAATAAAATAGCGTTACCGACGCCAGCAGAAACTCGGCCAGATGGAGTATGTCTTTGTGCGCCTCCTCTATTCCAGTAAAATACCCTGCGTATAGGGCTACCGCTATCCACATGATATTCATCGTGGCGAATACGCCGACTATCATCTTCGTGTAGTTTTGTCGTCTTAGGCGGTTTGCGCTCTCTTCTTGTATGCGTGAGTCGTAAGGAAGGGCATCGTAGCCTATGGAGCGGATACGGTCTATGATGCTCGATAGTTTGATTTCGCTATCGTCCCATACTATGCGTGCTTTGTTATTTGTGAAGTTTATATTGGCTTCTATGACGCCTTTCGCACGAGTAAGTATTTTTTCGTTTAACCAGACGCAAGCGGCGCAGTGAATTCCCTCTATGATAAGAGACACTTCTTTATATCCGTCTTCTCTTGTTATTACGTAGCGTTTTTGGAATCCGTCAAAATCAAATCTGGAAGAGTCTTCAAGTAGATGTTTTGGTGGCTCTAGAGTATTTATGCCTAGTTTTCCGTAGAAGCTATCCAGCCCCTCGTCTTTTAGAAGATGATATACTCCTTGACATCCCTTACAGCAAAAAAACAGCCCTTTTGAACCGTCTTTGTCGGCTATCATTTCGTCTTTTTCAAACTCTAGGTGGCAGTGGGAACAGGCGATTTTGGACAAGAAAATACCTTATTTAGTTTTTGGCGTAGATTTTACCGAAAGTTGCTGTAGCATAGAAAAAGTGGGGTTTTGTTAGAATGAGGCAATAATATTTGGAGTTATTTGGTGTCGAGCATAAAAAAATTAAGAGCCATTACTAGCAAAAAAGATAAGCTATTCTTGTTGTTTTTACTCATTTTGAGTATTGTGCTGTCGCTTATAGAAACAATCGGAATAACATCTATAATGCCTTTTATTACATTGGCATCCGATCCTTCAAAAATACTCCAAAATGAATATTCAAAAATCGTATACGATTTTTTTGGCTTTAAAAATCCTATTAATTTTATGGTTTTATTCGGTGTGCTTCTGGTCATATTTTATATAGTTAGGGCGGCATATACCGTAATGTATTCATATCTACTAAATAGATTTGCATTTGGAAGATATCATGTCTTTGCATATAGACTTTTTAGGAATTATGTAGGATTGCCATATAAAGAGTTTGTAAAAAAAAATAGCTCTGAGCTTACAAAGAATATATTGGGCGAAGCCTCAAATCTAACAACATATATTCAAAATCTATTAATGATGATGTCGGAAATTTTTACAATACTTTTTTTATATGTTTTATTGCTTTTAGTTAATTGGAAAATGACTTTGGTGTTGACAGTATTTTTAGGTATTAAGGTTTTATTTCTTACGAAAACTATTTCTAAAATTATAAAAATACAGGGCGTCAAAAGAGCAGAGCTTTTTTCTAAGTTTTATAGAATATTAAGTGAGACATTTGGGAATTTTAAACTTATAAAATTAACCCAAAATGAGTCTACTATTTATGATGAATTTAATGCTGCTAGTCACGGATATTCCAAGGCAAATATTATCAATGCTACACTTGGGCAGCTTCCAAAGACTATTTTAGAAACCCTTGGTTTTAGTATACTGGTTGCGGTTGTAATATATATATTGCTGAAATATGAGAATGCAAGTTTTGTTCTCCCTATAATTTCTATGTATGCTTTAGCTCTTTATAGGATGCTTCCTGCTGTAAATCGAATAATGAGTAGCTATAATGGAATGCTGTTTATGGCCAAATCATTGGATATTTTACACGAAGAATTAACTTATTACCCGCCAGAAGAGGGTAATAAAAAGATTG
Organism: uncultured Helicobacter sp.; assembly: GCA_964568395.1. Lineage (GTDB taxonomy): Bacteria > Campylobacterota > Campylobacteria > Campylobacterales > UBA6016 > UBA6016. The sequence continues at coordinate 97,443 of CAZMPN010000005.1, read as the reverse complement.
ATTTTGACAACTATATATATGTAAACGGAGCTTGTTTTGAATATGCAAAGGATAAAACCGTACTTCATAAAATTGATCTAAAAATATATAAAGGCGAGAAAATAGCTTTCATTGGAGAGAGCGGTAGCGGCAAATCAACGTTGGTTGATCTTATTATAGGTATTTATCGTCCGAGTTCCGGTCAGCTGTTTATAGACGGCACTCCGTTGACTGATGATAATATAAGATCTTGGCGCTCTAGAATAGGCTACATACCACAATCTATATATCTTTTTGACGGTACTGTTGCGGAAAATGTTGCTTTTGGATATGAGATAGACGAGATTAGAGTTGTGGATGCTCTTAAAAAAGCAAATATATACGATTTTTTGCTACAAAAAAATGGTATACATACAAGGGTTGGCGAAGGTGGAATACAGCTGTCCGGCGGTCAAAAACAGCGTATAGGGATAGCACGAGCGCTATACTCGGATCCGGAAATACTTGTGCTTGATGAGGCTACTTCTGCTTTAGACAATGAGACGGAAGCAAAAATAATGGATGAGATTTATAGCGCTTCAGAGGGAAAAACATTGCTTGTGATAGCACATAGGCTTTCTACCGTTGAGAGATGCGATAGAAAGATAAGTATGTCAAACGGCAGAATAGTTAATGAATAAAACAGGTATTTTAATTCAGGCTAGACTTTCGTCTTCTAGATTCCCAGGAAAAATGTTAGACGAGATATGCGAATTCAAACTTTGCGAATATGTTTATAACAGGTGTCGCGTATCTAAATTTGCTGATTTCGTTGCAATAATAACATCAAATGATGGCAGCGATGATGAGCTTGCCAGTTTTTGCGATAGTCGAGGTATTCCAGTTTTTAGAGGTGATTTAAACGATGTGCTATGGAGATATATCGAGGCGGCAGGTTGTTTTGGTTTAGAAAACGTAGTGAGGGTTTGTGGCGATTCACCCTTTGTTGACATTGATTTAATTGACGAAATAATACAATTAGCTCTAAATGAATGCGTCGAATATTATACGGTTGCCGATTGTTTAAACGGCTTTATGTCTGAATTTGTAAGGCTAGATACTCTGAAACGAATAGCTTTGGAGGCAGACTTGTCTATAGAGGACAAAGAGCATGTTACAAAATATATAAGAGATAGGGTGAGCTTGTTTAAGTGCGGTTTTATCGATGCAAGTTTGAGGCCGAAGGAACTTGAGCGCTATACTCTTACCATAGACTACCCTGCCGATATAGAGATAGCCAGAAAAATATGCAAAGATTTAAATGGCTTTGATTTTAAATCAACGGACATATTAGAAATACTCCAAAAAATAGAAGGATAGTTTTGAACTACATAGCCCCAGATTTTCCGCAAAGAGTAGAGATAGAACTAGTAAGTGATTGCAACCTGAAGTGCACCTATTGTCCTAGACATTTTGTAAACGAGCTTCAGGGCTATATGAGATTTGAGCTTTTTGAAAAAATAGTTAATGAGCTTTCAACTAGACCGGAAACGGTTCTTGTGCTACATAGAAGAGGCGAGAGTATGCTGCATCCTAGATTTAACGATATGCTAAATTTGGTGGCCGGAAAATTTAAAGAAGTTCAGATGGCTACTAATGCCACAGTACTTTCCGAAGATAAATTCGAAGCTATAGTAAACGGCCTTGATTTTATATCGTTTAGCTTGGATACCCCGCACAATTTTAATAAGACAAGAATTCCTGCAAACTATGAAAAAGTAGAAAAGAAGATACTGGCGTTTTTGGAATACAACAAAGGACGGGTTAAAACTCAGGCTTCAATGGTGAAGACTGGCGATACGCCTGAGAGCGATTGCGAGCTGTTTATGGGTCTCTGGGAAGGGAAAGTCGATAGAGTAAGAATCTATGAGGCCCATTCGGAAGACGGCAATTTCGGTTCTTTGAAAAACCCAAGAACGCCTAGAAAACCTTGTGTGATGCCGATATACGACATGCTTATTTACGACGACGGCAGAACGGCCAGATGTAATCACGATTGGGACTCTGACGGCATGGGTGATCTAAACATAAACACGATACACGAAATTTGGCATAACGACAAATATAAAGAATTAAGACGCCAACATGCTAACGTAGGTCAGTGTGCTATTACTGACGCGATATGCAGTAAGTGCGACAGCTGGTATCCCGAAATAGGCAATCAAGGAACTGGCGAAGTGTTGGAAAAAAAGGAAAATAGCTAATGAAAAGAGCCGATTTTTTGCCGCTTGCGAAGCCGTACATAACGGATGACGAGCTAAGGGTTGCTAACGAAGTATTAAAAAGCGGCTGGTGGACTACAGGGCCGAAAGTTACGGAGTTTGAAACGGCTCTTTGCGAGTATCTTAAGAAGGATGACGAGCTTTACGCCGTAGGGTTAAATTCATGTACGGCAGCTTTGCATCTGGCTCTTCTTGCCTGCGGCATAGGAGAAGGGGATGAGGTTATCGTTCCTACCTGGACTTTCGCGGCTACCGGGCATGTCGTAGAGTGGGTTGGCGCCAAAGTCGTACTGTGTGATATTGAGGGTAAAAGTCTAAATATAGATCTGAAAAAAGCGGAGCAGCTAATTACACCGAAAACAAAAGCTATTATGCCGGTGCATATAGCTGGATACCCTTGCGATATGGAAGGTATTGCGGCTTTAGCAAAAAAACATGGGCTAAAAGTGATTGAGGACGCAGCTCATGCCATAGGTACGGAGTATAAGGGTGCAAAAATAGGCAATTTCTCAGATGTTACATGTTTTAGTTTTTATGCTACAAAAAACCTTGCCATGGGTGAAGGCGGCGCCGCGGTCTCTAAAAACAGAGAGATTATAGAAAAGATAAGAAAACTCGGGTATTTCGGCATCAATAAAGAGGCGTTCAAGAGATACGAAAAGTCCGGTAACTGGCGATACGACATAGAGGAGATGGGATATAAAAATAATCTTGACAGCGTCCATGCGGCAATAGGTATAGAGCAGCTAAAAAAGCTGGATGCGCTCAATAATAAAAGAAGAGAGATAGCTGCAAAGTATAAAACAAAACTTAGTTCAAGATTGGAATTTACAGCAGACTGTTCGGAGCACCACCATACATATCATCTTTTCCCGATTATTTTGCCAAATGGCGTTAAAAGAGATGATTTTATCGCTGCCATGAAAGAAGAAAATATAGGCACGAGCGTACATTTTATTCCTCTGCATTTACATAGTTATTACGCCGCAAAGATAAAAGACGAATTTCCAGTTGCCGACGCTATATTTGAGAAGATCGTGTCTATACCGATGTTTCCGTCAATGAATGATGATGACGTGGAGTATGTAATATCAAAAGTCAACTCGTATTTGGGAGACTAGAATGAGCAAATTTTCCGAAGCCCTGTTCGCTACAAAAACTGTTTCTGTATGGGGTATTGGGTATCTAGGGTATACAACTATTCTAAGGCTTCAGTCTAAAGGTTTTTTTGTTAACTGTTCTACTTTTGACAAAGATGTCCAAAAAGATATACAAAACGGCAAATATCCATATGAGGATATGAAGCAAGCATGGTCCAAAAGTAACGATGTTCCAAAAATTGATTTAAATAATGTTGCGTTTGTTGATAATTACTCAAAAATGTTTGAGTCTAATGTCCACATTATAGCACTCCCCGCTTTCGGCGGAGATTACTCTAAGCAGGAGGCATATAGTAAACTTGTTGACATATTTACGCAGTATATAAACAACTTATCCGGTTCTTTAGTTATTTTTCAGTCTGCAGAAAAAGTCGGAACTGTTCAAAACTATTTTATTAAACCTTTAAAGAAAAAAGGGGCCAAGTGTTATTTTGCGTCAGCATTTAGGAGTGATTGGAGCGTAGAAGAGTTTTTGATTGGGAGCGAAAACAGGATAATAGCGGCCAATGACAAAAGTTCTTTTGAAATTATTTCTGAGTTTTTTGATATTTTAGGAATAAAATTTGAGACTTTAAGTAGCATAGAAGAAGCCGAAGTATACGAAAATGCCAAAAACTGTCTCAAATATAGCGCAGAAGCTTTTTTTACACAACTTTCTTTTGCGTATCCAGATATAAACGTGAATGAAGTATCGTCGGCAATAGTAAAAAATCTAGATCTTTCAACAAAGAGAGGTGGCCTAAATCTTCTAAACCATAGGCATATGCTACATATTGACCATGTGTTTGCCGGACAAAATGGCGATTATTTATCAATCATAAAAGAAGCACAAGCTGTAAATATGGCTACGGTGTTGTTTTATGCGGATATTCTCAAACAGAAAAACATCTCTTCCGTAACAATCATGGGGCTTTCTGCAGAAGGCGCAAGAAAAGATATTAGAGCGTCTGCGGCTGTGCTTTTGGCAGAATATTTAAATAACATTGGGATAAAAGTCTTTGCCCATGATCCATACTTTACAAAAAAAGAAATGGCCGATATTTTGCCTTTTGCAAAATTTAATAATATGAAAAATAAAGCGGACTTTACGGAAGGCTATGTTGTTATGGGGTCGAATCAGGATTATAGTTACCTGACGCAAAAAAATATAAATGAAAATGGCATATATGGTGCAAAAATAGTTATTGACGGGGTTGGTATTCTGAGACATTTGTCATTTTCTTCAACGACAATCTACCATGAGGTTGGCGACGGTAGGCTAAAGGCGTTGCTTAAATAATGTGTGGTATAGCTGGTTTTATTAGTAAAAATAGGGATTATGATACAAAGACGATAGTCCAGAACATGCTCGACAAGGGTGTCCATAGGGGCCCAGACCAGTCCGGGTTGGCAACATATGGCGATGCTACTATAGGGATGGTACGCTTATCTATTATAGACACCGTTGAGCACCATATCCCCTATGAAGATAGTAGCGGTAATTTTGCGATAGTCTATAATGGTGAAATATATAACCATGAAGAGATAAGAAAAAATCTCGGCAAATATGCTTTTAAGACGGGGTCTGATACAGAGACTGCAATGGTTAGTTTCGTGGACAAAGGCGTAGACGCATTTAAAGAATATAATGGGATGTACGCTTTTGCGGTACATGATAAAAAGAAGAACGAAACATTTATAGTTAGAGACAAGGTGGGAGAAAAACCGCTTTATTATGTAAAAGGAAAAGATTTTTTTGCTTTTGCTAGTGAGATAAAGTCGCTCATAGGGCTCATAGAACCAAAGTTTAACGATAAGGCCGTTTCTTATAAGGCGTATGAATTTACTACCGGCAAAGAGACTCTTTTTAAGGACGTCTATCTGCTTGAGCCAGGCGAATATATACATGTCAAAAACGGCAAAGCCAGCATTAAAAGCTATTGGAAAATATGGGATAATCTAATAGAGCTACCTGACGATGAAAACAAGATTGTAAGCTCTCTTGCCGAGCTTGTCGAGGATTCTATTCTTCTTAGAACCAAAAACTGCGCCCACAGTTTCGGGGCTTTTGTGAGCGGCGGTATAGACAGCTCTTTGGTCGCATGTATTGCAAAGCCTGATTATCTTTATACGGCGCATTACGATTATGATGATTTTAATGAACTGGACTACGCGAGACTGGTAGCAAAGCAGATAAAAAAAGAGCTTATCGTCGTTGAGCCAAATAAAGAAGATTTTTTACGTACCAGAGAGCAGATAGCCTATCATCTTGATACGCCTTGCACATGGACGAGTTTTACGCTGTGGATGCTTCTAGAGAGAGTAAAAAAAGATGGTGTCAAGGTGATGATGGCAGGCGATGGCGCCGATGAGGTCTTTGGGGGATACCATAGATATCACCTTTTGCACCACGATGAACAGATACACTCATTGGAGGCTATGAAACAGTATAGCTATCTGATAAATAGATATTATGGTTCCCCTGTAGATAGATATACAAAACTAGTCAATAGATGCGAAAATCCTTATGATGCGAAGGTGCTCAAGTTTTTGAACGAAAGTATCGGATTTTATTTTGATAAGATGCAAAAAGATGTAGTCCATGCCATGGGGCTAAACGATTTTTACAGCACAATGCAGGTGCTTTTACAGATGGCCGATAGACTATCTATGGCATTTAGCATAGAAAACCGTTCACCGTTTTTGGATTATCGTCTTGTGCAGTTTGCTTTTTCGATGTCATCTAAATACAAAATAAAAGACGGTATTACAAAGTGGGCGCTTAAAGAAGTGGCCAGAAAGTTTATTCCAAAAGAAATATGCGATCGTATAGACAAGAGAGGCTTTTCTGCGCCTGTAAATAAGTGGTTTGAGTGGGATAAAAAAGGCAAATATAATAGGGATGCCTATAAGAATATGGTTTTAGATGATTGGAAAAAGGCATACGGAGTTAAATAATGTATATTATTGCCGAGATAGGAATAAATTTTAACGGTTCTTTGGAGAACTGTTTAAAAATGATAGATGCGAGTGTTGACGCAGGATGCCACGCCGCAAAGTTTCAGTTTTTTACCGCGAACGGTATGTACCCTACCACTGCTGGCAAGCTGGACTGGAAAGATGCCGATAAAGAATATAGTTATGATATACATAGCGCAGTTAAGGCTTTTGAGTTGCCGCCAGAATGGCTTGACACTATCATGCCTTACTGTGAATCAAAAAATATTGATTTTATGGCATCTGTTTTTGACATTGAAGGTTTGGAGTATTTGGTCAAAAAAGGTATGAAAATAATTAAGCTTTCATCATACACAATAACCAATCTACCTTTAATAGAGGCTGCCGCAAAAACCAAACTTCCGATTATTATGAGTACCGGGGGTTCAACGCTGGCCGAAACTGAAGAGGCCGTAAGGTGCGTCCAGAAATATCATAACGATATAACCCTTCTTCACTGTTCTATCAAATATCCCACACCTCTTAATGAAGTAAATATGGGTGTTTTAAATACCCTTAAATATGCATTTCCTGAGGTTGCAATAGGCTATTCAGATCATACTTTTGAGATTTCCGATGCTCCTATACAGGCAGTATATATGGGTGCTACCGTAATAGAAAAGCATATTACATTGGATAAAAAGATGAGTGGACCAGATCACTTTTTTGCTCTTGAACCGGATGAGCTTTCAAAAATGGTTGCCGATATTAACACTGCAAGAGAAAAATATGAAAATAACTCTGTCTATTTGGATAGCATAATATATGGCTCAAGTGCCAAAATATGCCATGAGCACGAAAAATATCTTAGAGATTTTTGCTACATGACTCTTTTTGCGAGAAGAAATATTAAAAAAGGAGAGATCATAAAGGTTGAAGATTTAAGTATTTTAAGACCCGGGAAAAAAAGACCAGGTCTTGAGCCTAAGTATATTAGTCTTTTTGAAGCCAATACAATAACCGCAAAAAGCGATATAGCTTTCGAGGATCCTATAAACTGGAGCGTTATACTTTAATGAAAAAAATACTATTCCGTGCAGATGCAAAACCATCCATAGGAATAGGCGATTTAATGTCTCTTATTACGCTTAGTGAATATTTGTCGGAATTTGATTGTTTTTTTTTGACGCAACAAACCGCAGCAGCCAAGGGAATCGTTGAACAACGTAAGCCTAAAAATGTATTCTGGCTTAATGAAGATGCGGGTGTTGAAGAGGATGTGGCGGCTATTAATATGCTAATTGACGAATACGGCATAGATATGCTTTTTTTTGAGATTACTGAGCGAAAGCTTACTGAGTATATTGGATTAAATAATAATATTCCAACGTTGTGTGTAAATTTTGACGGTTTTATACCAGAATCCATAAAATTGGTAATTAATTGGGATGTTGATGCCTATAAATACTACGATATAAATAAGTTTCCCAATACCAAATTTTTACTTGGCCCAAAATATGTAATACTGGCGAAGGCTTTTTATTCCGATGATATAAAAAATAGGAAATACTCGGCCGCTAGAAAAAAAATATTAATAGCTATGGGCGGAGCAGATGAGTTTGATTTTACGTCAAAAGTTGCGCATGCCATAGGTTGCGAAGGCAGAGAGTTGGTTATTATTGTTGGGGCGGGATACGAAAAGAAAGCTAAACTTGAAGATGACTTGAACAAAAGAGGTATAAAGTACGAGATAAAGGTAAATGTTAAGGATATGCTATCGGAGTATTTAGCTTGCGATTTTGCAATAGGCGCAGGCGGGCTTACGTCATCGGAGCTGGTTGCCTCCAAAACCCCGTGTGCCCTTATAGCTACCTACGAACACCAAGTGGCAAGATGTAAATATTTTGAGAGTGAGAATCAGGCGAAGTATATTGGATTTAAAAGCTTTGATGCCCAAGAGCTTAATTTGGCGGTAGATACATTTAAGCCGATGTTTACAAAAGATATTTTTGAAGCCAATATCTTGTCTGATAGCATAAGGGAAATTTTGTGATTTTTATAGATTATCAAGATAGCGAATCGGCATCCGCTTTTAAAGAACTTGTAGCAAAGAGGGCTAAGTATATTTACTTCAAATATTTGGAATGGGATAGCTCTTTTTTTAATAAACCTTGTTTTTTATTAGATGTTTCAAAATCAAATTTTGAGCCATCTGAAGAATTGGCCGAAGAAATTGAAAGCAAGTTTAGGGGTGCTTTTATTAGCGCAAAAATAGACACCCAATCAAACTATGAAATAGTTTATTTTTTGCAAAAATGCGGTTTTTATTATGTTGACACCGAGATAGAGTTAAAGTTTGACGCCAATGAATTAATTTGGCATAAAGATTCAGATATAAGAATTGAGGAGAAGGCCGTAAATGCAGGCCTTCCATATGATCAATTAGGATCGGTATTTGAGCTAACAAGATTTCACACTGATATAAACATACAGAACAATAAAGCCGATGAACTATGGGTGAGCTATCTTAAAAACTATGAAATAGATAGCAATCATAAAATGTTTGTTGCGCTATCAGGAGGGATGCCGTGCGGCACTATTCTTGTTAACTGTTGCGATGAAAAATCTACAGTTTTTTTTGTGTCTGTATTGGATAATTTTAGGGGTAAAAATATCGGAAGCATCATGATGTGTCATGTGCTTGACACACTTAAAAATAGAAATATTTATACTGAAACGCAAGCAAAAAATATTTCTGCATTAAATTTCTATATCAAAAACGGCTTTAAAAAAATAAATAAAACAATCACTGTTTTGCATAGGTGGAATAATGACTAATTTAATTATAGCGGCGCATCCTGACGATGAAATACTTGGCTGCGGCGGCATTATAAAAAAACTATCCTCTAGAGAGGATTTTTTTGTAGTAATAATGACTGGGGGTGCCGACGGTAGATACTCAGGAGATATGGAAGAGAAGCTTAGGCAGAATGCGAAAGATGCGAATAGGTTAATTGGTACTAAAGAGCTTTTTTTTGAGAGCTTTCCAAACCAAAAACTGGAAACCATACCTTTGAGTAATATTATTCAGTCCATCGAAGCATATATTGCAAGCCTGAAGCCGCATAGAGTTTTTACGCATTTTGCAAACGATCTAAACAAGGACCATCAGATACTCGCCGAAGCGACTTTTACTGCTACAAGACCGATAGTTGGCCAAGTAGTGAAAGAGGTGTATTCGTATAATGTGCCATCGTCTACCGAATGGAATATGACGGATTTGGCAAAAATGTTTGTGCCTAATATTTTTGTGGATATAAAAGATGAGATTGACGCCAAAATAGAAGCTATGAAAAGATATCCCAGCGAATGCAGGCCTTACCCGCATCCAAGAAGCCCCGAGGCTCTAAGAGTGCATGCAAACTATTGGGGATTAACCGTAGGCGTTGAATACGCGGAGCCTTTTAAGCTGGTCAGAAAAATAGGTGTAGGGAGCTTATAAATTGAAGTTGGTTTTTATAGGTTCCGTTGAGATAGGGTATACAGTTTTGGAGGCCGTCTATGATGCAGGATTTGCCGTTGATGCGATATTCACGCTAGATTTTGATAAAAAAGAACAGACATCCGGTTTTATAGACTTTGAGCCTCTGGCTAATGCTCACGAAAGCACACTGGTAAGAGTAAAGAATCTCAATGAGCCTGAATATATAGAAAAAATAAAATCTATCAATCCTGATTTAATAATAGTATGCGGATGGCAAAGACTTGTTTGTAAAGAGATACTTGATATTCCAAAGCTTGGAACCATAGGTTTTCATTCATCGTTACTCCCGAAATATAGAGGCAGGGCGCCTGTAAATTGGGCTATTATAGCCGGGGAGAAAGAAACAGGAATAACAATGTTTTATCTAACCGAAGATGCAGATGCTGGAGATATAATCGCGCAAAAAGCCTTTCCTATCATGCTGAATGATGATTGCAATACGGTTTATAAAAAATCAGCCAAAGCGGGTGCGGACCTTATAGTGGAATTTTTGCCAAAAATTGCAAACGGTACCGCATTAAGACTTCACAACCCATCAAGAAATTACCCTGCCTATCCGAAACGAACGCCTGCTGACGGCGAGATAGATTTTAAAAGAAGCGCACTGGACGTATATAACTTTATAAGAGCCCTTACAAAGCCTTATCCTGGAGCATTTGCGTATTTGCCAGATGGCAGTAAAATTGTTATTTGGAAAGCAGAAATTGTATTTGACGAATCTAGACTTAAAAAAGAAGATATTGTTTTTGATACGATTGATATGAAAATTAGGGCTGTCGAGTTCTGTATAAATAAGTAGCGATGCTATATAATTTAATACTTTTATAATTAAAAAAACAAAGACGAGTAATATGAAATATTGTAAAAAGTGCCTTATGCCAAACACTAGGCCAAGAGTTGTTTTTGATGAAAACGGCGTTTGTAATGCTTGCAATTATGCTGAAACAATGAAAAATAAAATTATAGACTGGCAAGAAAGAGAAAATGAACTTAAGGCGCTATTGGATGCGCATAGAAGGGATGATGGATATTGGGATTGTATTATTCCGTGGAGCGGAGGGAAGGATAGCACCGCCAATGCTATAAAGCTAAAAACAGAATATAATATGAATCCTTTGCTCGTAACGTTCAATCCTCTTATGCCAACCGAGGTTGGGGAGCACAATAGGCGTATTTTGCTTGAACATGGATTTGATAGCGTGTTTATCGCAACAAATATTAAAGTTTCTAGACATCTCGCCAGGAGATTTTTCATAGAAAGAGGCAACCCTAAGGTTCACTGGGATGCAGGCGTTAATTGTCCTCTTATTAGGGTTGCCACAAACTATAAAATACCTCTTGTATTTTACTCTGAGCATGGCGAAACGGAATACGGCGGCAATAAACTGCACGATAAATCAGATATGATAAGGGATTTTTCGGAAGTTTTGGAAAATATGATAGGCGATGATCCTAGAAATTGGGTTGATGATGTGGTTAGCGAGAAAGACTTGAATCACTATATTTATCCTGATTTGGAGGATGTGCAAAAAGCCGGCGTTAAAGCTGTATATATGAGTTATTTTTTCAAGTGGGATCAATGGTCTAACTATGAGTATGTAAAAAAACATATAGATTTTCAAGAGAGTCCGTGCGGTAGATCCGAAGGTACTTTTACAAGACATGATAGTCTTGATGATAAAATCGACGATTTGTATTACTATATGCAGTATGTAAAGTTTGGTTTCGGCAGGGCTATTAGGGATGCCAGCAGAATGATACAAAATGGGCATTTGGATAGAGAGGAAGGGTTGGAACTTTGCAGAAAATATGACGGCGAGTTTCCTAGGCGACACCTGAAGGAAGTACTAGAGTATCTAAGTTTGACCGAAGCAGAATTTGATGATATTGTCGATAAGCACAGAAATAAAGAGCTTTGGCATTTAGATAATGGTCGATGGAAACTTAGAAGTCCGCTTTAAACACAAATGCAAAAACAAATAGCAGTTATAGATTATGGAATCGGAAATGTCGCATCGGTTATTGGCGCTATCGAAAAAATAGGGCATAGTGCAATTTTGACAAGAAACAAAGATGAGATTTTTGCTTCAAGCGGCGCCATTCTCCCTGGTGTTGGAGCGTTCGGTGACGGCATGAAAAATTTACGAGAATTTGGGCTTACCGATACAATTCAAGAATATGCCAATAAGCTCAAAAAACCGTTTCTTGGAATATGCCTTGGTATGCAGCTTTTGGCCTCAAAGAGCTATGAATTCGGAGAGCATGACGGCCTCGGGCTTATTGGCGGAAGCGTGGAGCCTTTTGGTGATTTCGGAGGCAAGATGCGCAAAATACATATGGGCTGGAATGAGTTGAGCGTGGATGAGCGTGATCCAGTTTTTCAAAATCTTCAAAAGCCAATAGTATATTTCGTCCACAGTTACCATTTTGTGCCATCAAACAAGGATAATGCAATAGCAAGTTCTTCATATGGGATAGATTTTGTTGCAGGTATAAGAAAGGACAATATAGTTGGGTTACAGTTTCACCCAGAGAAAAGCCAAAGAGACGGATTGAAAATCTTAGAAAACTTTATTGGAATGTGCTGAGGTGTTAAAAAAAAGAGTTGTAATTGCCCTTCTTTTTAATAAAGGGGTTTTGTATAGAACTAGAAATTTTGTTCCAAACAATATATATACGCATAACTTCATAGATACATGGTCGGTAGACGAAATTGTGATGCTTGATATTTCTAGAGAAGATGAGAATAAGCAAGAGTTTGAAGATTTCTTGACCGTTGTCCGCAAAATATCTAAAAATTGTTTCGTTCCCCTTAGTGTTGGTGGTAGAGTGGCAAACATAGAAGATGCGGAAAAATATCTGAAAAACGGTGCCGATAAGATAGTTATTAATTCTAATGCTTTTGCAAACCCAGGTCTTATAACTGAAATTGCCCAAAAATATGGTTCTCAATGCGTAGTTGTTTCGATAGACGTTAAAAAGCTTGATAATGAATATGTTGTTTTTATTAATGACGGAAAAACCAATACCGGAACTAATCTTGTTGAGTGGATTCAAAAAGCTGAACAGCATGGGGCTGGCGAGATATTTTTAAACTCTATAGATAAAGACGGTATGCTGGATGGGTATGATCTTGAGATGATAAAAACATCGTCTTGTAAAATTAATATACCTTTGGTTGTGTGTGGAGGCGCGGGGAGTTGGCAGCATTTTGCCGATGCTTTTAATTGTGGGGCAGATGCTGCATGCACGACCAATATATTCCATTTTACGGAATCAAGCATTAAAAGCGCAAAACAGTATTTGAAGAATAAAAAAGTAGAGGTGAGAGAATGAGCGAATTTGGTAAAGAAATATTGCAGTGCGAGCTATGTGGGCACGATGAGGCTGTTGAGTTGCCGTATATAAGAAAATATACAGGTGGTGTGCCGTATCACGTTTGCAAAGGTTGCGGTCTTGTTTACTTTAAATATAGAAGAACACCGGAAGAGCTTGCAAAATATTGGGAAGAGGAGATGTTTAATAAAGGTAACTATGTTGCCAGAAATCCTTATTTCAAAGCAAGACACACCTATGCGGCTGAATTTTTGGATTTACATTTGGGATTGTCAGGCAAAAAGGTTATCGATATAGGCGCTGGTGATGGACAGTTTTTGGAAATGATACGTAAATATGGCGCCGAAGTTAAAGGGGTTGAATCGTCTAAGACAAACCATGATTTGATGCTGAAAAATGGCATAGATAACTATCTCGGAACAATAGAGGATTATTATCAAAATGAGATTATTGCTAACAATGCAAGACCAAACGCAGATATAGCAACAATACTATGGACATTGCAAAATTCTCAATCTGCTACGGATATGCTGGAAGCGGCATGGGCATGTTTGAATGATGATGGATACGTCTATTTGCAAATGAGTGCAAGAGTCCTGCTGCCATTTACAAAGCCCATGGGATTGTATTTTGGCAAACAGCCGGGCGATGTTCACCCATATCTTTTTAGCATCAAAAGTCTTCAGGGCTTTTTGAATAAGTGCGGGTTTAAAGTGGTTAAAACTAACAACTATTGGGATCAAGAAATAGTAAATATTATTGCAAAGAAAGTTAATGATAAAAATATTGATTTTCCAAAAGATAATTCGGACGATGTTTTGAATTTCTTTATCAGATGGCACAATGAAAGTATCAAAATGCTCGAATATGTGCATATTTTGGATCTAGATTATAATTTTTATAGCAGGGTAACTTTCTATAAAGACAAAGGCCTTATATAGTTATGCAAGCTAAAAAGGTTGTTGCAACCATAGAGTGCAGAATGACATCTACGAGGCTTCCTGGCAAAGTTCTTATGGAAGCCGTAGACGGTGTAAGCTTCTTAGAATATATAGCAAATAGAATACGCAGATCCTCTATGGTTGACGAGGTGGTATTTGCGACGACAACAAACAGAACAGATGACCCTATAGAAGAATTGGCGAATAAAATCGGCGTTGGTTGTTTTAGAGGGTCAGAAGATGATGTGTTGGGCAGGGTGCTTGGAGCGGCAAAAAGTTATAATGCCGATGTTGTAGTTGAGCTGCACGGAGACTGTCCTTTCGTAGATCCGGATATTATATCGCAGGTAGTTGGGCTTTATATATATAACAAATGCGATTATGCAAAAAACTTTGAACCTAACGGCTATCCAGACGGTTTGGATGTGCAGGTTTTTAGCGTTGACCTTCTAGAGGAAGCCGATAGGCTTGGGCAAACATCTGACGACAGAGAGCATGTTAGCTGGTATTTTAGAAATAGGCCTGACCAATATAGTCATTTAACACTTCTGCCGCCAGACTCGCTAAGATATCCCGATTTAAGATTGACGCTTGATACCCCTGAGGATTTAAGGTTCATAAAATCGATTTTGCCTAAACTACATGATAAAAATCCTAATTTTAATAGCCATGACTTAGTCGAAGAGTTAAGACGAACGGGTGCTTTATGAAGCACAAAGTCTTAATTGTCGGACTTGGTAAAATAGCTCTCGGTTTTGATTTGAGCGGTAGTGAAGATGAGATATTCTCGCATACTAAGGCATTTTTAAACAACGCCTCTTTTGATCTTGTAGGCGGTGTGGACAGTGAAAAAAACAGAAGAGATGAATTTGAGATTTTTTCTGGCAAGAAAGCTTTTGCCAATATTGATGATGCTTTTAATTATTGCAACTCTGTAGATGTCATCTCGATATGCACCCCGACACATGTTAGACTGCCTGTATTTTTGGATATTTTAAAGTTCAAGCCTAAACTCGTTATTGTTGAAAAGCCTATATCGTCCAGTGTTGAAGAAGCTCTTAAGATAAAAAGCATAGCTGCTGCGAACGGAATTAAATTATATATAAATTATATGCGGCGTGTTGAGCCTTGCTTTGTGGAGCTAAAAAATAGTCTTTTTAGTGCTGGCGATGTATCTAGTGTTATAGTGCACTATACTAACGGGTTATTTACCAATGCGTCGCATTTTATTAATCTAATGCTATTTTTTTTCAAAAAACCTTCTTCCGTTATTGTTTTAGATAGACAAAAAACTGATAATGATTATGCGGCACATTTTATAATGAAGTATGACGGTTTTAGTGTGTATTTTGTAACGCATAAAAATATTGACTATTCGCTTGGAGAATTGGATATTGTATGTAATAGGAAAAGATATTGTATATATGATTGGGGGTTTAAGGCAAAATTTTTTGAATCTGTTCAAGACCCGCTTTTCCCGGAGCTAAAAACATTAAAAGAAGCCGATAACATTAGATATCCTCAGATGAACGTATATATGAAACATGTTGTGGAGCATGTAGAGGGTATGCTTTTGCGCGAAGATGAATATTGCGACGTTGAAGATGCCGTGGCTACTACTGAAATTTGTGAGTATATAAAAAATGCTTCCATATCCATTTAAAAATGGAGTTAAAAAGCTAGTAGTCGTATGCTATGAAGCCGGCGCTGCGCAAATTATTTCTTCTCTGGTTAAAAATAAAATATTCTATCAAGATATAAGTTTTTGCTTGGACGGGCCAGCTAAAAATATCTTTAAAGACAAAGTTGGCGAGATAGAAATTAAAAATAATTTTGATGAAATAAGCAGTTTAGGGGCGGGCGACTTTGTGCTCGCGGGCAGAAGCCTAGTTCCTGATTTCGAGAGAGAAGCCATATTAATGGCAAATAAATACGGAATAGATAATGGCGTATTTTTGGATCACTGGGTAAATTTTGATAATTTTTATATACCGCACAGTGGGGTTGATTCTAAAAGTAGCTATCCGGATTATATGCCAAAGCACATATTCGTTGGCGATAAATATGCTTTTGGCATTGCCGAGAAACTTTACGGTGAAAAAGTTATCTATATAGAGAATGAGTATTACAGGGATATACTTGAGTGTGCGAGCAGACTTGAATCGAGCAATCACAATAATACTCTATTGTATATTGCGGATCCTCTGTCGGACGATAATAAAAAATTAAATAATGGTCTTAAAATATACAACTTTGACGAGTTTGATGTGTTTACGGAAATGATGAATAGTATTGATTTGCTTAAGAATATAGGTATTTCGAAGATAGTTGTTAGATTTCATCCAAACCATGTCGAACAGGTTTTTGCGGAGAATATTTTGAATAAAATAAGATACGATAACGATATAGAGATTGTCGTCGACGGAAAAACTGAGTTAGTGCGGCAGATTATGAACTCAAGGATAGTTTTCGGAATAGAAAGCGCTGGCCTCGTAATATCTCAAATGCTTGGAAAAGCTACCTATAGTTTTGTACCGGAGTATGGCACAAAAAGAATAGTCTTTCCGCATAAAGAAATCATAAAAATAAGAAGTTTTTCTGAATTGAAGGGAGTTTGATATGAAATTGGCGATAAATGGTGGCGAGGCCGTTAGAAGAAGAAAATTTAAAGCATATAATACGATAGGTGAAGCAGAAAAAGCTGCCGCTAACAGAGTATTAGACAGGGGTGTACTATCCGGCTTTATAGGATCATGGGATGAAAAACAGTTTTATGGCGGAATTGAAGTCCAGGATTTTGAAACCAAGTGGTCTAAATATTTCGGCTGCAAGCATTCCGTGTCTGTAAACTCGGCTTCATCTGCAATTCAAATAGCGCTTGGGGCGCTAGATATTAAAAATGGCGATGAAGTTATAGTTAGCCCATATTCTATGTCCGTATCCGCAACTGCGCCTTTAATGTGGGGTGCCGTTCCTGTATTCGCAGACATAGACCCTAATCACTACAATATAACTCCAGAGAGCATTAAAAGTAAAATTACGCCAAAAACAAAAGCTATCATAGTTGTCCATATCTTTGGCTGCCCAGCAGATATGGACGAGATAATGGCCGTAGCGAAAGAAAATAATATTAAAGTTATTGAGGATGCTTCACAGTCCCCGGGCGCTATATATAAAGGCAAAAAAGCCGGGACTATAGGCGATATAGGTGTATTTAGTCTAAACGTGCATAAACATATACAGTCCGGAGAGGGAGGGGTTTGCGTAACCGACAATGATGAGCTTGCGATTAGGCTCCAGCTTTTAAGGAATCACTCTGAGGCGGTAGTGGAAGGCATGGGTAGATTAGATTTGAAAAATATTTACGGATTTAATTTTAGGATTACTGAAGTTCAGGCTGCAATAGCCTCTGTCCAGCTTCAAGATAGATTAGATAAAGAGCTTTCTCTAAGGCAGGAGTATGCAAAAACATACGACGACGTTCTGACGAAATTTGATTTTATAGAAACAACGACTATTGGAAATGACCGTACGCATGCTTATTATATTCAAGGGTTTAGATTTTTAAAAGAGAAAGCCGGAGTAACAAGGGAGAGGTTTGTGGATGCGGTTTGCGCCGAGCTTGACGTGGTTGAGGGCTATGAGAGCGACGGCGTTCAGGTTTGGTGTGGATACACAAAACCACTCTACAGACTTCCAATTTTTGGTTGCGACTTAAAACTACCTATTGTAGAGGATATGTATGCCAATAAATTATTTTTGCATGACTTTACAAAATCTTCGATATCGAAAGACGATATGCAAGATGTTATAAATGCATATCAGAAAGTATGCGAAAATATTAATGAGTTGAAGTAGTATGAACAGTTTTATTAGTACTGAAAGATTAGAGCTTTGCCCATTGAATGTTGCCCATATAACCGATGACTATATAGGATGGCTCAACGATCCAGAAGTGTGTCGCTTTAACGGGCATCGCTATTTCCCCTATACTAAAGATGCCGCATTTAAATATATTGAGTATGTGACTAATAATAAAAATATTATTGCCCTTGCTTTGCATTTAAGAGATAGCATGCTTCATATAGGCAATGTTTCAATAGGCGATATAGATCTTTTAAATAGAAGCGCCAGTTTAAACATTTTACTTGGAAGTAAACAAAACTGGGGGCGTGGCTATGCCGTTGAGGCACTGAGTGCCTTGTTAAGACATGCTTTTTTAGAGTTAAATTTAAACAGGGTTTATTGCGGAACGTTGGAGGGAAACATAGGTATGCAAAAAGTTGCGCAAAAACTTGGCATGAAACAAGAGGGGATCAGGAGATTGGCGGTATATAAAAATGGTTCATTTCACAATATGCTAGAGTATTCCATTATAGCAAATGAATATTTGGAGTGCTTAAACAAAGAGCCGCAAGCATGAGGATTTTGCTATTTGCTCCTTATTCTGCAATTTGGCAGCATGCCTTCCCGGAGGCTTTGGCTGCAGATGCCTTGAAGCAAGGAGGCCATGAGATAACATATGTAACATGCGGAGAGATGCTTAGTAGTATATGTATAAGCATGAGAGCAAATGGGCTATCTATAGACTCTCCAATTGATGCGAAGCAAAGAATATGCAGAATATGTAATGAAAATAAAGAACTTATAAAAAAAGGTTTTAATTTTGACGGTTTCGATATAAGTACCTATTTGACAAATGAAGATAAAGAGTTTGTGGATACGCAAATAAACAAAATTAGCCACGAAAATTACTACGATTTTCAGTATGCCGGTATCCCGCTGGGCAGGCTTGCTACTTATGAAACAATGTTGCAGTATAAAAAAAATAATTTAGATATGAGTCATCCGGATGAGTGGGCATCGTATGTCGTATGGCTTAAAAATGCTTTTTATGTTGCTTGTGCGGCACCGAAAATATTGGATGCTATAAAGCCTGACAGGATAGTTATTTATAGCAATACATACTCTTCAAATAACGTATTTAATTTTTGTGCCAAACAGAGAGATATACCGTCTTACAGTATGACTGCTTGGGATAATTTGGCTGCCTTTTATCAAGGATTTATAATGGTAAAAGGATACAACCTTACGCATTGGTATACGCAGTTTGAAGCATGGAATAAAGTAAAAAATAAGCCGTTTCCAGGGAAAATGCTTGCAAAAGCACTGCCTCATATATTGAGTCAGATACAGTCCAGAACGTTTTTATCGTATTCTAAGGCGAAGCAGTCCAATGTCGACATATTGAAATATTTCGGTATCTCTCGCTCTCAAAAAATAGCAGTCGCCATGATGAGTTCATATGATGAAATCATTGCTTCTTATGCCGTAGGAGAGTTTGATACTTGCCATGGGAAAATATTTGTCGATCAGCTAGAATGGATTAAGGGATTAATTGATTTTTTTAAAAATAGGCCGGATTTATTTTTAATAGTAAGGACTCATCCGAGAGAGTTTCCAAATCATCGAGAAAAACAAAAATCTAAAAATGCTATTCTGTATGAAGAGGCACTAAGTAATCTACCGTCAAATATTAGGGTCAATTGGCCAGCAGACAATCTTTCCATATATGATTTGGCAGAGTATGCGGATGTTATTTTGAACGGTTTTTCTAGCAGCGGTCTCGAGATGTCACTTTTGGGATTACCGGTGCTATCTTATGCGAATGAATGGAATACGTATCCAATAGATTTGGATATTAAAGTCGACACAAAAGAAGAGTATTTTTTGGCAATCGATAGGGCATTGGAGTCTGGCTGGAGTTTTGAGAGAATTCGGCTGGCATATAGATGGCTTGCATTTAAGTTTTCTCTTACTACGTTTGATATCAGCGATGCGTTCAAGATGCAGCCAGGAGAGCCTATCCGTAAATATTTGGATGTTGCAAAAAAACCAAAGACGATTGCTGTGCAAAAAAATATTTGCGCATTTATCGAATCTGGCGCGACAAACTATGGTGATTTAATTGATGAATCGGTTTTTGAAGGGGTCGATGAGGATGCGGAGACGAAAATAATCATCAAAATGTTAAATGAAGTTCATCATTCCTTATATTCAAAGAAGATTGAGTTATACTTTAATCTGAAAAAACTTGTAAAGGAGTCGTTAAGAGATATACATAATGGTATATTTGCGAATGAAAGAGTGAGGGGTAGGCTTTTCTCAAACTTAAAAAAGTTTGGGAGAGAAACTGTTGGCGGTATTTGCAGTAGGTTATCTGCAAAGAATGTTGTAAAAGGTAAGTTACATTCAAATTTAACGAAATTTTTGAAGGAGGCATCATGTATAGCAAAACCGTAAAGCGTGTCAAAAAATATCTAAAAAATAGAGGTATTCGAAAAGGGGATCCTAGACATAGCACAAACAAAGTACAAGAAATATGGCCGCATGTCAGAACTGTTATAGATGGGGTTGAGCGGTATTGGAAAAGCGGCAACCATACCACTCCGCCGGAAGCATACCAGTCTCTGATCAGATTATTTTGTGACACGCAGGGTGCCTCAAACGATTTCTTTCACGAATTAGTAAAACTAAATCATCCTCCATACCAAATGCCGGAAAAAGTTTCTGGGGTATTGGGCGACTTAGACAAGCAAAAACTTCAGGATATATGTTCAAAAATCGAAGAAGACGGCTTCTATCTTTTTGACCACAAGCTTAGCGATGATATTATAGAAGAACTATTAGAGATACCTAGGACTCAACCTGCTCATTTGCGCCCCGTGGAAGCAAATCCAAAAACATATGATATGCACAAAGAGATTCAAGAGATATATGATCCAAACAATAAAAAGGCAATAAGATATGATTATTACCCAGACGTATTGCTTAACAACACAAGGGTTCAAAAATTCTTGGCAGATATGTCTCTTATAGCTTTAGCGCAAGAGTATTTCAAGAGCCAGCCTGTATCTGACGTTCTCGGATATTGGATACATACCGATTTTGTTAAAGAATCAAATTCCATGTCTGCTACAAAGTGGCATTTTGATATGGATCGCATTAAGTGGATTAAGGTTTTTTTCTATCTCTCGGATATGGACACAGAAAGAGGTCCTCATTGTTATGTTAGGGGTTCCCACAAAACAGGAGGCATACCGGCGGAACTACTAAAAAGAGGATATGCAAGGGTTGAGGATCACGAGGTTGAGCAGTATTATAAAAAAGAAGACATTATTGAGGTTGTCGGCAAGAAAGGTACAATCGTAGCCGTCGATACAAGAGGGCTTCATAAGGGTAAGTATCTTTTGAAGGATCATAGGATTTTGTTTCAAATGAATTTTAGTGATTCTTTGTTTGGTGGCGGATATGATAGGCATAACTTCCCAAAAGATATCTGTCCTGAACTAAAGCAAGCTATTGCTGATTATCCAAGAGTCTTCGCAAAATACATGAATCAGGGTCATTGACACTGATTAAAAGAAAGGTTTAATTTGTTTACAAAATATAGAATAAAAATTAATAATTTCTTAATACAGCTATTAAGAATTGACATCATTAGATATTATTTTTGTCTTATTCGTTTTTTTGTTTTAAAAAATAAGATGAGGCTGACATCTTATTCAAGTAAAAATATCGGTCAAAGAACAGTTGAATATAACATGCAGGCTCTCGATAACTTAAAAGCTACTTTTGGAATGAGCGGTAGAATGGGTTTATTGCTATATCCAACATTGATGTTGGTACGCGATAGAAAAGAGCCTAAAATTTTAATAGTTGGACCAAGAACAGAGGATGATATTTTTTGGGCTAAGGCGCTTGGTCTAAAAAATACAATTGGTTTAGATTTATTTTCTTATAGCAGCTATATTGATGTTGGCGATATACATGCGACAATATATCAAGATGATACATTTGATGCTGTACTTCTTGGATGGATGATTAGCTATAGTTCCAATCCAGGGTTAGTGATTGATGAATGTAAACGAATTTTAAAACCAAATGGCTTTTTGGGCATAGGTATAGAATCAAACTATGAGCAAAAAATAAGTGGGAAAATTCCAGAAGGCTCGCCGAGAGCCAATACGCTAAATTCATCGGTTGATTTGATTGACATTTCTAGAATGAAGCCTAGTTTTGTTTATGATCCAGAGTTGAATATCTCATATGATTGTGCTGTAGTATTGCAATATAAAACACATGATTAGAAATTTTAAAAAACAGATTTTTAAGACGCTTTGGCCATTTGGTTCCCTGTGTTATTCGCAAGAGGGCGAAGATATGGTTCTTAATAGAATATTTGAAAACAAAAAAGAGGGCTTCTATATAGATGTTGGCGCACATCATCCGAAGCGATTTTCAAATACCTATTTTTTTTATAGAAGGGGATGGCGAGGAATAAATATAGACGCTATGCCAGGTAGTATGGCCGTGTTTGAGAGAGACAGACCCTTGGATATTAATCTGGAAATTCCAGTATCCGATAAAGACGAAGTTCTGACATACTATATATTCAACGAACCGGCGTTGAACGGTTTTTCAAAAGAGCTTTCTGATAGCAGAAACGGACTTCGGCAATATAAAATTATTGGCACAAAAGAGCTTCGAACAAGAACTTTGGTGAGTATTTTAGATGAGTTTATGCCTGCCGGACAAAAAATAGACTTTTTGTCCATAGATGTGGAGGGGCTTGATTTTCAAGTCTTAAACTCAAACGATTGGGATAAATATAGACCAGAGATTGTATTGATTGAGGTTTTGGGCACGACTTTTGACCAGATTATCAGCTCGGAGACTACGGCCTATATGCAAAAAAATGGCTATATGATTTTTGCAAAAACTTTTAATACCGTATTTTTTAAGAGGATTTAAACAGTTTGAATTTAGCTCCTGTTGTTTTGTTTGTCTACAATCGTCCAGAGCACACTAGAAAAACAATAGAATCTCTTCTAAAAAATGCATTGGCTGAACAAACAGACCTGTATATTTACTCCGACGGAGCCAAAAACAAAGATGCTGAGCCGCTAGTAAAAGAAGTTAGACAATTTATAAAAGAGATATCCGGATTTAAAAATATTTTCGTTGTCGAAAGAGATATAAATTTCGGCCTAGCAAGCAATATAATAGACGGTGTTACAGACGTAGTTAATAGTGCTGGCAAAGTTATTGTCCTGGAAGACGACTTACTAACAAGTAGTAATTTTTTATGTTTTATGAATGAGGCATTGGATAAGTACGAAAACGAGCAGAGTGTCTATGCTGTTACCGGTTATTCTTTTGCAGATGGCGGCAGAGTTCCTGAATCGACCTATTTTCTATCGATCACAAGTTCTTGGAGTTGGGCTACGTGGCGTGGAAAATGGTCTATTTTCTCAAGAGATTCTGAAATCCTGAAGCGTGTTATAAGCGATGAAAGTAAAATTAGAGATTTTAACTTTGACGATAGTTATGATTATGTCTCAATGTCTAAGCTTCAATTGGATGGGAAAATAAATTCCTGGGCTATTTTTTGGTATATGTCTATTTTCTTGAAAAATGGATTGACGCTTTTCCCGGCAGAGAGACTTGTTCGCAATATAGGATATGACGGGAGTGGAACCCATTGCGGAGATGGATATATAGAGCAAGAACTTGTTCCGTTTGACTATAGCCTAACAGACGATGTTTTTGAAAAAAAACATATACGCGATATTGTCGCGCATGCATTAAGGAAGAAAAAAAATAGTCTGGGCGGTAAAATATTTGAAAAAATAAAGAGCTTCTTTATGTATCTGGCAGGCACAGTTAAAGGCTTTAAAGCACATTCTGATAATATAGGAACATGATGAATAATAGCATTACAAAAATACTTTGCAATCCAATCAATCCTTGCGGCGCATTAAAATGGCTAAAAGGAAAAATAAGAAGAGTTATTCCTAAAGAAAAAAGCAACTCTTCGGATGTTAAAAGCCAAGATCTAGATGTGTATTGGACCCCGGAGATGGCTGCCATACTAGAAACATGGGGTATCGGGCATGTTTGGAATGAGATACAGTTTTTAATGATCAATTGCAAGGGTCGCGTTCTTGATATTGCATGCGGAACCGGAAAGACAATGGAAATTTTGGCTGATAATAAAAGCATAGAGCTTTACGGATGCGATATATCTGATGTTTTGATAGGTAAAGCAAAGGATAGAGGTATAGAGGATTATAGGCTTACGGTATGTGATGCAACTAAAATGGACTATTCTGACAATTCGTTTGACTATGCCTATACTATAGGCTCTCTAGAACATTTTACAGAGCAAGGGATATTGGATTTGCTCTCTGAGGCTCACAGGGTTGCAAAAGTAGCGTCTTTTCATATGATACCAGTATCTAGAAGCGGTAAAGATGAAGGATGGATGAAAACATTGCAGAGTTTTCATAATAATAGCGTAGAGTGGTGGCTTGAAAAATACCGCTCTGTTTATAAAGATGTATATGTAATTGATTCTGGCTGGAGCGATCAGGTTTCGGTTGGAAAATGGTTTCTTTGCTATAAGTAGCGGGGCTTTGGTTTGGTTGCCGCTTTAAAGTTATGGTTGCGCGAGAGACGCAATAAAAAACATATAGATAAATTGGGTATTAATACTCAAATAGTCGGCTCCGTCAATAAAAGAAAAGATGGTGCCAAAATAAATATAGGCAATGATTCTCTGATTCAAGGCACTATCGTTACAGAGACCGAAGAAGCCACTCTCACAATAGGAAACAATGTTTTTGTAGGCGGCGGCAGCGTAATAGATTGTGTGAAAAGCATAGCCATATATGATGATGTGTTGGTGGCAAGTAATTGCTTGATTATGGACAGTGACAATCATAGCATAAGTTACAGTCTAAGAAAAAAAGACTTGTCTGATTGGCGCGATAATTGTGGCCATGACTGGACTACCACAAAGAGTAAGTGTGTTATTCTTGGAAAAGGGTGCTGGATTGGTGCTAACTCCATTATTTTAAAAGGGGTGGAGATAGGCGAAGGCGCTGTTGTCGGAGCAGGGAGTGTTGTGACAAAAAATATTGAGCCTTATACGATTTGGGCCGGCAATCCCGCCAGATTGATAAGGGAAATTTCGCCTGCGGAAAGATAGGCTTATAGCTTGGTTCGCAATTTCTTTTTATTGATATGGAGGCTTTGGCGTGAATTGTAATATATGCGGTGCTCAAACAAAGCCTTTATATAAAGCTGTTATTCTGGGAAGGCATAAAATACAGTATTACTGCTGTGATGAATGTGGATTTATGCAAACCGAGGAGCCTTATTGGCTAGAAGAGGCATATTCAGATGCGATTAGTATTTCTGATACCGGTGTAATGGCTAGAAACAACTATTTTGCCGACGTTTCAAAAATTATTCTGAGTATCTTATCTAATCCGAAAGGTAAATTTTTGGATTTTGGCGGTGGATACGGCATATTTACAAGACTTATGCGCGACAAAGGGTTTGATTTTTATTGGTATGACAAATATGCAAAAAATCTTCTGGCTAGAGGATTTGAAGGGGATATTAATAACTCCAGATACGATGTGGTTACCTCTTTTGAAAATTTTGAGCATTTTTTAAACCCGCTAGATGAGATAAAAACCATACTAGGGATAAGTGATACCATACTGTTTTCTACCGAGCTACTGCCACAAGATATTCCATCTCCTGATAAATGGTGGTATTACTGTCTTGAGCATGGTCAGCACATATCTATTTTTTCAATGAAAACTCTAGAGTTTATAGCAAAACAGAATAGTCTTAATTTTGTATCAAATGGCTCGAATCTACACATTTTTTCTAAAAAGCCAATACCGCAAAAAATATTTTTATTTGCAAAGATTATTAGAAAAACTGGCTTGAGCCGCTTGTTTAATCTGGAGAGTAAAACAGTTACTGATATGCATTTGATGATAGATGGTATGCAGAACAAATGAGTAAAATTGTTTTAATTACTGGCGGCTACGGTTTTCTGGGTAGAAACTGTGCCAAATATTTCAAAGAACAAGGTTTTACTGTTTTTGGCTTAGGTCATGGCGCATGGGGCTCTAATGAATATATGAAGCTTGGTTTCGATTGGTGGCTTGATTCCGATGTTTCGTTGCCGTCGTTGCATAGATTACCGGAGATGCCAAATATCATAATCCACTCAGGCGGTAGCGGTTCCGTTGGATTTTCGGTACAAGAGCCATTTTTGGATTTTAAAAAAACCGTAGAGAGTACAGCGGCTGTTCTAGAGTATATGAGAATTTATGCTCCAAAAGCAAAGCTTGTATATCCGTCCAGTCCTGCAGTTCATGGTCTTCACGATAACACTCCCATTAAAACATCGGATCCTTTGTGTCCAGTATCTCCTTATGGCTTGCATAAAAAAATGGCTGAAGAGCTTTGTCTGCAATACGCTAGGGAGTATAAAATAAATGTCTCGGTTGTTAGATTTTTCTCTATTTATGGCAACGGTTTAAAAAAACAACTACTTTGGGATGCTTGCAATAAAATAGTTTCTGCAGAAGGTTCTGCTGAATTTTGGGGTACAGGAGATGAAACTAGAGACTTTATCCATATAGACGATGCGGTCAGTCTAATATATGCGGTAGCTAGCAGCGATAGGCCAATGATAGTAAACGGCGGAAGTGGTATGGGGCGCACTGTATCAGATATTTTGCATATGCTAAGGGACTACTTAAGGCCTGATGTAAAGATTGTTTTTAATGGGCATATCAAGATCGGGGATCCTAAGTATTATACGGCGGATATTTCAAATATTGATTTGCCAAATTGGAATATAACCATATCTCTTGCGGATGGGTTAAAGGGATATGCATATTGGTTTTTGAATGACAAACAGTAATATTGTGCGCGTTGGCTTCCTTGGAAATGTTTCAAAGGAGTGGATGGGTGGCGTAAACTATCTAAAAAATCTGCTTTATGCGATAAGTATTTTGCCAAACGGTCAGATTAAGCCTATTGTATTTGTAGGAAAAAACACAGATGCACAGATCAAAAAAATGTTTTCTCAATACGCCGAAGTAATAGAAACTTCTGTATTGGAAAGAAAGAGCATAGCGTGGTTTTTATGGAGAACCGTTAAGAGACTTTTTAAAACCGATATTGTTTTAGAGTTTATTTTGAAAAAATATAAAATTAATGTTTTCTCGCATGCAAATATTATTGGCTTGTATGGTATAAAAACATTATCTTGGATCCCAGATTTTCAGCATATTCATTTGCCCCAAATGTTTTCCAGCGAGGAAATACTACATAGAAACGAAAGCTTCAAAAGGATTATAAGCAAAAGCGACACGGTCGTTTTGAGTAGTTATGATGCGCTGAATGATTTCAAAAAGTTTGCTCCAGATTTTGTTGATAAAGCGGTCGTTTTGCAGTTTGTGGCACAGCCTAATAGGGGATTATTTGAAAATGACGCTAAAAAAGAGAGCGATATTTTAAATAAACATTCAATTTTTGGTAAGTTCTTTTATCTCCCAAATCAATTTTGGCAGCATAAAAACCATAAAGTAGTATTTGAAGCACTGGCTATCTTGAAATCAAAAAATATCAATATTCCCGTCGTGTGTAGCGGATATATGAACGACTATAGAAATATAAACTATATCGAAGAATTAAATGACTTTGTTTGCGCACATCAACTAGATGTAAAATTTTTAGGGCTTATTGATTACGACGACGTGGTGGTATTGATGAAAAGATCTGTAGCCGTTATTAATCCATCTCTTTTTGAGGGATGGAGCAGTACTGTTGAGGAGTGTAAGAGTATTGGGAAAAATATGATCCTCTCAGATATTCCTGTTCACAGGGAACAGAATCCTCCATGTAGTATATTTTTTGATCCGAATTGCGCTGGCTTGTTATCTGAAATCCTGCTATCTCGTTGGCTTGATGACGAGATAGCGCAAGAGCGAGAAACACAGAAGCTGATTGAACGGCTAGAGAATAGAACGGTAGAGTTCGGTAAAAAATATGAGAGTATTATTTTGGGATTAGTAGGTTATAAAGATGAAAAATAACAGTGGGCAAGTCGGCGGACTAAGAGAAGACGGCAAAATTAAAAGTGGTACGGCAGATTACCCATTGGTTACTGTTATTACGGTTGTCTATAACGGTGCACAATATTTGCCCGAAACTATTAAAAGTGTCAATGGGCAGACATATAAAAACATAGAGTATGTAGTTATTGATGGCGGATCCACAGACGGGACCGTTGATATTCTCAGTGAATATAATGATGAGATAGATTATTGGGTTAGCGAGCCCGATAAGGGAATTAGCGATGCTTTCAACAAGGGTGTTTTGGCTGCAAATGGTGATTATATATTGTTTTTTGGGGCAAGCGATTTGTTTTTTGATAAAAACTCCTTGGCGAGACTAATGGATGGAATTGATGTCGATAAGGATATTTTAGTTTGCGGGCAGATTGCAAGGGTGGAAGAAAAGAATCCCGATAATGTTCTTTTTGTGGCTCCAAAAAAATTCGACAATACGTTTAATAAACACTCTTTGCTGTTTAGAATGTCATTGCCGCATCAGGGTCTTTTAACGCACAAAAGTTTTTTTGAAAAATACGGCCTTTTTGATTTAAATTGCAAGTATTCAATGGATTACGAAATTTTGCTTAGAGCGTACAAAGATTTTCCTAGGACGGTTACAAAAAATATAATTTTGGCCAAATGGAGAGAGGGTGGCGTTGGAACGGGTAAGGTATCTGATGTTTTGAGTGAGTATAATGAAATAAAACATAAAAATAAAATTCTTCCAGCGTATATTTTGTATTGCATACACAAGTGGATACTTTTCAAACAGATACTAAAAAAGGTAATTGGAAAATGAGTTTTTTTTCTACATCTCTTGGGGTTTTGCGCTATATATGTACAACCAATAGACTCAGCAGAATTCCCGCTATTATTTTTAGGAGCTTTGCCTGGCAGATTGCAAAAAGATTGAGCGGTTGTATTGTTCCAGTTACTCTTTTTAATAAAAAAAATATTTTGGTTTTTCCGGATAATGAAGTGTCTAGCTTCTTTATATATAGTGATTTTCCAGACAAAGAAGAGATTGGACTTCTTAGGAATGGCTCTATTCCTGGCGAGACGGTTTTTTTGGATATAGGCTCAAACATCGGAAGCTATAGCTTAATGATGGCGGATATATGTGAGGTTGTTGCTTTCGAGCCACATCCGGATACGGCTGTCAAATTAAAAATGAATTTTCTACTCAACGGCATAGATACTAAAAATGTTTATGAGAGTGCCGTAGGTAAAGACGATGGAACTGTTTGTTTTACAAACATGGATTCATCGGCCGTGAATAGAATGGTTGATATGGGCAGCCGTGATGCCTATATGACAGTTGATTTAAAAAAGCTAGATAGTGTAATTCATGAGCTTTCATACGGCAAAGAGAAAAGATATGTCGTAAAGATAGACGTGGAAGGTGCCGAACATGATGTTCTGCTCGGCGGAGAGAAGTTTTTCACAGAATATGATGTGTCAATTATTGTATTTGAATGTTTTGGGGATCAAAATCTTAAAAATATTTCATTGCTTCTTAATAAGTACGGCTTTACGGTTAAGCGGATATCTACCAATAATTTTTTTGCAAAAAAGTAGATAAATACAAATGGAGAGAATTAGAGATATTGATCTATTAAAGGGAATAGGGATAGTCTTGGTTGTTCTTGGGCATAGTAGTATGCCAAAATTTGCAGAGGCTTTTATATTTTCTTTTCATATGCCGTTATTCTTTTTTCTATCCGGCTTCCTTTTTGCTAAAGCTAGACGGGAAAATTTTTACGTATTTCTTAAAAAAAAAATTGCATCACTGATAGTTCCATATTGCGCATTTGGCTTAATTATGTTTTTTGCCTTGAGCTATTCCGGCATTGGCGCCTACGGCGGTCTGTATGGGTTTTTTATGCTTGGCAACGGCTTTGATTCTGCGCTATGGTTTTTGGCTCATCTTTTTGTCCTCCAGATTGTTATGTTTAAAATATTGTCGTTTTCTGGAAATAAAAAAAAGTTTCTTCCGTTAATGGCAGTATCTTTTTTGCTTGTTGGTATATTGTCCTCATATATAAAATTTTCAATGTTTTGGCATATCGAAATTATTGGGTTATCCGGATTTTTTTATATTTTAGGATACGCATATTCGGATAATATGGTAGGCTTTTTAAGACGTAATGGCATGACGGGCATTATGGGTCTGCTATTAAGTATCTCTTTTGTCTGTGGGTCGGTTTGGTTAAATCTGTATCTAAACATGAAACATGTAGATTTAAACTCAAACTTTATAGGTAACCCAATTCTTTTTTTATCTGCTTCGTTATTTGGGATATTGCTTTGTTTTTTTGTAAAAGATATATTTTTAAAGAATATATATGCGGAAAAAATTATCACATTTATAGGTAAAAATTCACTTATTATTTTGTGTGTTCATCAGATGATTCCAATTGTACTAAAGCAGACTTATGTCGATTTTGGTATCCCGCAAACAGGGATAGTTCATAAAATTTTTGTCGTTTTGGCAATATGGTTTTGTATATACATCATAAATAACTATTTATATTTTCTCATAGGTCGCAAAAAGCCTTTAGGTGCCAATTTATGACTATATTTTTTTGGCAGAACATAGTTAGCATGCACCAGAAGGCTTTTTTTGAGGCCCTTGCAGAAGAAGTTGATGTATGGCTAATATATTGTGAAAAAGAGAGTCAATATAGAAAAGAGATGGGTTGGGCTACTCCAAGGCTTGAGAAAGTAAATTTAATCTCAATAGAAGATGTGGGTCGTATCGAATATATGTTTGCAGGGACCACAAGCAACGTATTTCATGTATTTTCAGGCATTAATGCGTATAAGCCTTTGAGGGGTTATTTTGAAAAGCTGTATAAGATAAATCCGTCTAGAGTTGGGATCTTTGCTGAAAGACCAGGGGATACGTCTACCGTGAAAAATTTGCTTAGAAAGCTGTTATATAGGTACTACTCGTTCAAATATAGAAAGCTTTCGTTTATAGTTACGCCTGGTGGGCATGATTATTTTATAGGTTGCGGTTTTTCAAAA
Source organism: uncultured Helicobacter sp. (assembly GCA_964568395.1). Lineage (GTDB taxonomy): Bacteria > Campylobacterota > Campylobacteria > Campylobacterales > UBA6016 > UBA6016. The sequence continues at coordinate 66,282 of CAZMPN010000005.1, read as the reverse complement.
GATCGCGTTTTTAGGTTCGCCTATTTTTCTAAAAATGTTTCATTTATAGACTTTGCCAAAACAGATAGCACTGACATGCATGTCCGATTTGTATATGTCGGGGCATTGATTAAACGAAAAAATGTTGCATTGCTGTTAAACTCTATTGCCAAATTAAAACATATACAATACTGGACCCTCGATATTATAGGCGATGGACCGGAAATGCAAAATTTGATTTTTATCGCCAAAGAGCTATGCGCTGAGCAAAGAGTATCGTTTCTTGGAAATATTGAAAACGACAAGGTGAGGGATAGGCTTCGAGAATATGATTGCTTGGTATTGCCAAGCATAATCGATGGCTGGGGATATGTCGCCAATGAGGCGCTATCAAATGGCCTTTATGTAATATGCTCAGATACATGTGGAGTTAGCGAATTTGTATCTTCCCAAGAAAGAAGCGGATTGGTTTTTGAAAATGGGAATGAATATAGTTTGGCCAATGCCATGCAATCTGCTATTGACAAAAAAATGCATGGAGTGCTCGATAAGGGGATTATTGCCAAAATTCATGATGATATGCTGAGCGGGACATATGGCGCTTCATATTTTATTGATATTTTAAAATATGCCAACGGTATGGGCTATAAACCGTCAGCAAAATGGATAGTTAGTGCGGAACATGTCTTTTAATATAGTTGCAAACAATATAAGCGTAGGCGGCGGTAAAGAACTTCTTGATTATTTGCTTGCCTCTATTGAGAAAAAAAGTCCGGATATGGAGGTAACGCTTTATCCGTCGGCAAGATACGTAGTACGGGAGCGCCCTTGTTTGTCGGTAAGCCGTTCCGGTTCTTTGTTTGGAAAAATAGCGCTTTTTTTTAAAAAGCTAGACAATACACTCTATTTTGGAAATATTCCACCGTTTTTTAAATCAAAAAACAGCATTTTGTATCTGCAGAATCTATATCTGCTACAGCCGCTATCGGAGCAGCCTAGTTTTGAGATGAAAATTAGATACGCCTTGATGAAACTTCAGCTTTGGCTTTGCATCAAAAATGTTGACAAAGTGTGCGTTCAAACACCAAAGTTTGCCGAAATGGTGCACAAATTTAAAAGCGGAGTAAACGTCGAAGTATTGCCTTTTTTTGATCTGCCTGTAGCTAACCTTGTGAGAGATAGAGTGTATGAATTTTGCTATATTTCATATCCCCATCCACATAAAAACTATCACGCCCTTTTGGACGCTATCGATATTTTGGAGGCTGGTGCAGTTTCGTGTACGCTTGTAGTAACGGTGCCGAATGAGCCGATATTTGATAGTTTGCTTGCAAAAATAGAACTTCTTTCTAACAACCGTCACGCAAGAGTAGTCAGTATGGGGCATATAAGCAAGTTAAAGGCTCAAGAGCTGTATGAAAGCTCTCGTGCGCTTGTATTTGTCTCCTCTAAGGAGACTTTCGGGTTGCCGCTTATAGAGGCCGCAAATGCCGGATGCGACGTAATATCAATGAGGCTGCCGCATCTAGAATATATTTTGGAGCCGTCTTTGGTTATAGAGAGCCCTGCGCCGCAAGAGATTGCGAACGCTATGGCCGAGTATTTGGCAAACGGCTCTAGAAGGCCGAAAATTATTGTAAAAAATGGGATCGATAGCCTGATAAGTTTTTTTAGAAAAGAGTTTTAGCATGTGTGCAATTTTAGGTTCAAATAAGCTTTTTCCAAACTCTGCCTTGGAGGTTATGTCTTACCGTGGGCCGGATTTTAGCTCTTCTTTGGAGTTTGGTGGATTTTATCTCGGGCACAACAGGCTCTCGATAGTAGACCACGATTCAAACTCGAACCAGCCGATGGTGTCGTTTTGCGGAAGATATGCCATAGTATTTAACGGCGAGGTGTACAATCATGCAGAACTTAGAGAGTCTCTGGCTGCAAAATACGAGTTCAAAACGCTATCCGATACTGAGGTGATACTTTATAGCTATATCGAATACGGTAGTGTTTGCGTAGAGCGTTTTCGCGGGATGTTCGCTTTTGCTATATACGACATGGTAGAGCAAAAGCTGTTTTGTGCGAGGGATAGGCTCGGTATCAAGCCGTTTGTCTACTATTTTAAAGACGGAACTTTTGTATTTGCTTCAGAGATAAAAGCTATCCTAAAGGCTATTTTGTATACTCCGCAAATCAACAAAGAGGCGCTAAGGCAGTACCTAAGATACCTATATGTGCCCGCGCCAAATACGATATTTGAGGATATAAACAAGCTCTTGCCTGGGCATACGCTGACTTTTGATAGAGAGGGCGTCAGGATAGAGAAATATTGGGACGTATCCAATTTTGTTTCACAGGATGATGCAGACGAGGCGGATGTGCTGTCAAGACTTGATATGCTGCTTGACGAGTCGGTGAAGCTCAGAATGATAGCAGATGTTGAGCTCGGCTCATTTTTGTCCGGCGGAATAGACTCCTCCACGATTTTGTACTACATGGCGAAGAACTCTGCAAAAAAGGTAAATACGTACACTTTGGCATTTCCTGGAGCTGACAAGTACGATGAGACAAATGACGCAAAAATAATGGCTGATTTTTTTTCTACAAACCATAATGTTATAGAGATTGCGCCCGATGCAGCAAATCTGCTGCCGATAATGGTAAGGCATTTTGACGAGCCGTTTGGAAACCCGACTGCTATCTTGATACATGAACTAACAAAAGAGACAAAAAAACATGCCACCGTTGCTCTGGCCGGAGACGGCGGGGATGAAGTGTTCGGGGGGTATCCTAGATATGAGGCCGCGCTTCTTGCGGCGAAGTTGGAACAAATCCCAAAACCCCTTTTTAAAGCTCTTTCCAAGATCACTTCGCTGATACCGGAAAACTCAAGCGGTAATCATTCTTTGCGGAGAATCAAAACCTTTATTGCATCTTTGTCAAAGAATGATGACGCTATGTATGAGGATTGGGTGGGTTATTTTTCCGACCAAGAGATAGGCGAACTGCTCGGTAGGCACGACGAATATAGGCATATCGTCAAAGATTTATGGAATGGTCTTGATTTTGTGGATGATAGGGTTTTAAAAACATCGCTCGTCGACATAAAAAGTTTTTTGCCAAACAACTTGCTTTGTTACGGCGACGCTATGAGCATGGCAAACTCTTTTGAGGTAAGGTTTCCGCTTATCGACCATAAAGTAGTCGAGTTTATGACGGCTGTTTCGCCGTCTCTGAGAATTAAAAACGGACAGACAAAATATCTGATGAAAAAGTTGCTAAATGGCAAAATACCGAAAGCGATTATCGACAAACCTAAGTTAGGCCTCAATCCTCCTATGGGTATGTGGCTCAAAAAAGACCTAAAAGGTTTCATTGACGACTATCTCGGCGAAGAGAGCGTAAAAAAAAGAGGTTTGCTAAATTATGAGAGCGTGCGCCGTATTATTTTCGAGCATGAGTCCGGCAGAAGAGACAGGTCTCTTTATATCTGGGCGCTGATAGTGCTAGAAGAGTGGCTTAGACAATATATAGACTAGATGGAGATAGAGTGAAGCAGCTTATACAATCATACAAAACCGGGGAACTTGGGCTATACGACGTGCCGGTGCCTTACTGTCGCCCGGAGGGTGCGCTAGTCAGGACTACCTGTTCGCTTGTGTCTGCGGGAACAGAGAAGATGATTGTAGATATAGCCAAAAAATCACTAATCGGAAAAGCAAAAGCGAGACCGGATCTTGTCCGCCAAGTAATCGACAAGATGAAAAAAGAGGGAGTTAAAAACACTCTGGAAAAAGTGTTTAACAAGCTTGATACCCCTATTCCACTCGGGTATAGCTGCGCAGGCGTAGTGTGTGAGGTGGGTGAATATGCCGAGGGCATAAGCGCCGGAGATAGAGTCGCATGCGGCGGCGCCGGATATGCGAGCCACTCCGAGTACAACTACGTACCAAAAAACTTGCTTGTCAAAATACCAGACAACGTCGATGACGTAGACGCTTCATTCGTTACCGTCGGGGCGATAGCGCTTCAGGGCGTCAGACAGGCTGAGCCTACTTTGGGCGAAAGGGTCGCCGTTATGGGACTTGGGCTAATAGGGCAGCTTACCGTTCAACTACTAAAGGCAAACGGATGTTTCGTTATAGGCTCCGACATAGACCCAAAAAAAATGGAGCTAGCCAAAAAACTCGGAGCGGACGAGGTGTGTTATGCGGCAGATCTGGTTGCGGCCGCAAAGAGTTTTAGCAGAGGATACGGCGTGGATAGCGTCATAATAACTGCTTCCGCAAACTCTAGCCAGCTCGTATTCGATGCCGGAGAGATATGCAAACACAAAGGCAAAGTCGTAGTCGTGGGTCAGGTAGGGATGGATATTCCTAGAAACGTCTACTATAAAAAAGAGCTTGATTTGCGCCTTTCTATGGCGTATGGACCGGGAAGATACGATACCGACTACGAAGAAAACGGTATGGATTATCCGTTTGCGTATGTCAGGTGGACGGAGAGGCGAAATTTTGAGGCGTTCTTGGATCTTGTGAGTGACGGCAAAATAACGCCCAAAGAGCTTATCACCCACAGTTTTGCTTTCGAAGATGCGATGAGCGCATATGATCTGCTTGAAGGGAAGGTAAAAGAGGAGTATCTGGGTATCGTCCTTAAATACAGCGCGAAAGACATAGAGATAAATAAGCTCGTCAAAATGAGCGGCAAAAAAATCTCTTCCGAAAACGTCAACATAGGACTTATAGGAGCCGGCAACTTCACAAAATCCGTAATACTTCCTAATATCAAAAAAGTAAGCGGCTTTGAGCTAGTTGGGCTATGTTCGGCTACCGGCATTAGCGCGCACTCAGTCGGCGGCAAGCACGGTTTTTCTTTTGTAACGACCGATAAAAAAGAGATATTCGGCTCAAGTGATATAAATGCCGTCGTTATAACGACAAGGCACGACGATCACGCTTCAAGCGTAATAGAGGCGTTAAAATCCAAAAAACATTGTTTTGTAGAAAAGCCGCTTTGCATTTACGAGCACGAGCTTGAAGAGATAAGGGCGGTATACGATGGTCTTGAAGAGAGACCCGTGCTTCAAGTTGGATTTAATCGCAGGTTTTCGCCTTTTGCCGATGCTATGAAAAAAGAGATAGGCGCTCTAAATGCCTCTATAGTTTACAGGATAAACGCAGGAGTAATCCCGAAAGAAAGTTGGATACAAGATAAAAATGTCGGCGGCGGCAGAATAGTCGGAGAAGTGTGCCATTTTATCGATATGTGTTCGTTCTTGTTGGGCTCCGAGCCGGTAAGCGTCTATGCGAAGGCTGTTTCTACAATGGACTCCTCGATGCCGAGCGAAGACAACGTGAGTATAACGATAGAGTATGAGAGCGGTTCAAACGCAGTTATAATATATACCGCTTACGGCAATCCGCAGCTTCCAAAAGAGTATATAGAGGTTTTCGCCCCGAATTTGGCTATGCAGATGAACGATTTTAGGGAGCTGAAGATATTTAAGGGGCAAAAAACAAAAAAACTCTCCAGTGCATCACAAGACAAAGGTTTTGAGGCAGAGTTTGAGGCGTTTCTTCTGGCCGTCAAGGGCGGCGTGGAGGCTATAGGCTTCGAGAGTATCTGCAAGACTACGAAAGCTACCTTTGCCGTCTTGCAGTCGCTAAAAAGCGGAACGGCCGTTGAAATTTAAAAAGTTTCGGCTTTTACTGGACACCGTTAGATATCTGCGGACAAAACAGATAGCTTATAGGCTTTTTTATCTAGCTAGAAAAAAGCTATATGCCGTTTTTGGAATAAAATCGCTTTTGCTGATACCGGCAAGCGGCAAAAAACTTCTACTGGATGAGCCGATGAGCTCTCCAAAAAGCTACATTGGGCGTAATAGCTTTTTGTTTTTGAATTTGCAAAAAAGCTTTAACGGCGGCATAGAGTGGGATTACTCGGCATTTGGAAAACTATGGACTTACAATCTAAACTACTTTGATTTTCTGTTGCAAAATGGGATGCAAAAAGACGAGGGGCTTAGGCTCATAAACGATTTTTGCGGGGAGCTTCCCGTGCTCAAAAATGCCATAGAGCCTTATCCTATCTCTCTTCGCGGTATCAATTGGATAAAGTTTTTCTCTGTTAATGGCATATCGGATGCCGGACTGGACGCTTCTTTGTATGCGCAGTACAAGATATTAAGCCGCAGCATTGAATACCACCTGCTAGGCAACCATCTTTTGGAAAACGGATTTTCGCTTTTGTTTGCGGCTTATTATTTCGAAGACGAAGAGTTTTACGCTTTAGCGAAAAATATACTTGAAGCCGAGCTAGAGGAGCAGATACTAAAAGACGGTGGACACTTCGAGCTTAGCCCTATGTATCACAAAATAATGCTGCAAAGAGTGCTTGACTGTCTAAATCTTATCAAAAACAACGGCTATAAAAACGGCGAACTGCTGGGGCTATTTAGGATGAAAGCCGGTTTAATGCTTGGCTGGCTTGAGAATATGAGCTTCAAAAACGGCGAAACGCCGCATTTTAACGATAGCGCCGAAGGTATAGCGCCATCATCTGAAGAGCTGTCTGGGTATGCGGAAAGGCTGGGTGTTCAAAAGATCGTAGTGCCTCTCAAGGATAGCGGATACCGCAAGTTTGAAAACGGTAATTATGAGGCGGCAGTAGATATAGGCAATATCGGACCTGATTATATTCCTGGCCATGCGCATAGCGATACGTTCAATTTTGAACTTTGCGTAGGCGGCAAACGACTGATCGTAGATGCGGGAACTAGTACGTACGAGCCCGGAGAGCTACGTACTGCAGAGCGCTCGACCGCTTCGCACAATACAGTGATGGTCGGCGGTTTTGAACAGAGCGAAGTATGGGGCGGTTTTAGGGTGGGCAAAAGGGCAAAGATAATCTCGCTTATAGAAAAACAAAATAAAATTACCGCTTCGCACGACGGGTATAAAGAAATCGGCGTAATACACGAAAGAGAGTTTTTGTTTTTGGACAGTTCGTTCGTTATTACGGATATACTCAAAGGCGGAGATAATGGTGTTGCGTTTTTGCATTTTGCGCCGGATTTAGAACCTCAAAGAAGTGGTGATAAAGTAAGTGTGGATAAAATAAACATACATTTTAACGGTGCAAAGAGTATTAAAATAGAAGATTATAGCTTTGCGTCCGGATTTAATAAAAGAAGCTCCGCCAAGGTCGTAATCGTGGAATTTTACAATACGCTTCATACGGAAATTTCGGTATGAAAATACTATTTTTGACGGACAACTTTTTCCCGGAGGTGAACGCTCCGGCATCTAGAACGTATGAACATGCGAAAGAGTGGGCCATAAAAGGCGAAGATGTAACAGTAATTACATGTGCACCGAATTTTCCGCAGGGCAGAGTGTATGACGGGTATAAAAACTCGCTTTATAGCGTTGAATATATAGACGGTATTAAGGTTATTAGGGTTTGGAGCTATATCACTTCAAACGAGGGGTTTGTAAAAAGGGTGCTTGACTATTTGAGCTTTGCCTTTACGTCCTTTGTTGCCGGGCTGTTTGTCAAAACCGATGTTATCGTTGCGACGTCTCCGCAGTTTTTTACGGCTTGGAGCGGATGCGCACTCTCATTTTTTAAGAGAAAGCCTTGGATATTCGAGCTCAGAGACCTATGGCCGGAGTCCATACGAACGGTAGGCGCCATAAAAAAAGAGAAAATTCTGGACTTTTTGGAAAAAATAGAACTTTGGCTATATAAAAACTCGGCAAAAGTAGTGGCCGTAACCGCGGCCTTCAAAACAAACCTTATCAAAAGAGGGATTGACGCGGATAAAATAGAGATTGTAACCAACGGCGCAAATATGGAGCTATTCGCTCCCGTCCACAAAGATGATGCTTTGGCTAAAAAACTGGGAATCGAGGGCAAATTCGTTATCGGATACATAGGCACTCACGGGATGGCACACAGCCTTGATTTTGTCGTTCGAACGATTTCAAAAATAAAAGACGATCGATACCATTTTCTCTTTATCGGAGATGGCGCCATGAAAAAAGAGGCGCTAAAAATAGCCGAAGAGCTAGGCGTGAAAAACGCTACTTTTTTAGAGCCTGTGCTAAAATCCGAAATTCCTTCGTATATCTCTGTAACGGACGCTGCTCTTGTACCGCTCAAAAAAAGTGATACGTTCAAAACGGTAATTCCGTCAAAGATTTTTGAAAACGCCGCAATGCAAAAACCTATATTTCTTGGTGTGGACGGACAGGCCAGAGAGATTGTAGATGCCTATGGCGCCGGAGTATATTTTGAGCCTGAAAACGAGAGCGATTTTATACAAAAGCTGGCAGTTTTGAGCGACGAAGCGGCATATAAAAAAATGCAGGAAGGCGGCTTGCGGCTCGCTGCCGATTATGACCGCAAAAAACTGGCGGCAGATATGTTGGAGATAATAAGAGAGGTAGCCAATGGCTAAAAAAATACATCTGATAGCGGCGGCAAGACCGAATTTTATGAAGATAGCGCCGCTTTATCACGAATTAAAAAAACATCAAGAGTTTGAGCCTTTTATAGTGCATACGGGTCAACATTACGATAAAAATATGTCGGATGCATTTTTTGACGATTTGCAGCTCCCGACTCCGCATTTTCATTTAGGTATAGGCGGTGGTAGCCATGCGGAGCAGGTTGGTAAAGTAATGATAGAGTATGAGGCGCTTTGCCTAAAAGAGAGACCGGATCTAGTGATCGTCGTCGGCGACGTGAACGCTACGATGGCATGCGCCATAACCGCAAAAAAACTCCTTTTGCCGGTGGCACATCTGGAAGCAGGGCTTAGAAGCTTTGATATGACGATGCCTGAAGAGATAAACCGTATGGTGACGGACGCTATAGTGGATTATTTTTGGACGCCGTCCGCCGATGCAGATCAAAACCTGCTAAATTCCGGCATAGACAAGAGCAAAATCGCTCTTGTCGGAAATATTATGATCGATTCTCTCGAGATGATGAGGGGTAAAATAGAAGCCGCCAGTAGCTATCAAAAAATGAATCTAGACGACGGCGAATATATAGTTATGACGCTTCATAGGCCTTCAAACGTGGACGACGCAAATAAATTAAAAGAGTTGCTTTTGGCTATAAAAGAGGTTGCAAAACACAGAAAAATAGTTTTTCCTATCCATCCTAGAACTAGAAAAAATATAGAAAATTTCGGATATTCCGAGCTTTTGGCGGATGAAAATATAGTGCTTTGCGAGCCTCTGGGATATATGGATTTTATGAACCTCGTGTTTCACTGTAAGTATGTCATAACGGATAGCGGGGGTGTTCAGGAAGAGACTACGTATCTCAAAAAACCGTGCTTGACGCTTAGAGACAATACGGAAAGGCCGGTTACGGTAAAGATAGGTTCTAATTTATTAATAAACATAGATAAGATTATCGAAAGTTGTAAAGACATAGAATACGGTAAATATAAAACTTCCTCAGTTCCATATTTATGGGATGGCAAAACAGGGATTAGAATAGTTGAAATTTTAAAAGATTTGGATTTTTAATGACAAAAGTAGCTTTAATAACAGGAATTACGGGGCAGGACGGCGCCTATTTGGCTGAATTTTTGCTGAAAAAAGGGTATGAGGTACACGGCATAAAGAGAAGGAGCTCTCTTTTTAATACCGATAGAATAGACCATCTATATCAAGATCCGCATGAGAGCAATGTAAAATTCAAGCTTCATCATGGGGATTTGACGGATAGCACGAATCTTATAAGAATTATTCAGGAAGTGCAGCCTGATGAAATATATAATCTTGCAGCCATGAGTCATGTGCATGTATCTTTTGAGACGCCAGAGTACACGGCTAACGCTGACGGCATAGGAACTCTTCGTATTTTGGAGGCAGTTAGACTTCTTGGGCTTACACAAAAAACAAAAATCTATCAGGCGAGCACATCCGAGTTGTACGGTCTTGTTCAGGCTGTGCCGCAAAACGAGACTACACCATTTTATCCGAGAAGCCCATATGCTGTAGCCAAGATGTATGCGTATTGGATTACCGTAAATTACCGTGAAGCATACGGTATGTTTGCTTGCAATGGAATACTCTTTAATCACGAATCTCCTATCAGGGGTGAAACTTTTGTAACACGCAAAATCACAAGGGCTGCCGCAAAAATAGCTCTTGGACTTCAAGATAAGCTATATCTTGGGAATCTATCGGCAAAAAGAGACTGGGGACATGCGAAGGACTATGTGGAGGCAATGTATCTGATACTTCAGCAAGAAAATCCAGAGGATTTTGTAATTGCAACCGGAATTACGACTGAGGTTCGTGAGTTTGTAAGGATGGCTTTTGCGGAAGTAGGCATAACGATAGAATTTAAAGGTGAAGGCATTGACGAGAAGGGTTATGTTGCGTCTTGCACAAACCCTGAATTTCAAGTAGAAATTGGCAAAGAAATAGTCTCTGTGGATCCTAAATATTTCCGTCCTACTGAAGTTGACTTGCTTCTTGGGGATCCTACTAAATCAAAAACAAAACTAGGCTGGAGTCCTAAATACGATCTTCCAGCGCTTGTTAAAGATATGATGGCAAGTGATATAAAACTTATGCAAAAAGATAAATTTTTGCAAGAAGCAGGGTATAAGACACTAAGGTATTTTGAGTAGTATGAAAAAAGACTCAAAGATTTATGTTGCTGGGCATCGTGGTCTTGTTGGAAGTGCAATAGTAGAAAACCTAAAATCAAAAGGCTATACAAATATTGTCGGAAAAACCCATAGCGAGCTTGATCTGTTGGATCAAGCAGCGGTGGCAGAATTTTTTAAGACAGAGAAGCCGGAGTATGTTTTTTTGGCTGCCGCAAAAGTTGGAGGCATTGTTGCCAACAATACTTTTCGGGCAGAGTTTATCTATGAAAATTTACAAATCCAAAATAACGTTATTCACCAAAGCTACCTAAACGGCGTTAAAAAACTATTATTTCTGGGAAGCACATGTATCTATCCAAAGGAGGCTCCTCAGCCGATAAGCGAGGAGAGCTTGCTAACTTCGCCTCTTGAGTATACGAATGAGCCTTATGCAATAGCCAAAATAGCCGGCATAAAAATGTGCGAAAGTTATAATCTGCAATATGGTACGAACTTTATCTCCGTTATGCCGACAAATCTATATGGTCCAAACGATAACTTTGACCTTCAAAACTCACATGTTCTTCCTGCGCTAATTAGAAAAATGCATGAGGCAAAGATAAATGAGGCTAAAAGTGTAGAAATTTGGGGCAGCGGAAAGCCTAGGCGAGAGTTTTTGCATTCATCGGATATGGCGGACGCTTGCGTGTTTGTAATGGAGAATATTGATTTTGCGGACGTTTCAAAAGATAAAAAAGAGATACGTAATACGCATATAAATATAGGCAGTGGTGAGGAGATAAGTATAGGCGAACTGGCTTACCTGATAAAAGATATAGTCGGCTTCAATGGCGAGCTTGAATTTAATACTGATAAACCGGATGGAACAATGAGAAAGCTATCTGACGTAAGCAGGCTGCATACTCTTGGCTGGAGACATAAGATAGGGCTTGCGGATGGGATTCGCGGTGCTTATGGGTGGTATCTTGGGAGTCTAGTTTGACAAATGTAATACTTTCAGGCGGTAGCGGCACTAGGCTTTGGCCGATTTCAAGAACGCTGATGCCAAAGCAGTTTGTAAAGCTTTTTGACGGCAGTTCGCTTTTTCAAAAAACAATACTTAGAAATAAAGGTTTGTGTGACAAAACTTTAATTGTTTCAAACTCGGAACAGCTCTTTTTGGCTTTAGATCAGGCAGAAGAGATAGATGCCCATTCTTTATCTTTCCTGCTGGAGCCGATTGGGCGCAATACTGCCCCAGCCATTGCCATAGCAGCTTTTGGGGTAGCCGCTGATGAGATACTGCTTGTTAGTTCATCTGACCACCTAATAAAGAATGAAGCCGCGTACAAAGAGGCTGTCTCCAAGGCGGCTGCCTTTGCAAAAGATGGGTATATCGTGACATTTGGGATAAGACCGACCTATGCGGAAACGGGATACGGGTATATAGAGTCAAACGGCAGTGACGTGCTTAGTTTCAAGGAAAAGCCTGATGCCGTAACTGCTGAAGAGTACATCAAAAAAGGCAATTTTTATTGGAATAGCGGGATGTTCTGTTTCAAAGCGGGCGTCTTTCTGGATGAGCTAAAAAAATATTCCCCTGATATCTATGAAGCCAGCCGCACGGCATATCAAAATGCTGTGCGTGATGACGATAAATCAAAAATACGCCTTGAAGATATGAAGGCCATTCCGGAGGATAGCATAGACTATGCGGTTATGGAAAAAAGCTCTCTTGTTAAAGTAGTGCCTTGCGACATGGGGTGGAGTGATGTCGGCAGCTTCGAGTCTCTTTATGCGGAACTTGGCAAGGATGACGATGGCAATACATATTCGTCCGCTATAAATATAGATTCCAAAAACAACCTTATAATAGAAAGCGATCGCCAGATAGCCACCATTGGACTCGAGGGTATTATGATAGTGGATACGCCAGATGCGCTTCTTGTAGCGCGGCAGGGATGCGGTCAACAGGTAAAAAACGTAGTCGCAAAGCTAAAAGGGCAAGATAGTGAACTTCATAATATACACCTGACTGTTCATAGACCGTGGGGAACATATACGGTTTTGGAAGAGGGGATTGGTTATAAAATAAAAAGTATAGTTGTTACTCCAGGCAAAAGACTTAGTCTTCAAAAGCACTTCCATAGAAATGAGCATTGGGTCGTTGTGAGTGGAACGGCAAAAGTCCAAAACGGCGACAAAGAAATTACAATACAAGCAAATGAATCTACTTATATAAAAGCTGGAGAGGTGCATAGGCTGGAGAATCCAGGCATTATAGACCTTGTGATGATAGAGGTGCAAGTAGGCGAATATGTTGGCGAAGATGATATAGTCCGAATAGAGGATGATTTTAAACGAGAAGTAGACTAGCAAAATATGTGTGGAATTGCCGGATTTGCCGGTGCTTGTTTAGGATTTAACGAAACGTCACTGCGGCAGATGACAGCTACGCTTCGCCATAGAGGACCTGATGATATAGGCGTATTTTTTAGCAAGTGCGGTATCGGTAGCGTGGGGCTTGGGCACACCAGGCTTTCCATTATAGATTTGACGCAAGCCGCCCACCAGCCTATGAGATTTGACGGTTTCGCGATAGTGTTTAACGGTGAGGTATACAACTTCGCTGATATAAAAAAAGAGCTTATCGGCCTAGGCTACACTTTTGATTCGCATTCCGATACGGAAGTCGTTCTAAAGGCCTACCATAAATGGGGCGTGAATTGTCTGCAGAGGTTTCGCGGAATGTGGGCTTTTGCAATCTGGGACGATAGGACGCAAAAGCTTGCGTTATGCAGGGATAGGGTCGGCGTAAAGCCCCTCTATTATACTCTTCAAAATAACACTCTCATGTTTGCTAGCGAGCTCAAAGCCATATGCGCCTTGCATGGATTCAAAAAAGAGCTGAATAAAAATGCGTTACCGTACTTTTTCAAATACGGTTATATTCCTTCGCCGCTGTCGATATACGAGAACGTCCATAAGCTTGATGCCGGATGCTACGCCGTATTTGATGGTGCCACGTTAGATGTGCGCAGATACTGGGACGCTAGACAATTTTACGAAGACGGCTTGGAAAACAGGAGTATTTGGGACGCAAGAAGCGAAGAGTCTATTCTGGATGAGCTGGAATCGATACTTTCCGATAGCTTTGCTCTTAGGCTCGTATCAGATATCCCGCTTGGCGTATTTTTGAGTGGAGGCGTTGACAGCTCACTTGTTGCGGCGCTGCTTCAAAGAGTTTCGCCAAAACCACTAAAGACGTTCACGATAGGCTTTCATGAGCAAAAATACAATGAGGCGCCTTATGCGAAAGAGGTGGCCTCATATCTTAAAACGGAGCACACCGAACTTTATTGCGAGCCGAGAGACGCTTACGATATCATCTCGGCCTTGCCGACTCTATATGATGAGCCTTTCGGCGATAGTTCCGCCATTCCGACGTATCTAGTCTCAAAGCTTGCCAGAGGGCATGTCGGTGTTTGCCTATCGGCGGACGGTGCGGACGAGTTATTCGGTGGCTATAGCAACTATGCGCCTAGTATTAAGCTGTCTAATATGCTCCAAAGAGTGCCGTTATCTATCCGCGGCGCTATTGCGCCTCTTTTATTGTCAAAAAATACCGAATCGGCAGCTTCGTTTATCCACTCTTTATTGCCAAAAAATAGTCGGGTTACGAACTTCAAAGACAAATACGTCAAGCTTGCAAATACTATGTCTGCGAAAAGCGTGATGGATGTTTTCGATATATCCAAAAGCTATTGGTTTGCAAGCGAACTTAATGATTTGTTGCCGTGGATGGATAGACAGCCGCAGCTTTATTTTGAGGAAGGCGGAGATGTCTTAAATGCTATGATGATGCAGGATATGCAGACGTATATGAGTGACGATATTTTGGTTAAAGTGGATAGGGCGACCATGGGGGTAAGCTTGGAGGGGCGTGAGCCGTTTTTGGATCCGAAAATTATAGAATTCGCGCTAGCCATGCCCTCTTCTTTGAAGATGAAAAATGGACAAAACAAATACCCGCTTCGCCAGATACTATACAGACATGTTCCTAGGGGACTTGTCGATAGGCCAAAACAGGGATTTGGGGTGCCTATTCACTCATGGTTTAAAAATGAGCTAAAAGATCTATATGAGTACTATCTGTCAAAAGAGAGGCTTGAGGAGAGCGGGCTTTTTGACGCGCTCTACGTAAGACGGATGCTGCAAGATTACTATGCGGGTAAACCTGTAAATGCCGGTAAATTTTGGCTGCTTCTTAGTTTCGAGATGTGGCGGGAGAAGTGGCTTTGAAATTTAGCGTCGTAATTCCTACATATAACCGCGGATACTGTATCAAAAATTCCATAGAAAGCTCGTTGCAGTTTTTGGAGGACGGCGAGATAATAGTCGTCGACGACGGTTCTACGGATGGGACGAAAGAGATTTTAAGGCCGTATATCGACTCTCAAAAAATCATCTATATGGATACCGGCTCAAATCTTGGCGCCAATGCCGCAAAAAACTGCGGCGCACGCGCGGCTAAAGGCGAGTGGATAGTTTTTCAAGATTCCGACGATACTTTCACGAGCGACGCTTTTTTGCGTATCAAAAAATATATAGATATCCAAGCGGACAAAGGCGGTCTTATTTTTTTCTCTTGCTTAAACGAGCAAGGCGTGCCGATGTCTTCGAACCCGTCTTTTGAAGGTTTCGTTAATTTCAAAGAGTATATTAAAGGCTCAAAGACGAAAGGCGAGTACCTTCCGGTAGTCAAAAGAGAGGTGTTTATAAAAACTCCTTTTTACGAGGATATATCCGGCGGAGAAGGTATTGTTTGGGGTTCTATCATTAAAGAACAAAAAGCATTTTTTTGCAGCGACGTAGTCAGGATATACAACGATACTGGAACGGATAGGTTGAGCTACAAAAAACACAATCTAAATAGACTCTATCTGGTATTCAAAAAAGATATTTCGATCTTCTACAAAGAGTATCTCATGAACTCGCCTAGCGTGCTTATAGGCAAACTGGCGAGGGTTTGCTATTATTTTGTAGCGTCAAAAATGCAAAAAACGGACGGCAAGAATGGATAAAAAAGTTTTTTTCCATGTCAAAAACGGTGCCAGAGAGCGTCAGATAGATACAGCTGTAAACGCCGACAAAATAGTAGACTCGATCTATCCGGATATATCACGCTTCAACTCTTCGGCAAAAAATTACTCTTCATACTCTAGCTATAAGGGGCGGCTCAAAAATAAAATTCTATCCAATACCCCTCTTTTAAACGTGGGTTTTTTGCCGCCAGAGCATCGAAATGCCGAGCATTCTTACGTATGGGGGTATCTACCGCTAAATCCGGCTACAGCATATACGATAGAGATGGATAACCCATACTGCCTCTCTTACTACAACTACGATGCATTTCGTCTGTATAAAGGGGTGGCATCGCTATTTTTGGAAAAAGCAGACAGCCTAAACTTTATATCTGACGCCGCCAGAAGAAATTTTTTGGAAGAGTTTGGCGGACGTTTTGAGGATAAGAGCAGTGTTTTATATCCATTCGTCAAAAGAAGACCAAAAAAACAAAGAAACAATGAGGGGAAGCTCAATTTTATTTTTGTGGGTCTTAGCTTTAGAAATAAAGGCGGATTGGAGCTGCTAGAGGCATTTAGTTCGGTAAAAAACAGAAATATAAGACTCCACTTCGTTTCAACAACTCCGCCTGAAATTATCGATAGATACGCTAAAGACGAAAGAATAATGTTTTATGAGCCGATGCCGCGCTCTAAGCTTTTGGAAGAGCTATATCCGCATATGGACGTTTTCGTATTGCCTAGTCTATACGAGTCTTTCGGTATGGCTTTTTTGGAAGCTATATCTTACGGCATGGGCGTAATAGGCGTCAATGTTTACGCCACTCCAGAGCTTATAGAGGGTGGTATCAACGGAAGGCTTTTGGAGCATCCTATTTTAGAACCTCAAAACTATTACGGCAAAGAGATAGTTTCTCCTTTGAAGATGCACCTGATGGAGTTCAATAACAAATACTTAAATGGCGATATCATATATGACTCCCTAGTCTCGTCTTTGAAAGAGGCGATAATAGAGGCCGCCGATAGCGTTTTGGTATGGCAAGAGGGCAGTGCCAGGCTGTATGAGGAGAGGTTTGGCGAAGAGATATGGCTAAAAAATCTGAGGAACTCTATTTGAGAAGCCATTACTTAAAGGCATTGGCATCCTCGTATTTGTGGGTGTTTGTTTTGGCTATCTCCGGGTTTATACTGACTCCTCTTTTTTTGAATATCCTAGGGGCCAGAAACTTTGGCGTCTACACGGCTATTTATTCCGTTAGCCAATATGCGGCCATAGGCATAGGATGGATAGGCGGCGCGGCTATCGTGGCAATAGGCGGCTACAAAGCGTCTACGCAAAACAATAAGCTTAAATCCGCCGAATCTCTCGTCTACGGCGCATACGTCCTATACGGCGTTATTTTGTTCGTTTTGGCAAGCTTATACGTAATGTTTGTGAATGATAAAATAATAGCTATATGTATTATTGTTTTGGCATTTTACTTTCTGTTTAACTATCCGCTTCAAGGCTATTTCGCCAATCTTACCGCGCTTAACGAACAGTCTGCGGCAAATATTCTAAGAAGCGTGCAAGCCGCACTGTTTTTGATTGCGTCTTTGGTCGGGCTTTATTTTTCGAATAGCTTGGCCGTTCCTTTCGCCGCCCTTTTTATATCCGTTTTTACTCTATGCGTAGCCCTTGCTGTTTCAAAAAAGATAGCGCTGCCCAAGGTAGGCATGATAACAAAAGAGGTTGTGTCCGATTTTTTGGGCAAAGTCGGGAAGTGGAACTTTTTTTACTCTATTTCTCTTTTGAGCTTCGGACTCGATGCGGTTTTTCTAGCATATTGCGGTAAAGCCGAGTATGCAGCCTATTATGCGGTTATCTGGCAAATCCCCGGATTTCTTGTGATACTTCTTTCTAAAATACCGGAAGTTTCGCAGCCTTTTATGGTGAAAATGGGCGTATCCGGCGAACTTAAAAGTAGAAAAAAAGCATATCTGTTACAAAAAATAGCCGTTTTGGCGGCCGGTTTGTTGGCTGGAATTTTGTATACTTTTGCAGGAAAAGATATAGTCTTGCTATGGACTGGGTGGAGTGGCGCAAACATCGACTATTTTGCGTTTGCTTCATTGGCTATGATTTTTATGTTAGCGGAAAAAGTAGATAGCTCGTTTGTTTTTAGCGACGGCGGATATAAATTTCTGTTTTTCTTATCTTTTGCCGGGATAGGCGTCAAATTTGCGTCTGCTTACTATTTTTTAGAGTCTCTGCATGAGGCCTCTGTTTTTGCTGGATATATTTGTTATTTTTTGACGCTTGGCGTTTTGCTTCAAGCGTATTCATGGAGAAGAGTTAAGTGATAATATTGGCTTTGCAGCTCGGGCATAACGCTACGGTAGCCCTATATAAAGACGGCGCCATATTGGGGGCGGTTAGCCAGGAGAAATTCGACAATGTTAAAAATTCGTCCGCGTTTCCAAAAGATGCGATAGAGTGGATATTGAAAGAATTTTGCATAAGCCCGAACGAGATAGACGTCATCGCAAACTCATCCAGCATGATTTTTCCGTCGATGGCCACAAAATATCTATTCCGTGAAAACCAGCAGTTGGATAGGGGCGGTTTTGCAAAAGAGCTCTTAAAGTCGCTTTACGCGTTTGCACAGTATAGATTTTTCAAGTTTGCGCCAAAACTTTTTATATGGCTTGACGCGCAAAGGGCAAAAAAGCTTGCAAACGCTGGAGAGGCGGAGTTTAAAAAACTTTTAAAAGAGTGTGGGCTCGAATACTCCAAGGTCGTGAAAGTGGATCATCATACCTGCCACGCATATTCCGCTTTTTATTCGCTTTGCAAAAACAAAAACAAAAAAGCCCTTATCTTTACGGCCGACGGATCGGGAGATCACGATAGCTCTACTGTCAGCGTATACGAAAACGGCGAAATACGCCAAATAGCAAGCAGCCCTTCTATGTGTTCTCTGGGAAGCATATACTCCAATACGACCAGATTTTTGGGCATGAAGGTGCTGGAGCATGAATATAAGGTCATGGGGCTTGCTCCTTACGCAAAAGAGAAGTATGCGGCAAAGGTGTACGAGAAAATCTATAAAGACGTGATTTGGCTTTCAAAAGACGGCCTTAGCTTCGAAACAAGCGTGCCTACGAACAGATTTGACACCTATTTGAAGAAAAATGCCGTCGGCGAGAGATTTGACAATATAGCCGCCGCCGCTCAAATGCTACTCGAAGATATGGTTGTTAGATGGGTCGCCAATGCGATAGAAAAAACCGGAATTAATAACGTTTATTTTGGCGGTGGAGTGTTTATGAACGTCAAAATGAACAAGAAAATTATGGAGATGCCTCAGGTGGCAGAGTGCCACTTTATGCCTTCTTGCGGAGATGAGTCGAATCCTTTCGGCGCCGCTTTTTATGTAGCCGCAAAACACAACGAAAATACGATGCCTTTTAAAGACGTATATATGGGGCCGAAGTTTTCAAACGACGATGTCAAAAGATACATAGACGAACAAGGAGTTGAAAACAAATATACGGTTTCTTATATCGAAGATATGGAGTCCAAAATAGCGGAAATACTCGCCGGGTTTAAGATAGTCGCGAGGTTTAAAGGTAGGGCGGAGTGGGGTGCCAGAAGCCTCGGCAATAGAGCGATTTTGGGTAATCCTAGCAGTCTGGAGAGCTTTTTTGAAGTTAACGACATGATCAAGCAAAGAGACTTTTGGATGCCGTTTGCTCCTTCTATTTTGGAAGAGTGTGCGAAAGATTACTTTATAAATCCGAAAAATACGGATGCGCCGTATATGATACTTGCTTTTGACTCTACGGAGCTGGGCAGGAAACATCTCAGAGCCGCTACGCACCAGGCTGACAAGACGCTCCGTGCGCAAATAGTAAAAAAAGATACAAATTCGGAGTACCATGCTTTAATATCAAAATTTAGAGAGCTGACCGGAATTGGCGGCGTGATGAATACGTCTTTCAATCTGCACGGGTATCCGCTTGTTGCTACGATAGAACAAGCCATCTTTACGTTTGAAAACAGCGGCCTAAAATTTATGGCGATTGAGAACTATCTGTTGGAGAAAAAGTGATTTTGTCGCCTTTTGCAGCTTTTGCGATAGCTACAATTGCGATGCTTCTCCCCCTTGCGTGGTATGTGCGCAAAAACCCTTCTCCAAATAGGGGGTTTGGAATAGATTTCTCAAATCCACTCTATATATTCTCACTGCTTTATTTTTTGTCTTTTCCATTTTGTTTCTATGTATTGCAGGTGTCTGGCATGGGTAGATTTGCTGATTATCCATATAGCTATTTAAACGACATTTTTGTTGTATTTTTGGCAACCGTAGTGTTTTTGATATTTTTTTATGGATTTATGGCATCCAGCAGCTCGAGCTTTATCGGTAATATTTTCTTAAGAGATACGACCGCACGCATTAATACCTTATTTGATTCCAAAATTTTATTGCTCACCCTTGCCGTTGTTACGCTTTTAAAAATAGTAGCTTATGTTTTTTACTTAAGGTTTAGCTCTGGATTACCTACTGGGCAGTTATCGTTTTTTTACGGCAAGGGGTATATAGTTTTTTTATTCTCATTTTTTATTTGGTTTTGTATAGTCTTGTTGATTGCTAGATTATTTTTGGAGCCACAAAAAAAACTTTTTATAGTGTATGCGATAACAATAATTTGTGTAAATATGTTGATATTTAATTTTTTGGATGGCAGCAGAAGATATTTTGTTATGCCGATTATGCTTTTTTTGCTTCTTTTGTATATCAAGGGACATATAAATAATAGGCATATTGTTTTTGGCGGGCTCGGGATTATTACCATATTAATAATCCTTAGGTTTAATCAAGGCATAGTCTATGAAACTTTATTTAATAAAACGTCTAGAGAGTTTTCAATTTATGAAGTAGGTCGAATATTATATGTTTTTGTTAGCTCTTTTGACTCTTTCTGGCACAGTAGTAATGCAATTTTTAAATACCCATTAGAAGAGCATCCGCTTGGAATAGTAGGTTTCCAATCTTTAGCTGATATTTTTGCCTCATATATTCCTCGTGCGCTCTGGCCGAGCAAGCCAGATATATATGGCGATATGCTGTTTCAAAATTTAATTTACCCGGAGCTGTATGCTCAATCTGGTTTTAACTGTGGCAGGTTCCCGCTCGGTTTTGTAGGATATGCGGCTTTGTCTTTCGGTATCGTAGGGCTTATATTATTTCCTCTCCTAACGGGGGCGTTTTACGGATTTCTAAATAAATTTAAACTTACAAGTACGCTGTCTCTTGCGCTATTTTTGTGGTTTTTCGGTGAAGCGTTCAATATTATAAGAAGTGGGTTTATTCTAGGGCTCTTGCAGCAGCTTGTGGGCATTGCCTTGTCTATAGCTATTTTATATGCAGTATTTATCTGTCTGAAAGCTTGTAATGTTGTCTACAAAACGGTGTTTGCAAAAAATGGATAATGGTAAATTGCAAGAGTCGCTAAGAGCGTTTTTATCCAAAAAGACAAATATTTACGGTCATTTGGATAGGGAGTTTGATGATATAGATTTAGACGCCATGTTTTCAAACGAGCAATTCCACGCCGAATTTTTTGAGTTTTTACGGGAATTCGTGCCGGAGTTTGCGGATTTAAAGTCCAAAAACGCTCTTGATTTGGGATGCAGTTGCGGCCCAATCTCTTTCTCCTTTGCGCCATATTTTGCCAATATCGTGGGGGTGGATTTGGAGAGAGAGGCAGTATCTCTCGCCGATAGCTATAAAAAATATAAAAACGTGCAAAATGCCGTGTTTATAGAGGGTAACGCTATTACTCTTGAGCAACTGCCTAAGATGTACGACGCCTATTTCGACGTTGTTTTTTTAAAAGACATAGTCGAACATTTAGGTTCGAAAGCGAATTTTGAAGCAATGCTCGCAAGCCTCAAAAGAGTTATAAAAAAAGATGCGCTGATAGTCGTGGAGGCTCCAAACTATCTGTTTCCGTTTGAGCCCCATCTTGCGATACCTACATTGCCTAAGCCCTCGAAGCCGCAGATAAAGCTAATAGGCAAACTTCTAGGAAAGCTAAAAAACCGCGATGCCCACTCGTTTGTTGATTGGCTCAATCTAATGAGCGCAAATGAACTCGAAGAGAGTTTTAAAAAGCACGGCTTTGAGATAGTCGCAAACATAACGGAAGAGTGGAAGCTAAAAAAAATATTTTTCGGAGAGTATAGGTTGTCCGGGAGATACGCTTTTGTCGGCGGAATTTTAAAAATTATGCGCCGTATCGGGCTTAGTTTTTTGGCGTATCGTTTTTTGCGTTTTGCGAAGTTTTACCCAACATCCATACTGTTGGTAAAAAATGTGTAGTATTTTCGGATATTTCTCAAAAAAGCCTATCGATGATGGACTGAAAAATAGCCTAGAGTCTGCTTCTCTTGGCATGAGTCACAGGGGACCGGATGGAAGCGGATTTTTTTTATCAGATGATAAAAAGCTATTTTTAGCACATAATAGACTTAGTATTATAGATTTGAGCCAAAAAGCGTCGCAGCCGTTTTGTAAAAACGGTTATACGGTAGTTTTTAACGGCGAGATATACAACTACCGCGAACTTCGCGGCCTGCTTTTGTCAAGGGGCTACAAACTCGAAACAAATAGCGATACAGAGGTTTTGCCTTGTTTGTATGAGGAGTTCGGAGAGGGTATGCTCTCTTATTTACGGGGCATGTTTGCATTCGCTTTATATGACGAAAAAAACGATACTCTTTTTTGCGCTAGAGACAGGGTCGGTGAAAAACCATTCGTATATACAAAAACAAAAGACGGGTTTTTGTTTGCCTCCGAAATCCCGGCGCTTTTAAATAGCGGTATTATCGAGTTTGCCATTAATGAAGAGGCTATCAAGCTTTATTCTATGGGAAACTTTAGACATATTCCGGATCCTTTTTCTGTCATAAGGGGCGTTTCAAAATTAAAACCGGCCAGCTATATGCTGATTAAATCAGGTGAAGTTAAAAAAACAGGCTTTTATTGGAAAATCGAAGGTGACTATGAAGAGATAACGCCTGGTGGGCTAAAAAATAGAGTTGTCGAGGCGGTGTCGTATGCCAGCGTTTCCGACGTGCCTATTTCAATGCTTTTATCAGGCGGGGTAGACTCGACTATCGTGGCTCATGTGCTAAAACGAGAACTATCTATCGATTTTAAGGCGTATGCTTTTGGGGCAAACGCCGATGATGAGGAACTTGTGCGGGCGAGAGCAGTCGCCAAGTCTATGGGCGTCGAGCTGGAAGAGTTTCATTTTGATAATGCGCAGGTAGCGGGTCTTTCAAATATTATAGGGGTATATGGAGAACCTCTTGCGATTATGCCGATGGTTTATGCCGATATTTTATATTCCCTCATTCGAAAAGATGGTATCAAAGTCGTATTAAACGGTAATGGTGCAGACGAGCTTTTCTACGGCTACGATTCACATCCGAAGACCTTTTTTGCCTCAAAGTTGCTTGGGCTATTTAAAAACAGTGACCTCAAGAGAAAAAGGCTCTCAAGGACCAAAGAGGATGTTTTGGAGAGTTTGTTTGCCGAATACGATGAATTTTTCAGGGCTTTTGAGAAAAGAAACTTTATAGATTACTCCAATGCCTTCGCGTTTTTTTTGGAAAATGCGCACTCCATAACGCTTATAGGCGACGTATGTGCGATGGCGAATTCGGTTGAGGCAAGATCCCCGTTTTTGGATTATAAGCTTGTCGAGACGGCTTTTAAAATAGCCCCACAGTATAAAGTCGGCAGGCTTTTTGACAAACGAAACAGATATGGCAAAGCAATATTAAAAGAGGCGTTTAAAGACGATATTGACGCCTCTATTTTATATAGGCCGAAAATGGGATTTGGGTTTAATATAGGCGAAAGGGCAATTTTCCAAAACGGCTCTTTGGGGCTAAAAGAGTGGGCTTTGTCGGAGTGGAGCCTTAAGATGCGGAGAACGTCTTGAAGAGCGCTATTTTTATAAACTCTTTGGGGGGCGGAGGCTCGGAGAGAGTTGTATCCGTGATTCTTTCGGCTGCGGCCGCAATGGATTGCGACGTAGAACTCGTATGCATAGAAAAAAATATTTTCTATAAGATACCGCCCTCTATAAAAATAACCTATCTTAGTAATTTTGACGGCAAAGAGTCTAAAATCGTGAAGCTTTTATTTTTGCCTATATTGGCATTTAGGCTTGCGAGATACATTTTCAAAAATAAAATAGAGCTGGTGCAGTCGCATATGTTTAGGGCAAATATCGTAAATATCGCCGCAAAGCTTTTTGGCGCGAGGCATAAAACTCATGCTGTAGAGGTTATATCTATCGATTTTTTTAAAAGCCAAATAATAAATCTTGCGTTAATTAAGATTTTTTACCCTTTTGCGGATATGTTTATATTTAAATCAAAGGCAATGGTTGCCGACATGGAGAATTTTCTTGGTAAACCGGTTAATTCAAAGGTCGTTTATAATCCGTTTGATATTGCGGCGATAGAAGAAATGTCAAAAGAGGAGCTTGATAGTGGGATATTCGAAGATGGGTATAAATATATAGTTACGGTCGGTAGATTGGACGACCAAAAAAATCAGATTATGATTTTGGAAGCTATGATGCTGCTGCCGCAAGATATTCGCTTGATTATCGTGGGCGACGGGGAAAACAGATTGAATCTTGAGGATTTTATCTCTCGATACGGTTTGTCTGAGAGGGTTTATTTTGCCGGAAGAGTAAAAAATCCTTTCAAGTATATGGCTCGTGCCGATGTTTTTGTGCTTTCTTCAAAATACGAAGGCTTTCCAAATGTTTTAGTGGAGGCAATGTCCTGCGGGCTTCCTATTGTGTCTACAGATTGTAAGACTGGGCCTATGGAGATTATATCTATCAATGGACGCTCATCTTGTTTGAGCAAAGGCGATATAGAGTACTCAGATTTCGGTATTTTGGTTGCGATAGATGATGGTGAAAGTTTGGCAAATGCCGTTAAAAGTGTTGTTTTTGATGAAAGCGTCGGCTTGAAATATGCAAAAGCTTCGTATAATAGGGCTATCGAATTATCAAAAACATCTAGTGTGAACGAATATCTTTATTTTTGTGAACGGCAATTGGCATGACGGATAAAAAAACGGTTATATTTTCTGCAAACAGCTCCTGGAATATATATAATTTTAGATTAGGGGCAATGAGAGCATTGAGGGATGCCGGACATAACGTCGTAGCCGTGGCGCCGAGAGACGACTATACCGGCTACATAGAAGACGAAGGGTTTGATTTTTATGAGCTTCGCCTCGATAATGACGGCACTAATCCGATAAAAGATTCGTTATCTTTTTTTGAGTATTTCAAAATATACTCGAAAATAAAGCCTGACCTAATTTTCCACTATACGATAAAGCCGTGCGTTTACGGCGGTTTTGCCGCCGGACTTTTAGGCCTTAAGAGCGTATCGATTATTACGGGCCTAGGTTATGCGTTTATAAACAATACTATAATTTCAAAAATTGCGTGTTTTTTATATCGTGCTTCGCTAAAACACGCAGATGAGGTTTGGTTTCAAAATAGCGACGATTTTGGTGAATTTGTTCGGCTGGGTATTATAGATACGACAAAAAAAGTTGACATATTGCCCGGATCCGGCGTAAATACTGACAAGTTTTGTGAGCTTGATAATACGAATAACGATGGCAAGCTAAGATTTTTGTTAATCGGACGTGTTTTGTGGGACAAGGGTATAGGCGAGTATATCGAGGCTGCAAAGAGCCTGAAACTACTATATCCGGAAGCTGAATTCGCACTGCTCGGCTCTTTGGATGTAAAAAATCCGAAAGCGATTCAAAAAGATACCGTGCAGCAATGGGTTGACGAAGGGATTATAAATTATTTGGGTGTCTGTGACGACGTAAGACCTTATATAGCAAGCTGTGATTGCGTTGTTTTGCCGAGCTACAGGGAAGGTGTTCCAAGATCGCTGCTGGAAGCCGCAAGTATGAAAAAACCGATAGTTGCAACAGATGTTCCGGGCTGTAAAGAGATTGTTGTCAACGGGGTAAACGGTTTTTTATGCAAACCAAGGGATGTTGCGGATTTGGCAAAAAAAATGGAGATGGTAATGTCTGCATGTGCCGAAAAAAGAAGGCAGATGGGCAAAGCGGGGAGGAAGATGGCGGTTGAAATGTTTGACGAGAAGATAGTGATTCAAAAATATAAGAATATTCTCTCTAGCATTTAGCCTTTGGTATATAAAATAAAGTTTTTAAAAGGCGCATAATTTGGAAATTATTTTATTAATTGCTTTTTTGGCCGCTCTATTGTCTAGCTATATGCTTATTAAAATAGCCCATAAAAATAAGTTATTTATAGACTGCCATGAGTCCGATAAGCCACAAAGATTTCACGACGAGCCTACTCCGAGAGTCGGCGGAGTCGGTATTTTTATAGCTTCTATATTTTCAATTTTATCAGGGTTTGGTATTGTCGCGGCTATTGCGGGATTGATTGCTTTTGCCAGTGGAATACTGGAGGATTTGACTGGGCGCATCACACAAAGACAAAGACTTCTTATCCAGGCAGTAGGAGCCGTGTTATTTGTTTTGATCGGCGGATTTTATCTTAAGACTATAGGTTTTGGGATAGAGTTTCCATATATTTTTGCCATTATCTTTACTGTTTTTGCTATAGTGGGCGTGACAAATGCGATAAACATCATAGACGGTCTTAACGGGCTCGCCGGCGGTGTGTCGTTGTTTGCGTTTTTGTCGTTTGCTGCTCTCTCTTATATCCTAAATGATGCCGAGATAGTGTTTGTCTGCTTGTCGTTAGCGGCGGCAACGCTTGGTTTTTTGGTGTTAAATTTTCCAAAAGGAAAAATATTTTTGGGTGACGGAGGGGCGTACTTTCTTGGATTTATGCTGGCCGTACTTTCCGTAATCATCGTAAATAAGCACGATGGCGTAAGCGCATGGTTTTGCCTTGCCGTGCTTATATATCCTATTTGGGAAGTACTGTTCTCGGTGTTGCGTCGCAGGGTTGCGGTAGGCAAAAAAGCCATGGGAGCCGATAAGATGCATCTGCATCAGGTTGTTATGAGAACCCTTAGGCTCTCAAACCCAAAGGCAGCCGTGGTGATGGTATTGGCGTTTCTGCCTTTCCAAATTTTACCGTTACTGTTCTACAATAAGGGAATTGTTTTATTCGGATTGGTGCTTTTGTTTATAGCGCTCTATCAGTTCGCCTATTTTTATCTTACGAATATATCAAACTTTAAAAAATATCAGACAAAAGAGTAGAAAATGGAATTTATAAACCTCAAAGCCCAGTATGCGGCATATAAAAAAGAGATAGACGAAAGGGTTATCGGAGTATTTAATTCCGGGCAGTTCATCATGGGTAAAGAGGTTGACGGCTTGGAGGCGGAGCTTGAGGCCTATACCGGCTCAAAGCATGCTATATCTTGTGCGAGCGGTACAGATGCGCTTTTGTTGGCCCTGATGGCTCTCGATATAAAAGCCGGTGATGAAGTGATTACGACGCCTTTTACTTTTATAGCGACGGCCGAAGTTATAGCTTTGCTTGGCGCAAAGCCTGTATTCGTAGATATAGACGAGCCGACGTACAACATAGACCCTTCGAAAATAGAGGCCGCCATAACGCCTAAAACGAAGGCGATAATGCCTGTCAGCCTTTATGGGCAGTGTGCGGATATGGATGAGATCAACGCTATCGCCGCAAAACATAATATCACGGTTATAGAAGATGCGGCACAAAGCTTCGGCGCAGAGTATAAGGGCAAAAAATCGTGCAACCTTTCGCGCATCGGCTGCACGAGCTTTTTCCCTTCAAAGCCGCTGGGTTGCTACGGTGACGGCGGCGCTGTTTTCACAAATGACGACGAACTGGCAAAGAAAATAGCCTCTATCAGAATACACGGACAAACAGAGAGATATGTGCATAAATACGTCGGTATTAACGGCAGGCTTGACGCCGTTCAGGCTGCTGTTCTTAGGGTGAAGCTTCCGTATTTTGACGCGGAGGTCAAAAAAAGATTGGAGCTTGGAGCCAGATATATTGAACTTTTAAAAGAAGTAAACCTGATAACTCCTTTTACGAAAGACGATAGAACAAATGTCTACGGACAGTTCTCGGTACGCGTAAAAAATAGGGACGAGGTGATGAAAAAGCTCGGCGAACTCGGCGTACCGACGGCGGTGCACTACCCAAAACCGCTTCATCTGCAAGAGTGTTTTGCGTCGCTGGGATACAAAAACGGCGATTTCCCGATATGCGAGAAAGTTTCGAACGAAATTATGAGCCTACCGTTTAGCGCATTCCTCGGCGAATCCGAGCAAGACGAAGTTGTGGCTGCTCTTAAAAAGACGCTAAACTAAAAAAGTGCTTTCAAGACTTACAAAATCATCCATAGCCGGCAATGCGAGCTGGCTAATGGTTCTTCAGCTGGCATCATACGCAGTTCCTTTTTTGCTTCTTCCTTATCTTACCAGGACGCTCGGGCTCCATGCTTTCGGCGAGATGGCTGTTGCATGGGCCGTGGCGGCATATATACAGATTTTCGCCGATTTCGGGTTTTATCTGTGGGGCGTCAGGGAAAGCGCGCTTTGTCGGCATGACAATGAACGCATCTCAAGACTTTGGGCGTCGATACAAGGCGTTAAGATGTCGCTTCTTTTTATCTCTCTTTTGTTTATGCTAGCATTTTCGAAAATTGCCGATTCGTCTATTTATCTCTATCTATTTTTATGGTTTGCGGTTGCAGGGCAGACTTTGATGCCCGGATGGCTCTATCAAGGAATGGAGAGAAGTTTTTGGTTTTTGGTTTTTAGCATCTCGGCTCAAATCGTTGCCGCCATGGCTACCGTTGTATTCGTCTCTTCGGCCTCAGATTTATTGTTTGTGCCTTTGTGCGCCGGTATCTCGTGGGTGTCGTTTGCCGTACTTGCGAATATAGACGTCTGCAGAAGATTTAATATCGGTTTTGTATTACCGGATAGGGCTTTTGTGAAGGAGGCGCTCAAAGGCGCATGGCCGCTCTTTAGCGCAAATATATGGGTCGCTTTCTATGTAAACCTGCCGGCTTTTGCCGTCGGATTTTTGTCTGTTAGAAGCGAAGCCGGGCAATTTGTCGGCGCACAAAAGATTATTTTGGCGATGCAGGCTCTTTTTACCCCTATATCTTCCGCGCTTTTCCCGCACGCTAGCCGCATAGCCTCCAAAGACAAAGGAGAGGCGTTTTTGTTTTTAAAAAAAGCGGCTATTGTGAGTGTATCCGCTATGTCTGTCATATCGATTTTCGTATTCGTAACGGCTGATTTTATTAGTGCACTGGCTCTTGGGAGCCATTTTGAAAAAAGCGGCGAGCTACTCAGAATCATGGCGTTTGGGCCGGTATTTGTCGTGGCCAGCATGCTTTTATCAAACCACTACATAGTGGCTTTAGGCAAGGCGCCACTTTTAAGAAGTCTTTATACGATTACAGCCGTGGTCTCTGTTATTTTGTCGGTTTTGCTTGTCGGGGCTTTTGACTCGGTGGGCGCGGCATTTGTTTATCTGTTTACGGAAGCTTTCGTGTTTGTGCTTTTGCTGCGTACCGCGCTAAAGATATCGTCTAGCTAAGAACTTTACGTATCTGGCTATAAAGCTCGGAGTAAGCGGCAAGTTTTTTAGTTTAAAGAACGGATCGCGGCTTAGTTTTTCGTTAAATTTCGGCAGGAGCTCATCTTTTGCCGTATGAAAGCATAGCCCGTAAAAATCTAGCATGGATGTGAAGTATGCCTCAAAAACCTCTTTTTTATTACTCTTCAAAAGCTCCAGCTTGTCTATAAACCGCTCTTTTTCTTCCCATAGTCCGAAAAAGTCGTCGATATGCGATAGTTTCGGTGTTTTCATGATGGATGCGCCGTGCTGCACGTATGCGTAGCATATATCCGGAGCGAACGCTATCTTTTCGGCGCTATCTATCATCATTAGGTTCATATACTGGTCTTCGCCTAGATTGACTACGGTTTTTGATGGGGCGTAGTTTTTGAACAGCTCTTTTTTGTATAGTTTGTTCCATACAGGGTAGAGTCCGGTCTCTCTATAGTCTTCGAAAATCAGGGCTTTTAGCGCCTCCGTTTTATTTAGCGTCTTTTCGGCAGGAGTTACGGCAAATAATATTTTATCTTCCAGATCGACTACCTCAAAACCGGATACGGCTATCTGGGCGCCGTTTTTAAGCGCAATCTCTACGAGTATCTCCATCATATTCGGCATGCAGTAATCGTCGGAATCTACAAAGGCTATGTATTCCCCTTTGGCTTCTTCTATGCCTCTGGCTCTGACCTTCATAAGTCCTCTGTTCTCCTGATGGATAACTCTTATTCTGCTATCCTCGGCTGCGACGGCATCTAAAATTTTTCCGCTCTCGTCGGTACTGCCGTCGTTTATGCATATAATTTCTAGATTTTTGTATGTTTGATTAATGATTGAGAGGGTACACTTTCTCAGATATTTTTCCACATTATATACGGGTACTACGACACTTATGAGCGGACTCAAACTTCAAGCCTTTACTTTGTTTTTTGTTATTTTATCCAAGATGAGCTGGAAAGCTTGAAGACAAGAGTTCTTATCGTTATACGCTGCCTTGACATAGGAGGCGCGGAAAAACAGGTACTCGAATTTGTACGGCGTGTCGACAAAAACCGTTTTGACGTCTGTCTTGCTACGATGTACGGCGGCGCGATGGAAAATGAGGCAAAACAAATAGATGGCATACGCTACGTAAACCTCGGCAAAAAAGGGCGGTTTGATATTTTCGGCTTTTTGTTTTCATATGCGAGGCTAATCAACGAATTTGTGCCGGACGTCGTCTTTTCGCATATAGGCGAGATGAATCTTTTTTCGCTTTGGGCGAGAGCTCTTGCCAATAGACGATACAAACTTGTATGGACGCTTCACTCCGCGTTCGTGGATTACCGCTCCTACGGTTTTTTCTTTAGGCTCTTATTTTGGCTTCAAAAAGTTCTTTCAAGGTTTGCCGACAAGATAATATGCGTCAGCCGTTCAGCCTTCGAGTATCACGAGGCCGCAGGGTATGATATGCGCCGCGCTGTAGTCGTATACAACGGCGTCGATACCGAGTTTTTTACGCCAAACCCTTCTTTGGGGGATGAGTTCAGAAGAGAGCGCCGAGTAGCCGCCGATGCCTTCGTTATAGGAGTGGCCGCCAGAATAGACAGGATGAAGGGCTACCCTCTGCTGGCCAATGCCGCAAAAGAGCTTCTAAAAAAACATGAAAATCTTATTTTCGTGGCCGCAGGCGGCGGAGACGAATCTATCAGAGATGAGTGCATAGAGATTTTGGGAGAGTATAGGGGTAGATTTATCTGGCTCGGTTTTGTCTCTGACCTACGCGGTTTTTACAACTCCCTAAACCTCTTCTGTCTGCCTAGCCTTGGAGAGGCTTTCGGGCTTACCGTTGCCGAAGCTATGAGCTGCGGCGTGCCCGCCGTCGTTAGCGACGCCGGCGATATGAGGTTGATAGTCGGCGACGAGCGGGCGGTATTCAAAAGCGGCGACGCAAACGACCTTGCCGCAAAACTGGAGTGGGCGATGACGGAGGCCAAACCAAACAGAGAGAGAATAAAAGATAGCTTCAGTATCGTCTCGTCCGTCTCGAATACCGAGAAGGAGCTTATGTGATAAGAAGCAGGGCAGATTATGAGGTATATCTAGCGGCGGATAAAGCGGCTCTTGGGGTAACAGGCAGCTTTCGGGATAGGTTTTTCCACCCGATCTGGAAATATCAAAAGCTTCTTCGCCTCCTGGAATACCGTCTCAACTGCAAAAAAGGGATCCTTTCGAAGCCTTGCACGCTGTGGATACGATACAGGTTTCAAAAAGAGTCGATAAGGCTCGGGTTTAGTATCTCCCCAAACTCTTGCGGTCCCGGACTGCAGCTAGGCCATTACGGAGACATCGTCATTAACGGCAAGGCGAGGATCGGCAAAAACTGTACGATAGCGGGAGGCGGGGTGTTGATCGGCGAAGACCTCAAAAATCCTGATGCTCCCGTCGTAGGCGATAACTGCTACATAGGGCCAGGAGCGAAGATAATAGGCCCGGTGCGCATAAGCGAGGGGGTGACGGTAGCCGCGAACGCCGTAGTAGTGCATGACGTCACGGAGTCCTATATAACCGTCGGAGGAATTCCAGCCGCAAAGATATCGAGCAACAGCGTAAAGGCAAAAGCGTGAAAAAAGTCGCTATTTTTACCTATTCTCTCGGCGGCGGAGGCGCCGAAAAAGCGGCGCTGGAGCTTGCCGTCGGGCTAAAGGGCGAATATGAAGTCGAGATAGTTACGCTTAGCCCTTTGCAAAAATTCGATACCGCCGGGATTAAAACGGTAAGCCTCTCTTCTCACGATATAGAGAGTTCAGCGTTTTCAAAGCTGATCTCTCTTTTTCGCCTAGCCGCCGTTTTTTCGTCGTATTGCAAGCAAAACAGAGTAGATGTCGTCATAGCGTTTTTATCCAGACCGATAATAATCTCCGCGCTATCGAAACTCTTAAACCCGGCTGTCCGCATCGTAGCCACCGAGCATACCACGCTTTCAAACTATTACGGCAACAGCTTTGCCGAGCGTATGCTAAAAAAACTGCTTGGCGTATCCTATAGAGTGGTAAATGCGGTAGCAGCTGTGTCGGAGGGAATAAAAGAGGATTTATCGCAAAATTTCAAAATAGCTCCGGAAAAAATAAAAGTGGCATACAATCCGATAGACATCCAAAAGATAGAGAGCATGTCTAAAGAGCAGGTCGGAAAAGAGGATGGATTCGTATTCGTAACGGCCGGAAGGTTGGTGGAGAGCAAGAATTTCCCGTTTCTGTTCGAGGCGTTCAAAAGCCTCCCCGCTTTTTGCAAACTTCTCGTTCTGGGCGCAGGAGAGCTTGAAAAAGAGCTGAAGTTTTTGGCGGTAGAGATGGGGCTATACGATAGGATAAAGTTTTTGGGATTTTGCGAAAATCCGTACAAATACTTTGCGGCTTCCGACTGCTTCGTTATGAGCTCGCGCCTAGAAGGGCTTCCGACCGTGCTTATAGAGGCGCTCGCCTGTTCTCTCCCCGTGGTATCGACCGATTGCAAGAGCGGCCCTAGGGAGATACTCGCAGGAGGAAAGGATATGCTTATAAGCGGGCTTGAGAAGGCCCAGTTCGGACTGCTTGCCAGCCTTGACAATCCAAGGTTTTTATCGCTTGCGATGAGGAAAATTATAGAAGATGACTCTCTTCGGGACGAATATAGGCAAAAAGCCGTGACAAGAGCCAGGTTTTTTTCGAAAGAGAAATCGCTTGAAACATACAAAAAGCTGATTGAAGGAGATGAAGGTTGAAGATACTGGTAACGGGGGGCGCCGGATATATCGGCAGCCATGTCGTAAAGCAGCTTGGAGAGAGAGGCGGCTGCGAACTAGTGGTGCTGGACAACCTCTCCACCGGCTTTGAGGACTCGGTATTGTTTGGGAGGCTAGTAAAGGCCGACTTGTCGGATTTCGCGTTCGTGGATAGGTTTTTAAAAGAGGAGAAGTTTGACGCCATTATCCATTTTGCCGCCAGTATCGTAGTTCCGGAATCGGTCGAAAATCCGCTTAAATACTATATGAACAATACGGTAAACACCACAAACCTTATAAGTTCGGCGGTCAAATCCGGCGTCAAAGGGTTTGTTTTTTCTTCTACTGCGGCTGTTTACGGAGAGCCAAAAGAGGGCGTTGTGAGCGAGACGAGCGAACTGGCTCCGATAAATCCGTATGGGCGTAGCAAGCTTATGAGCGAACAAGTGCTTCAAGACGCCGCCGTAGCGCATAGCGGTTTTAGATTTGTGGTTTTGCGTTATTTCAATGTCGCAGGCGCAGCCCTCGACGGGCGGATAGGACAAAAATTTCCAAATGCTACGCACCTGATCAAGGTAGCCTCCCAGGCCGCATGCGGCAAAAGAGAGAAGATGTACGTATTCGGGGAAGATTATCCGACGAAAGACGGTACGTGCATAAGGGACTATATCCACATAGAGGATTTGGCGTCGGCGCATCTATCTGCGCTCGATTATCTAGGAAACGGCGGCAAGAGCGACATCTTTAACTGCGGCTACGGCAGAGGCTATAGCGTAAAAGAGGTTGTGGATACGGTAAAAAAGGTTAGTGGGGTGGATTTTGAAGTGGAAATCTCGAAGAGAAGGGCGGGCGACCCGTCGCTACTCGTATCCGACAATGCAAAGATACTAAGGACGCTCTCCTGGAAGCCAAAGTATGACGATCTGGAGCTTATCTGTAAAAGCGCATATGAGTGGGAGAAAAAAATATAACCTACTCTCCTTGCCCGTCGAAAATATTTTTTATCTCGGTATTAAGCTCCCTTACCCTTTTGGAGAGGCTTTTCATAATACGTATCGCTATAGTCGGTTCCCATGCGATGATACGCTCGAAATTTTTGTCGTTTATGGCAAATAGGAGCGTTATCTCCTGAGCCGTTACCGTGGCGCTTCTAGGGGCGTTGTCTATAAGGCTCATCTCGCCGAAAAAATCGCCGCTCTCCATCTCGCCTACGATAATATCGCCGACCTCTATGCTGACCTTGCCTTGCAGAATAATAAACATCTCGTCGCCGCTGTCGCCCTCTCTTACTATCTTTTCGCCGGGCATAAATTTTCTAACAGAACCGTACGCGGCCAGCTTTTTCGGATCGAACTTTTTTTCTTGCAGCATACTTTTAGCGCACCTTTTTGTTAATATTTGGGACTAAACTTCTTGTATAAGTTATCTAAATAAGTTTTAATTTTGTGGCTTTATTTTATTATAGCAGATGATATGGCACAATGTTAAAAATTTAGCGTTTAAGGTATTGCTATGGATGCGCTTTTGCTGGAGGCGGCTTCCCAGATAGGTATGTCCAAAAGTTTCGATGCGGTTTTTTCAAATTTGAAATATTATTTGAAAAAAATGGAAATCTGTGGGGAGATCGATTTTTTCGTCTGCAGGTTTAACGGAGAGGGATGCTACCCAAAAAAAAACTGCCAGATAGGCAAAGAGATACTCTCCGTCTTGCAGGGGCTAAGGGAAGAGACGGTCTATGACGCTCCGATAGATTCCGATTTTTTATGCCAAGTAGGCGCAAGGGGCATAGAGGGCGGTTTTTTTATAAGCAGGTTTAAGGTGCTGGAGCAGGGCGGCGAGGCGTTCGCCGTTTTCAAGAAAGGGGCGAAATACGACGAATCGGCGTTAATCCACTTTTTTAAGATCGCATACGCTCCTCTAAATATGGTGGCTTCGGAAGCTACGCTAAATCTGATATTAAAATATGCCGCTTTCGTAGCGGATCAGAGGGAGCCTGAGATGATGCTGGTGGCACTCGCCGATATGGCGAGAGAGTTTAGTGCGGCGGACAGGGCTACGATATGGATAGGCGATAAAGAGAGCAATACGCTTTGGACAAAAGTGGCGCATGGAATACCAAACATTACGATTCCCGACGGCGCCGGAATTGCCGGGTACGCTTACAAAAACGCCCAGACCGTAATATGCAACGACCCGTACTCCGACGAGAGATTTAATCCAGAGATAGACAAAAAGACCGGCTATTTGACAAAATCCATAGTCGCGATCCCCGTCAAAAACAGCGAAAACGAAATCATGGGCGCTTTGCAGTGTATAAATAAGCTGTCAAGCGACGAGAAGTTTTCGGACGACGACGTGGCAAAACTAAATCTTGTAGCGACGTATATCGCAAATACCGTGGAGCTCGCCAGTCTGCATAAAGAGATAGAGGATACGCAAAAAGAGGTCATCTTTACGATGGGCGAGGTCGGCGAATTTAGGTCGAAAGAGACCGGGAATCACGTCAAGAGGGTGGCGG
Organism: uncultured Helicobacter sp.; assembly: GCA_964568395.1. Taxonomy (GTDB): domain Bacteria; phylum Campylobacterota; class Campylobacteria; order Campylobacterales; family UBA6016; genus UBA6016. Next base: position 30,667 of record CAZMPN010000005.1, on the reverse strand, counting down.
AATATTCATACGTGCTTGCGAAGGGGTGCGGACTATCAGAGGCCGAGGCCGAGCTTTTAAGGATGGCGTCTCCGATGCACGATATAGGCAAGGTCGCCATAGAGGACGCCATTCTCAAAAAACCGGGCAAGCTGACCGACGAAGAGTTCTATATCATGAAGACCCATACCACGATGGGATATGAAGTGCTTAGGCATTCAAACAGGAAGATAATATCCGCCGCCGCCGTAGTCGCATACGAACACCATGAAAAATGGAACGGTCGCGGTTATCCAAGGGGGCTTAAAGGCGAGGATATCCATATATTCGGAAGGATTACCGCTTTGGCGGACGTGTTCGACGCGCTAGGCTCCGATAGATGCTACAAGAAGGCGTGGGAGCTTGAGAAGATATACGCTCTTTTCAGGGAAGAGCGGGGCGAGCATTTTGATCCGATGGTCGTTGATGCGTTTTTTGGGAATTTGGATACAATTTTGGAAATCAGAGATAAGCATAAGGATGAGTAGGATGTTAAGAAAGGGATTGTTTTCGGTCGCGGCGTGCATAATTCTAATCGGCGCCCCGTCGTCATTGTCGGCAAAAGTAGATACGGCTGCCTATAAGTCGGATTATGAAGCCGCGGTCAAGATATTTAATTCGTCTAGTTTTGAAAAGGCGTATGACGCTTTTTATAAGCTGTATGAAATAAAGCCGGACGATGCTAAGGTAAACTTCTATCTCGGAAGATGCGCCCTGGAGCTAAAAAAGTATGACGAGGCGATAACGGCGTTCGAGAGGGTGCTTATAGTAGAGCCGACCCATACGAGAAGCAGGCTTGAGATAGCAAGGGCGTATTTTGAGCAAAAAGAGTTCGGGATGGCCGAATCCGAGTTTGACGAAGCGTTAAAGGCGGACCTTCCAAAGCAGGTAAAAGAGCAGGTGCTGGCATATAAGGACGCCATACAAAAAAGCAAGCAAAAACACTTCATAAACGGATTTTTGTCCGCCGGCGTAGGGTATGACTCGAATATCAACAACGGTATCGGCACAAAAGATTATACGATTCCAAACGGAAGCTTGACGCTGCCTGGAGAAAAACCGAAAGAGGACTATTATCACGCTGAAATCGCAGGCATAAACCATATCTACGATATGAAAGATACGAAAGAGGGGCTTTTCTGGCAGGATAACCTTACTTTTTATATGCAAAACTACAGAAGCGTGACGGCTAACAACGTACGATATCTAGGCGTGGCTGCCGGACCCGGCCTTAGAACCAAGGAGTACGAGATATCCGCCGCGCTTACAGCCGATAAGCTAATATATGGCGGGCTAGACTATATGTATAGCTTCGGTATCGCCCCAAAAGGCTCGTATAAGCTCTCGGACACCTTGATACTCGAGGGTTCGTACGCTATAAAAAACAAATTCTACTACTACGACAACTGGGCCAGAAACTCGGTATACCAAGAGCTTAGCGCAGGAGTCAGAAGGCTATTCCCGACTACGGGTTCCGTGCTGTCCGCAAATGCGGTGCTTTCCAAAGAATCCGAGAGGTTTACCGATAACGCGAACAATCCGGGAAGAACCGACGTATCCAACTTTGCAAAGTCGTTCAATCTAAACCTCTACCATCCTTTGATAGAAAATCTGGATATGACGGCCGGGTTTAGCGCCAAAAAGACGGCATATACGGATACGGACGCCGCTTTTTTTGACAAAGAGAAGGATATAACCTTTACATACAATCTTGGCCTCTTAAAGACTTTGTCAAAAAACAGGATATTAAATCTAGGCTGCTCATATAGCAACAATAAGTCAAACTTCGAAAACAAGGTTTACCAAAAAAGAGGTTTTAACGTAAGCTATATCTATAGCTTCTAAGTGCAGGCAAAGGATCTAAAATGAAGACAAGCAATATATTAAAGGTTTTTTTGGCCGCGTTTCTGTTTTTTGCCTCTTCGCTGTTTGCGTCCGTGGGCAAGATATCGGCCGTAAACGGCGACGTCTCGATAGTCAGGGCCGCCAAGACCATAAAAGCCGTGGCAGGGGCCGCGCTGGAGGAGAAGGATACGCTCAAATCAACCAAAGGTTCGGCGGCGCAACTCGTGTTTAACGACAACACCGTTATTACGGTCGGTTCGGCTACGGTATTTAGCGTTGAGGAGTATGTGTTTAACGATAAGGAGCCAAAAGCCAGATTTAACGTCGGGGAAGGCTCATTCAAGGCAATCACCGGCAAAATCGGCAAAATTGCGCCCGATAAATTCAAGCTTGAAACGAAAACAGCGACAATCGGGATCAGGGGTACGCATATCCTCGGGAGTATTTCTAACGGCATATTGACCGCCGCTTGCGTAAGGGGCGCCATTACGGTTACCGCAAATATTCCAGGGGCTCCGGTCATTATAGTACCGCAAGGGCAGATAACTAAGGCTACTATTGACGGCGTTGAGCCTCCAAGACCGTTTACGCCAGGAGAGCTTAAAAATCTTCAGGGAGGCCTAGCGCCTTTAGCCTCGCGACAGCCTCAGCAGCCTGAAGGGCAACAGGCTAACGGCGACAGCGCTCTGCCTCCACCGGGTATAACTGCGCCAAAACCACCCATTATCGATGTAACTCCTCCTAAAGTAGTATCCGACGCGGTAAACAAAGCGGTTTTGGGCGCTATCGACGACCTTGTGAATGCGCAGCTTCAAACTACGGAAGCATACATAGACTCTCTGCCTAATACCAAATATGCGCAAATTGTTAATACAACCGGAACTCGTATGTATGTTCCGCTCAATGATGCGATAGGAAACGGCGGAATAGGCTACGCCAATATGACCAACAACAACGTCTATTACTCTTATTTCGCTATTTACAACAATAAGATAGAGAGTGAATTCGGATACGGCGGCGTTAGCTCGGATGATTTCGGCGACGCCATGCTTTCACTTTCATATAACGGGATAGGGTACAACAGCAATCAAAGCTACGGCACATATAGCGGCAGTATTGGCGGTTACCTAAAAGGCGATACCGGCTTATATGGCAAGTTGTATGACTATAACGCCTATAAATATACATATCTTGTAGGCGTGCCTTACTCAAACATAGCTCAGCCATACAGTACCAACTATACGACAAGCGTATATGATATGGTGGGCAAAAGCGCCAGCTTTAGCGTCTCTAATTATGATACGTTAGGCTTGCTTGGTTCAATAACGCCAAATGCGGCTACAGATATAACGCTTACTTGGAACACCACTCCGGTAGGCGGATTTAGTGCAACTGGTCTTAGCGTAGGGTCTGGCGGCGCCAGATATGTTTCCGAAGATGCCTTCGGAACGGCTGACTCAAGCGGCGTGTTTACCACCGTTATAGATCCTGGCGGTGCCGATTATGCGTCATGGGGCTACTGGTTTAAGCAGACAGGCACCAGTACGATGGATTTTGGGACATGGGTTGCCGGCGCACTTTCTACGCAGGCTGATGTTCAGGCTCTGATAACGGCAAATTCCGTTGCCAACTATTCTGGAAAAGTGTTGGGCGGCGTTGTTTCTACCGGTGGCTTTGATATGATCAATACGGCTACCTCTAGTGTAAACCTAAGCGTTAATTTTGGAACAGCGTATCCGATTACCGGAAATATAGCCTTTACTACAGCCGGTGGGCAATCCTGGAATCTGGTCGTAGACAATACGGTCAGCTCTATTAATGCTGCTACCTCCAGCTTTGGTGCAAGCTTTTCAAGCGCGGGCAGCAGTTCGAGCGTCGGAAGCGTAACTAGCGGGAGCATGAGCGGTAATTTTTACGGTCCGAACGCACAAACGATAGGCGGAGCGTTTAACGCCGCAACCGCAACGCATACGGCGGGCGGCGTATTTAAGGCCAATAAACAGTAATAGGCGGAATAGGGCTTGCTAAAAAAGCTAAAAAACTACGGGCTGGTCGGATTTTTTATTTTCCTGATCAGTTCGGCCGGATATTTTTATCTGCCAAAAAGCATACAGGTCTTTGACGACAAGTTAAGAGATTTGATGTTTATCTTTAGGGGCGCCCAGGCCGTCTCGAAAGACGTCGTGATAGTAGACATAGACGAAAAGAGCCTAAAAGAGCTTGGGCAATGGCCGTGGAGCAGAAACAAGTTTGCGAAGCTTGTCGATAACCTCTCAAATGCCGGTGTGGGAGCTATAGGGCTCGATATCGTGTTTGCGGAGGCTGACAACTCTTCTCCGGCAAAGGTCCTAAAAGAGATAGGCCGGGACCCAAGCGGCGCTCCAGATTATGACAAAATCGCCGCTCGCTCCATAGCCTCTTCCCCGACTATTTTGGGATATATATTCGCACTCGAAAATGACGGCGTAAAGCCGACCGGCGCACCGAATATAGCGGCTATAGTAGTCGAAAAACATAGACCGGGCAGAGAGTATTTGACGACTCCGCATAGGGCTATAATGAACATCCCCGTTATCCAAGAAAACGCATATTCGAGCGGTTTTTTTAACACCATCCCAGACTCCGACGGTATCGTTAGATCCATCCCGATGATCATGAGATACGGCGGCACGGTCTATCCATCCTTATCTCTCGAAATGATAAGGGCTGCAAGCGGAGCCAAAAAGATAGAGGTCTATTATGACGAAGTCGGCGTAAGCGGCGTGGCCATGGGCAAGCTGGAGATCCCGACGGATAGGTTCGGCCGTCTGCTAATCAACTACCGAGGTCCGGCGAAAAGCTTCAAATATATATCCGCGATAGACGTATATAAAGGCAGGATTGACAAAAAAGATATCGAGGGCAAATTTGTCCTGATAGGCACTTCCGCGCCGGGACTTCTTGACCTTAGAGCTACCCCGTTTGATAGCGTATACCCCGGCGTCGAGGCTCATGCGAACGCGCTCGACAATATGCTAAAGGGCGACTTCTTGTATAGGCCGTCATGGGTGGAGGGCGCCAATCTCGCGCTTATTTTAGTCTGTACGGTTGCGACTATTGTCATGACCGCGTACGCTGGCGCCGCCTCGTCGGCGCTTCTGTTCTTGGCGACGCTTTCTGGATTATTCGGCGGACTCTACTATCTGCTTTTCAAAGAGGGGATAGTGCTAAACATCCTGTTCCCTTTGGTTGCGATGGTGCTTACGTTTGTGGCGCTTACTCTCATGAACTACTTTTTGGAAAGCAGGCAAAAGGAGTTTATAAAAGCGAAATTCGCGAAAAAAGTCTCTCCGGCGGTCGTAGAGGATCTCTTAAAGCATTCGGATATGAATAGCTTTGAGATTAAAGAGAAGTTCGTAACTATATTTTTTAGCGACATCCGCGGCTTTACTACGCTGTCGGAGATGATGGGAAGCCCTAAAGCGCTTATCGGCCTCCTGAACGAATATATGACCCCGATGGTCGACATCATAGTGGAGAGCAAGGGTACCGTCGATAAGTTTATAGGCGACGCCATCATGGCTTATTGGAATGCGCCGAACGAAGTGCAAAATCACGAAGATGCGGCCGTAACCGCCGCCGTTAGACAGATAAAATCCCTGAAAGAGCTGAACGAAAAACTAAAAGCCGTAGGTAAGCCTACAATCGACATAGGCATAGGCATCAATACCGGCGACGTTACGGTTGGGGAGATGGGTTCATATGGACGCGCCGACTATACCATCATCGGCGACCCGGTAAATCTTGCCTCTAGGCTGGAGGGGCTTAATAAGCCTTATCATTCGCATATCATTATCAGCGAGTTTACGAAGGCCGGCCTAAAAAACGAGTATGTGATAAGAGAGCTGGATCTTGTAAAGGTCAAAGGCAAAAACGAGCCGGTAGAGATATTCGAGGTTCTTGATGTCGGTGCGCCTAGCGAGGAGTTCAGGGACGAGTACGCAAAATACAAAGAGGCGCTACTCGCATACAGAGGAAGCCTGTTCCACGACGCGCTCGCCATTTTCAAAGAGCTACACGAGAAGAGCGGGGGCTTCTTGTATAATATCTACGTAGAGAGGTGCGAGCATTTTATAGAAAATCCGCCTGTCGATTTCGACGGGGTGTTTACGTTTACAACCAAATAAAAGTGAGCAAAGATGGAGCATATTGAGGTACTGGGCGCATTTGGAGGCAAGGGATGCGGTAAAAATACGACATGTTTTAGGATTGCAAAAAACGTAGTTATAGACGCCGGCAACATAATAGCCCCGTTAAAAGAGGAGGCGGCGGCGATAGAACATATATTTTTGACGCACTGCCATCTCGACCACGTAATAGATATAGCTTTTTTGATAGACGCTTTCTACGCCATAAAGACGAAACCCCTCCATATATACGGCCTAAAAGATACGCTTCATAGCCTGAAATCAAACATACTAAACTGGAAGATATGGCCCGATTTTTCGGAGCTGGATTTGATAGACAAAAGCGGAAAGTCTATCGTGTTTCACGAGCTAAAATATGGAGACTCCTTTGAAATATCGGGCGTCAGGATAGAGTCTATAAAGACGTGCCATACCGTCGCAAGCAGCGGATACAAGCTGACAAAAAACGGCGCCGAAACCATCATAACGAGCGACACCGGTGCGTGCGACGCCGTCTTGGCAAAAATCAAAGCGTCAAAAAATCTAAAAAACCTGGTCATAGAGTGTTCGTTTCCATCCAGATTTGCCAAACTTGCTCACGATAGTATGCATCTGACGCCGCTTCTGCTAGAAGAAGAGCTCAAAAAACTCCCGCACACGGATTTCGATATTTATATAAACCATCTAAAGCCTTTTTACGAATCGGAGATAGTTAGCGAGGTAAAAGCTATCGATATTTTAAAAGACGCCGTGATACTCTATGACGGCTACAAGATACCGTACTAATTGCGAAAAATAAGCCCTTTTTGTATACAATTGCCATAAAACTTTATGGAGTCTAGGGTGCAAGAACCTATAACCGAAGGTAAGCGCAGGAAAAGAGTTTTGGTGAAATTTTCCGGAGAAGCTTTGGCTAGCCAGAGCGGCTATGGAATCGACACCGATGTGTTGAAATACGTCGCAAACGAGATAAAAAAGCTCGTCGAAAGCGACATAGAAGTGGGTATAGTAGTTGGCGGCGGCAATATCGTAAGGGGTGTTACGGCCAGCAAAGACGGCCTGATCAAGAGAAACGCGGCAGACCATATGGGTATGCTGGCGACCGTGATAAACGGCATAGCCATCCAGGGCGCGCTAGAGAGCTTGGGAGTTAGAGTTAGGCTTCAAAGCGCTATCAAAATGGAGCAGATTTGCGAGCCGTTCATCGTGCGTCGCGCCGTTAGACATCTTGAAAAAGGCAGGGTGGTGATATTCTCGGCCGGCACGGGGAATCCTTTCTTTACGACGGATACGGCGGCTACGCTGAGAGCCGTAGAGATAGGCGCGGATATGATTATCAAGGCTACCAAAGTAGACGGCGTATACGATAAGGATCCAAACAAATTTACGGACGCCAAAAAGCTTTACGAGCTAAGCTATGAAGAGGCGCTGCAAGATAATATAAAAGTTATGGACGATACATCTATCGCTTTGGCGAAAGACAACAATCTGCCGATAGTCGTATGCGATATGTTTAGCGAGGGCGTTCTGCAAAGAATAATAAACGGTAGCATGAAAGAGTGCTCAGTAGTAAAAAGGATATGATATGAGAATGGAAGAGATAAACGCAAAAGCTTTGGAATACGCTGGCGGCGATAGATATCTGCTTAGCGTTGCCGTGAATAAAAGAGTAGACGAGCTATTTAAGGGCGCAAAACCGCTTTTGGATCTTGACATAAAAAAAGTAAAGCCTGTCGACATAGCGCTTAGAGAGATAAGCGAAGGTCTTATAAAAATCAAAAAAGCTTAAAAGCTTTTTCTTGCAAGAGTTAGTTTCCTCCGTAGGGGCGGCCAAAACGATAGAGGCCGCATCCGATTTTCTTCTACGAAAAGCCCCGCTTCTAAAAGACGAGCTTAAACCGACGATAGATTTTTGTGTAGCAGCCCATGAAGGGCAAAAGAGGAAGAGCGGCGAAGACTATGCCGTACATCCGATATTGGTGGCTTCGATAGTCGCTCATTTTGGCGGGACGCTCGAGATGATAAAAGCGGCGTTGCTGCATGACGTTGTCGAAGATACCGGCTTTGAAAAAAGCGAAGTCGCCGAGAAGTTCGGGGCGGACGTTGCGGAGCTCGTGGACGGCCTTACGAAAATAGACGAGATAAGGGAGCACGAACTCCCTCCTTCGTTTATGGACGAAAAGCTTCTGAAGGCCGCCCTCTCCTTTAGAAAGATGCTTACATCGGCGATAGACGACCCGCGCGTACTCGTCATAAAGCTTTCCGATAGGCTGCACAACCTCTTGACTCTTGACGCCTTGGAGCCTAAAAAACAAAGACGTATCGCGGAGGAGAGCCTCGTTGTTTACGCCCCGATAGCTTATAAGCTTGGGATCAGCAAACTAAAAAACTACATCGAAGACCTCTCTTTTAAGGTGCTTTTCCCGGAAGACTACAAAAAAATAGACGAACATATGCTGCGCAACGACGCCGCGATAGAGGCTAGACTTGCGGCGATAGCCGACAAGATAAAAGAGCTTCTCGTTCAAAACGGCTTTGAAGATGGAAGCTTTGAGATAAAGTCCAGGGTAAAACACTACTTCTCGATATACCAAAAGATGCAAAGAAAGGGTGTGAGCCTTGATGAGGTGTTGGACCTGTTGGCGCTTAGGATAATCGTCAAAGAGCCGAACGACTGCTATAAGGTGCTCGGTCTTTTGCATAGAAACTTCAAGCCTCTGGTCGGACGCTTCAAGGACTATGTCGCAATACCGAAAGAGAACGGTTATCAGACGATACACACCACTCTGTTTTTCGACAATACGATATTCGAAGCACAGATACGCACCTATGAGATGGATGAGATAGCCGAGTTTGGAATCGCGGCGCACGCCAACTACAAATCCGGCGTGACCACCCACGCTTCAAGCGCCACAAAATGGCTAAAAAACTTCGAATTCCACGGCGAGACGCCGGTAGAGTTCTACGAGTTCGCAAAAAACGACCTTATAAGCGAGGATATACTCGTCTACTCTCCTAAGGGCGAGCTGTTTAGCCTGCCGATAGGCGCCACCGCCTTAGATTTTGCGTACGCCGTGCATACCGAGGTCGGACATAAGGCCAAAGAGGCGTACGTCAATAACGTCAAAGTCCCGCTGCTCCATACGCTAAACAGCGGCGATATATGCGCCATAGTCACGTCCGAGAGGCCTCAGCCTAGATGCACCTGGATGGATAGCGTCAAAACCTCGAGAGCGAAGCACTCTATCAGAAATCTTTGCGCCGCAAAACTAAAAGACCTCGATAGGCGCGTAGCCAAAAATATTTTGGCGCATACGTTCGGATTCGACTACTACGAGCTTAGAAGCTGGCTGGACGACAAGAAATACTCCCAGATAATATTCAAGATCCCGCGCGATAAAGCCTACTACCAAGAGTTCGTCAAAAAAATAAAAGAGGAGTCGAGCCTTAAATCGCGCTCTTTGTTTACGAGGATCATGGGTATAAAGTTCAAAAAATACCACTTCGACCACTTCGATTTCTACTCGAACAAGCCGGTGACGGAACTTGCGTTTGACGTCTGCTGCCATCCGAAAAAATGGGACGACATAGTGGCCTTCTTTCATAAGGGTAAAGCGACCATCCACCATAAGCTCTGCTCTCACGCCGACGAGATGATAGCCAAGCACGAGCCGATGGTGTTCGTAGAGTGGAGCAAGGCGGAGATAAGGACGTTCAAGGTCGTCGTAGCGCTAGAAAATCAAAAAGGCGCCCTGGCGCACTTTGTGGGCTTCTTGTCCAAACACGGGATAAACATCGTAAGTCTCGAGATCGGACGCGCTAAAGCCTTTACGGAATACTGCACCGTCGAGATTGAAATCAAGCACGATTTTAAGAGCATAAAAGATAAAATCGGCAGAAATTTTAAGCTTATAGAATTTGCTTTCAGCGACGATGCCTACAAGGAAAATCAATGAATTTTGACGAAGCTCTCTTAGAGATAAAAAGAGGCTCTTACGAGATAATAGACGAACAGAAAATAGCCGCCCTGGTAAAAAAATTTTTGGAAACAGGCGAGAGATATACGGTAAAGGCGGGTTTTGACCCGACCGCTCCGGATTTGCATCTAGGGCACACGGTGCTGCTTAACAAACTTGCGACTTTCCAGAAATACGGCGCGGATATCCAGTTTTTGATCGGCGACTTTACGGCGATGATAGGCGACCCTACCGGTAAGAGCGAAACCAGAAAGAAGCTGACAAGGGAAGATGTGCTCGCCAACGCCGAGAGCTACAAGGAGCAGGTGTTTAAGGTGCTTGACGCGTCAAAGACAAAAGTCGTATTTAACGCGGAGTGGCTTGGAAAGCTTACTCCTTACGAAATGATAGAGCTTGCCAGTAAGCAGACGGTCGCAAGGATGTTGGAGCGTGACGATTTTGAAAAGAGATTTAAAAGCGGCTCCCCGATTTCGATATACGAGTTTTTATATCCCCTCTTCCAAGGGTACGATAGCGTACACCTAAAGAGCGATATAGAGATAGGCGGCTCTGATCAGAAGTTCAACCTCCTTATGGGAAGGCATCTGCAGGCAAGCTATGCCAGCTGCAAAGAGCAGGCGGTGCTTATGATGCCTATACTTGAGGGGCTTGACGGCGTACAGAAGATGAGCAAGTCTCTTGGCAACTACGTGGGCATCAATGAGGCGCCTAAAGATATCTACGCAAAGATACTAAGTATTTCCGACGAGCTTATGTGGAAATACTACTATCTTCTCAGCTCCAAGAGCCTAGCCGAGATAAAAGCGTTAGAGGACGGCGTAAAGGACGGCAGCCTCCATCCTAAAAAAGTAAAAGAGGAGCTTGCGCTGGAGATTACCGCAAGATACCAAGGCGCCGATGCGGCAAAACAGGCGAAGGAAGAGTTTGACAACGTATTCTCAAAAAATGAGCTTCCATCCGATATGCCGGAATTTATTTTTAATGAAGGTACGGGCATACTTGACGCTATGAGAGAGGCCGGACTCGCCGCTTCCAATTCGGAGGCGAGGCGCGCTATAGAGGCTGGAAGCGTAAAGATAAACGGCGAAAAAATGGGCGACGTAAAAGCTATACTTGCCGAAGGCGAATATATAGCACAGGTCGGGAAAAGAAAGTTTGCAAAAATTAAGGTAAATAAATGAGCTTGCCGTCTTTGAAAATAGGTAAACACGAGATTAGAGTACCGATAATACAAGGCGGTATGGGTGTGGGAATCAGCTGGGACCAGCTTGCCGGAAGCGTTAGCAAAGAGGGCGGGCTTGGAGTAATCAGTGCGGTAGGCACCGGATACTACAACAACAAAGAGTTCGCCAAAAACCTAAGCTACGGAAGGCCTTTTGGAACCGAGAGCTTCTACTCCAAAGAGGCGCTTTTTAAGATATTCGAGAATGCGAGAAAGCTTTGCGCAAATGCGCCGCTCGGCGTAAATATCCTGTATGCGATAAACGACTACGGTAGAGTGGTCAGGGAGTCGTGCGAAGCTGGCGCCGATATTATCATTACCGGCGCCGGGCTGCCTACGAACATGCCCGAATTTACGGAAGATTTTCCGGATGTCGCCCTTGTGCCGATAGTCTCGAGCGCAAAAGCCCTAAAAATACTAAACAAAAGATGGGAAGGCAGATACAAGAGAATGCCTGACGCCGTTATCGTAGAAGGGCCGCTCTCAGGCGGACATCAAGGCGTACAGTTTGAGGATTGCTTCAAAGACGAATATCAGCTTGAAAACCTTATTCCGGAAGTTATCGAAGAGGCCAAAAAATGGGGGAATATCCCCGTGATAGCCGCCGGAGGCATATGGGACGCCGCCGATATCAAAAAATTTATGGATATGGGCTCCGCCGGCGTGCAGATGGGCACGCGCTTTATAGCGACGCATGAGTGCGACGCTCCTCAGGTGTTTAAAGATATGCTTGTGGCCGCCAAAGAGGAAGATATCGTACTTATGAAATCTCCGGTCGGATATCCGGCGAGAGGCATAAGGACGGAACTTTTAAGAAAAATAGAGCAAAAGAGCGCTCCCGAAGTAAAATGCATCTCTAACTGCGTAATACCTTGCCATCAAGGCGTGGAAGCAAAGGCCGTAGGGTATTGCATAGCCGACAGGCTTGCCGACGCAGCGTTTGGAAATACTGAGCTAGGCCTTTATTTCTCGGGCTCAAACGGCTATAAGGTCGACAAAATAGTTAGCGTAAAAGAGCTGATGCTTGAGCTCGCATCGGATGTTAAGTAGACTAGCGTTTCTCCTGATTTTCGCAATAGCTCCGCTTTTTGCGGGGGCGTTGCCGCAAATAACCGACATCTCGATCAAAGAAGATGCGGTGACCCTAAAACTTTCAAAACCGCTTCTAAGCACTCCCAAAAAAGCATCCCTGGATATGCCGGACAAGACAAAACAGAGATACTACTTCGATTTCGGCGCTACTTTGTCAGTTCAGCCAAAAAGCTCAAGAACGCCGTCTTTGTCCGAGGTCAAGGTGGCGCAATTCGACAAGCAGACCACTAGGGTCGTAATAGTAGCGGATAAAAAAGCCAAGTTTGCGATAGACGAAACAAAAGATAGCGTCGCCGTCAGGCTTATGGAAGATAATCCGACAAGCGGCGTCGCCTCCAAGATGATAAAGAAAATAGAAAAAAGCGAAAAAATAGAGACACAGCCGGAGCAAAAAGAGGATGAACCTATAAAAGAGGAGCCGTCGCCGGTAATATCCGCCAAAAAGAAGACGATTGTCATAGACGCTGGGCACGGGGGCAAGGATTCCGGTGCGCTAGGGATAAGCGGCGCGGTGCAAGAAAAAGATATAGTGCTCAGAGTCGCCCATATTTTGAGAGATATGCTTCAAAAAAAAGGGTATAAGGTATTTCTGACAAGAGAGAACGACATATTTATAGAGCTTCAGGAGCGCACCAGATACGCAAACCAGAAGAATGCGGATATTTTCGTCTCTGTGCACGCGAACGCGATAGATACTAGATATTCGGAGCCGAGCAGGTTCCACGGGATAGAGACCTATTTCCTCTCTCCGGCCAGAAGCGAGAGAGCCAAGAAGGCGGCCGAAAAAGAAAACGGCGTAGGATTGATGGATGCTTTCAGCAAGGAGACGTTTTTGAACTTCCTGAACCGCGAAAAGATAGTCGCCTCAAACAAGCTTGCGATAGACGTGCAAAGAGGAATGCTCTCTTACGCCAAAAGCAAATACAGGGATACGACCGACGGCGGCGTAAAAGAGGCGCCTTTTTGGGTGCTCGTAGGCGCACAGATGCCGGCAGTGCTTGTTGAGATAGGGTATTTGACGCATGACGGCGATCTTGAGAAGCTGCAAGAGGATTATTACAGGGCTTTAATAGCAAAAGGTATAATGGAAGGGATAGAAAACTACTTCCAAAACAACTAGGAGGTCCTAGTGGAGCTTTATTCTTACCATCTCGAAAAGATGCCCCCAAAAGAGGAGATAGAGCTGAGGCTCGGCGTTCGTTTCGAGCGCGTGCTGGAGAAGGCTTTTTACGCAAGGATAGACGACAAGTATCTATTTTTGACTTCGTTCGGCTGTATTTCGTTTCTTGGGTTTTCAAAACATGAACTAGAGCAGCTCATAAAACCGCTATCGCACCATGTCAAGCTCGGATATATAAACCAAGACTACAAGATAGAGGAAGACCCGTCTTTGGCGTCAAGCTTCAAAATAACCAACGACAAACTTTTCTTAAAATCCAAAAACGACTCTTTCGTATTTGTCGCCGCGCTTATAGTCTCCCAGAGCGTAGGCCTTGAAAAATACGAAACCATCCTAGATAGCAAGCTCGCTACAAGCAAAAACCTTCTTAGCCAAACGGAACAGGGGTATTTCGGAAAGCGAAAGTCGCTTATCAAGCTGGCAAATTCGCTGGCGCTTTTGCGGCACGAGATAATAGTAGATATGCATCTGCTCGATAAGCCAAACATCCTTTGGGACGACGAGGCGGCCGAGAGGCTCTACAACGAGCTCTCGGTATTTTTCGAGCTAAAGGAGCGTTTTGAGATAGTGGAGTTTAAGTTGGGGCTACTCAAAGACGACATAATGTTCTTGACCGATATACTAAATCACAAAAAAAGCGAGTTTTTGGAGTGGATTATTATCTGGCTTATCGCTTTTGAGATATTTATGGGGCTATATAAAATGGCGGAGTAGCCAAGCTATCTTCGTCCGCCCCTGCCCCCGCTTTTTTTCTGCCCGTTTTTGGCGTCTTGGCGTCCACCGCCTCTCCGGCTTGCGGCGTTTGCGCCGCGTCCGCCCTTATCCGAACCTCTGCCGCCACCTCTTTGTATCGGTTCCGCTTTTATGTTTGGATCCGGCTCGAACCCTTCTACCGTGCGTTTTTCAAGCTCTTTTTTTATCAGCTTCTCTATCGCCTTCAAATACTCCGCTTCATCTACGCATACCAGCGAAAGCGCTTCCCCTTCGCATCCGGCGCGGCCGGTTCTTCCTATCCTGTGCACATAGTCTTCAGGGATATTCGGCAGTTCGAAATTCACAACGTGCGGCAGCGCGTCTATATCTATCCCTCTCGCCGCTATATCGGTAGCTACGAGCACCTTGACGACCCCTTTTTTGAAATCGTCAAGCGCTTTGGTTCTGGCGGCCTGGCTTTTGTTTCCGTGTATGGCGGCGGAGCTTATTTTGCACTTTTGGAGGTATTCGCTTAGCTTGTTTGCGCCGTGTTTCGTTCTTGTGAATACGAGCACCTGCTCCCATCCGTTTTTTGCTATCAGCTGGCCAAGTAGCGCGCTTTTTCTTTTGCAATCGACCAGGATTACGCTCTGCTTTACCAGTTCGCTAGAGGTGTTGCGTCTAGCCACCTCTATCTCCGCAGGGTTTTTAAGCAGGCTGTTGGCCAAAGTTTTTATCTCGTCCGAGTATGTGGCCGAAAATAGCAGGTTCTGCCTTTTTTTCGGCAAGAGGGCGATCACCTTGCGTATATCTTTTATGAAGCCCATATCGAGCATTCTATCGGCCTCGTCGAGTATGAATATCTCTACCGCCGACAGGTCTACCGTTTGTTGCGATACGTGGTCCAGAAGTCGCCCCGGCGTTGCTATCAGCAGATCTACACCGTTTTTCAGCGCGGCTATCTGTGGATTTATGCCAACTCCGCCGAATACCACCGTGCTTTTAAGCGGAAGATATTTTCCGTATGTTTTTACGCTCTCTCCCACCTGCGAAGCCAGCTCTCTCGTCGGGGTAAGGATTAGCGCGCGAATGCGCCTTTTTTGTTTTGCCGGCGGCGCTTTGGCGAGCAGCTGTAGTGTAGGCAGCGTAAATCCAGCTGTTTTGCCGGTGCCGGTTTGGGCTCCGGCCAATATATCGCGCCCTTTCAATATTGCCGGAATAGCCTCGGCTTGTACCGGGGTAGGATTTTCATACCCCTCTTCTTTGACGGCTTTAAGTATTTCCGGCAGTAGTTTTAATTGTGAGAATGACAAAATTGTTTCCTTTTTGAATGGGTAGGCTAAATGCGGGTTATGGTTTTAGACTTCCGATGTGCAGTGCGGGCACTTGCTGGCCTCGATATGTATCTCGCTTTTGCAATATGGACATATCTTTGTGGTTGGCGCGGCCTCTTCATGTTTTGCGTCTGCTTCGCTTGCGCGTCGGAGCTTGTTGATGGTGCGCACGAGGAAGAAGGTTGCGAAAGCGACGATGATAAAATTGATTAGTACGTTTAGGAATAGTCCGTAGTTAAGGGTGACGGCTCCGGCTTTTTTGGCCTCTGCCAGCGTATGGTAGATCCCTGTGCCGTTAGAGTCTTTTAAGACGAAAAACTGGTTTGAGAAATCCACGCTGCCCATTATGACCGCTATCGGGGGCGTAATAATGTCTGCAACGAGAGAGTTTACGATTGCGCCGAATGCCGCGCCTATTATGATACCGACCGCCATATCGACCGCGTTGCCTTTGATGGCAAACTCTCTAAACTCTCTTAACATTGCAGCTCCTTTTTTGCCGCTTTGGCGGTTTATTTGTACGCTTTTATTGCGTCGTCAAGAATCTTAGTTGCAGACTCTAGCCCTTCAAACCCTTTTACTTTTACCCATTTGTTGGGCTCAAGCATTTTGTATGTTTCAAAGAAGTTTTTGATTCTATCCACGGTTATTTGCGGTAGATCGTCGATTGATTTGATGTTTTCGTATCTCGGGTCTAGTTTTTTTACCGGAACCGCAAGCAGTTTTTCATCCATGCCGCTTTCGTCTTCCATGATAAGTACGCCGATAAGTCTTACTTTGATTACGCATCCTGCTTGAAGCGGGTATTCGTTTAGTACGAGTACGTCGGCAGGGTCGCCGTCGTTTGAAAGCGTGTTTGGCACAAAGCCGTAGTTTGCCGGGTAGAACATCGCGGAGTATATTACTCTATCCACTACTACCGCGCCGCTATCTTTGTCTATTTCGTATTTTATATTGCTGCCGTAAGGTATTTCGATAACGGCGTTGATGCCGTCCGGGTTGCTGCCCACTTCTATTTTCGATAGATCCATATTTTGCCTCTCCTGCTAAAATTGATATACAATTCTAGCATTAAGAGGCTTTCAGAGGAGGTTTTATCTACCGCCTCTGCCGCCGCCCCTCATGGAACCGCCCCTGCCTTGACCCATGCCGCTGCCGTCTTTTAGTCTTTGCTGACCGCCGAGGCCTTGCTGATTTGCGTTCTGCCCGGATCCAGGCGTTATATTTTCCGGTTTACCCATATATTTGGCGCGCTCTTCTACCGGGAGCTGCTGGAGTTTCTCCTGATACGCCTTTTGGAACTGCTCTCTTTCCTGGGCCTCTACACGGCCTCTCATCTGATTCATCTCTTCGATGCTCATCTGGCTGTAGTCGGCCGCAAAAAGAGCGGCCTGAGAGATTACCGAAGCTAGCAACAGAAGCTTTTTCATATCATCACCCCTTATTTTAAATATAGGTTATGATAATGCAGTTTTGTTAATTTTTAGTTAAAACTGTATAAGCCCGTTCATCGGCGAACTTGCCGATGCGTAAGGCTTCTTAGGAATTCTTCCCGCCATAAATCCCATTCTTCCGGCTATGACCGCATATTTCATGGCTTCGGCCATTTTGACCGGGTCTTTTGCCTGCGCTATCGCGGTATTGGTAAGCACCGCGTCGGCGCCAAGCTCCATCGCTATTGCCGCATCGGATGCGCACCCGACGCCGGCGTCCACTATGACAGGCACTTTTATCGCCTCTTTTATGAATACGATGTTGTATCTGTTTTGGATTCCAAGTCCGCTTCCTATTGGGCTGGCTAAAGGCATTACGGCCGCGGCTCCGGCGTTTTCCAGCCTTTTTGCCATTATAGGGTCGTCGTTCGTGTATGCGAATACCGTGAAGCCGTCGCTCGCTAGCGCCTCGGTGGCTTTTAGCGTCTCGATGACGTCAGGATATAGCGTCTTGTCGTAGTCGCCTATGCACTCTAGTTTTACCGTCGTAATCCCGGTAGCCTCCCGGACTAGGCGAAATAGCGTGATCGCCTCTTCCGCGGTCTTGCATCCGGCGGAGTTTGGCAGCAGCTTGACGTCAGTGTCCTTGAAGTAGTCCATCAGGTTTTCTTCGTCTTTGTTCATGATGTTTACGCGTCTAACGGCTACCGTTATCATCTCCGACCCGCTTGCCAACGTGGCTTCCCTGGTCGTCTTGAAGTCCGGATATTTTCCGCTCCCCACAATTAGGCGGCTTTTTAGTTCTAGTTGTCCTATTTTTAGTATGTCGCTCATCTTGGAACCCCTATATAATATTCAACGATATTGTAATACAAAGATGGTTACGCGCTGCATCCGGGCCGCTTTTCAAATAGCTTTATTTTTTGGGTACAATATAAAAAAATCAAATAGGGATTCGATATGAAAGCTCTTATGTTTACGGCAGCGATAGGGTGTTTTTGCATGCTCTTCTCGGCTGAGTCCGCCGGAATATTCAAAAGTGTGAGCGGCGAGGTGCAGGTGTTACGTTTTGACAAGAAAAAGAGTACTCCAAAAGCCGGAGATAAGTTTTTTGAGAGCGACACCGTGATAACGGGCAAAGGGGCAAGCGCAGGGCTGATATTCAGCGACGATACGCTTGTGTCCGTAGGCCAAAACTCGGAGTTTTCCGTAAAAGAGTATACGTTTAAGCCAGGCGACAAGAAGGGCTCCTTTACCGGCAAGCTCGGCAAGGGTACGATGGCTTGCATGACGGGTCTAATCGCAAAAATGAACCCCGAATCGATGAAGGTCGAAGCCAAAACGGCTACGATAGGCATACGCGGAACATATTTCGTCGTAGAGGCGGATTGATGAAAAAGTTTTGCGTATCGGCTATGTTTTTATTGCCGTTTATTTTTGGCGGCTGTGCGGAGAAGGTCAGCGTAACGCTTCTGCCGGAAGAGGGCGGCAAGGTGGGCAAGATAGGGTATATAGACAAAGAGGGTAAGACGAAGCTAATAGATAAGGCTTGGGAGACGTTGGAGATAAAAAAAGACGGCAGCGTCTCCAGCGGCCAGTCGGATGAAAAAACCGTAATGGCGAAATACGGCGACACTATTGCCGCAATGCCGCAAAAACCGCTTAGCTTCCTTATATTTTTCGGCTCGGAATCGGCGGACATAGGCTTGGAGGATATGAAAATACTGGGCGCGGCGATAGAGGCGATAAAAACGAAGAAGGCAAATCTCGTAGTTTGCGCCGGACACACGGATAGCTCTGGGCAGAAGGATTACAATAGGGCTCTGTCTCTAAAAAGGGCGGAAAACGTCGCAAAATATCTAATCAAGCACGGCGTCGATAAAAATCTGGTAGAGGTGAAATACTACGGGGACGCCGATCCGCTCGTAAAAACGGCAAACGGAACCCATAGCCCGAAAAACAGGCGCGTGGAGATTATAGTCAGATAGAAGGGCGCGCCCCAAGAGCCTTCAGTATCGCTTTTGGATAGAGTTCATGCTCTTTTTCGTGGACTCTTGCGGTATACGTCTCGAGCGTATCGCCATCCAGTATCGGCACGCACTCCTGCGCCACTATCTCTCCGCTATCCATCTCGGTAGTTACGAAATGGACGCTTACTCCTCCTATTTTCATACCGCTGAGAAAACTCTCTTTGATGCCGTCCTTGCCTTTGAAAAGAGGAAGTAGGGACGGATGTATGTTTACGGCTTTTATATTTTCCGTAAAAATCGGCGTCAGTAGCCTCATAAAGCCGGCAAGCACGGTCAAATCGGGGCCATACTCTTTTATCTTCGCCGTTAGCGCTTCGTCGAAAGCCTCCCTGCTATCAAAATCGGTATGCGGCAAAATCTCTACCGCGATACCGAGCCTTTTGGCTATTTCGATACCGGGAGCTTCTTTGTTGTTGGTTATGGCGGCTACGACGTCGACCTCTTTGCCGTGCAGTTTTTCCAGGATGCTTTTCATGTTGGAGCCGCGTCCGCTAAAGAGTATGACTATTTTCTTTAGAGCCATTTTAGTCCCTCAAGCAGATCTTCTATCGTCATCGAGTAATCGGCTCCTTTGTAGTATGAGGCGCTAAGGGCTACGGCTAAAGAGCCTGTTTTTGCGGCCTCTAGGGCGCTATACCCTTGCGCCATCAGAGACGATATCACTCCGGCCAGCGCGTCTCCGCTTCCGCCTTTTGCAAGCACGGCCGAGCCGTAAGGCATTACGAATATTTCGCCGTTATGCGCTATTAAGGTATTGGCGCCTTTTAGCAGCAGGGTTTTATCCCTGTGTCTTTGGCTAAAACGCCTGGCAAAACCGAATCTGTCGGATTGTATTTCGTCTACCGATACGTCTATGTTCTCCGTGATTTTCAAAAGAGAGGCGAACTCTTTTGGATGCGGGGTAAGCACCATCTCCTTGTCAAGCCCCAAAATCGTTTTTAGGCACTCTTTTTTGAACAAGTCGGCGTCTATGACGGAGTTTTTCGAGTTTGCAACTACCTCCACTATCTCTTTGTCGTCAAAAGCGAAGCCGAGCCCTTGCCCTA
Organism: uncultured Helicobacter sp.; assembly: GCA_964568395.1. GTDB lineage: Bacteria > Campylobacterota > Campylobacteria > Campylobacterales > UBA6016 > UBA6016. The sequence continues at coordinate 10,631 of CAZMPN010000005.1, read as the reverse complement.
TTAAAACTGTGCCTTGCTTGTCCGGTATGGTGTTTGAGAATATTACTTGCGGCTCCAAAACCATACTGTCTCTCGCGGTTACGGTCACAAGCCCGACCCCGAACCTAAGCGCGGCCTTGGCCGCTATTATCGAGGCTCCTATCATTTCGCCGCCGATGATGAACAGGTGTCCGAAATCGCCTTTGTTGCAGTTTCTCTTTTTTCTGCTTGGCAATTTTATGTCGGTTTTTTCGAGCAGGTATGACGACGGGGCAAAACCCTCCGTATATTTTTCGCTAGATAGCCCAAGCCCTTTAAGAACTATCTCCCCGACAAACTCTTTTGCCATGTCGGAGTATAGCGCCTCCTTACGCGCGCCGAGCGTCACCGTAAAATCAGCTGCGAAAGCCGTGCACTCTTTGCCTATCCCATCCATGACGCCGCTTGGAATGTCGAGCGCTACTTTTGTGGCCTCAATTCCGTTTAGCGTTTCAACCAGTGTTTTTATATCGCCTTCAAGCGGCCTCTTTAGTCCGCTCCCTAAAACCGCGTCTATAATCAGCTCAAAACCGTGAGGCTCGGATACAAACTCTATGCCAAGTCTTCTGGCTCTTTCAAACTGCAGTTTGCATAGCGCGTTTGACGGCTCCACGGCTTGCAGGACGCTGCAATTGGGCAGCATTCTGGCTAGCGCCAAGCCGTCCGCGCCGTTATTCCCGCCGCCGGCTACTACCAGCGTTTTTTTGCCGATTACTCCCCTCTCGGACAAAAACTCCCTAACGCCGTTTGCCGCGTTTTCCATCAGTATCTCTTCTGGGATGCCGTATCTCTCGGAGGCGACGACGTCAAGCTCTTTTAGGTGTCTGTAGAGTGGCAGCACTTTTTAGCCTTTAAAGCTCTCCGAAAAGTCCATAAAGATTTTTAGGAGCTTGCTTTGATATTTTTCTTTGTGAAGAAGTCTAAGCAGTTTTCTTTTAAAAACTAGATTTTTGATTTTAACTTCGAATAGCTTGCCCTCTTCAAGCTCTTTTTCGACCACCAGTTTCGATAGGCATGTAAGCGAGTCGCTTTGTTCGACTATTTTTTTGATCGCTTCGTTGTGTCCGAGGGTCAAGAAGATATTGATTTTTGAGAACGAGTCCGCAACCACCTCTTCGAATATCGCTCTGGTGCCGGAACCTTTTTCCCTTAAAATCCAGTTGTTTACCGATAGCTCCTCTAGCTTATACTCATCTTTTTTATATGTTTTTTTATCGGAGGCCACGACGAGCAGCTCATCGTCCCTCCAGTGTTTCGTCTCGAGTTTCGGGTCGTTCACGAAGCCCTCTACGAAGCCTACGTCCAAATCGCCGTTATCTATCATGGAGACGATATCTTTCGTGTTGGCGACTATCAGCTCGCATTTGGCGTCGGGATATTTCTGCATAAAGGCGTATATCAATTGAGGCATGATGTAGTCGCCTATCGTTTGGCTGGCGCCTATCCTAAGTCTGCCGCTGACGCCGTTTTCCAAAAAGCCGTTTTCAAGCTCCTCAAACTCTTTGAGCAAAAGAGTCGCCTTTTCAAGCAGCAGTCTGCCGTTCTCGTTCAGTATCAGCTTTTTGTTGCGTCTTTCAAAAAACTTTGTTTTTAGATTCGACTCTAGCTCTTGAAGGGCCATGGATATGGCGGATTGGGATATTCCTAGCGCCTCGGAGCTATTCGTAACATGCCCCGTCGTCGCAACCTCTTTAAAAATCTCCAGCTGTCTTATAGTAAAGTTCATAGCAAAGCCTCTTGATATATTCTTTTTATGATTATACCACAAATAATTTTATTTTACTTATTTTTAAGTTTGGGATATAATAATCTTTTATAAGAAGTTGGGAGTTTTATTTATGGCGTTTTCAAAAGAGAATCGCGCAAATACGTTCAGCGGTATATGGTTTGTGTCGCTATTCGCGTTTGCTTCAATGTATATAGCCGACATGGGTTTCGTGAAAGCCCTGGGGCTTAGTCCGCTGGTGGTAGCTATAATATTCGGTATGATATACGCAAATACCTTAAGGCACAAGCTGCCTGCGGAATGGGCGTCAGGCGTTGTTTTCTCGTCCAAAAACATTTTGAGGTTCGCAATCGTTTTTTACGGTTTTAGGGTGACTTATCAGCAAGTTTTCGGCGTCGGCGTAGAGGCGCTCATCATAGATGCGATAATCGTGGTCGGCACCTTTATCATAGGATGGCAGCTTGGAACAAGGGTGTTCGGGCTTGACAGGGACTCTTCGATGCTGATCTCTTCCGGCGCCTCTATATGCGGAGCCGCGGCGGTAATAGCTACGGACGGTACGCTAAAAAGCGAAGCTTACAAGGTTTCGATGGCGGTTGCCACGGTCGTTCTTTTCGGTACGATAGCGATGTTTATGTATCCGGTTATGTTTAATGCCGGGATTTTGGGATTTACGGAAAAGCAGTACGGGCTTTATGTCGGCGCAACCGTGCATGAGGTGGCGCAGGTTGTCGTCGCCGGCGGCGCTGTCGGACAAGTGGCCGGGGATACGGGCGTAATAGTCAAGATGACCAGGGTCATGATGCTGGCGCCGTTCCTTGTAGCATTGGCGTTCTTCCTCTCCAGGGGAGGAGAAAAAGGCGGCGAGAAGGCAAAAATCATGATTCCATGGTTTGCGGTCTATTTTCTCGTGGTCGTAGGCTTCAACTCGCTAAATCTGCTTCCAAAAGTTGCGGTGGACACCATCAACACCATAGATACGTTCCTTCTTACGATGGCTATGGCGGCTCTCGGTATCGAGACTAATTTGAACAAAATAAAAGGCGTAGGCATGAAGCCTATCTATCTGGCCCTTGCGTTGTTTGTGTGGCTGGTAGTCGGCGGCTACGCGCTTGTAAAGATATTCGCCTAAAAATTAAGCTCCTTTTTAACGAACCCGCTGATAAAATAATATAAATTATCAAAAAGGCGGGTTTGCCACTTGCAAAGCAGAAAAATACTCCTTATCGGAATCCTCAATATATCGATAGTGGTCGCCGAGATAATATTCGGTATCTTCTCGAACTCTCTAGCGCTCATAACGGACGCTTTGCACAATCTGGGCGACGTGCTCGCGCTCGGAGTCGCATTCGTGGCCGCATATTACGCGTCAAAGGAGGCGGACTCCAAAATGACGTTCGGCTTTATCCGCTCGGAGATGATGGCCGCCTTTGTGAATAGCGCTTTTTTGTGCGCGACGATGCTGTTTGTGATGTTCGAGGCCGTAAAAAGGGTTTTGAACCCAAGCGGCGTAGACGCTTCGCAGGTCATATGGGTCGCCGCGCTGGCGCTAGCGGCGAACGGCGTGAGCGCCTATCTTCTGAGGGACGAGCATCATCACCATCATCATCACGGACACTCGCACGAGCATGAACACCTTGAGCATCACCATCATCACGGACATGCGGATTTGAATATGAAGGCCGCATACTTGCATATGCTGGGCGACGCCGCTATATCGCTTGGCGTCATAGTGGGCGCCGCAGCTACGATATATCTCGATACGCCGTATATAGACCCGCTCTTGTCGATTGCCTTCGGACTCTATATACTAAAAAGCTCTTTCGCTGTGTTAAAAGAGAGTTTTTATAGTCTAATGGACGCAAATAAGGACGATATTGAAAAAGTAGAGAGTTCGATAATGGAAGTAAGAGGGATACATAGTCTGCATGACGTGCATATGGCCTCCCCGTCGTCGAAGGATAAGTATTTTTCGGCGCATATCGTCTTAAAGGACGATTTGACCATGTCTCAGACCGAAGAGCTTCTGGAGGGCGTAAGGGATAGGCTGCGAGGATTCGGGATTACGCACAGCGTGTTGCAGCCAGAGACGCTCAAATATGCTTGCGCTAGCGGGCATTGTTGCAGCCACTAAGGAGGGTGCGATGTTTAGAAAATTCATTATGCTGATTTTGTGCGCCGTAGCGCTTTTCGCCGCAAATATACAAAAAAAGCCATACGACGACGTCAAATCGCTTGTCAAAAACGACAAAAAATACTCGGTGGTAGTACTGGGCGTCGATTGGTGCCCGTTTTGCAAAGCTACGATGGAGGGCGTATCCAAGCTGGACGCAAAGTATGAAGCGAAGGTGCAGTTTTTCTACGTCAATCTAGACTTTGACGAGGAGGCCAAAAGCGACTATTCGGTCAGGGCGACCCCGAATATACTCTTTTTCGCGCCGGGTGGCAAGCTACTGGAAAAAAAGGTGGGCGGCATGAACGACATAGGTTTTGTAAAAAAATTCGACTCTTTTGGAATCAAATAGCTGTTTTATTTCATTTTTGTCCCGTTTTTAAAGATAGATTTAGCTTTTTAAGGTATTTTGTTTTGTTATAAAAAACCAAGACAAAAGGTATCTGCGGTGTCGTTTTCTCTTCTGTTTTTTATAGTCGGCGGCGGCATATTAGCCGTGATAGACTACAAAAAGCATATAATCCCGGATATTTTGTCCATTCCCTCGATCGCCGTGTTGCTCCTTATAAAATTTTTTGAAAAAGGGAACATAGGCAGCGAAATAGCGGCCGTATGTACGGTTTTGGCTATTTTTTTGATACTGCTTTACTTTTTTGCCGATTTTGGTGGAGGCGATCTGAGATTTGGGGCGCTTTGCGCCGCTTTTTTGGGTTTTGGTGATATGTTCGTATTTTTCATAATGGCCGGGTTGCTGCATCTTTCGATGCTGTCGTTTCTAAAAACAAAAGTCGCCGGGTTCGCGCCGGCGATGTTCGCGGCGGCTCTGCTTACCAATCTATTTAGCGCCAAAATATGGAGTTTGCTATGAAAAGACGCGGTTTTATAGTCCAGTTTCTGCTTGGATTTTTGCTTACGACCGGGCTTATAGTGTTGGCCGGAAGCGCGGCGGATCAGATGTATCTCAAAAACGCGTATTTCGAGGCGAAAAACCTGACCGAAAAAGCGGCTTTGGCGGCGGCTAGAAACTATCAGGAAAATAAAAACGAGCAGATGGCGATCGCGGCCGCTAGAGCCGTAAGCGTAAACAATAAAGTTTTCGGGGCGGATTTGAGCAACCAGCTTGTTTTTACGTTTGACACGTGGCATACGAAGGTTACCGCTACGCTTCCGCGCTATGAGTTTAAGACGTTTTGGCTCAGGGCGCTCAATATGAACGCGCTAAATATCGACAACGTATTCTCTTCCGCCGTCATTACCGGAAGCAGCGAAAAGATAACGCCGTTTTTGATAAACAACAAAAACCTGACGGTGGGCGATACCCTCTCTCTTACGTTTGATAATGCGGGCGTAAAGGGGGTCAACTACAATCCAAACAACCTGAACGCGTTTTATCCGCTTGAGATCCCAAGGACGCAGTATTATAACTATGACGGCACTACCACCCAGCCGCCTTGCAACGGCAGCGTCGAAAAGACTCTCAAATACGCCGACAATATCATATTCGGCGCGCAAGATATGGTGCTCACCGGCGGTATCGCGCTTTTGGAAAACGACAACAATCCGGCCTTCGGGAATATCAACCAAACGTTAAACGGCCTTAGCACCGGATTTCCGAATTTTTTTAACAGCGATACGGTCGATGCGGCCACTTTCGTCTCTTTGGCTACGCTGAAGCTGAGAACAGCCGGCATTACTAGTTCTAACGCCCTTGCCAACAATCTAAACTCCATACTGACGTCGCTCCAGACAAAAAGCAACTGGCCGACGCCGTACGTAGTGCCGCCGCTTGATTCGAAGCCGGAGATCTACATAGCCGTCTCAAACGGCAGCAAGACGAGCACGGGACAAAACACCAATACGATAATCCAAGAGATAATAAAGGTCAGGATCGATTCTCTGGTCGTCAACAAGCCTGACTCAAAAACATCCTCGACCGCCAGCGTTCAGGCGAACTTTACGGTGCTATACACGCCGCCTAGACTTATAGAATAAAGGTTTTTATGTGAGAGAGCTTATAGGTATTTCAAGAGAAGAGTTTGAAAAAGAGACCAAGGATAAGAAATTTAACGTCTGCGTCGTAGGCAAGGACGAGAAGATAACCCAGAGGCTAAAAAAAGATTTTGAGGGCATATCGTCGGTCAATCTTTCGATATTTGACGGAATAGAGTATTTCGTAGCCTATCTGGAGAGCGACAACAACAAATACAAAAATACCGTTTTCGTGCTTGCGGTAAACTCTCTTGCGGAGATAGAGGCCGCGAAGGTATTTTTGAGAATTACGAATATGGTGTCGATGGTTATTGGGCCAGACAACTACGCTTTTGCGCTCGAGGCGGGGCAGAGAGGCGTCGAGGTCTATATCCCGTTTGAGCTCTACAAGCCGGAAAAGCTTTTCGAGTTCATAGCCAAAAGCGAATATGTCATAAAAAAACAAAAAAACTTTTCTAGGATCTCGGTATTCACCGGAATAAGCGGCGGACTCGGGACTACGACGATAGCTATGAATATGGCGCATATACTCTCGCAGAACCATCCGTTTAAAAATATCTTGTTTATGGACCTCTCCAGCACGAAGGGGATAAGCAATATATTTTTCGGTATGCCAAAAGCCGTCAAGAGCATAGTCGATCTGTTCGGCATATCGGTGTTTGACGAGAAAAATATGCTGGAAAACGGAGTATACAAGTACTCCCAAAACCTATACTTCATCCCGGGCATCCAGAGACATACCGATAGGGAGCCGGTATTCCACGACGACAAAGAGGCGTTTTTCGTAGAGTTTCTGTATTTTGCCAAGAAGGTATTTGACGTCGTCATCATAGATTTGGGGCTTGCCGAGGATGTAAACCTAAAGACGGCCATACAAGAGGTGGCCGACGAGATATATGTGGTCAGCGAGCTAAAAACCCCGAACATATCCGTTTTGAAGACGTATGTGGAGCTGATGGCGAAAGCCGGATGGAAGGATAAGGTAAAAATAGTCGTAAACAGAAGCGACTCCGCAAACGTCATAACGCCGTCCGACGCAAAGCAGATAATAAACGACGGGGCTAGCGGGGCGCTAGGGTTTGACAATATCCTTCCAAACGACTCCGAGAGCATGAGGGGCGCTTGGAACGAGGGCATGCTGCTTTATCCGCAATATAAAAACTCCAGCTTCTACAAAGCGTTGCTGGCTATGGCCGAACAAAACTTCGAGCTTGACGGACGAGGCGGCGAAGCCAAAAAAGAGCCTCAATCCTTTGATGGTTCGCTTATCGATAAACTAAAAGGCATGTTCAAATGGGCCTAAGGGATATCATAAGCTCGAACCAGCAGGAGCAAAAAACCACATCCTCCGTCTTGGAGGCTCCGTCTTTGAAAAAACAGGCTCCGGCCCAAAGAAGTTTCGGGGATTTGAAGTTTTCGGCCGTATATCTCTCAAAAGAGCTCAATAAAAAAGCGTACGAGATATACGACAAGTTCGTCTCTAGGCTAAAAACGACGGAGAGCGTCTCCGTCGAGCAGCTAAGGGAGACGCTCCCCTCTTTTTTGAGCGAATTCGACATAAAGGAGCTATCGACCAGGGACGAGATAATAGAGTTTATTATCGACAACCTCAAAGGCTACGGCCCGGTAAGCTCGATATTCAGGATAGCCGGGGATGGACTAAACGACGTCATTATCAATACCTGTAAGCATATAGACATCATCTACAACGGAAAGACGATAAACACCCCTTATTTTTTCAGGGACGAAAGGGAGCTTAGGCGCGCTATAGACAAGATGCTGGCCGAAAACAACCGGAAAGTCGACGAAGCGCACCCTATAGCCTCTAGCAAGCTCGACGACGGCTCCAGGATAGAGGTGCAGATACCGCCGGTCGCCGCTACCGGGGGCAGCTATGTGACGATCAGGAAGTTTAGGGAGATGCCGCTTCTTATCGAGACGCTTATAGACGGCGACCAGATGGACCTCAAGATGGCCTATTTTCTTCTAAAGGTCATGGAGGGCAAGCTAAACGTCATAGTCTCCGGCGGTACGAGCAGCGGCAAGACGACGTTCCTGAACGCCATGACGCGCTTTATCGACGAAAACGACCAGCTCTTGACCATCGAGGATACCAAGGAGCTAAAGCCCCAGATGCCATGCCACGCCGTCAGGGCCTTTGAGGCGAGACCCGCCAACGAAGAGGGAAAAGGCGAGATAACGCTCGAGTATCTGCTCCGTTCCGCCCTGAGGTCTAGCCCAAGAAGGATTATAGTAGGCGAGTGTAGAGGGCCTGAAATCGTGGTCATGCTAAACGCCATGAATACCGGACATCCGGGCTCCATGACGACCGTGCACGCCGATGACACCAAAGAAGCCGTCATCAGGATAGAAAATATGTATCTAGAGGCTAGGCCGTCGGCGAATAGCCATTTTATCCGCCAGCAGATAGTGAGCGCGGTAGACCTGATAGTGCAGCTAGTCAGGTTTCCGGACGGCTCCAGAAAGGTGCTTAAGATCAGCGAGCTTGAAAAGAGAATGGAAGAGGGCGGCGTAGTGTCGCTGGCCGATATATTCGAGTTTAGACGCGAAGCCAGGGACGGAGACGAGAAAAAAATCGTAGGCTCCCATGTGCCGCTGTCCGTGCCAAACAGATGCATCAAAAAGATGGAGCTTTACGGCGTTACGATGGATAAGAGGATATTCGACGAGAGCTTCCAGATAACGAAAGAGATGGTGCTAGAAGAGCTTGCCAAGTATCCTCCGTCCAGAATGTGCGACTGGGATAGCTCGTTTTTTGAGGGTATATACAAAAAAGATCAGGCGATTATAGACAGATGGCCGAATTTGAGGTGTTTGCTTGGTTGAGATAGCGCTTATAGCCCTTGCGTCGGTAAGCGGCGCGCTGCTACTATATCTTGTAGCCCAAAACATACAAAAATACGCGCTTGTCTACTCTATGAAAAAAGAGCTCCAGACGAACAAGGCGTCGATTATAGACACCTATAAATATAAAGAGAGAAAGCGGTTTGAAAATATAAAGATAGCGCAAAATATAGGCGTCGACTTAAAGAAAGCCGGCTTTGCCGTCTCCGAGTATCTGTTTTTGACCGTTGCCGTTCTCTGCGCGCTTCTCGGCGGGCTGCTGTTTTATTTTATGATCGACAATATAATCTCCGTAATAATGGGATTATGCATAGGCGGATATGCTCCGTTTTTTGTCCTCTCCATCGCCGTAAATAGGCGCAGAAGGGAGTTTAACGGCTCTCTGTCGGCGGCGATTTCGATGCTTGTCAGGATGATGAGAAACGGCATAGGTTTCGAGCAGGCGCTAAAAAAGTCCGTGGATGCGAACGAGAGCAGGGTGTTTCAGGAGATTATGGGGAGATTTTTGATGGAGAAGGATATCGTCGGCGAAGAGAAGGCTTTTTCGGCTATATACGAGATGGTCGACTCAAGCGAGCTTCAGATATTCGGCATCTCCGTCGTCATAGGCAGAAGCAGCGGCGGTAAGTTCTCAAACACGCTGGAGAAGCTTGAGGAGTCTATAAACTCCCGCGTCAAACTCCAGAGAAAAGTCGACGTAGCCACTAGGGAGGCCAGCTTCGGGAGCTATCTGATTATCGTGATACTCGCTCTCATATATATCATGATGGACAACAGCTTTAACGGCAACATGAGCAAATACTTCTTTGAAACCGACAAGGGCAAGCTCGAGTTTATGGTCACTATAGTGTGGGTATCTCTTGGGCTTTTCCTCAATAGCCTGCTGACGAAGGTGCGCTGATGCTTGGATTTTTTATAGCGGTTTTGGCTCTTGCGGTTGCCGGATTTGGCGCTTATCTGGCGTACGTTTCTATGCAAAAAAGAAAAAACGTAGATAGGATACTCTCCGTTTTAAAGGAAAACAGGTCGGAGATACTTCTGCAAGGCTCGGAGCATGGGCAAAAATCTCAGGAGTTCAAATGGAAGCTGGCGAAAGCCGGAATAAACAAAAACGAATACGACCAAGTGAGGTACGCCGCATGGGGTACGGGACTGTTTCTAGCCCTGTTTCCTTGGTTCGTATTCGACAAAGAGGCCTCTTTCGGGCTTGCGATATTTGGTCTTTGCGTGGCTCTCTTTTTGCCGAACATCTATCTCTCGTCGCTAAAAAACGAGCGCGCCAAAAGGATAGACTCGAGCCTCTCGACCTTTCTTGATCTGGTCATCATTATTTTGGAGGCGGGCGGCGGTCTCAACAACGCCCTCAAAGAGGTCTCCTCAAGATGCAAGGAGATACTAAGCCAAGACCTGCTGGCGGAAATAGGCATACTCCAGACCGAGCTGTCGACCTACTCCAGCGAGGTAGCCTACAACAACCTGATAAAGAGAACCGGAAGTAAGAATTTGGCGAATTTCGTCCATTTTCTGAAGCTAGCCGAAGAGACCGGTATCGGCGTAAAGACGATCTTTGAGACGCAATCCAAGGAGATAAAAGACGCGGAGTTCTTTGAGATAGAGAAAAAAGCGGCCGTAACCAACCTATATCTGACGATGATAGTTTTTATGTTTATCTTGCCGGCGCTCGGCTCTTTCATAGTCTTCCCTATGATGGCAGACGCACTGATGCCGCCTATTACTAAATGAGAGGAATAAAAAAGTGAAAAACAACCAAAGCATTTTGATCATCGTGCTTTTAACCTTGCTTCTGGGAAGCCTTGGCGGGGTGTACTATCTAAACCAAAAATACAATGAAGCGAAAAC